>NZ_JAKRGE010000009.1:2500-5664 GCF_022347665.1 Tenacibaculum sp. Mcav3-52 | reverse complement strand
AAAAAAAACCTCAATCTTTAAAAGATTGAGGTTTGATAAAGAAAGGCAACGACCTACTCTCCCACCTGTGGCAGTACCATCGGCGCTAATGGGCTTAACTTCTCTGTTCGGAATGGTAAGAGGTGAGCCCCATTGCGATAATCACCTTAAATCGTTTCAGTATATTTCAACTGTAAAAGTTAACATATTAGTAAAATCATATCCTAAATTCATCAAAGAGTTTGCTCCCGGCCACTAGGACCGGGATACGTACATAAGCCTATGGGTTATTAGTACTACTCAGCTACATACATTACTGCACTTACACTTATAGCCTATCAACGTGGTGATCTTCCACGACCCTTTAAAGAAATCTCATCTTGTGGTGGGTTTCGCGCTTATATGCTTTCAGCGCTTATCCCTTCCCGACGTAGCTACTCTGCAGTGCCCCTGGCGAGACAACAGATACACTAGAGGTCAGTCCAACTCGGTCCTCTCGTACTAAAGTCAGATCCACTCAAATTTCTAACGCCCACAGCAGATAGAGACCGAACTGTCTCACGACGTTCTGAACCCAGCTCGCGTGCCACTTTAATGGGCGAACAGCCCAACCCTTGGGACCTTCTCCAGCCCCAGGATGTGACGAGCCGACATCGAGGTGCCAAACCCCCCCGTCGATGTGAGCTCTTGGGGGAGATCAGCCTGTTATCCCCGGAGTACCTTTTATCCTTTGAGCGATGGCCCTTCCATGCGGAACCACCGGATCACTATGCTCTACTTTCGTACCTGATCGACCTGTATGTCTCTCAGTCAAGCTCCCTTATGCCATTGCACTCTACGCACGGTTACCAAGCGTGCTGAGGGAACCTTTAGAAGCCTCCGTTACTCTTTTGGAGGCGACCACCCCAGTCAAACTACCCACCACGCACTGTTCTCATTGCTGAGTTAGGCTCTAGATAAGCAAAGGGTGGTATTTCAAGGATGACTCCACAACGCCTAGCGACGCCGCTTCAAAGTCTCCCACCTATCCTACACATTACTTATCCAAAGTCAATACGAAGCTATAGTAAAGGTTCACGGGGTCTTTTCGTCCCGCTGCGGGTAATCGGCATCTTCACCGATACTACAATTTCACCGAGCTCATGGCTGAGACAGTATCCAGATCGTTGCACCATTCGTGCAGGTCGGAACTTACCCGACAAGGAATTTCGCTACCTTAGGACCGTTATAGTTACGGCCGCCGTTTACTGGGGCTTCATTTGATTGCGTCGCCGAAGCTAACAACTCCACTTAACCTTCCAGCACCGGGCAGGTGTCAGGCCTTATACATCATCTTTCAATTTAGCAAAGCCCTGTGTTTTTGATAAACAGTCGCCTGGATCTTTTCACTGCGGCCAACATTGCTGTTGGCGACTCTTCTCCCGAAGTTACGAGTCTATTTTGCCTAGTTCCTTAGCCATGAATCTCTCGAGCACCTTAGAATTCTCATCCCAACTACCTGTGTCGGTTTACGGTACGGGTTCTTATAATCTGAAGCTTAGAGGTTTTTCTTGGAAGTTTTTAGGCACACTATCCACGCATCCGAAGACTTGTGGTACTATCACACTTCAGCTAAACCAGCGGATTTGCCTACCAGTCTAATACCTAAATGTTTCAACGAACTATTCCGTCAGTTCGCGGTGCTTTCAGTACTCCGTCACCCCATCGCAATTATAAGAAGTACAGGAATATTAACCTGTTGTCCATCGACTACTCCCTTCGGATTCGCCTTAGGTCCCGACTAACCCTCAGCTGATTAGCATCGCTGAGGAAACCTTAGTCTTTCGGTGAGGGGGTTTCTCGCCCCCTTTATCGTTACTTATGCCTACATTTTCTTTTCTATACGTTCCAGCATGCCTCACAGCACACCTTCAGCACATATAGAATGCTCCCCTACCACTTTTAAAAGTCCATAGCTTCGGTAATATGTTTATGCCCGATTATTATCCATGCTCGACCGCTCGACTAGTGAGCTGTTACGCACTCTTTAAATGAATGGCTGCTTCCAAGCCAACATCCTAGCTGTCTGGGCAGTCAAACCTCGTTTTTTCAACTTAACATATATTTGGGGACCTTAGCTGATGGTCTGGGTTCTTTCCCTCTCGGACATGGACCTTAGCACCCATGCCCTCACTGCTGAAAAACATTTTATAGCATTCGGAGTTTGTCAGGAATTGGTAGGCGGTGAAGCCCCCGCATCCAATCAGTAGCTCTACCTCTATAAAACTTTTATTCAACGCTGCACCTAAATGCATTTCGGGGAGTACGAGCTATTTCCGAGTTTGATTGGCCTTTCACCCCTACCCACAGGTCATCCAAAGACTTTTCAACGTCAACTGGTTCGGTCCTCCACTGTGTGTTACCACAGCTTCAACCTGCCCATGGGTAGATCACTCGGTTTCGCGTCTACTACTACTAACTATAACCGCCCTATTCAGACTCGCTTTCGCTTCGGCTCCAGACCTTAAATCTTTAACCTTGCTAGCAACAGTAACTCGTAGGCTCATTATGCAAAAGGCACGCCGTCACACAGTAAATGTGCTTCGACCGCTTGTAGGCGTACGGTTTCAGGTTCTCTTTCACTCCCTTACTTAGGGTTCTTTTCACCTTTCCCTCACGGTACTAGTTCACTATCGGTCTTTCAGGAGTATTTAGCCTTACCGGATGGTCCCGGTGGATTCATACAGGATTACACGTGTCCCGCACTACTCAGGGTACTGCTATATCCTCTTCGATTACCTGTACGAGACTATCACTCTCTGCGGTTCGTCTTTCCAAACGATTCCAGTTCTCTTAGATTCTAATGTCGCAGCCCTACAACCCCAATATTGCCGTAACAACATTGGTTTGGGCTAATCCGCGTTCGCTCGCCACTACTAACGGAATCACTTTTGTTTTCTCTTCCTATGGTTACTTAGATGTTTCAGTTCACCACGTTTGCTCACCCGAAGGTGTGACATGTCTTCAACATGACGGGTTGCCCCATTCGGAAATCTACGGATCATAAAATATGTGCTTCTCCCCGTAGCTTATCGCAGCTTATCGCGTCCTTCTTCGCCTCTGAAAGCCTAGGCATCCTCCATACGCCCTTATTTAGCTTATTGTACTTTTTGCTGTAGTATCTCTACTACAACGAGCTCTTTATA
>NZ_JAKRGE010000008.1:0-108462 GCF_022347665.1 Tenacibaculum sp. Mcav3-52 | reverse complement strand
TCTTTAAATATCTTACACCCCTATTTTAATGAACTTTTGCTAACTTTAAAACTTAGCGCTTCTCCGTTGGCGGGTGCAAATATAGATACCTTTTCCCACTTAACAAGCAATTTTTAAACCTTTTTTTTAAAATATTTTTTAATACGTTATTATATAATTAGTTACACCCGAAAGTTTTTTATCCTATACTTCTCTCCTACCTTTGTTTACTATATTTATTACTATCTTAATGCTTCTAACATGGAAGTACATATAACTATTACAGTACTTAATTATCAACTTTAGTAAGAATTTGAATTCTTTATTTTTTTACTTTTTCTTTCGTTTTCGCTTCTTTCGCATCTTCGAAAACATCTCTTTATACTCGGATACATCAATATATCCTCTACTTTTGGATACAATTACTAAATAATTCTTTCGTAATTTAGGCTCTTGATACTCCAACTTTTCTTCTATATATGCTCGCTGTATAATGTCCTCTACTAAATAATCTTCGTTTTCCGCTTCAGGTTTATACTCTGACTTTAATGATAGTTTAAATAAATTTGCTGTAGTATTGTACCAAAAGGCTTTCCAACCACTTCTTAACTCTTTTACATTAGCAAAGGCTGTTTTTCCCGTTTGACGATGAATTAGCTTTAACAAAATTCTTCCTTCTGTTCTTGTTAACTTTTTTAAGGGAGCTGTTAACTCTTCTTCTAAATACTTTTGAATTCTTTTTATATACTTTCTTTTTTTACTTTTTGATTTAATTCTAGCTAAACGTGAGTTTACACTATCTACTCTTTTTGCTGCTAAAATTGCATAAGGATATGCTTTGAATACTTTTTTTCGAAGCCAATAATAATAAAGAATATCTTTTTTTTCTTTAAACTTATGCTTTGGAAGTACCGTTACCTCGTTTAACTTTATCATTAAACTATCCCCTTCTCTTATCAATATATATTCATCATTAAAGTTTGGTAATGTATCCTTAATTTGCGCACTTAATGCTGCTGCGAATAATAGTAGGTATATGTATAGTAGTTTTTTCATTTGATTTTTAATAAGTAAAGGTACTTCAAATGTATCATTTCTCTTTTAAAACAAAAAAACTCATGAAGTATTTCATGAGCTTTTATTATTTTTTTTCAGTTTCTTATTATTCTGCCATAATTGTAGCTGCTACTTGTTTATAGGTTCCGTTTTCTAGTTTTTCACGGATTGCAGAAAAAGCTTCTATTGTTTCATTTACGTCTTCAATTGTATGACGTGCTGTTGGAATTAATCTTAATATTATTAATCCTTTCGGTATTACTGGATATACTACAATTGAACAGAATACTCCATGGTTTTCTCTTAAATCGTTCACCATTGCCATAGCTTCTGGAATTTCTCCTTTTAAGTATACTGGTGTAATACATGTTTGCGTTGTTCCTAAATCAAAACCTGCTTCACGTAAACCTGATTGTAACGCATTGGTTATTTTCCAAAGGTTTTCTTTTAGTTCAGGCATGGTACGAATCATATCTAAACGTTTTAATGCTCCTTTTACCATTGGCATTGGTAATGATTTAGCAAACATTTGTGATCTCATATTGTATTGTAGATATTGAACAACATCTTTGTCTCCTGCAAAGAATGCACCTATTCCTGCCATAGATTTTGCAAATGTTGCAAAATACACATCTATTCCGTCTTGTACTCCTTGTTCAAATCCTGTTCCTCTTCCTCCTTCTCCTAATGTTCCAAACCCGTGAGCATCATCAACCAATAAGCGGAAGTTGTATTTTTCTTTTAAGGCTACAATTTCTGCTAAACGCCCTTGTTCTCCTCGCATACCGAAAACACCTTCAGAAACTAACAAAATTCCACCTCCTGTTTTTTCTGCCATTTTGGTGGCACGCTTCAAATTTTTCTCACAGCTCTCTATATCGTTATGGCGATATACAAAACGTTTTCCTGCGTGTAAACGAACTCCATCAATAATACATGCATGTGTATCCATGTCATATACTATGATATCGTCTTTTCCTACTAAGGCATCAATTGCTGATACCATTCCTTGGTATCCGAAATTTACTAAATAAGCTGCTTCTTTACCAACAAATTCAGCACATTCTTGCTCTAATTGTTCATGGTATTTAGTGTGACCTGACATCATACGAGCTCCCATAGGGTAAGCCATACCATCTGTAGCAGCAGATTCTCCATCTACTTTTAACACTTCTGGATGATTTGCTAATCCTAAGTAGTCGTTAATACTCCAAGTTATTACTTTTTTTCCATTGAAAGACATGCGGTTAGAGATTGGTCCTTCTAATTTAGGAAACACATAATATCCTTCTGCTTTATCCGCCCATTTTCCTAAAGGTCCTTTATCTCCTTTAATTCTTTCAAATAAATCTTTAACCATTGTTATTTTTGATTTTTATAGGTTGCGAAAGTAGTGCTTTTTAACAGATTTTCAAAAATTACCGAGTGTTTCATTTTCAATAAATAACAAACATACTACTTTGGCATACCTATAAAGCTCTTTGATTTTTAAGATAAAATGTTCGATTTTAATTCCTCTACAAAAGGTTGTTTATATAGCCTTTTTCCTAAAGCTTTATGTATTGCATTCGCAACTGCTCCTCCTGCTGGTGGTAAGCCTGGTTCTCCTAAACCTGTAGGTGATAATTCATTTTGCACAAAATGAACTTCTACTTTAGGTGTTTCATTCATTCTTATAAGCTTATAGTTGTCAAAATTTCTACTTGAAGGTACTCCTTCTTTAAAAGTTAAGTTTCCATACATTGCGTGTCCAATACCATCAATAACTCCTCCTACTACTTGGTTTATAGCTCCTGTTGGATTAACAACTATACCACAATCAACCGCTGTAACTACTTTTGTTATAACTGGCACTCCATCTTTTAGCTCTACCTCTGCAACTTCAGCTACGTGGGTATTATGACTGTAATAAGCTGAAAAACCTTGATAAACTCCTTTTTTAGCTTTTCCCCAGCTCCCTTTTTCTGCTGCTAACTTTATAGTGTCTTGCATTCGTTTACCTGAGTACTCTATTCTTTTATCTTCTGTGGCTTTTACATTTTCTAACAATTCTAAACGTAACTGCACCGCATCTATCTCTAATTCTTCCGCTAATTCATCGAAAAAACTTTGTTCTGCATAGCCTAAAAAGTTAGTATATGGTGCTCTCCAAGCTCCTGTACTAATATTACTCTTGTAATTTCCAGTTGATACTTTATAGTTTGGAATACATCCTGCAGGAAAGAAATGTGGTATTAATCCGTACATATTATCATTTACGGCTGCTTCTTTCAAATGGTATCCTGTTATTTTTCTGTCTTTTATTGATGCTGCGATTCTATATTTAATTGCTGGCCTATATGTTCCACTAGTTACATCGTCTTCTCTCGTTGAAACCATTTTTACTGGTTTTTGTATTTTATCAGATATTTCCAACGCTTCATAAACAAAATCTCCATATAATCTTCTTCCGAAACCTCCTCCCATTCGGGTCATTTCTACATGAACTTCTTCCAAATTACGCCCTAACATTTCTGCTGCAACCATTGCTGCATATTCTGGTGTTTGTACAGAACCAACTAGGTGTACTTTTTCTGGTGTTACACTTGCGAAAAAGTTCATTGGTTCCATACAGTTATGTGGTAAGAAAGGTGAATGATAGGTACGTTCGATAACTTTATCTGCTTCTGCAAAAGCTTTTCTTACATTTCCGTCTTCTCTTCTTACATCTAAGTCACTCGCTTCTAATAATTTTGTTAGCTTTTCATTATGAAGTTTTGTATCTTCTAACTCAGAATTATCTTTCCATACAGTTTTAATTGCTTTTGCTCCTTTAATTGCCGCCCATGTATTTTCTGCTAGTACAACTACTTTATCCGTTTTCGTTAACTTAAACGTCCAATTAGCTTTTCCTGACTCAATAAAGTTTCTTGCTTTCTCTCCTATTGTTATAACATCTATTACTCCTGACACTTTCTTTGCTTCTGCTACATCGTAAGACTCTAACTCTTGTCCAAAAGAAGGAGGTCTTACTACAGATGCGAACAACATACCTTCTTCTTTATAGTCTAAACCGAATAAAGGTTTTCCTGTTACTATTTTTTCTATATCAACATTTATAGCATTTTTACCAATAATGGAGAACTCAGATGGCTTTTTTAAAGCGACGTTTTCTGGCACCTCTAAAGTAGCAGCTTCTTTTACTACTTCACCATATCCTAACGTTTCACCTTTTGCATTTGTAATAATTCCTTTTGAAGCTGAACAAGTAGTTGCATCTACTCCCCATTTTACTGCTGCCGCATTAATTAACATTTGTTTTGTAGTTGCTCCTGTTTCTCTAAGCGCTGTCCAGCCATGACGAATTGATTGACTACCTCCTGCTAACTGTCGTGTATAGTTTTTGGTATCTAAAGGAGCTTGTGCAACATGTACTTTATCCCATTCTACATCTAACTCTTCTGCAATAATCATAGGCATTGAAGTTTTTACCCCTTGACCTATCTCTGGATTTGGAGAGTAAATAGTTACATAGCCTTCATCAGATATTTTTATAAATGCGTTAAAATCGTTGAAATTTAAGTTTTCTACATCTACAGATGGTTTTACATTAGGTTTACAGGCAGTAAATAGATTAAATCCAATCATAATACCACCACTAGCTAATGCAGAAGTTCTTAAAAAATTTCTTCTGCTAAACGTAAAGTTTTTTTCTTGTGTACTCATGATTGAAAGTTTTTAAGACATTTTATCTGCAGCCAATGCAACTGCCTTTTCTATTCTATTGTATGCAGCGCAACGACAAATATTACCTTGCATTGCTTCTCTTATCTCTTCTTTAGAAGGTTTTGGATTTTCTTTTAAAAAGGAAGCTGCTGTCATAATTTGACCTGCTTGACAGTAACCACATTGTGGAACATCTACTTCTTTCCAAGCTTCTTGTAACGGATGATCTCCTTCAGTTGATAGCCCTTCAATGGTTGTTATTTCTTCACCGTCTAACATAGAAATTTGTAATTGACAACTTCTCATTGCTGTTCCGTCTACATGAACAGTACAGGCTCCGCATTGTGCTATTCCACAACCGAATTTAGTTCCAACCATATTGAGTTCATCTCGTAAAACCCACAACAATGGTGTATCAGCATCTGCCTCAAAGGATACCGACTTTCCGTTAATTTTTAATGTATAATTTGGCATTTTTGCTAATTTTTGTTTTTATCGTGTAAGTTACAAAAAATATAAATGCTTGTTTGTTAATGGGATTCTTTTAAGATAATTTTAAATAAAAAGAGAGGCAAAAGCCTCTCTTTTTATTATTTATTTTTTAAAAACGTAGTTACGTTTTTCTCTATTCTTTCGAGTACGCTTTCGGTGTTTGCTTTTACAAAGGTTTCTCCTGTGATTTGTTCGTATAACTCAATGTACCTATTTGAAATCTCTATAACTTTTTCATCAGACATTTCAGGAATTCCTTGTCCTTCTTTTCCTTGAAAACCGTTCTCAATTAACCACTGACGTACAAACTCTTTTGACAATTGTTTTTGCTTCTCTCCTTTTTCTTGACGCTCAGCATACCCATCAGCATAAAAATAACGAGAAGAATCTGGTGTATGGATTTCATCTATCAATACAATTTTACCATCTTTAGTTTTTCCAAACTCATATTTGGTATCTACTAAAATCAATCCTCTTTTAGCAGCTAATTCAGTCCCTCTTTGAAATAACTTTCTTGTGTAATCTTCTAATACTAAATAGTCTTCTTCTGAAACAATTCCTTTTGCTAAAATATCTTCACGAGAAATATCTTCATCGTGTTCTCCATTATCTGCCTTTGTTGATGGTGTAATAATTGGCTCTGGGAATTTATCATTTTCTTTCATTCCTTCAGGCATTGCTACTCCACAAAGCATTCTTTTTCCTACTGCATATTCACGAGCTGCATGACCAGATAAATATCCGCGGATTACCATTTCTACTTTAAAAGGTTCACATAAATGACCTACTGCTACATTTTCATCTGGATTCGCTAATAACCAATTTGGAACAATATCCGCAGTATCGTTCATCATTTTTGTAGCAATTTGATTTAGAATTTGTCCTTTAAAAGGAATTTGGCGTGGTAAGATTACATCGAAAGCGGAAAGACGATCAGAAGCTATCATTACCAATAAATCATCATTGATATTATATACTTCTCTTACTTTTCCTTTATAAACTTCTTTTTGCCCTTGAAACTGGAAATTTGTTTCGTTAATTGTATTCATTAGTATATTGTTGTGTTGTTGCCCGCAAATGTAAGTATTCTACTCTTCTTTTTGAATAGTTTTTATTTGTTTTATATTTTCTAAAATAGGTGTTACAGTTACGAATGTATTCCCTTCTTCTACATAAAAAATATAAGCACTATTTTGACCTATTTTTTTAGCTTTTAGTTGAGAATCATCTTTAAAAACTAATGTCATATTATTCTTAAGCCTACCTTCTGCTAAACGTTTTTTATAATTTATCCCCATTCCTAGCCTAAACCCTAACAATAAAGAAAACACCATAATAAAAACAGAAACTATAAAAGCTGACTTGTTGTCGTACTCTTTTCTTTTTGCTTTTTTATTTGCTTCAATTCTCTTTTTCAACCATTTTACTCTCTTTAGTATTTTTTCTATTTTAACTGAGTTTTTAATAAGGAAATACAAAGACATGGAAAATACTATAAGAATTACTGACAACGCCCAATTGTTAGCTAATAATGAAATAGGAGACAAAAGTGTATCTGTGATAGTTATGTATTGTAAATAATCTATATCTAGATAACGATAAAAAATGGTATCACTAACTAAGCCTAAAGCAATCAAAAATATATACCCTACCGATAAATATTCTTGAAATCCCAAGTTTTTTAACATACTCTATTCCGTTTCTATGCTTTTGTAAGCTGTAATAATCTTTTTAACTAATCGATGGCGGATTACATCTTTGTCATCTAAATACACCTGCGCAATTCCTTCAATATCTTTTAACGCTAATAACGATTCTTTCAATCCAGAAACTTGTCTTCTTGGTAAATCTATCTGACCTGGATCTCCGGTTATAATAAACTTTGCGTGCATTCCCATACGTGTTAAAAACATCTTCATCTGTGAATGCGTTGTGTTTTGTGCTTCATCTAAAATTACAAAAGCATTGTCAAGAGTTCTACCACGCATAAAAGCCAGAGGTGCTATTTGTATGACTCCTTTTTCTAGATGTGATTCAAGTTTTTCATGCGGAATCATGTCGCGTAAGGCATCATATAAAGGTTGCATGTATGGATCTAACTTCTCTTTTAAATCTCCAGGAAGAAATCCTAAGTTTTCACCTGACTCCACCGCAGGTCTTGTTAATATAATTCGTCTTACTTCTTTTTCTTTTAATGCTTTTACAGCCAAAGCAACTGCTGTGTATGTTTTACCAGTACCCGCAGGTCCTACAGCAAATAACATATCATTTTTTTGCATTAACTCAACCATTTTACGCTGATTAGCTGTTTGAGCTTTTATTAACTTTCCACTAACACCGTGTACTAGAACGTCTTTTGCATTTCCAGATTTTCGTATTTCTTCTTCCTTTCCTGTTGACGTTAAAATTCGCTCAATACTATTTTCATCTAGCTTGTTGTATCTATTAAAGTATTTGATAAGCATTTCTAATCGCTTTTCAAATTCATTTAATAATTCAGGTTCACCAAAAATTTTAAGTTTATTTCCTCTAGCAACTATTTTTATTTTAGGAAAGAAGCTTTTTAACTGAGTAATAGTGCTGTTTTGAGCTCCAAAAAAATCGTTTGGGTTGATTTCTGTTAATTCAATTACGCGTTCGTTCAAATGATAAAAGTTTTAATATTATTCACACTAAAAATAATGATTATTTTTCTTGAATTACGTAGTTTTGTTTAAAATTTCAGCATAATTTTTCACAAATTAATTAACAAACACCTAAATTAATGTCTCTTATTACATTAACTACTGATTTTGGAACGAAAGACCACTTTGTAGGGGCTGTAAAAGGAGCTATTTATTCTGAGTTACCTGATGCTAAGATTGTTGATATTACGCATGAAATCTCTCCTTTCAACATTACTGAAACTGCTTATATTTTAAAGAATGCTTATAAAAGCTTTCCTGATAAAACAATTCATGTTATTGGGGTAGATTCAGAATTAAGTGTGGACAATAAGCATATTGCCTTAGAATTGGATAATCATTATTTTATTTGTCCTGATAACGGACTAATTTCAATGATTGCTTCTGAAATTAAACCTACTAAAATTTTTGAAATTAATATTCACGATCGTATTGAGAGTAGTTTTCCTGTGCTAGACGTTTTTGTGCAAGTAGCTTCTCATATTGCTCGTGGTGGTAGTTTAAGCGTTATTGGTAGAGAGGTTGACACGTATAAAAAGATTGTTGAAATTAAGCCTAAAGTAAACGAGCAACAAACTATTATTGCAGGTGGTGTTATTTACATTGATAATTATGGAAATGTAATTACTAACATTAGTAAAAAACAATTTAATACTATTGGAAAAGGTCGTGATTATAAAGTTACGGCTAGACGTTATACTTTTTCTAAAATTTACAGCAGATATAACGAAATTGTTGATTTTACGGTAACTGATAAACGACAGTATGATGGTGAAAAGTTAGCTATTTTTAATTCTGCTGGCTTTTTGGAGATTGCTATTTACCGAAGTAATTTAGAAACGGTTGGTGGAGCTTCTACCCTACTTGGTTTAGAATATCGCGACACCATTACTGTTGAATTTGAAAATCCTATTAAACCAGAGTTTACCCCTATAAGTTAAATTTATGTTTGTACGAATTGTAAAAATGAGCTTTCAGCCAGAGAAAATTGAAGAATTTTTAAACACCTTTAACTCCAAAAAAGAATTTATACGAAATTCACCTGGTTGCCGTTTATTAGAGTTATACAGAGACAAAACAAATCCAAACATATTTTTCACTTATAGTTATTGGGATACTGAGCAGGACTTAGAAAACTACAGAAATTCTGATTTATTTAAAGGCGTTTGGGCACAAACCAAAGTGTTATTTAATGACAAACCCTTTGCTTGGAGTGTAGATAAAGTTGAATCGTTACCTTAGTCAATACCTATCTGAAAATAACTAAATATTATAAACAACTAAAATAGTTATACATTGTTACCACTACTAAAGAAAGAATTTAACTCATTTTTTGCCTCTCCCATTGCCTATTTGGTTATTGGGGTATTTTTACTTGTAAATGGCTTATTTTTATGGGTATTTAAAGACAATTTCAACATTTTAAATGCGGGGTTTGCCGATTTAAATAGCTTTTTTTATTTAGCTCCATGGTTGTTCTTATTCCTGATTCCTGCTATTACAATGAAAAGTTTTGCTGATGAATTTAATAGTGGAACTATTGAAATTCTAAAAACGAAACCGCTTACCGATTGGCAAATTGTACTGGGTAAGTTTTTCGCTTCTCTTTTGTTAGTTGTCATCGCCATATTACCAACATTAACCTATACATATACTGTATATCAATTAGGAAGTCCTGTTGGAAATTTAGATGTAGGTAGTACTATAGGTTCGTATTTAGGTTTATTATTTTTAGCAGCAACCTATACAGCTGTTGGATTATTTACTTCTACCCTATCAAAAAATCAAATTGTGGCATTTATTTTAAGTGTATTTATCACTTTTGCTTTATTCTATGGTTTTGATGCTGTAGGTTCTTCTTTAGGAAACTCAGGATACACCTTACAACAATTTGGTATTAACGAACACTTTAAAAGCATTAGTCGTGGTGTAATAGATACTCGTGATTTAATCTATTTTATCAGTGTTACATTCTTCTTTTTATTCATCACTAAACAACAGTTAAAAAATGAATAAGAAATTACAACATATTGCATTAGCCCTTATCGGACTGTTAATTGTTAATTACATCGCTAATTCAGTTTACAAACGTTTCGATTTAACACAGGACAAACGTTATACCTTATCTGAAGTAAGTGAAAATCTTATTGATAAAATTGATACCCCACTAACAATTCATGTATTCTTAGAAGGTGATTTTCCTGCGGAATTTAAACGTTTACAAATAGAAACACGCCAGTTTTTAGAAGAATTACAAGCTAAAAACGCCAATATTCGTTTCCGTTTTATCAACCCTGATAATATTCGTGAACGTTTGGTAAAAAGAGGAATGATGCCTAGCCAGTTAACTGTAGAAGAAGATGGAAAGTTATCTGAAGCTATTATTTTTCCTTGGGCAGAAATTACTTATGGTAAAAAAGTAGAGTTAATTTCTTTACTTCCTAACTCAATTGCCAAGACACAAGAAGCTCAGCTACAAAATGCTGTTGAAAAATTAGAGTATTCTTTTGCTAATGCATTACATAATGTTACTTTAAAAGAAAAACAAAAAATAGCGGTATTGGCTGGTAATGGTGAGTTGCAAGATATTTATCAATATAGTTTGTTAAGTGAAGTTGGTAAAAAATATCGTTTAGCTAAGTTTACATTAGATAGTGTTGCTAATAATCCGCAAAAAACCATAAAAGATTTAAGAGCATACGATTTAGCTATTATAGCTAAACCTACTGAGCGTTTTACAGAAGAGGAAAAGCTTACCGTTGATCAATTTATTGCCAATGGTGGTAAAAGTTTATGGATGTTAGATAATAATTATGCGGATACTGATAGTTTATACAATGAAGGAAAAATGTTAGCTTTTCCTCGTGATTTGAATTTAACGGACTTATTGTTTGGGTATCAAGTTCGTGTAAACAATAAACTAATTCAAGATTTATACTCGGCTAAAATTCCGTTAGCCACAGGAAATGTAGGAAATCAAACACAGTTTCAACACTTAAATTGGTTTTATCATCCACTAGTTAGTGGCAATCCGAACCACCCGATTACTAAAAATGTTGCACCTGTTCGTTTTCGTTTTGCTACTCAAATAGATACTTTGAAAGGAAACTTAAAAAAGACTCCGTTATTAGTAACTTCTGTACTTACCAAACAAACAGGAACTCCCAACTTTATTGAGTTACAAAGTATCGCCAAAGAACCAAAAGAAAATGAATTTGCTTCAGGCCCACAATTATTAGCTGTTCTTATAGAAGGTAACATTCCTTCTGCTTATAAAAACAGAATGAAACCTTTTGACGCTCCTGATTTTAAAGCTGAGAGTACAAACAATAAAATGATTGTAATTGCTGACGGTGATGTAGGTAGAAATCAGATTTTAAAAGGAAAACCTCACGATTTGTCCTTAGATAAATGGACAGGAGAACAGTTTGGTAATAAAGAGTTTTTAATCAATGCTATTGATTATTTATTAGACGATTCTGGATTGATCCAATTACGCAATAAAACCATTCAAATTAACTTATTGGATAAACAACGTGCTTTTACTGAAAAACGTTTTTGGCAATTTATGAATATTGGTATTCCCTTAGTTTTATTAGCTCTGTTTGGCTTTGGGTTTAATTACTGGAGGAAGAAGAAATACTCTTAATTGTATTATAGTTCTTAAATAAAAAAATCAATACTTAGAAGTATTGATTTTTTTATTTAAGGGTGTAAGATATTTTAATTTCTATTTAATTTTTACTAAAATATTTCTTCTTCAGCCAAAAAGATACTTTTACTAGTAAAATTAATGCTGGAACCTCTACTAAAGGCCCTATTACTCCTGTAAAAGCTTCTCCTGAGTTTAATCCAAATACAGCAATTGCTACAGCAATTGCTAACTCAAAATTGTTACCTGCCGCAGTAAAAGCTACAGCTGTTGTTTTGTCGTAAGTAGCTCCTGTAGCTTTGGTTATAAAAAAGCCGATAATAAACATAAGAGTAAAATACAGTAATAAAGGAACTGCTATTAATAAAATATCTAAAGGTATTTTAACTATTAACTCTCCTTTTAAGGAAAACATTATTATTATAGTAAATAATAAAGCTATTAAAGTTAATGGAGATATAGATGGTATGAATTTGGTATTATACCATTCTTCACCTTTTAACTTCACTAAAATATATCTACTTAAAATTCCCATAATAAATGGTATACCTAAATAAATAGCTACACTTTCTGCAATTGTTAAAATAGATATGTCTACTACGGCACCTTCAAAGCCAAAATAAGGGGGCAAAATAGTAATAAACATCCACGCATAAAAACTATAAGCAAATACTTGAAATATACTATTTAAAGCTACCAAACCTGCTCCATACTCACTACTTCCTTCAGCTAAATCATTCCAAACCAAAACCATAGCTATACACCGAGCTAAACCTATTAAAATTAACCCAGTCATATACTCTGGATAATCATGTAAAAAAAGTAACGCTAAAAAGAACATTAAAACAGGGCCAATTACCCAATTAAGTAAAAGTGAAGTTAGTAGTATTTTTTTATTTGTAAACACTTTTGGTAATAACGCATAATTCACTTTTGCTAAAGGAGGGTACATCATTAAAATTAACCCAATTGCAATGGGTATATTAGTTGAGTTAGTACTTAATGCATTTATTTTACCGGATATTTCAGGGTATATATATCCTATACTAACTCCTAACATCATAGCTACAAAAATCCATAACGTTAAATTTTTATCTAAAAAGCTTAATTTTTTTGTTAACATTTTTATCGTTTTATTATAATATTGCAATATTACGATTAAACATGTTTATAAACAACAAATTTAAGTTTTTGTTAACATTTTACCATAATATAAGATGGTAATTTTATACTCTAAATAAACCTTTATCATGAAAAAAATACTTTTAAGTTTATTTGTTGTTGCAATTTCAACAAGTATTAATGCGCAATTAAAAACCCCAGCACCTAGTCCTTCTGCTAAATTAGAGCAAAATGTTGGTTTAACAGGTGTAACAGTTGAGTACTCTAGACCTAGTATGAAAGGAAGAACTATTTTTGGAGATTTGGTTCCTTATGGAAAAGTTTGGAGAACAGGAGCTAATCAAAATACTAAAGTTAGTTTTAGCGATGATGTTACTATTGACGGTAAAATATTAAAAAAAGGCACATATGCTTTGTATACAAAACCAGGAAAAGATTCTTGGGAAGTAATTTTTTATTCTGATACTAATAACTGGGGAACTCCAAAAAAGTGGGATGACTCTAAAGTAGCTGTATCTACGACTGCAAAAGTTGAAGCTATGCCTATGAAAATTGAAACGTTTACAATGAGTATTGATGATTTAACAAACGATTCTGCTGTGTTAGGAATTTTATGGGAAAATGCTTACGTTGGTGTAAAATTCAATACTCCTACTGATAAAGCGGTAGAAAAAAGCATTGCTCAAGTAATGGGAGGTCCTTCTGCTAACGATTATTTTTCTTCTGCTGTTTACTATTTACAAGAAGGAAAAGACATTAACAAAGCTAAAAATTGGATTAACAAAGCGGTTGACATGACTAAAGACCAACCTCGCTTTTGGTACTTACGTCAACAATCTTTAATCTTAGCTAAAGCTGGTGATAAAAAAGGAGCTCTTAAAGCTGCTAAAGCTTCATTAGCAGGTGCTGAAAAAGCTGGAAATGCTGATTATGTGAAAATGAACAAAGAGTTTATTGCTGAAATGAAGTAATTTTTCTGCTAAACTTTTTTAAAAACATCAAGCTCGCCAATTGGCGAGTTTTTTTGTAATTAATTAATGTGTTTTAGGCTTTAAAATTACAACTTATAAAGCTATAAAACTTATCTGCATTATATTTCTTTAGACTTCCTAGAAAGACAATGTATTGTTGAGAATTACTCATAATAATTTATTCAAAAAATATCAACTATTATTATAAAGAAAAAAATGAAATCTATTTTATCTCTAATTTTCGTACTTTACCTATCAAGCATAGGCTTTAGTCAAAGTTTAATTACTTCAAGTAAATTATTAACCAAGAAAGAAGTCCACTCAATTTTTACCAATAGTGTAAAAACGAAACTAGAAATTGAGAATACTATTTATAAGACTTACGAGTATAATGACAGAGAAGGAAAACACTTTATAGTTATGATAGAAAACAACCTTAACTGTAAAGGAAGTAAAAAATGTTCCGATGCTATAAAGGCATATTGCTTTTCCTATAAAAACGGTCTGTTTAGTACAAAATGGAAATTAAATGATTTTATACTTCCAAAAGATAACGAAGTACCTAAAGAGCACGCCATTTATTTTTGGACTAAATATCTAAAACTAAAAGATTTTGACAATGACGGACTTATTGAGCCCGTAATAGTATACGGAACACTTGGAATGAATGGAAAAGGTGATGGCCGAATAAAAATTTTAATATATCACCACGGCAAAAAAAGAGCTATTAGACATCAAAATGGTACTCTTGATTATGAAAGAAATACTCAAGTTGATAAATTATTCTATAAATTACCTAAAGAAATACAAAATAGCGTAACAGACATTATCCATAGTATAAATGAAAATAGTCATGGAATTTTTCCGCATGGTTGGCAAGATGCTATGAAGAATAAAAAACTAAAATTTGATGAAACGTTATAACAACTATCAAAACAAAAAACTCTAAAAAAAATCTATGAGCAGAACATTAGAAGAGTACTTAGAAGGACTTAAAAATGCTTATTTAAAGCACAATGGAAAAGAAAGCTGGGGATATTTTGAAAAAAATATACAAGGAGCTAAAAAAAATCATATTGATGAATTAACGCAAATTTTTCCAGACACACCAAAAACATTAATAGACTTTCTGAAATATGTAGATGGAACCTATTGGAGAAAATATGCTGATGAAACAATTTCATTTTTTGTTTTAGGTTCTGATGTTTCCGAATACCCTTATTACCTATTATCCTCTGAAGAAATAATACAAAACAAAAATGTAGTCCGCCACTACTCTGAGTATATTGAAAGAGCATACGAAGGTGTTGAAATTGATGATAAAATCATAAATAAAGCTGATTCCAATACTAGATGGCTTCATTTTTCAGACTGTATGAATAATGGTGGAACCTCTCAGTTGTTTATAGATTTTAGTCCTTCGTCAACAGGAAAAAAAGGGCAAATAATACGGTTTTTACACGATCCTGACGAATTAAAAGTAATTGCTGATAGTTTCGACGATTTCTTAAAAAAGTTAATGGATGATGGTTATAGTTTTATAAACGAAAACACTATAGAGTAATAAACCAACTTCCTTTTCAATAACATAAATTTTGAGCGTACTTATTCTTCAACTCTTATAAAGTTTACTCTCCTTATACATTTTACTAACTAAAATTAGGGACTAAATCACTCTGTACTGAAAGTACAGAGGTTTCTTTACACTGGGGACTGAAATTCCCCTTGTTTATTCTAATATAAAATTAGAATTACTTGAATTCATTTCTCTTTTAAGAAAACCCTCCCTCTCCTATAAGTTTTTCAATACACAAAAGAACTTGATTTTTTTTATTACTGAAAGTGCTGCAATCAAATTGCAGGGTTTTGAACACTAAATTGTGACCAATAAACACCTCTTAAATCTTCTAGCTTTTATAATCCTAACCACTTCGTAAACTCTGCTGTTTTATTTTGACTGGTTTTTAAAACTGTTTGGCTGTTTTTTAGATTGATGGCTACTACATTTTTATTATACCTACTTATCTTTTCTATATAGTTTCTATTGAGTAATTCGCCTCTATTAATTTTAAAAAACACATTAGGATTTATTATTTCTTCTAATGCTTTTAAAGAAGATTGATTTAATACATGCTTTTTATTACTTATATCGTATGCAGTTACAATTCCATAATCTGCTTGAAAATACACTATCTCATCCACCTTTAAAAAATAGGTATATTGAGAGGATTTAACAGCAATAAAATCTTGATAGCTTTTAGGAGCTTGAGCTGTTTGATTTGCTAAGTAAGCATCTAATTTTTGTAAAACATTATGGTCATTTTCAACCTTCATTGAGTTTTTTAAGCTTGAGTACTTATCTACCGCTTTTTCAAACCGTTCAAACGAATACGGTTTTAATAAATACTCTATTCCGCTGGTTTCAAAAGCATGCATCCAAAACTGGTTGTAAGCTGTAATAAAAATAATTGGTGTTTGAATTGCTAGCTTTTTATAGGCTTCAAAAACATTACCGTCTCGTAGCTCTATATCAGAAAAAATCAAATCAATATCAGAAGTTGATTCAAAAAACTGAAGCACTTCTTCTACCGTTTCAAACTCTTCTACCACAGTAATAGATTCATGATAACTTTCTATATACTTTTTTAGCTTTTTTCTAGCAGGTAACTCATCTTCAACTATAAGTGCTTTTATCATTTCTAAACAGGTTTATGAGGTAGTGTTAATGGTAAAACAACTTCAAACTCTTTTTCAGTTTCGCGTATCTTAATAGTATTTTCAGCAAGCAGTTCAAATTGTTTTGATAGGTTAGCCAATGCCACTCCATTACTTTTTCTTTTTTTAGAATACAACGCTTTGTTATTCGTTACTTTAATTCCTTTATCTTCTGTAATGGTAATTTGTACAGGAGATTCAAAGGTTCCTTTATTATGAGTAATGGCATTTTCTATAAGAACTTGTAAACAAAATGGTGGTACTACACTATTTTTTGTATACAATGCTGGTGCTATGTGTAGTTGATAATACCCCTGATATTTTTCTTCCATTAGCTTAAAATATCCTTCAGCAAAAAACAACTCTTCTTTTAATGAAACTAATTGCTTATCTGCACTATGTAAACTATACCTATACAACTCTGAAAATCGATTTAAAAACAAAGAAGCTCTTTCCGTGTCTTCATCAATAAGCTGATCTAAAACATTTAAATTATTGAATAGAAAGTGAGGGTTTAATTGGTTTTTTAATTGTGTAATCTCGTTTTTAGCTTTACTTATTTCATAGGCAGCTACCTGTTTTTGATACGCTACATTTTCTTTGTAATACAAGTAGGCTAATGAAAATCCACCAAAAATAATAAAGTCAATTACAGAGTTTATATTGACGTATATTATATGATAAACAGAACCAAAGTTTCTGGAATAAGTATCAAAAATGAACGCGACAATTAATCCAAAACTATTTCCTATCACTAAATATGTTAACAAGCCTATTCCAAAAAAACGCACATATCTCCTACTTAATGAAGTCTGCTTTTTTGAGTTTTTATTAATACTCTTTTTGATAAAACTAACCCACCAAAAAATAAAAACTGCTTTAAAAAAATACCAAAAAGGAGCATCAGGGTAAAAGATAAAATCTTTCCAAGAATCTGAATTCCCAAATTGATTTTTTAAAATAAATATTAAGCAAAAGGTAAAGAGAAAGATTAAAAATGTAGCATTTTCTCTAAAAAAGGATGTGTTTGTTTTCATATCAGTACTCACAAATATATCAAATTTGCGATGAAATCTTTGAAAGAATCTCACCGCAAACTCTAGCATTCCTATTTATCTTCTGGCCAAGTACTTACTGTATTTCCTTTCTCATCATAGGCTTCTAATTTTATTTTATTATCCTCGTCTATAATAAACTTAGCTCTTGTTTTTCCATTAGTGTCATATAAAAACAATCCATTTTGTTTTCCTTGTGTTTGTCCTAAAGCTACTCTAGGTACTCCTCCTATCATTCCTTTTTGTTGATATTCTTTAAACTTAGCTCTTCTCTCTTCCAAATCATTAATTGCTTTTAGTTCCTCTCCTATTTTTAGGGACATTTCTTGGGTTTCGTTGTCTCCTCGATCATTAAACACTAACCTACCTGCTTTGTACCTTTTCCCATTTTTCTTAGCATCGGTAGTTATGAGTTGCATTACTTGGTCTCCATCGTATTGATCAAACGTTAACGATAACCCTGAACTATGTCCTTTTTCAGTTTTTTTACCATCATAAATAAACCCGCCACACTCTATACCTTCTTCATTATAAAAAAGCATTCCTGCTCTCTTTTTTCTTTCGTGATATACTCTTCCATTAATCTTATCGCCTTTGCCAGGAAAGTTTGCTGCGTTAGTAATAAGCATTTTTACCGTTCCGTCATTTTCAATAATATTAATTCTTTTTACGTCAATGGTATCAAATTGTGTATTTCCTTTATTTTTAAAGGCTACAGTAGTTAAAACTCCTATTAGTGCTGTTATACTTACTGCAAATGTTCTTAAAAAAATAAGTTCTCTTTTTGGGTTCATCATGGTATGTTTTATAATTAGATACCTCAAAAGTATTTAAGACTTACATTCTTTAAAACGTCTTTTTTATAAACTCAGGAAAATAAATGATAAACTAAGGAATATAAACAATAAAGAACCACCGACTTTAATTCGGTGGTTTAAAAATATGTATTAAGGTTAGTTATTTCTTAGTACATGTTTTGTAGTGCTGTAATGTCGTTACCATTAAACTCTCCGTCTTCGTTAGAGCTAAAGCAAGCTAACATAACTGAAGTTGAATCGTATCCTGTTGGTGTACCAGACACATGGTTAGCTCCAACACCAGCAGTACCTTCGTTAGTGTTTTGTCCACAACTTTGACGGCTAAACCAATCAGTATGTCTAAACCCTACTGAATGTCCTATTTCATGTGTTATTACATGCTCGTTTACATTTGTTGTGTATCCTGACAATCCGTAAATTTGTACCCACTTATAAGGTAATCCTCCACTTGGAAAACCTGCACTACCTCCTGATCCTGATGAATTTGGATTACGATATACTACCATATCTTTATTGGAATAATCAGTTCCAAAACTTAAAGTAAAGCTAATAGATACTCCGCTTAAATTATTGTAATTATCTACCGCCCATTGTAGTGCTGTTTGCTCTTTACTAGAAAGACCATATCCACCACCACCTGTATATCCGATAATAGAGATATTTCTACCTTGAGATACTAAGTTATTGGTTGAGTATTGACGTCCAGATTGATTATCATCCTTAGCCTTTGCTAAAGTGAACAACTCTTGTTCTGTCATTACTACATCTTCTTCTAAAAATAAGCGCACTTCTGATGTTCCGTCAGGAAAGTAAAAATTATCATAACGAATATGATCTACATTTAACTCTAATTTAGCTGCAGCATCAACAACCTCTTGAGGTACAGGTTTGAGCCCTGGGTTATCGCTATATTGCTCTATAACATCCGACTCTTTAACTTGTTCGTTTTCACTTGAACATGAGGTGAAGAACACACCTACAGACAAGCCCATAATTAGGGCTAACTTTGTTTTTTTCATGATATGAAGGGTTTTATAATTCACTGTAAATCTACACTTTAGATTCATACATTTAAAATAAAATCAAAAAAAACGTTAAAAAAAAGAATATTTAAACAGAAAAATCATAAAATATTAAATATCAAACAATGAGGTGAGTTTTTAAACAATTAACCAACACACTACCAAATACTTACAAACAAAACTTCCTTTAACTACGGTAGTTAAAGGAAGTTTATAGTTAATGTACGGTGTTAACTTATATAATAGTGCTTTGTCCCATGTGTATGTTTTGGAAATTCATATCGCTATCTTCTTGATTATAGATATAGTCTGCAATAAAATCTCCTACCTTACTAGTCGAAAATGGGTTTTCTGAATTGATGTCTTCTGTAGTAATTCCTAATTCCAATGATTTTTGAACGGCTACTTCTACTACTTTCGCTTCTTGCATCAAACCTAAATGCTCTAATAACATTGCTGTAGATAAAATAGACGCCAACGGATTGGCAATATCTTTTCCTTTAGCCTGAGGAAAAGATCCATGAATAGGCTCAAATAATGCATTTTCTTTTCCTACTGAAGCGGAAGCTAACAAACCTATAGAACCTCCTATAACACTTGCTTCGTCAGAAAGAATGTCTCCAAAAAGGTTTTCGGTTAAAATAACATCAAAATCTTTTGGGTTTAAAATTAACTTCATCGCTGCATTATCAACAAATAAATAGTCTACTTCAACGTCAGGATATTGAGTTGCTAAATCTCCAACAGTTTTACGCCACAGCCTTGACGTTTCTAATACGTTGGCTTTATCTACCAATGTTAATTTTTTACGTCTTTTTTGAGCTGCCTGAAAAGCTAAATGCGCCATTCTTTCAATTTCTTCTACAGTGTATGAACAACCATCAAAAGCATGCTGTCCGTCATCACTTAATTCTTTAATTCCAAAATAGATTCCTCCAGTCAGTTCTCTATAAATAGTAATATCGGTTCCTTCGATTCTATCTTTCTTTAACGGTGAATTTTGAAGTAACGTATCATATGCTTTTACTGGACGTACATTACAAAACAACTCCAGCTCTTTTCGTAAACGTAACAATCCTTGTTCTGGACGTACTTTTGCTGTAGGGTCATTATCGTATTTTGGATCTCCAATAGCACCAAATAAAATAGCATCACTCTTTTTACACAGCTCAATGGTTTCATCTGGCAACGGGTTTCCTGTTTTATCAATAGCACAGGCTCCCATTAATGTTTCTTTAAATAAGAATGTGTGATCAAACACATTACCAACAGCTCTAAGCACTTTTTTTGCTTGCTCTGTTACTTCTGGTCCTATTCCATCTCCTGGTATTACCGCTATATTGTACTTCATCTTTTTACTTTTTATATCATTGTTGCTTCAAAAGCCGTTATTGTATCTTTTTTACTGATTAAAAAATCTATATCGTCATAACCATTTATCATACATAGTTTTTTGTACGGGTTTATTTCAAAATCTACATTACCTATAGGGGTTTTTAGTTTTTGATTTTCTAAATCAACTATAATAGTTGTGTCTGGTAATTCCGTTACTTTTTTTAACAGTTTTGCTAAATATTCTTTGGGTACTTGTACTGGTAATATTCCGTTATTAAGTGCATTTCCTTTAAATATATCCGCAAAAAAACTACTAATTACTACTTTAAATCCGTAACCCGCTAATGCCCATGCAGCATGTTCTCTACTTGAACCACAACCAAAATTATCTCCTGCTATTAAGATACTTCCTGCATAATTTGGGTTATTTAGGACAAAGTCTTCATTTATACTTCCGTTCTTTTTGTAACGCCAATCTCTAAATACATTATCTCCGAATCCTTCTTTATTGGTTGATTTTAAAAATCGTGCGGGTATAATTTGATCGGTATCTATATTCTCGGTTGATAGTGGTACAGCGGTATCTATTAGTTTAACAAATTTCTCCATTAGTTTAATTGTTTTGTAAAGTCAGTAATTTTTCCTTCTACTGCTGTTGCTGCAGCCATTAACGGACTTGCTAAAATGGTTCTTGCTCCTTGTCCCTGACGTCCTTCAAAGTTTCTGTTTGAAGTTGATACACAGTATTCTCCTTCTGGTATTTTATCGTCATTCATAGCTAAACACGCTGAACATCCAGGTTGTCGTAATTGAAATCCTGCTGCTTCAAAAACTTCTTGCAAACCTTCTCGCTTTATTTGTTTTGCCACTTGTTGTGAACCTGGTACTAACCACGCATTTACATTCGCTGCTTTTTGCTTTCCTTTTATATAGTCTGCTGCAACTCTAAAATCTTCTATTCTTGAATTTGTGCAACTTCCTATAAATACATAGTTAACGGGCGTATTTATTAATGATGTTCCTTTTTTAAAGTTCATATACTGTAATGACTTTTCAAAGGAAGCATCATCAAATTGGGGAATGTTCTCTGAAATTTTTATACCCATTCCAGGGTTAGTTCCGTAAGTGAGCATTGGTTCTATGTCTTCCGCATTAAACGAATACTCTTTATCAAATACTGCGTTTGTATCTGTTTTTAATGTTTTCCAATAGGCTACTTTTTTATCAAACTCTTCTCCTTTTGGTGCAAACTCACGTCCTTTTACATACTCAAAAGTAGTTTCATCTGGAGCAATCATACCACCTCTTGCTCCCATTTCAATACTCATATTACACACAGTCATACGTCCTTCCATAGACATTTCTTCAAACACATTTCCTCCATATTCGCAGAAGTATCCTGTACCTGAATTTGTTCCTAATTGTGCTATGATATACAAGATTACATCTTTAGGCAACACTCCTTTTTTCAACTTACCGTTTACATTTACACGTAAACTTTTAGGTTTTTCTAACAACAAACATTGGCTTGCAAATACTTGGGCTACTTGGCTTGTTCCAATACCAAAGGCAATAGTACCAAAAGCACCATGTGTTGATGTATGGCTATCTCCACAAACCATGGTCATTCCTGGTTGCGTAATTCCTAACTCGGGAGCCATTACATGCACAATTCCGTTGTATCTATGTCCTAAACCATATAAAGTAATGTCATTTTCTTTACAGTTTTGTGTTAACTGCTCTAGTTGATTCCTTGACAGTTCATCTTTGATTGGTAAATGTTGATTTACGGTTGGCGTATTATGATCGGCTGTTGCTACTGTTTTGTCTGGTCGTGCAATTGGAATCTTACGCTCTTTTAACTCATTAAATGCTTGCGGGCTGGTTACTTCGTGAATTAAGTGTTTGTCTATATATAAAATCTGTGGTCCGTCTTTAACAGTGTCTACCACATGCGCATCCCATACTTTATCAAATAATGTCTTTCCCATTAAGCTATGGCTATTTTTGAAATTTTATTTACTTGTTTCATAATCTGATGAATGTCTTCATCTATTACTTCTTTTTGTCTGTCAGCAAACTGTAAGAATGTTTTATAAGCTGTATCTAACTGAATTTTAGTTAGCTCATATCCTATTTTTTTTGCGCGATATGCTAAGGCTGCTCTTCCGCTTCTTGCGGTTAATACAATAGCACTTTCTGTAACTCCTACATCTGCTGGATTGATAATTTCATAGGTTTCACGATTCTTGATAACTCCATCTTGATGAATTCCTGAGCTATGTGCAAAAGCATTTGCTCCTACAATGGCTTTGTTAGGTTGTACAGGCATTCCCATGCGTTCACGAACCATCATACTTGTATCGTACAGTAATTTGGTATTGATATCTGTTTGAAGGTTTAAGTATGGATGCTGCTTTAAAATCATCACCACCTCTTCTAGTGCTGTATTTCCTGCTCGCTCTCCTATTCCGTTAACCGTACATTCTATTTGACGTGCTCCATTGATAGCTCCTGCAATAGAATTTGCTGTAGCCAATCCTAAATCGTTATGACAATGGCATGAAATAATTACATTTTCAATACCTTTTACATTCTCTTTTAAATACTTGATTTTCGCTCCATATTCTTCAGGTAAACAATATCCTGTAGTATCAGGAATATTCAATACTGTTGCTCCTGATTTTATAACTTCTTCACAAACTTTGGCTAAAAAAGCATTATCGGTTCTACCTGCATCTTCTGCATAAAACTCTACATCGTCTACAAAGTTTTTAGCATACGAAACAGCTTCTTTTGCTCGTCTAATTACTTCTTCTTTCGATGCATTGAATTTATACTGAATATGTGAATCACTGGTACCAATCCCCGTATGAATCCTAGGCTTGCTAGCTAACCTTAAAGCATCTGCTGCTACTTCAATATCTTTTTTAACGGCTCTTGTTAATCCGCAAACAGTAGCATTTTTAACTAATTTAGCTATTTCTTGTACTGATGTAAAATCTCCTGGGCTTGATACAGGGAAACCCGCTTCTATTACATCAACTCCTAAAAAATCGAGTCTTTCAGCAATAATTAGTTTTTGTTGGGTATCTAATTTACATCCTGGGACTTGCTCTCCGTCTCGTAATGTGGTATCGAAAATTTGAATTTTATCGCTTTGCATAAATCTAACTATGATTATCAAAATAAAAACCAAATGTATATATTGGCTTTTCTAGCAAGCTCTTTTTTAATGGGTTAGTTACGATATCAAAACAACAAAAAACAAAAACAAAATACTGAAAAACAAAAAGTTATGCGCAAAAAAATTACATTCTCCAATCAACAAAATGACGCTTTGTTTGTTTTGATAAAGTCTTTATCAAAGTCAGAAAAACGTCAGTTTAATTTATATGTTGGTCGTTTAGGAGGTAATGTAGATGCTAAATTTTTTGCGCTTTTTAAATTGCTTGAAAAACAAAAGAGTTATAACGAAAAGACCATTATAGATAGCGGTGTGGTTAGTAAACAGCAATTATCTAACTTAAAAGCGCATTTATACAAGCAAATACTTACTAGTCTCCGTATGAATCCTGCTCATAAAAACATTCGAATTCAAATACGTGAACAATTAGATTTTGCTACTGTTTTATATCAAAAAGGGTTGTACAAGCAAAGTTTAAAGTTGCTTGACAAAGCAAAGAATATGGCGGTTGAAAATGAAGAAAAGAATGTTGCCTATGAAATTGTTGAGCTTGAAAAGGTTATTGAAAGTCAGTATATAACCCGAAGTATTGATACACGTTCTGACGAATTAACTATTCAAGCAAAAGAGCTTAGTATGCAAAATGTTACCGCCAGTAAATTGTCAAACTTGTCGCTACAACTCTATGGAACGTTGCTGAAAAATGGCTACGTAAAAAATGACGAGGAGCTACAACGAGTAAATACTTATTTTTACTCTAAGCTTCCTGAATATACGTATGAAGAATTGGGTTTTAGAGAAAAGTTATGGTTATACAAAGCACATTTGTGGCATAGCTTTTTAACTCAAGATTTTTTACAGAGTTATAAGTATGCTAATAAATGGGTAGATTTATTTAAGCATGATACTAAGAATATTTCTTTGCATCCTGTTTTTTATTTAAAAGGAAAAAACTACTTATTAGAAAGCTTATTTTTTATAAAACATTATGATAAGTTTAAAGAAGAGCTTTCTGTTTTTGAAAAGGAAATTAAAGAAAAAAGTATTCCGCAAAATAGCAATACTGAAATCTTAACTTTTCTATATTATTATGCTAACAAATTGCACTTACACTTCTTAGAGGGTAGTTTTTCTGAGGGTGAATATTTAGTGACTATTATTAATGATAAGATTAATAGTTATAAGAGTCGTCTTGATAATCATCATATCGTGGTATTTTACTATAAAATTGCTTGTTTGTACTTTGGAATGGGAAAAAACAAAGAGTGTATTTTATATTTAAATAAGATCATTAAACCTAAAAATATTCAGGTAGCTAACGACTTACAGTGTTTTGCTAGAGTACTCTCTTTAATTGCTCATTACGAATGTGGCTTGGATTATGATTTGGAGCGACAGTTTAAAGATACCTATCGTTTTTTACTAAAAATGGAAAATTTACAAGAGGTTCAAAAAGAGTTTATTTCTTCTATAAAAGCATTGGGAGATGTATATCCGCACCAAATAAAAAAGGAGTTAAAAAAAGTACATAGTCGCCTTAAGGTTTATGAGAATCATCCTTATGAAAAAAGAGCTTTTTTATATTTAGACATCCTTTCTTGGCTTGAAAGTAAGATTGAAAATAAACCTGTGGCACAAATTATTAAAGAGAAATTTGTTAGTTCTCAAAAGTGTTGAAAATAGTATTAGATTTATTCTTGTAAAGTACTGATTAAAAAAATCTAATTACTAATTCTCGTCTCCTTTAGGAAAAGCTAAACAAGTTGACCAAATATAAACATGCTAATTAAAAAAAGTAGAAAGTATCTAAAAAATAACTTGAAGAACATCTCTGAACCTTTTGGTTAGGATAACTTATTTTTACTATAACCTATAAATATCTTAAAAGACTCCTTATTGCTTTCAATTAAATTAACTAACTTAAATAGCTGGTAAATGCCTATAATTAAAAACAGAATACTGATTAATTGTTTAAGCATTATTATTTTGTTTTACCTTAATTTTCATTCGTTAGTACGAGAAGAGCATGTTTATAACTCATCTTTATAAGATTCCTACTCCTACCTCGTCGGAATGACGTTTCTATTTTTTTTTGGCAATCGCTCTGCGATTAAAACAACTGTTCTTTTTTCACTTGCTGATATTCTTCTACAATTGCTTCTAACACTTCTTTTGCTGGTTTAATTTCATGGATAAGCCCTGCTACTTGACCTATTTCTAGTTCTCCATCGTCCAAGTTTCCTTCAAACATACCTCTTTTGGCTCTCGCACGCCCTAACAATTCTTTTAATTGTTCTACTGATGGTCCTTGCTGATATAACTCTTGTATTTCTTGATAAAACTTGTTTTTTACCAAACGTACAGGAGCTAATTCCTTTAACGTTAGTTGTGTGCCACCGTCTTTTACATCTACAATAGTTTTCTTGAAGTTGTCATGTGCTGAAGATTCTACCGTAGCTGCAAAACGACTTCCTATTTGCACTCCGTCTGCTCCCAACACCATTGCTGCTAACATTCCTCTACCTGAACCTATTCCTCCTGCTGCAATTACAGCAATCTTCACTTGTTCTTTAACCATAGGAATTAACGTAAACGTAGTAGTTTCTTCTCGTCCGTTATGACCTCCTGCTTCAAATCCTTCACATACCACAGCATCTACTCCAGCTGCTTCCGCTTTTAAAGCAAATTTTACTGAACTTACCACATGAGCTACAGTAATTCCTTTTTCCTTTAAAAAAGAGGTCCATGTTTTTGGATTCCCTGCGGAAGTAAACACAATTTTCACCCCTTCCTCAACAATAATATCCATGATTTTCTCTATATCAGGATATAACATTGGCACATTTACACCAAAAGGTTTATCTGTTGCTTTTTTACATTTTTGAATGTGTTCACGAAGTACTTCTGGATACATAGATCCTGCTCCAATTAATCCTAATCCACCTGCATTTGACACTGCAGAAGCTAGCTTCCATCCTGAAACCCAAATCATTCCACCTTGAACAATTGGATACTGTATATTAAATAGTTTGGTAATTCTGTTTTGCATTTTTATCCTCTGAAGTTTAATGGTTGAGAAAAGTTGAAAGGAATCTTTCTATTCATATGTATCGCTGGCTCCCACCCTTTTAAGTTTTCAAAAAAACGAACAATTTCATTTTCTAACTTTTTAGGAACCTTTTCATTGATGGTAACATCTCTTACTGCTCCTTTTATATCAATTACATATTCAACTATAATCTGACCTTTAACTTTGTAACTTATCTTACTTGTTAACTTTTTAAGTTGCTTGTAATATTTATCCTTACCCCCTTTAAAAGTTGGTCTCTTTTCTTTTATAATGTTTTTTAAATCATCAATCTTTTCTCCCTTGTCATTATAATAAGTTGTTTTAATTATCGAATCGCTTTTGGCGATTCCTCTACCTGCCAATTTACCATTATAATGGTAAATTTTCCATACTCCTTCTCTCTTACCATCTATATAAACTCCTTCAATATCCTTATTCCCATTATCGAACCATGTTTGTATTCTCCCATTTCTTTTACCTTTTTTATTGTAGAAAGTTAATGCTGATATTTTTCCATTTTTATTGAACGAAACTGACTCTCCTATTTTAATCTTTTTCTCCTTTGTTAGATAATGTGTATAATTATATAGTTTTCCGCTACGTTTATACTTCCTTACCAACCATAATGAATCTGCACTCTTAGTAATAATTTCAAAAGACATTGCTTTCTCCTTATTGTTGATTATATTACCTTTCTTGTCTAAATAGTTTATAATAGAGTCTTTCTGTGAATATCCATTAATATTTATGAACACCAACAATAATAAGAATATCTTTTTCATAGTTTTATTTTTTCCCTTTTTAAGAAATCACACCAGAACCTAATAGCTCTTCATTTTTATACCAAGCAACAAACTGCCCTTCTTGAATAGCTGACTGTGGATTTTCAAACTCTACATAAATTCCGTTATCAACTTTATATAAAGTAGCTTTTTCTAATGGTTGTCGGTAACGAATACGCGCCTCTACTTCCATAGATTCACCAGTTTGTAAAGCTAAATCTTCACGTACCCAGTGCAATTCTTCATTTGATACAAATAATACACTTCTATACAATCCTTGGTGATTTTTTCCTTCTCCTGTATAAATAATGTTGGTATCTACATCGGTTTCAATCACAAACAATGGTTCTTTGGTACCTCCAACTGCTAACCCTTTACGTTGTCCTTTGGTGAAATAATGTGCGCCTTGATGTTTACCTACTACTTTTCCATCTTCTTTATTATAAGAGAACTTCGTTGAAAAATATGCTAACTCCGCTTCTTTATTCTCAAATTCTGGAACTAAACGATTGTACTGCTCAAATTCATCTGGAATTCGGACAATATCTCCTTCTTTCGGTTGTAGTTTTTGTTGTAAAAAATCTGGAAGTCTTACTTTTCCTATAAAACACAAGCCTTGACTGTCTTTTTTATCAGCTGTAATTAAATCTGCTTCTTTGGCTATTTCACGAACTTCTGGTTTTGTCAATTCTCCAATTGGGAACAATGCCTTTGACAGTTGTTCTTGTGATAATTGACATAAAAAGTATGATTGATCTTTATTCGTATCTTTTCCTGCTAATAACTTGTATACAGGCTTTCCATCAATTATTTCTTCTGTTTTTCTACAGTAATGCCCTGTTGCTACATAATCAGCTCCTAAACTTAACGCGATATCCATAAACACATCAAACTTAATTTCTCGATTACATAATACATCAGGATTAGGTGTACGTCCTTTTTCATATTCATTAAACATATAATCAACAATACGCTCTTTGTATTGTTCGCTTAAATCAACTGTTTGAAATGGAATTCCTAATTTTTCTGCAACAATCATGGCGTCGTTACTATCTTCTAACCATGGACATTCATTAGAAATGGTTACTGAATCATCATGCCAGTTCTTCATGAACAATCCAATAACTTCGTATCCCTGTTCTTTTAGTAAATACGCTGTTACACTACTATCTACGCCTCCTGAAAGTCCTACTACTACTCTTTTCATCTTATACTTTTGAAGCTACAAATTTACGAAATAATAAATGTTTATATTATGGAAATAATTGATGGCTTCATTACTAAAATTGATGAATTCTAATCTCTGATAAGGCTCAGTTTATTTTCTTTTCTAATGTTATTTAAATTATTAATATTTATAATTTAATTTTTAGGAATTGAAAACGCTTTTTTCTTTCTCTTGTCGGTAACTACTTCTCCATCCATGTAAAATTGCCATTTACCATCTCTCTTACCATTTTTATACATCCCTTTTTCTTTTAAATCTCCTTTTAAATCGTAGTATTTCCCTTCTCCTTCTAATTTACCATTTACATAATACACTTCTTCAATCATCACTCCTTCTTCAGTAAAAATCTTAGAAAGTCCATTTTTCTTACCATCTTTATAAATACTTTCTTCAGTTAATTTACCATTTCTATAGTAGTTTTTTAAAACTCCATCTAATTTACCATCAGCATATTCTTCTTCTGAAAAAAGTTTTCCGTCTGAAAAATAATACGTCCATTTTCCTACTCGTTTTTTTCCTATCATCCATCCTTTTGTTTTTACTTTTCCATTTGGTGTAAAAAATTGTACAAAAGCACTATCTGTTTTTGCAGAAAATTCTTTAGTCATAGAAGGAATTCCATAAGAGTTAGGTTCATAAAAATTAAATGTACCTATCTCTTTTCCATTTTTAAACTCTCCTGAATATCTTATTTTGTTTTTATTATCATCATAATATTTTTTCCAAACTCCATGCCTCTTTCCATTAGTATCAAATTTATTTATTTTTTGTGCTTGAGTAGCTGTTATAAAAAATACCGATAACAAAAGTGTTGTTGAAAATATCCTTTTTATATTTATCATGCTATAATTTCTTTTACAATTCAAATTTACATAAACCATACCAATATGAGTCTTGATTTTTTAATTTCTGTGCTAGAAAATGTTGATAATCCTGCTAGAGTAAACAGAAATAATGCTGCAAATATTGTATTAAAGCAACCTGAATTAGTAAAGTTTTTAGTTGATGTTACTTTCGATGTTGATAATAAACTATCTATTAAAGCTGCTTGGGTACTGGAATGGATTTGTACACATAATGGAATTGAATATATTATTCCTTATCTCCCTATTTTTACAAAAAATATATATAGAGTACACTTTGATAGCGCTATAAGACCTTGTGCTAAAATTTGTGAACATTTAGCAACTGCTTTTTCCTCAAAAACAACCAATGGTATAAAAGAACAGTTAACAGAAACTGATATCGATTTAATTATAGAAACTGGATTCGATTGGTTGATTACCGATCAAAAAATAGCAGTTAAAGCCTACACCATGAATACTTTATATTTACTTGGTTTACAAAAAGATTGGGTACATCCTGAGTTAGAACACCTAATTCGCACTAAAGTGATTCATGAAAGTAAAGGTTGTAAAGCCAGAGGAAAGAAAGTATTGGAGTTGATTGAGAAACATAAAGACCAAAAGCAATTATAAAACCTCAGAAGAAAAATCTTCTGAGGTTCTTTTATTATTTTACAAGCAACTAAATACGATATCGTTTATTTTATTACCAAGCCCAGCCTGATGTAGAAGAAACCTGGTCGTTCCAAGACTTCTTCCACCACCACCAACCAGACATGGTGTACCATTTAAGATTCCCTACGTTTAACCCTAAATAACCTGTTGGTGAATAAAAGCCTATAACTTTTCCTCCATAACAAGAGTGTTGGTATAAATATACTACTTGTCGTCTATAAGTTGGTTTTCTAATTTTTAAAGAAGATAATTGGTCGTTATTTCCTGACCCAACCCAATGGTCTCTGTAATAATAGCGTTTTTGCCTTCTCATGCCTGTCATTTCTGTGTTATAGTAGGCATGTTTATAGAAATAAAAGTTACCCGAGCCATACACATCATAGCTATTACATTTTGATGACTTCCCTTCTGTTGAAACTTGATCTCCTGGGAAACCTTCTGCTACTTTTGAGGTGTATTTTTTTAAGTCTTCTGTATTATCGAAAACTTTTACTTCAATATCAGTGCTTCCTTCTTCTGGATTATTAAAAAACAATGATTTTGGAGCTTTCTCTTCGTTACCAAAAATTTCTTGAGCAAAATCTACATCTCCATCTGCCTTCAATACTTCTCCACTTTCTTCATTATATACATAAGATATTTTAAATTGTTTTCCATAATAATCGTACGTATGATTAATAGTTACTGTACTTCCTTTTGCTAATTGTAATTCTTCTTTTTTTGATTCATTTTCAATTATTTCTTCACTTTGACAGCTAAAAAGTAATGTAAAACACATTACTGCCATCCATAAAAAATTTTGTTTTTTCATTTTTTCTTATTTTTTAAAATCCTTAGCATCTACTAAGAATTTATTCGTTTGATTAGTTAGTTTTTTAATTTTTTTAGAGGTATTAAAACCTCTCCGTTTTTAAAACGAGAATAATCTACAACGTATTTATTTGCTTGTAAAGTAATATTAGTTTTACCTAATTCCTTTGCAATATAGTCTCTTAGAGATATATCTTCTGAGATAATGAAATCTTCTTCTAAACTTCTAAAAAATACCAATCGTAATGACTCGCCTTCATTTCTGAATGCTATCATACCATTATCTTCATCGTTATTCCCTTCCCTAAGTTTCGAGAAAATCTCTTTTACCTCTAAGTTTTTGTTGTTTAACAGTTCGTTTGCAGTGTCTTCTTTTTGCCATGCTTGTAGCATCAGAGGCGACGCTTACTAATACAAAGTTTTGTAGTTGTTTCATAAAATAATAGTTTTCGGGGTTAATTATGAAATCAAATTTACATGAACTAAAAAACACAAACACCAGTTAAACAGCTATTTAAAACACAGGCAAAACCCTTTTTTAACCTAAAAAATACCTCTTTATAAATTAATTCCTATCCTTTACAAAGTTAATTCGTAACCTTTTTTAAAAACTTTTTAGGTTTAAGTCATTATTAACAATCAAATTTATATTATTATGAAAAAAAGCATTTTAAACTTAAAAAGTTTTCAATTATTATCTGAAAAAAATCAAAAAAACATATATGGAGGAGCTAAAATTCCTCTAAATGGAGGAATGGCAAATACAACTCCTCTTACTCCTCTTAAAACTGTAGTGTCATGGAGATGTTGGAACAGAATTACTTCTCAATATGATATTATTTATAACGTTGGAAATCCTGGTGTTGAAGACTTTCAAGGGTATGAATATTGTCAACCTGTAATTCAATAAGGTAGATAACCTTCTTTTATTTTCAATATAAAATGAGAACGTTAAGTATTGTGAGATTACTAGAAGTATTCTAATTTTTTATAAAAACTGTTATTCTTTAACTTTTAATATTATTAACAATCAAATTTATATTATTATGAAAAAAAGCATTTTAAAGTTAAACGGTGTTCAAAAATTAAACACAGTTGAACAAAAGGAACTAGTAGGTGGTCATATAGTTAACATTGACAAAGCTAGATCACACATTACATGGAAGTGTTTTCGAAACAACTCAGGTAGTACATTTTTTTTATCTCCTGTAGACCTTTCATCTCCAACTACTTCTTGTTATGCGTACGATAACACTTATAAAGCTCCAACAAATGGTACTAATTATGGCATGGGTACCCCCATATAAACTGAAAAATTATTAACCAAATAAATTTTAAATTATGTTAAAAAATATTTTACTACAAAAAGGTGTTAATGAGTTAAATAACACTCAATTAAAAGAAACTCAAGGAGGTCATTATACTGGAAATCTTCAATATACATGTTGGGATAAAACAGGTGCACTTTATGATTCTACAATAGATGCTTCTTATCCAGACGCTGGTATTCATTGTACACCTAACGCAGAAGTTACTGCCTCAGCAATAACAAAGTTCACTGCATAATTATCTCAAAAAGGAGCTGTAAAATTTTTAAAATTACAGTTCCTTTTCTTCTTATAACTCCTTTAAATTCGTAGGTTTTCGATAGCCTTGAAACGGCTGTTTTAACAACTCTTTTAAACTAGAGTTTTTTTCTTCATCTGGAAATGTATCTACTCCATACACTATTTTTTCTCTATCTAACTCCATATACGTTCCTAATAAACGGTCCCAAATAGAAAAGATATTTCCGTAGTTAGAATCTGTATAAGGTAATAAATTATGATGATGTACTTTGTGCATATCGGGTGATACAATCACATAACTCAATACCTTATCTAACTTTTTAGGCATTTTTATATTAGCATGTGTTAACTGCGTAAACACTAACGATATTGATTGGTACAACATTATTGTAGCTATTGGAGTCCCGACTAAAAAAACACCTACTAAAGTAAATGTAAAACGAATTACACTTTCTATCGGGTGATGTCTGTTTGCTGTTGTGGTATCCACTTTATGATCAGAATGGTGAACTAAATGTACCATCCACAAAGGTTTTACTTTATGTTCAACTAAATGTGCTAAATAAGCTCCGAAGAAGTCTAAAAATAATACACCTAACAATACGTACAACCACAATGGCATTTCGGGTAGCCAGTTGATTAATCCAAAGTCATTTGCTTGCACCCAATCGGCAGTCTTTAATAATAAGAATGCTAATACAAAATTGATAATTACCGTAGTTGCAGTAAAAAATAAATTAGGCCATGCGTGTTTCCATTTATTGTATTTAAAACTAAATAATGGTACAGCGCCTTCCAATAACCAAAAGAAAGTAATTCCGCCAACTAAAATAATACTTCTATGACTAGAAGGAATCGTTTCAAAATAATGTATAAGAGTTTCCACTATGATATATTTTTCCTAAAAATAGAAAAAATATCTATAAAAACTTATTTCTTAGAACTTCCCGATTGTGGTAATCTCTTTTTCAACTCCTCTACTATTCGGTAAGTTGCAGGACAAACCTCCGTATTTTTAATAGTTAAATCTGCTAATTGGATAAACTTTTTACGATTGGTATGTGGATATTCTGAGCAAGCTTTTGGACGCACATCATAAATAAAACACGTATTATCTGATTCATCTAAAAAAGTACACGGAGCAGATTGTAAGACCATGAAATTATCTTCATCTCGCTGTAAATATTGATTAGTAAAATCAATCACCCTCATTTTTAAGTGTTTTGCAATGCGCTCTATATCTTTTTCAGTAAAAATTGGTGAAGTCGTTTTACAACAATTAGCACATTCTAAACAGTCGGTACGCTCAAATTCTTCCTCATGCAATTCTTGCATTAATAAATCTAAGCGTTTAGGGGTACGCTTTTTTAATCGTTGAAAATACTTCTTATTTTCTTGTAAAGCGTCTTTGGCTAATTTTGGTAAGTTTTCAAGGTCTTTATCCATGGTGCAAAGGTACGAAAGCACCTTTGAAGTCATACATTATTCTGTCTTAAAAAATCATAAGGCAAATCGTGGGAAGAAAAAATTAAAAACACTAATTTTGTGCGACAATTAAAAAGAACCAATGAATATTCAATCGTTAATAGAAACGAAAGTAAAAGAAGGATTTTTAGCCTTGTATGATGTAGAAATTCCTAGTGTAGAATTTCAAGCAACCCGTAAAGATTTTGAAGGTGACATTACAGTAGTTGTCTTCCCATTACTACGGTACAAAAAAGGAAATCCTGTTCAAATTGGTGAAGATTTAGGAAAATATTTAGTCGAGAACATCAACGAAATTACTAGCTACAATGTCGTAAAAGGTTTTTTAAACTTAGTGGTTGATGATTCTTTCTATGTAAACTTTTTTAATCAAATAGCTACTGATGCAACTTATGGCTTTGTAAAAGAAGACAAAACAGATGCACGTATGGTGGAATATTCTTCTCCTAACACTAACAAACCTTTACACTTAGGACATGTTCGTAATGTATTGTTAGGATATTCTGTTGCAGAAATTTTAAAAGCTGCGGGACATAAGGTTTACAAAACACAAATTATCAACGATCGTGGTATCCATATTTGTAAGTCCATGTTGGCTTGGAAAAAATTTGGAGAAGGAGAAACTCCTGAATCTACTGGATTAAAAGGCGATAAACTGGTTGGAAATTACTATGTAAAATTCGATCAAGAATATAAAAAAGAAATTAGCAACCTAGTCGCTTCTGGTGTTTCTGAAGACGATGCTAAAAAGCAAGCTCCTTTATTTGTTGAAGCACAAGAAATGTTACGTAAGTGGGAAGCTGGTGATAAGGAAGTTGTTGCTCTTTGGGAAATGATGAACGGATGGGTATACAAAGGTTTCGACGTTACTTATGAAAACATCGGAGTTAACTTTGATAAATTATACTATGAAAGTAACACCTATTTATTAGGAAAAGATATTATTGAGGAAGGTTTACAAAACGGAGTTTTCTACAAAAAAGAAGACGGTTCTGTTTGGTGTGATTTAACTGACGAAGGACTAGATGAAAAATTAGTGTTACGTTCAGACGGAACTGCAGTATATATGACACAAGATATTGGAACTGCTATTCAACGTTCTAAAGATTTTCCTGATGTAAACGGAATGGTATATACCGTAGGTAACGAACAAGATTATCACTTTAAAGTGTTGTTCTTAATCTTACAAAAGCTAGGATACTCTTGGGCTAAACAATTATTCCACTTAAGTTATGGAATGGTTGATTTACCTTCAGGAAAAATGAAATCTCGTGAGGGTACTGTAGTTGATGCCGATGATTTAATGAATGAAATGACGAACACTGCTCGTGAAATTTCACAAGAGTTAGGTAAGTTAGAAGGGTATTCTACTGAGGAAAAAGAGGAATTATATAAAATTATCGGATTAGGAGCTTTAAAATACTTCATTTTAAAGGTAGATCCTAAAAAGAGAATTTTGTTTGACCCACAAGCATCGGTAGATTTCCAAGGAAATACAGGTCCGTTTGTACAATATACGTATGCAAGAATTCAGTCTATCTTGCGTAAAGCCGACTTTGATTATTCAGCTAAAGTATCGGTAGAATTACACGAGAAAGAAAAAGAATTAATTAAGCAATTAGAATTGTACCCTGAAGTAATTCAGCAAGCAGCGAGTAACTATTCTCCTGCTGTGATTGCCAATTACACCTACGATTTGGTAAAAGAATTTAACTCATTCTACCAAAACGTATCCATTTTAGGAGAAGAAAATCAAGATAAAAAAATATTTAGAGTTCAGTTATCTAAAAAAGTAGCTGACACTATAAAATCTGCATTCAAATTATTAGGGATTCAAGTTCCTGAAAGAATGTAATAAATTAACAAACAACAAGTAAAAAGTAAACAACATGAAATACGACGTACTAATAATTGGAAGTGGTCCTGGAGGTTATGTAACTGCAATTAGAGCATCTCAATTAGGATTTAAAACCGCTGTAGTAGAGAAAGAAAACTTAGGTGGAATTTGCTTAAACTGGGGATGTATTCCTACCAAAGCATTATTAAAATCTGCTCAAGTATATGATTATTTAAAACATGTTGATGAGTATGGTTTAAAAGCAGAAGCTATCGATAAAGATTTCGAAGCTGTTATTAAACGTAGTCGTGGTGTTGCTGAAGGAATGAGCAAAGGTGTTCAGTTCTTAATGAAGAAAAACAAAATTGATATCATCGACGGTTTTGGTAAAGTGAAAGCTGGAAAAAAAGTAGATGTTACCGATAAAGATGGTAAAGTAACTGAATATTCAGCTGACCATATTATTATTGCTACTGGTGCTCGTTCTCGTGAGTTACCAAGTTTACCTCAAGATGGTAAAAAAGTAATCGGTTACCGTGAAGCTATGAGCTTACCAACACAACCTAAATCGATGATCGTTGTAGGTTCAGGTGCTATTGGAGTTGAATTTGCTCATTTCTATAACTCAATGGGAACTGATGTAACTGTTGTTGAATTTATGCCAACAATTGTTCCTGTTGAAGATAAAGATGTTTCTAAACAAATGGAGCGTTCTTTCAAAAAAGCGGGAATTAAAGTAATGACAAGTTCTTCTGTAGAGTCTGTTGATACTTCTGGTGACGGAGTAAAAGCAACTGTAAAAACTAAAAAAGGAGAAGAAGTTTTAGAAGCTGATATCGTTTTATCTGCTGTTGGAATTAAAACAAATATTGAAAATATCGGTTTAGAAGATGTTGGAATTATTACTGATAGAGATAAAATCTTAGTAAACGACTGGTACCAAACGAACATTCCAGGATACTATGCGATTGGAGATGTAACTCCTGGTCCGGCATTAGCACACGTTGCTTCAGCAGAAGGAATTACTTGTGTTGAAAAAATAGCTGGCTTACATACTGAAGCTATTGACTATGGAAACATTCCTGGTTGTACCTATGCTACTCCTGAGATTGCTTCTGTTGGTTTAACTGAAGAGCAAGCAAAGGAAAAAGGTTACGAATTAAAGATTGGTAAATTCCCTTTCTCTGCATCTGGTAAGGCTAAAGCTGCTGGAACTCCTGACGGATTTGTAAAAGTTATTTTTGATGCTAAGTACGGTGAATGGTTAGGATGCCATATGATTGGTGCTGGTGTTACCGATATGATTGCTGAAGCTGTTTTAGGCCGTAAATTAGAAACTACTGGTCATGAAGTATTAAAAGCAATTCATCCACACCCAACTATGAGTGAAGCTGTTATGGAAGCTGTTGCTGACGCTTATGATGAAGTAATCCACTTATAAAATTCTCAAACTTTATATAACTATAACCTCGTCATTTTTGGCGAGGTTTTTTTATATTTGAATATGAAAAAAATACTCCCAATATTCGTTTTATTATGCTGTTTTTATTCTTGTAAAACAGAAGAAAAAAAAACTCCTTTAAACCCATTAACGGTTCCCTTAAACGAACGTCCTATACCAAAACTTCCAAATACTAGAAATATTTCTACTAATGTTATTGGAGGTGCACATTATATATGCCCTAACAAATGTAAAGGAGGAACTTCAAGTGTTCAAGGCACCTCTTGCCCTGTTTGTAAAACTCCTCTTGCTCATAACCAAGGCTTTCATAATACCCAAAACAAAACTTCGAACTCACCAATATCAACACCTGTAACGCCCCCCACTTCTGGTCCAAATGCAGCAGGACAATATCATTATACTTGTTCTAACGGTTGTACTATTGGTTCAGATAATTCAGGGCAATGTAAAAATTGTGGTGGAAAGCTAGTTCATAACGCTGCTTTTCATAGTTAAAAAATAATATTTTAAACCTCATATAATAATGAGGTTTTGTTTTTTATATGTCTTATCTTTTGTTCTCTATAATTACTTTTTTGTTATTGATTTTTATGAAGTGTACCTATAGCTATTGTTCATATACAAGTATTATCCATAATAAAATACTGTTAATAGTGAAGTATTTATAATTCCATTATAATAAATGAAACTCTCTTCCTTTGAATTCTAGTTACTTTTTAATACGAGCCCTATTTTCTAGCTAAATAAGTGATTTTCTTAACCCCTCTTCTACATTCTTCCACAAAAAATTCCAAAAAGAACGAGTTTGATCTCTTTCAAAGTTTTTTATTTCTACCTTTTCTAATTTATTTTTTGAAGAATTTTTTACAAATAAATTAGCTAACCAAGAAACTACTTTTTTTACTCCTTTTTGCTTATTGAGCATTTTCAACTCAAGGTTTTTAAATGCTATAGCAAAATCTCCATTAGAAAAATTATCATTACCATAAAAATTAAAAAACAGCTTATCTATTTTACCTTCGCACTTTATATTTAGTGCAGGCTCTATAAATGAGTTTATATTTTTTGAACTTACTTCATAAAGTTTTCCTTTAATTGTAAAAGCATCATTAACATCTGCTATATTGAATCTCCAATCAATTGATAAAGGAGATGTTCCCATAAAGTCACTTTTAATCTTAACAATTGTAGTTGGAATGCTATCTTTTATTTTAACATTTGTCAAGTTAGTTACAATTGCATCTATGTTTTCAAAACTTACCAATCCTGCTTTTCTTTCCTTATTAGTTAGCTCTTCATAAGTAATTTTAGTATCCTTTATTTTAATACTATCAATTACAAAATTAATTGGTAGTTCTCTTAGACTCTTACTATATAAGTCTTTTCTTTTGTTTCTATGATTAAGAACTGTTGCATCTAAGTACACACCAAAGTCTCCATCACTTATTAATATTTTGTCAATAGTAAAAAGTAACTTTTTTTTATTTGTTAATTTTATTTTAGGTACTTCTATTTTTTTAATAAATAAATCTAATATATCCTTTTCATAAGGAACATGATATATGTAGTTCTTTCTAGGTTTAAGAGGAGTAATTTTCACACTATCAAGTTTAAGAAAATTATCCTCCAATTTAAGATTAGCTATGCTATAAGATTGAATTTCTGAACCCTGTGCATCAAAAGCATTAAGCTTCAATGAAATTTTTTCATATAGAAAAGGAATTGTCGTTTTTAAATCTTTTGAGTATTCTAATTTTGTAAGTTTTAACCTATAGTTATCTATAGTAATAGGGTAATTTTTATCATTTATAATAGCTAAAGCTGAATTTTTAATTTCTAACTCATCAATAGTTATTGGCATTCTCTTTTTTTTATGTATGGTATCTTTTTCCTTAGCATTAAATATATCTTTAGGTATTTTTCCTTTTATAATAGAACTATTTAAGACTATTTTATCGATTGATAGTTTATCTTTAATAAAGTAAGCATAATAAGAAACTCCTTTTACACTTAAGTTATTTATTTTAAGATGTATACTATCTTTTTCTAAAAAAAAATCATCAATACTAATATTACCTAATAATACATTAGCTTTTACTTTTCCTGTATAATTAATATGTTTTTTAACTAAGGTTTCTGTCAGTTTTTTTTCAATTTTACCTGCTGCTATATAGTTCAGACTCAAAATTAAGACCGAAAATAGGACTACTATTATTACAATTATTTTTATTGTTTTTTTTATCACAGCAAATTTTAAATTTTGTTAAACTTAGTTAATTATTTATTTTTTTTACATTTAAAACCCTCTGAAACATTTAAAAAAAATATTTAATTCTATTTTTATTGAATATTTTTCATTTCGGCATAATAGTTGTTGCTAACAAAACATTAACATAATAACTACTACTATGGAAAACTATCTACTAAAACAGTTTTGCAATTTGAGGGGATGATTGTTATTGAAAAAGAAAAACTCGAAGTTAATAGCTTCGAGTTTTATTTTATAAATGTTTTATTTACCTGATTAACTTCTTATATTTAATTCGCTTAGGCATTAAATCTCCTCCTAAACGCTTCTTCTTGTTCTCTTCATAATCAGAGAAAGAACCTTCAAAGAAATACACTTGACTATCTCCTTCGAAAGCTAAGATATGTGTACAAATACGATCTAAAAACCATCTATCGTGCGAAATTACCACAGCACATCCTGCAAAATTTTCTAAACCTTCTTCTAAAGCTCGTAAAGTATTTACATCTAAATCATTTGTTGGCTCATCTAATAACAATACGTTACCTTCTTCCTTTAACGTCATTGCTAAATGCAAACGGTTACGCTCTCCTCCTGATAAGGTTGCTACCTTTTTATTTTGCTCACTTCCCGAGAAGTTAAAACGACTTAAATAAGCTCTTGAATTTACTTGTTTACCTCCCATCATCACTAAATCTTGACCTTCAGAGAAGTTCTCCCAAATAGATTTTTCTGGATCAATATTAGAATGTGACTGATCTACATAAGCTATTTTAGCTGTCTCCCCTACTTTAAAGCTTCCCGCATCAGGAGTTTCTTCTCCCATGATCATTCTAAAAATAGTGGTTTTACCAGCTCCGTTCGGACCAATAATTCCTACAATTCCGGCTTGTGGTAGGTTGAACTCTAAATTTTCGTATAATAATTTGTCTCCATAAGCTTTAGAAACACCTGTAGCTTCTATTACGTTCGTTCCTAAACGAGGACCATTAGGAATGTATATTTCTAATTTTTCTTCCGTCTGCTTCTGATCTTGACTCATTAACTTTTCGTAGTTCTTCAAACGTGCTTTTTGCTTTGTTTGACGACCTTTTGCTCCTTGACGTACCCATTCTAACTCTCGTTCTAAAGTTTTTTGACGCTTAGAAGCTGTTTTACTTTCTTGAGCTAAACGTTTAGATTTTTGGTCTAACCAAGATGAATAGTTTCCTTTCCATGGAATACCTTCACCTCTATCCAATTCTAAAATCCAACCTGCAACGTTATCTAAGAAATAACGGTCGTGTGTTACTGCAATTACCGTTCCTTTATATTGTGCTAAATGATGCTCTAACCAATGTACAGATTCTGCATCTAAGTGGTTGGTAGGCTCATCTAGTAATAAAATTTCTGGTTCTTGTAATAATAAACGACATAAAGCAACACGACGACGCTCTCCTCCAGATAATACTCCGATCTTCTTATCTCCTTCTGGGGTACGCAAAGCATCCATCGCTATTTCTAACTTGGTATCTAATTCCCATGCATTAGAAGCATCAATCTTATCTTGTAGTTCAGCTTGACGATCCATTAACTTTTGCATCTTATCTGCATCAGAATATACTTCTTCTAAGCCAAACATATCGTTTATTTTGTTGTATTCATCTAAAATAGCAACTGTTTCTGCTACTCCTTCTTTAACAACTTCTAAAACGGTTTTATCTTCGTCTAACTGAGGTTCTTGTTCTAAATATCCTACTTTATAACCTGGAGAGAACGTAACATCTCCTTGGTAGTTTTTTTCTACTCCTGCTATAATTTTTAACAAAGTAGACTTACCTGAACCGTTTAAACCTAAAATACCAATTTTAGCTCCATAAAAGAAACTTAAATAGATATCTTTAAGAACCTGTTTTCCTGTACTTTGGTAGGTCTTAGAGACCTTATTCATTGAAAAAATGACTTTTTTATCGTCGCTCATTTCTCTATATTTTCTTTAATTAAACTCTTCCTTTTAGGGCATTAAACACCCATGCATTTGCAAAAAAACCTAAACCAACAGCTCCAAATCCATACCCTGCTATTTCATCATATTTAAATACTGCTAATCCAATAAGTAAAACCCCCATTAATACCATTATAAGCGTTGCCCAACCTAGGACAGTGTTTTTGTTCATTGCCATAATTTACTTTTTTCAATAAAATGTGAGCTACAAATATCGGTAATTATTTAGACTTATTCACTGTAGTTTTACGCATAAAAAAAGTCTTGCATTGGCAAGACTTTTTTAGTGATTTTAAATTTATATACTACTAGAGTTCAGCAGCTAATCTACTTCCTTGGTTTATGGCTCTCTTTGCATCTAATTCTGCCGCAACATCAGCTCCTCCAATTACATGTACTTTCATTCCTTTGGCTTCTAATGGCTCTAACAATTCTTTAAATGGAACTTGACCTGCACAAATAATTACATTATCAACTGGTAATACTTTTTGTTCTTCATTTTGAACATAGTGTAAACCTTCATCATCTATTTTTGTATACTGTACTTCATTTATAAATTGTACTTTTTTTCTTTTTAATACTGAACGATGAATCCATCCTGTAGTTTTTCCTAAATTTCCTCCAAACTTTCCTGAACTACGTTTAAACATATATATTTCTCTTGGTGAAGGATGAACTTCAGGAGTAACACCTTCTATTCCTGCACGTGATTTTAATGTTTTATCAATACCCCATTCCTTTAACCAAGCATCTATATTTTGAGAAGTACTCTCTCCTTCATGAGCTAAATATTCTGAAACGTCAAAACCAATTCCTCCCGCTCCAATAACCGCAACACGTTTACCTACAGGTTTCTTTAATTTCACAACATCAATATAACTCAATACTTTTTCATGATCAACCCCTTCTATTCTTGGGGTTCTCGGTGTAATTCCAGTTGCTAAAACAACCTCATCAAAATTACCATTGTATAAATCTTCAGCAGTAACCCTTGTGTTTAACTTTACATTTACCTTATGCAATTCTAATTGCTTATTAAAGTAACGAATGGTTTCATAAAACTCTTCTTTTCCTGGAATTTGTTTTGCTATATTAAACTGACCTCCTGTTTCTTTATCGGCATCAAATAAGGTTACATCGTGCCCTCTTTGAGCTGCTACTGTTGAAGCTGCTAAACCAGCTGGTCCTGCTCCTACAATTGCTATTTTTTTCTTTTTTGAAGTTAGATTGTAGTTAAGTTCTGTTTCGTGACATGCTCTTGGGTTTACCAAGCAACTTGCTACTTTCTTTTGAAATGCATGGTCTAAACAAGCTTGATTACAAGCTATACAAGTATTTATTTCATCTATTCTTTCTTCTTTAGCTTTGTTTACCCATTCTGGATCTGCTAAAAATGGGCGTGCCATTGAAATCATATCTGCATGTCCTTCTGCCAAAACTTTTTCAGCAGTATCTGGCATATTTATTCGGTTAGAAGTAACTAATGGAATAGATAGTTCTTCTTTCATTTTTTTGGTTACCCAAGTAAACGCAGCTCTAGGTACTGAGGTTGCAATAGTAGGAATTCGTGCTTCATGCCATCCAATACCTGTATTGATAATAGTAGCCCCAGCTTTTTCTATTTCTTTTCCTAACTGTACTACTTCTTCCCAAGAACTTCCTTGTTCTACCAAATCTAGCATCGATAAACGATAGATAATGATAAAGTTCTCTCCAACAGCTTCTCTAATTTTTCGAACCAATTCTACTGCTAAACGAATTCTATTTTCATACTTACCTCCATAATCGTCGGTTCTTTTATTAGTTCTCGTTACTATAAACTGATTAATTAAATATCCTTCAGACCCCATGATTTCTACACCATCATATCCTGCTTCTTGTGATAATTTAGCACAGTTTACAAAGTCTTTTACTGTTCTTCGTATTCCCGATTGCTTTAATGCAAATGGTTTGAAAGGCGTTATTGGTGATTTGATTTTTGAAGGTGCCACATTAAATGGGTGGTATCCATAACGTCCTGAGTGTAAAATTTGCATACATATTTTACCGCCCTCTTTATGAACTGCTTCTGTAATTACTTTGTGTTCACGGGCATGCTTTTTTGTACTCATACGGGCAGAAAAAGGTGCTGTCCATCCTTGAATATTCGGTGCAATTCCTCCTGTAACAATCAAACCTACCCCACCACGTGCACGCTCTGCATAGTAAGAAGCAATGCGTTTAATTCCATTTTTTTCTTCTTCTAAACCAGTATGCATAGATCCCATTAACACTCGATTTTTTAAAGTAGTGAAACCTAAATCTAACGGCTCAAAAATATGTTTGTATTTCATTGTTGAATTTTTATAAAATATTATGCATGCATAACAAATTGCAAGATACATATTTTTTATTATATTTTTTTTATACAAAAAGACCCTATACAATGTATAGGGTCTTTTTATGCTTTTAGGGTATTTTTACCACCAAAATATTATGATTAAACCATTTGAACATATAATGATTATAATAATCCTAACTTTGGTTCCATCGTTTAATTCGGCTTCAAACCTGTAAACTGGTTGTCTTTGATACTCATGAGGTACTTGTATCACATTACCATCTTTCATTCTGTGCTCTGCCAAACCAACACCTGAAAATTCATCTTTTACGATACGGTAACTTTTTAAATCTTCTTTTTTAAGGTTTCCTCTTTCTAAAAATAAATCTAAAGTAGGTTTTTCTAGCCCATTTGGATTCATTGGGTATTCATCTGCTCTAACTACTCCGTAATCTTCATGATAATCTAGCTTTAAGTCTTCTGCTGATTTTGCTGCTTTAGTATCTAAAGTTTCTGTTTGAGTTTCGTCTAATAATACAGTTTCTTCATTTTGACATGATGTAAATACCATAAAAAAGGTACTTACAAACATTAGGGTTTTTAAAGTCTTCATAAAATTGAGTTTGGGTTAATTAATCAACTCAAATATATCTAAGCATTATTTAGGAATACCTAGGTAAAAGACTACTTATAACACAAGATAAACCTCTTATTTTTAAAAGGATAATAACTTTTTTATACACTCATGTAATTTCTATTTCTTAAAAGGCGTATTTTTTAATCTATATTTCCCTTTTATTAACTATAAACACAAAATCTATTGTCTAATTTTATCTAGTAAACCACTAAGTTGTGTAGCTTCTTCTTCCGTTAAATTTTCAATAAAATCTAAATGTAACTTATCATCTATTGCTTTTAATAACTTTTTTCCTTGTTGCGTAATACTTATATAAACTACTCTTCTATCATGCTTACATCTTTCACGATCTATTAAATTCTTCTCGTATAATTTATCCATTAATCTCGTAGCATTTGGAGCTCGTTCAATCATTCTATCTTTTATTGTTTGAACTTTTATCGCTTCTTTTGCTCCTCTTAAAATACGAAGAATATTAAATTGTTGAGATGAAATACTGTACTGCTTAAAAAACTCATTTTCTTGACTGTTTATCCAGTTAGCAGTGTATTTAATATTTATAAACGCTTTAATTTTATTATTTGGAAACTTTGAATTAATATCTTTTGAAATATCTCCCATTGCTTTGGTAATTAGCTGTTAGCTATTAGCCTTTTTTATTAAAATAAGATTATCCTTTTAACTTTAAGTCTTGCATTAATTTGTTGAAAGTATCTGATGATGGTGTTAGATACACTTCATCATCAACAAATAGCGTTGGATATTTAACTTGACCTTCATATAATTCTTTCGTGTGTTCTTTTGCTTCATCATCAACAGAAACATCTTTATATTCAAATGGTACTTCTGCAGATTTTAAAAAGTTTTTATATGCAACTGTATGTGCATGTCCTTTTCTACCATATAAAACTATCTTCATTTTTAACCTCCTTATTTTGAGTACAAAAATACAAAACACACATTTATATACCAAGGAATATAAATTCTTTACAAATATTGAAAAGGAATTTTATTTAAGCTAAAACGTCTGAGTATTCAGGCTTTTTATCAAAAACTGATTTAGCAAATGGGCATAATGGAAGTATTTTGATATTTTTACTTCTAGCAAACTCTACTGAGGCTGCTACTAACTTATATCCTGCTCCTTTTCCTCTTAAATCATCACCAACTTCAGTATGATCTATAATTAATTTATCCTTACCTGCCCAAGTATACGTCATTAAAGCAGCTCTATTCCCTTCAACTTCAATATAGAACTCTCCTTTTTTATCATTGTCTTCTTGCTGTACTTTCATAATTACCCTTTAAACTCAACTTTTACATGTGTACCATCACAATATGGTTTGTTATGAGAAGCCCCACATCTGCAAAAAGCAGTTGTTTTATTTTTCTTTTCTGTTGTACCGTCCGGATTAGTTACATGCAGAGTTCCGTAAATTAATAAAGGACCATCTTCTAATGCTTCTACCTTAGTTTCTGTATGAGCTGCTGCTTGACTCCCTTCTCTTTTTGAAATGTATGATAAAGCTCCTGATGGGCATTCCTCTACTTGCTTTTTAATTCTTTCTGTAGTAGCTCCATCCATCTTAATCCAAGGTCTATTTTGTGGATTAAAAACCTGTATCAAGCCTTTCCAACATTTTTTTGAATGGATACATTTGTTTGGCCTCCAAACTACAGTAATATCATTATTACTATAGTTCTTTACAATTTCCTTTGCTTCTGACATAACTTAAAATTTTATGTTTATACTGCTTTTTGGAAAGTTGTAACTGCTTCTTTTATTTTTTCATTAAACTCCTCATTTACAATACTTCCGTCATTAAAGTTATCATAAAATTTCGGTAAAGAAAAATTTGCTATAACATTTGCTCCCATGTGAGGAAATCCATTTTTAGCTATTGCCATTGACGACGCCCCTCCTCTACCTCCAGGAGAAGTTGATAATAATAGCATTGGTTTATTATGCCATATTTTTTGTTCTATACGCGACATCCAGTCTATAATATTCTTAAAAGCCACCGTAAAATTACCATTATGTTCTGCTAACGATACAGCTATTCCATCTGCTTCTTTAATTTTTTCTAGAAATATTGCGGCATTTTCTGGTACACCTTCTTCTATTTCTTTATCAATTCCATAAATAGGTAATGGATAATCGTTTAAATCTAATACTGAAACTTCAATTCCACCTAATAAGCTAGAAGCATATGTTACTAATTGTTTGTTTATTGATTTTTTGCTGTTACTACCTGCGAAAGCGATTATTTTTTTCATCTATGTTGTTATTTTTGACTCAATTTCTGTTTCACCTTTCACCATTTTAACTACTGGGCATTTACCTGCTATTTCTAATAGTTTAGTATGCTGCTCTTCTGTAACTTCTTTTTCGAATGAAATTTCTTCTACTAATGATTTTTTAATTCCTTCTGGAGTTAATTGTTCTTTTTGGCTAACATTTACTGTAACTTTTCCTAAGTCCCATCCTTTCCTCTCTGCATACATTCTCAAAGTAATAGACACACATCCACCAATTGCAGTTAGTAAATATTCTACTGGAGTTGGTCCGTTATCGTCTCCTCCTTTGTCTAAAGGCTCATCAATAACAGCAAAATGATTTCTCATTTTTGCTTCTGCTAAGTAATTTCGGTCAGTTAAAGTAACTGTTGCTGTTGGATTGTTGCTCATTATATTTTTTTACTATAAATATACGAAACTATTAATAGTACGATTGCTATTACAGCTCCTGTTTGTTCTCCATCACCAATCATAAAATGAGCAAAAAAAGCTAGAATAAATGCAAAGAAAAAACCTGCATACGCCCATTCATTTAAAAACTTTCCTCTAAAAAACCATAAAGCTATTAAACCTAACAGCTTAGCTACTGCATATGGGTAAATAATGTATGTTGGGTACCCAAATGCTGTAAACATTTTAGCTACTTCTGCATGATTAAAAAAATACATTCCAACTGAAAAAAACATTAATAATGTTAATAACCCTGTAGCTACATAAAAAATAATTTTATCTCTTTTCATTTGTTTGTTGTTAAAATTTATTTACAAATATATAAAAATATTTTATTATTTTCCATGGCAAATATCACCTAGACACTTATCAACAATAATACACAAGGATTATAAATCAAAAAAAACATATATTTGTATTTATATAAGTACTTATATTTATTAAAAATGGACGCACTTAAAGGATTAGGAGAAATTGGATTAGGTTCTAGATTAAAAAGGACTAGCGAATACATGATGCGCGAAACACAATTGGTGTACGATGAGTTTAATATTGATTTTGACCCTTACCTATTTCCTACTTTTAAAATTATAAAAAACAAAGATGGTGTTACTAATACTGAGATTACCAACAGTTTAAAAACATCGCAGCCTGCTACTACTCAAGCTATTAATAAGCTTCATAAAAAAGGACTTATCTCCCTTAAAGAAGACAAATTGGATAAGCGAAAAAAAGTTGTTTTTGTTTCTAACAAAGGAAAGCAACTCATAGAAAATGTAACTCCTATATGGAACAGCATTGAACACACTATTAAAGAGTACACTAATATAAAGTCTGAATCACTAACTGAACTTATAAATGAATTAGAGGCTAAGTTTAATGAAAAGTCTTTCAGCAAAGCTATTATAGAACACATAAAAATGAATACAACACAAAATACTATAGCAATTACCACGTTTAAGGAAGAATACAGCTCATCTTTTTATAACCTGAATATTGAATGGTTACAAACATTTTTCTACGTAGAACCTTATGATGAGGAAGTTTTAAGCAATCCTCACAAATATATTATTGACAAAGGAGGACATATTTTCTTTGCTAAATTAAATAATGAAGTTGTAGGTACTGTTGCTTTAATGCCTATGAGTGAATCTAATGTTTATGAATTAACAAAAATGGCTGTTTCACCAAAACACAGGGGTTACAAAATAGGACAACAACTCATGCAACATTGTATTGATTTTGCAAAAGACAAACAGTTTGATAAATTGGTTTTATACTCAAACACGAAACTTGAAAACGCTATTTACATTTATAGAAAATTCGGCTTTTTAGAAATTCCTGTGGAAGAAGACTGCCCATACGAACGTTGTAATATTAAAATGGAATTAAAAACAAAGTCTTGATAAGTTACGATATGGATACTACTCAAACAATTAACATCCTACAGGAAGCTGAAAAATTGAAAAATTACTTTTCTCCTAAAATAATTTCTGAAGTTAACAATGAATATGTTAAACTCGCCAAAATTAAAGGGGAAGATATTCCGTGGCATAATCATGAAAACGAAGATGAGCTTTTTTATATTATCGATGGAAGTCTTTTAATGGAAATAGAAAATCAACCTAGTTTTACGATGAAAAAAGGTGATTTATTTGTAGTTCCTAAAGGTGTAAATCACAGAGTTAGTTCTTCGGAAGATTGTTTAATTATGCTTATCGAAACAAAATCTACCAAACACACTGGTGATGTAATAACTCCTATCACTAAATCTATTGATAATCAAAAATATTAAAGCCCTTATAAAGGCTTTTTCATTAAAGTAAAAAGCTCTCTTTTAAAAAGAGAGCTAACTACATCAAAATAAAATTTACAACTGCTAATTATAAACTCATACTATCAAATTAGTAAGTAAAATTCCTGCTATGCAAACAAACAATTGAAACAAACCAAACATAACAGGAAGTTTACAAACAACTAAGATTTTTTATACTGCTACGGCACTTTCTTCTTCTATCCCTTTATCTTTTGCCCCTACTTCAAATTGATTAGATGTATTCTTTTCTCCACTAGCTTTTAACGCTTTATCTCCTGCAAAAAATGTTTTATGATCATCTCCTAAATCAGAACCAGCCATTCGTTGATGTTTTACACACGAAACTCCTTTTCTAATTTCTTGTCGTTGTACTCCTCTTACATACGCTAACATTCCATCTTCTCCAAAATAACCTTCTGTTAAATCATTCATATGTAACGCAGTTGTATGGTAGGTTGGTAAGGTAATTAAATGATGGAAAATACCTGCTTCTCTTGCCCCATCTATTTGGAAAGTACGGATTTTCTCATCCGCTCTATGACACAATTCTGTACCATCATAAGCCGCATTCATTAAATTATTTCTGTCGTACCCTGTCATGTTTTCTCCTTCTGCAACCATTTCATCATACACTTGATTACGGAAGTTTAACGTCCAATTGAACGATGGTGAATTGTTGTATACCAATTTCGCATTTGGTATTACTGCTCTCACTCTATTTACCATATTGGCTATTTGACCAACGTGTGGTGTAGGCGTTTCAATCCATAACAAATCGGCTCCGTTTTGTAAGCTTGTAATACAATCTAGCACTACCCTATCAATATTCGTTCCTTCTCTAAACTTATACAAACCATTAGCCAAACGTACAGGACGCACTAGCTTTCCATCACGTTTTAGTAATACATCGTCTTCTTTTGCTTCATCAATTGTAATTTCTTCAGCTTCTACAAATGCTAAATATTGAGAAGCTAAATCTCCTGGCTCTTGACTTACGGGTAATTTTTGAGTTAATCCTGCTCCTTCCGAATCGGTTCTTGCTACAATAACTCCATCTTCTACGCCTAACTCTAAAAAGGCATATCGAATTGCATTTAATTTTGCTATAAAGTCTTCGTGTGGCACGGTTACTTTTCCATCTTGATGCCCACATTGTTTAGCATCTGAAACTTGATTTTCTATCTGAATAGCACAAGCACCAGCCTGAATCATTTTTTTAGCTAACAAATACGTAGCTTCTTCATTTCCAAAACCAGCATCAATATCAGCAATAATTGGAACTATATGTGTTTCAAAATTATCAATTTCACTCTGTACATCTTCTCCGTTTTCTAATCTTCTAAATAAATCGTTTAATTCAATAGTATCTGCTTGACGTAGAAAATCATAAATCTCCTCAATTAACGCAGGAACTGCTGTTTTTTCATGCATCGATTGATCTGGTAATGGACCAAACTCTGAGCGCAATGCAGCTACCATCCATCCTGAAAGATATAAATAACGTTTACTTGTTGTTTTGTGATGTTTTTTTACTGCAATCATTTTTTGTTGTGCTACGAATCCGTGCCAGCACCCCAATGACTGTGTATAATTAGATGAATCTGCATCGTAAGCCGCCATATCTTCTCTCATAATTGCAGCGGTGTATCTAGCGATATCTAAACCTGTTTTAAAACGGTTTTGTGCTACCATTCTAGCAGCATTCTCTGGAGAAACTGAATTCCAAGTTGCTCCGAACTTTTTCTTTAATTCTTTCACTGTTTGTAAAGCAGAACTATAATTAGCGTGTGCTAAATTTTTCATAATTTTGTAATTGATAAGGTTATTAATTTTTATTGATAGCTTGCCCTCTTAAATGTTGCCGCATTTTTGAGGGCTTTTTTCTCGATAATCGAGATTTAAATATTCAAGTCTAGTTTTTAATTTAAATTGCTTTTCTCTATAAATATTTATATGCCGGTAAGGTTAAGAACTCTACAAATTCTTTGTTTAAAATCAACTTGTCAAATAATTGAATAGCTAACTCAAACTTTCCGTTATTGTATCTGTCTTCACCTACATAACTTTTTATTTTTTTTAATTCTTCTTTTTTAAATTGCTCATACATTCCCTCTGTAAACGTTCTACTATCTTCAAGCATTACGTTTTTATGTAACCATTGCCATACTTGTGTTCGAGATATTTCAGCAGTTGCTGCATCTTCCATTAAATTATACAAGGCAGCTGCTCCTTGTCCCATTAACCACGACTCTACATACAAAATACCAACATTGATATTTTCTCGTATTCCTTGCTCAGTAATAGTACCTTCTGGTAATTCTACTAAATCTTTTTCTGTAATTGTTAGATCTTCTAGCTTTTTATCTATCTGATTCGCATTGGGCATTGTTGTATTAAAAACGTCCATTGCAATTGCTACTAAACCAGGATGCGCCACCCAAGTTCCGTCATGACCATTCCTAACTTCTTGCTCCTTATCTTTCTTAACCTTTGCAAAAGCTTCTTTATTTAACGCTTCGTTATTCTTTACTGGAATTTGTGCTGCCATTCCTCCCATAGCATGTACACCTCGTTTGTGACACGACTGAATAACTCGTAACGAATACGCCTTCATAAATGGGCTACTCATGGTTACTTGTGAACGGTTTGGCACAATAAAACCAGAATGATTTCTGAACTTTTTAATGTATGAAAAGATATAATCCCAACGACCACAGTTTAAACCAGCCATATGATCTTTTAACTCATAAATAATTTCATCCAACTGAAAACTTGCCGTAATTGTTTCTATTAATACTGTTGCTTTAATGGTTTTTTGTGGTACCTCCATATACTCTTGTGCAAACACAAAAACATCATTCCACCAACGCGCTTCTTTGTAATGTTCTAGTTTAGGTAAATAAAAATAGGTTGCACTCCCCTGTTCTCGTAAGGTTTTGATATTATGGAAAAAGTACAATCCAAAATCAACCAAAGAACCTGACATTTCTACACCATCAATCAACAAATGTTTTTCATTTAAATGCAATCCTCTTGGTCTTACTAACAAGGTAGCTACTCTCTCATTTAACTTGTAGCTTTTATCTTTTGCAGTGTTGTAAAATGAAATTGTTTTATTTACTGCATCTCGTAAGTTTACCTGACCATCTAAAATATTTTGAATTGTAGGTGAATTACTATCTTCAAAATCTGCCATAAACGTTTTTGCTCCAGAATTTAATGCATTGATAATCATTTTACGCTCTACTGGCCCTGTAATTTCTACTCTCCTATCTAACAAATCTTCAGGTAACGGAGCACATACCCAATCGCTCTCTCTTATCTCTTTCGTTTCCAAAGGAAAAGAAGGATAGTTTCCTGCATCAAAATAAGCTTGTTCGATTTCTCTTTCAGCTAATAATTGAAGTCTTTGAGGATTAAATTTTTCTTGAAGTTGAATTAAAAATGCTTTGGCTTCATTGGTCAAAACACTTTTATACTCGGTTTGATCAAAACCTACACATTGAATTTCTTTTGCTAAAACATCTTGATTCATATCTATTTATTTTTTACTTATTGATTGACAGTTCAATATTAAAAAAAAGAACTCAAACAAAAAAGCGAACGTTCGCTAAAAATATATAAATTACAAATTTTTATTAATTCGCTAATTTTTATACCTTTGAATTACGAATATTTTAATAAAACACATTGGAAGAAGAATATATCAGATTAGTTTTTGGGTTAAAACTGAAACAAATACGTACAGATAAAAACCTATCACTCTTTGGATTAGCTAAACTAACAGGATTATCAAAATCGTATTTAAACGAAATTGAGAAAGGAAAAAAGTATCCAAAAACTGATAAAATTGTTATTCTTTCTGAGAAGCTAGAAGTACCTTATGATCATTTGGTATCTCTAAAATTAGATAAAAACCTAGCCCCTATTGGTGAAATTTTACAATCGAAAATTTTAAAAGAGATTCCTCTTGACCTATTTGGTATTAAAGAAAATAATCTAATTGACATCATTGCCAATGCTCCTGCAAAGGTTAATGCTTTTATAAGTACCATTATTAAGATTTCTCAAAACTACAATTTAACAAGAGAAAGCTTTTTTCTTGCTGCATTACGTTCGTACCAAGAAGCACACAACAACTATTTTGAGGATATTGAAACAAAGGTTACAGATTTTATTAAGGCTTATCAAATCAATCCAAACAAACCTATTTCTTCAAAAGACTTAGAAGAAATTTTAATTGAAGAATACGGTTATACGATTGATAGCGAAGAACTATCTAAACATCAAAAATTATCTGAATTAAGAAACATCTATATTCCAAAAAACAAAACACTTCTTATATATAACGATATAAACGAAGCACAGAGAACATTCATTTTTGCTAAAGAAATAGCTTATAATTATTTACAAATTGAAAACAGGTTATATACATTTCCATGGATTAAATTTGACAGTTTTGATGAAGTATTAAATAATTTTGTAGCTTCTTACTTTGCAGGTGCTTTAATTATTCCGAAAGATGATTTAATTCAAAAACTAACACAACTTTTTTCTTTAAAAACTTGGCAACCTATACAATTGCACAAAATTATTAGAAGTTATAATTGTTCAGACGAAACGTTTTATCAACGTTTAACGAACATTTTACCAAGACATTTTAATATTAAGAACCTCTTCTTTTTACGTTTTACTCATAAAGAAGGTTCTCTGGCACATAGACTTTCTAAAGAACTACATATTACACAACAACAGTCTCCTCACGCCAATCGTAACAATGAACATTATTGCAGAAGATGGATTGCCATTAAAACAATTCAGGATTTAGAAGTTTCAGAAGAAAAAAAATCTGCTTACGGAATTCAAATTTCTTCGTACGAAAATTCTCAAAAGGAGTATTTAGTTCTTTCTGCAGCTACTGCCGATCCTTTTAAAGAAAAAATTAATCGTAGTGTTAGCATAGGTATGTTGCTTTCTCCACACTTAAAAAGAAAACTTCATTTTTTTAATGAAGATACTTTCACTAAAAAAACAGTAGGTGTTACTTGTGAAACATGCGCAGTACAAAACTGTAATGAACGGGTGGCAGAACCTTATATTTTACTAAAACAATCTAGAAATAAAGAAATAGAAAATACTGTTGAAAACATCATTCAATCGTACACCTAAACACCTTGTTTTGTACGTTGTTTTTCTTATTTTAGCACACGCAAACAAATAACTTACCATGGATCTTAACTTCAACAAAAACGAAGACCACAATAAACTTTTAGTATCAGATTTACGTAGACGCTTAACCAAAGTTAAATTAGGCGGTGGACAAAAACGTATTGACAAACATCATGAGAAAGGAAAATTAACAGCTCGTGAACGTATTGATTATTTATTAGACGATAAGTCTAAGTCTATCGAAATTGCTGCTTTTGCAGGTGAAGACATGTATCAAGAACATGGTGGATGTCCTTCAGGCGGCGTGGTTGTAAAAATGGGATATGTTAGCGGTAAGCAATGTATTGTTGTTGCTAACGATGCTACCGTAAAAGCGGGTGCTTGGTTCCCTATTACAGGAAAGAAAAATTTAAGAGCTCAAGAAATAGCAATTGAAAATAAACTACCTATTATCTATTTGGTAGATTCTGCTGGGGTTTATTTACCAATGCAGGATGAAATTTTTCCTGATAAAGAACATTTCGGAAGAATTTTTAGAAACAATGCGGTAATGAGTAGCATGGGAATTACCCAAATTGCTGCTGTTATGGGAAGTTGTGTTGCTGGTGGTGCTTACTTACCTATTATGAGTGATGAAGCACTTATTGTAGACAAAACAGGAAGTATTTTCTTAGCGGGTAGTTATTTAGTTAAGGCCGCTATTGGTGAAACTATTGATAATGAAACATTAGGTGGAGCAACTACACATTGTGAAGTATCTGGGGTTACCGATTATAAAGCAAAAGATGATAAAGATGCTTTAGATACCATTAAAAACTTAATGGATAAAATTGGAGATTATGACAAAGCTGGATTTAATCGTAAAGAAGCTTTTCCTCCAAAAGAAAATGAAGATGATATTTTCGGAATTTTACCAAAAGCTCGTAATGAGCAATACGACATGATGGAAATCATCAAGCGTTTGGTTGATAATTCTGAATTTGAAGAATACAAGGCAGGCTATGGTCAAACCATTATTACTGGATATGCTCGTATTGATGGATGGGCAGTAGGTATCGTTGCTAACCAACGTAAAATTGTAAAATCAAAAGGAGCAAAAACCAAACCTAGCGAAATGCAATTTGGTGGGGTAATTTATAACGATTCAGCTGATAAAGCTACTCGATTTATTGCCAACTGTAACCAGAAGAAAATCCCGTTAGTTTTCTTACAAGATGTTACTGGGTTTATGGTAGGAAGTAAATCTGAACATAGCGGAATTATCAAAGACGGAGCCAAAATGGTGAACGCTGTTAGTAACTCTGTAGTTCCTAAATTTACGGTAGTTATTGGTAACTCTTACGGTGCAGGAAATTACGCTATGTGTGGTAAAGCCTATGACCCTCGTCTTATTTTTGCATGGCCAAGTGCTGAACTAGCTGTGATGAGTGGAGCCTCTGCTGCCAAAGTATTACTACAAATTGAAACAGCTGCTTTAAAGAAAAAAGGAGAAGAAATTACTCCTGAAAAAGAAGCTGAATTATTTGATAAAATTAAATCGAGATACGATAATCAAATATCTCCTTACTATGCTGCTGCAAGAATTTGGACTGATGCTGTAATTAATCCTCTAGATACCAGAACATGGATTTCTATGGGAATAGAAGCTGCTGACCACGCTCCTATTGAAAAGCCTTTTAATTTAGGAGTTTTACAAGTTTAAAACACAGAAAACAGCATGAAGAGGAAAGTGTTTTGGGGCATTATTGCCCTTGTTATAGGCTTTGTAATCTATCAAGTGTATATTTTCACCTTATCTGAAAATGATAATATCAAGTCTATTTACCTAGTTCCTGATGATGCTGTTTTCATAGTTGATACTGAAAGACCTATTGACACTTGGGATGAAATAAGCTCAAGTGAAATTTGGACGCATCTTCAAAAGAATCAACAAATCAATAAACTATCTGAAGGCCTACATAGTTTAGATGAAACTTTTAAAGCAAAAAAGGAAATTTTTGACTTTATTGGGGAACGTAATCTGGTTATTTCAGTACATGTATTTAGTCCTAGAAAATATGGGTTATTATACGTTGCGGATTTACAAAAATTCTCTAAACTTATTTTTCTAAAAAGAGCTATAAGTAATTTGGCTGGAGAAGACTATAAGGTAACAAAACGAGTATACAAAGAACACGAAATTATAGAACTGTATAATAAGAAGACTAGAGAAACTTTACACCTTTCTTTTATTAAAAACCAAGTTATAGCTTCTTATACTCACCTTTTGGTTGAACAATCAATTGACCAATACTTGAATCCTGTTATTGGACGAGATATAAATTTTATAGAAATAAAAAAAAAAACAGATACTGATGGATTTTTTAATATCTATTTACAACATAAATATCTAAAAGATTATTTAAATTGTTTTACCAGTTCTAGCAATTTAGATTTTTTAAATAAAGAAGCATTCTTCTACTCTGGTTTAGACATATCCATTGTGGAAGGAGTTATCGTTCAAGCTACTGGTTACACAAACGTTGACACTAATTCACAAACTTATTTAAAGGTATTACAAAAGTCTGGGGCTGGTAAGCGTAGCGTTGCTAAAGTAGCTCCAAAGAACACCTCTTTATATCTTAGCTTTGCTTTTGATGATTTTAAAACATTCAATAGTAATCTAGAGAAACTCCAACAAGAAAATCCTGCTGATTTTAAGGTGTATTCTGATCAACTTTCGATGATTGAGGATAAGTTAGACATTAATGTTTTTGAAAACATTTATAGTTGGATTGGTAGTGAAATAGCTTTAATTCATTTTAACACTGAGCTTTCAAAAAACAAGAAAGATATCGCTGCTATTATTAAAGCTGATGATATTGATGATGCTAAAGAAAATCTTCAGCTTGTCCTTTCAAAAATTAAAGAAAATACCCCTTTAAAATACAAGCAAATCGATTACAGAGGTTATCCTATTAACTTTTTTGATTTAAAAGGATTCTTTAAAATGTTAGCAGGAAACATGTTTTCTAAGATGGAGAAACCTTACTTTACCATTATTGATGATTTTGTAGTTTTTAGTACTAGTCCAAATACTATTAAAGAAATTATTAACAACCACTTAATAGGATACACCCTAGAAAACTCTGAAAAATTCGATGATTTTAATTATCATTTTGAGAAAAAATCTAGTGTCTTTGCTTATGTAAACACTCCAAATTCCTACAAAGATCTTTTAAGTTTAGTTGATAACAAAACTCGACGTGAACTTCAAAAAAACAAACCTTATATTACTTGCTTTTCACAAATTGGAATGCAGCTAATTGCTTCTGATGACTTATTTGAAAGTAATATTTCTCTTGTTTTTGAAGATCCTAAAAACATTGATATAAACACTAAAAAAGATAAAGAATTAAGAGAAAAACTACTATTAGAGTTAGCTCCCTACAAAGATTCTACAAGTACTCAAAATTCCACAACATTTTTTAAGCTTCCGCCAATACATCCTTCTGACCTAAGCGCTAAATCATACAAAGAGTTTTATAAAAACGGAAAACTAAAATTTGAAGTTGATTTAGAAGATGGCTTAAAAGGTGGTTCTTATAAGTCCTTTTATGAAAACGGAAACGTAAAAGTTAAAGGGCATTATAAAAATGATAAACAAAGTGGAACTTGGAAAGCTTATGATAAACAAACAGGTGATGTAATTTTCAAAAAACATTTTTAATTGCAATATTTTATAGCATTAGTTACATTTGCCAAGCAAAATTAAAACAGAATACACATGGGAAGAGCATTCGAATTTAGGAAAGCAAGAAAGATGAAACGTTGGTCAGCTATGGCTAAAACCTTTACTCGTATTGGTAAAGATATCGTTATGGCAGTTAAAGAAGGTGGTCCAAACCCCGAAACCAACTCTCGTTTACGTGTTGTAATTCAAAATGCAAAGGCTGCCAACATGCCTAAAGATAATGTTGAGCGCGCTATTAAAAAAGCATCTGATAAAAGTACTGAAAACTATAAAGAAGTATTATTTGAAGGATATGCTCCTCACGGTATTGCTGTTTTAGTAGAAACTGCTACTGATAATAATAACCGTACAGTAGCTAATGTACGTGCTGCTTTTAACAAGTGTAACGGAAATTTAGGAACTTCTGGATCAGTTGCTTTTATGTTTGACCACGTGGTTAACTTTAAAGTAAAAGAAGATTCCTTAGGAATGGATTTAGAAGAGTTTGAAATGGAAATGATCGACTTTGAAGTGGAAGAAGTTTTTGCCGACGAAGAAGATAGTTCGGTAATGCTTTATGCTCCTTTTGAACAATTTGGCGCTATTCAAAAATATTTAGAAGAAAATAATATTGAAATTCTTTCTTCGGAATTTGAACGTATTCCAACAACCACTACTGCGATTTCAGAAGAACAAAAAGAAGAGGTAAACAAGCTTTTAGAAAGACTGGAAGAAGACGATGACGTAAACAATGTCTACCACTCTATGGAAGAATAACAAACATCTTCTTATTCAAAACATATAAATCCAACGATAAAAATCGTTGGATTTTTTTATATATTTATCTCAACCAAACTTCTCACTATTACTATTTTCTACAAAACAAAAGAATCGAATCAATAGAAATAAGCATATAAAGCAAACTTTACAAAACAGATAAAGAAGAAAACTACAATGCTTAACGATTCGGAATGAGTTTAGCTGATTATAAAAAAGCTTTTGACGCTAAAGATTTTTTAGAAAAAACAGGGCATTTAACCCTGTTTTTTTATTCTTAATTATACGTTTTTACTAATCTAACGAACTCTGCTTTGTAACCATCTTTATCCTCTCCTATTTCTCCCTCTGTCAAACTAAGTACATCTTCAATTTTTGTCTTATTTTTAAATTTTGATTTACTTAATTGCATTCCAAATAAAGCTACTGCTGAAATAAAATTCATATCATTCGTTGGTGCCAATACTTCATTTTTAACCGTTTTTACCAACTCTATACTTTTAGTCCCTTTTGGTAATTTATACCTAAACTTCACCGTTAATAATTCATTATTAAAACTATTTAATTGTTTATTTTGAGTATACTTCAATTTGGGTAGTTTCTTCAAAAATTTACTTTTTACTCCTACAGGAATTACTTCATACAATGCTGTTACTGTATGACCACTACCTAACTCACCAGCATCTTTTGTATCATCTACAAAATCTTCATCATTTAACAATCTGTTTTCATATCCTATTAAACGATATGCTTTTACTTTTTCTGGATTAAATTCTACCTGAATTTTCACATCCTTTGCAATGGTATATAAAGTACCCCCAAATTCTTTACCAAATACCTTTTGCGCTTCTTGCATAGTGTCGATATACGCATGATTTCCATTTCCCTTATCTGCTAAAATTTCTAATTTATCATCTTGGTAGTTTCCGTAACCAAAACCTAACACTGATAGAAATACTCCTGATTTTCTTTTTTCTTCTATTAACTCTTCCATTTCAGCATTGGTTGAAGCTCCTACATTAAAATCACCGTCTGTAGCTAAAATAACTCGGTTATTTCCATCTTTTATATAATTTTCCTTTGCTAGTTTGTAAGCTAACTCAATTCCTTCGCCTCCTGCTGTTGAGCCTCCTGCTTCTAATTGATTCAAAGCCTCTAATATTGTTTCTTTTTCATTTCCTGATGTAGGTTTTAAAACTACCCCTGCTGCTCCTGCATATACAACAATTGCTACTTTATCTTTTTCTCTTAACTGATTTACCAATAATTTAAAAGCAGATTTTAATAAAGGTAATTTATTATGATCTGACATAGAGCCTGAAACATCTATCAAAAAAGTTAAGTTTGATGCTGGTAAATTTTCTTGTTTATACTCTTTTCCTTTTAATCCAATTCTTATCAACTGAGTGTCTTTATTCCATGGAGTCCTAACAATTTCTGTAGTGATTGAAAAAGGATGTTTTCCTTTAGGTTGCGGATAGTTATAATCAAAGTAATTAATCATTTCTTCGATCTTAACTGCTTCCTTTGGTACTTTTTGACCGCTATTAATCATTCTTCTTATATTACTGTAAGAAGCTTTATCAACATCAATAGAAAATGTAGACAAGGGAGAGTTTACAGGGCTTCTGAAAATATTTTCACTTCTTCCTGCATAAGAATCTCTATTTTCAATTTGATTATGTCCTCTAATGCTGATAGCTCCAGTAGAAAAAGCCTTTTTACCTTTTAAAGTACCATAACTTGTCACTACAACTTCATCTAATACATTGTCTCCCTTCATTACAACATTTATTACCGGACTTTTTCCTACTGTTTTCATCTCTGTTTTCATTCCTACAAAAGAAAACACTAAAACATCTCCTTGTGTAGCTGAAATAGAGTATTTACCATCAAAATCAGTTTCAATTCCAATAGTAGTTCCTTTTACCACAATAGTAACTCCTGGTAACGGACCTGATTCATCTGAAACTACACCTGTTATTGTTCTTTGTTGTGCTGCAAGTGCTATTGAACTCAACAATATCATTGCATAAAATAGTTTTTTAAACATAGTTTTTCGTTTTAAAGTTTACATAAAACTAGCTAACACTATATTTTTATAAAACTATAAATGAGTAAACAAGTTTATTAGAAAAGTGAACGATACTTTTTAGTGAGGTAAAGTTTTAGCGAGTGTTTTTTTACGTTGGATTTTTTGTGTCTCCGTTTCTATGAATTTATCCACAAAATAAACTGCTTTCGGAATTTCATACTTCGTAAGCCCCAATAGATTTCTAACTTCGTTTGAAATAGCGTCGTTTTCCTCTCCTTCTACTATCAAAACTAGCTTCTCTCCTAGTTTTTTATCGTTGATACCTGCAACAAAAAAGCGATTTGAAATAATTTTAGAGAGTTTTTCTTCTATTTTCTCTGGATGTAGCTTTACTCCTCCAGAGTTAATCACGTTGTCATAACGTCCCAACCATTCAAATTCGGTATCAGAAATCAAACGAATTACATCGTTTGTTATGATTTTTTCTTCAGCTACTTTTGGAGCATCAATCACTAGGCAATTTCGATTGTCTTGAGAGAGTTGTACTTTAGGGAGTGTCTTATAGTGAGATTTCTCACTATCGTTCGAAATAACATTGTTTAACTTTTTAACAGCAATGTGTGTAATTGTTTCTGTCATTCCGTAAGTAGCGTAAATTTCAGTTGATTTATTTTGAATAGCTTCAATTAAATCATTTGCTACAACACCACCTCCTACAATAAGCTTCTTTATTTTATCTATATCTCCTAAAGAGCTTCGTAATTGTAAAGGTACCATCGCTGAAAATTCATACTCTTTTAGAATTTCAACTTTAGATGTTGGAGCAACCACATCCATACTCCACCCTAAGGTTAATGCACGAACTAACATCATTTTCCCAGCAATATAACCAGTTGATAAGCACAATAAAGCTGTAGTATTTTCTTTTAATCCAAAAAAAGTTCCAGTGGCTTTTGCTGAGTTTATCATAAACTCTTTTTTCAACCGAATCGGTTTAGGTTTTCCCGTAGAACCTGATGTTTTTACTACTACAAAATCTTCTGCATTAAACCAATCTGATAAAAATTGATATACGGAATCGTTTATAGTCTTCGAAAAAGTCAATAATTCATCTTCATTAGAAAAAGACTTTCCGTTTAACTGAAAACTATTATGAAAGTTTAGATTGTCCACTTTATTTGGAGTACTATTTTGTTGTTATTACCGGCTTCTCTATGTTACCAAATAGTTTTTCTTTCCAATTTTTCCAGCCATATTTTTTTTGTAATATTATAATATATAGTGGATAAATTAAAAATACTGGAATTATCATTTGAAACACTAAATTAGGTTCTGAATAATCAATAAACAAAGCATCTGTTTGAAAAACAGCCCAATTTGAAGCTACTAAAATAGCCGCTGCAATATTATTTGCTGCATGAATTCCTAAAGCTAATTCTGTTCCTTCATCTAACAACGTAATAATACCAAATAAAAAACCTGTACCAATATAAAACCCCATAATTCCGTAACCTAATTTGGATACCTCAGGATTTAAAATATGCATAAAACCAAACAATACTGAAGTTACGATAAGTGGAACCCATCTAGTATTAGTTAAAATTCCAATTCCTTGCATTAAATAACCTCTAAACAACAATTCTTCTAACGATGTTTGAATTGGAATTAAAATGATACAAATCGTTAATAATAGAAAAAACGGAACTGGTTTAAAATTCCACACAAAATCTTCAGGAGCTAATAAATAACCTATCAAAAGAAAAAACACAGTTATTAAAAACCAAGTAGTAAATCCATAAAAAAAACGGTTCCAATCTACTCTTTTCCTACTCGTTATCAATGAAGTAATTGATCGTTGATGTAAAAGTTTTACAAAAATTAACAATAATATCATTAATACTGCGAATGGTATTAGACTTTCAAGTAAAAAAATATTTTTATTCCCTTGAAAATTAACAGTTTGACCCATTAACTCATTATATACTTCTGGTAATAAAAAATAAATGGAAAAATTTAATATAAATGGTGACATTACTATCAAAACTATTAGCAACCATCTCCACCAGCTATTTTCTCCTTTATATGCTTGTTGTATAAAATTCATTGTTATATATTAAAGTACCATTTTTTGTTTGTATTGTATCCCAAACTTCCATTTGAAACTTCCAACGGACTTTCAAAATTGTTGGTAAACAAACTACCTGTTCCTAAACCTTGCGGCAACGGATTATTTAAGGTATGCGTCCATTGTGCTATTGCATTTAGCCCTATATTGCTTTCCAAAGCACTGGTTATCCAATTACCTGCGTTATGGTTGGATGCTATTTGAATCCATTCGTTACTTCCTTTAAACCCTCCTACCAAACTAGGTTTTAAAATAATGTATTGAGGTTGAATTGTAGCTATACATTTTTCTTTCTCTTTTAAAGAAAATACACCTATTAATTCTTCATCAAGCACAATTGGTAATGGAGTTTTTTCACATAAACTTGCCATTTCTTGCCATTGTCCTTGTTTTATTGGTTGCTCTATAGAGTGTAATTCTAACTCAGATAGTCTTTGTAACTTTTCTAAGGCACTTTGTGGCAAAAATGCTCCATTGGCATCTACACGAAGTTCTATTTCCTTGGCTGAAAATTCTTTTCGTATTGATTGTAACAAAGCTATCTCTGTATCGAAATCAATCGCTCCTATTTTCATTTTTATGGTAGTAAAACCTTGTTGCAACTTATCTTTTATTTGTTGCTGCATAAAGACTTTATCTCCCATCCAAATTAATCCGTTTATAGAAATTTGTTGTTGTCCTTTAGTAAAGTCAGAAGGAAATAATTCAAACGGTGTTTTGCTTTCTAAGGATAAAAATGCTTGTTCTAATCCAAACTGTATCGATGGGAACTCTATGAGTTCAAATAATAATTTCTCTAAGCCAGAATTAATATTGTTACACACCCACTGTAATTTCTCTTCATAATTAGTTTTATCATCAGCACTTAAACCTCTGAACAAACCGCATTCTCCAAAACCTTTCTTTCCTTCTTTTTCTAAAATTATAAACCAAGTTTCTTTAGTTCTTAAAATTCCACGAGAAGTACCACTTGCTTGTTTAAAGTTTAGTAAGTATTTATGGTAGGTAGCTTTTATCAATTGTAAATATTTTAGTTATGAGTTTCAGAAACTTTTTTAAAGTTCTCTAAATATTGTTGACTCATTTTTTTAAGAGCTCCTTTAAAGTACGGGAATAAACAACTCATTATATACGATTCACTAATACAGGTAGTAGTTTGTAATATCTTAGTTGAGTTTCCTTCTGAAGTAAATGTATAATCATCTGTTTTTAGCATATTTTCTGCATCAAAGTGAAGAGTAAGTTTTTCATTTTCTTTATATGCTAATACTTCTTCTGTCATAGTTACCAATTTACCTTGATTTTCAACAACTACTTTATATTTACTACCTATTTTATTAGGTTGTTCTTCTAAAATTTCAATTGACTTCACCTCTGGCATCCATTTTTTCATCAATTCTTCATCTTGAAAATCCGAAAAAACTTCATTCACTGGCTTATTAATTATTACTTCATTGGTATAAACAACTTCTTGTACTACTAGTCCTGTTAAGAAAAATGCAAGAATTAAGACTGTTATTACTCCTAAAATTATTTTGATTTTTTTCATATATATAATATCCCCATAAAAGGGCTACTTAAATAGTTATTGTTTGTCCGATTTCTAAAATCACTAATTCTTTTTTAGCTTGTGAGAACTTTTCTTTAGCTTCTTCTATATCTATTTTTATAGGTGGAAAGGTATTGAAATGACACCCTATCACCTTATCACAAATTACCAAGTCACTCGCTATGATAGCATCATCTACTCCCATGGTAAAATTATCACCAATCGGAAATATTGAAGCTGTTAAGTTTGTTGACATCGGTATTAGCTTCATATCCATAGTTACTGCTGTATCACCAGAAATATACAAGGATTTTTCTCCTGCTGTTACTACAAACCCTCCTGGTTGCCCTCCATAACTTCCATCTGCAAATGAAGAAGTGTGAATAGCATTTACATACTTTGCAGAAAACACATCATTTTTATATGTACCTCCATGATTTACTGGGTGTCCCTTGAATTTTTTCGTTTCATAATACATTACTATTTCGTAATTAGATATTATTGTAGCTCCAGTTCTTTCTGCTATGCGTTCCACATCCAATACATGATCTTGATGCGCATGTGTAAGTAAAATATAATCTGCTTTTACTTTATCTACATCTATATTTGAAGCTAGAGGGTTTCCTGTTATAAAAGGGTCAACTAATACGTGTGTTCCGTTAATTTCAATACCAAAACATGCGTGACCGTAAAAAGTAATTTTCATGTATTTATTCTTTTCGTTTAATTCGTTTCTTTATGAGTATTATTAATAAAACTATTAAAAGTATAAATGGCCAAATGTTTACCAAACCGATAAAAAACCATTTTATATTGTCTATTCCGTTGGCAAAAGCATCTGCTATACGTCTTCCAAAAGTTTTTGAATAAGCTTTACTTACTTCTTCTTTATAAAATCGAATTGTTAGGGTTGAGAAAGACACTTGATTTTGTAAGTATTTCAAACGTCCTTCCATCGATTCAATATCAGACCTTACATTTGTTAATTCTCGCTCAACTTCTAAAATTTCTTTTACTGAACTAGCCTTTTTTAGTATTTCGCTATATCGTTGTTCTAATTCTTTTTTTACCTTCAAACGTGCTTGTACATCCAAAAATTGCTCTGTTACATCGTTAACAGAGATATTCTTATTATCAAACCTTGCTACTTTTGATGAAATCTCATTTAAAAAAGTATCAAAACTTTCTGAAGGAATTCGAACCGTTAAATTTGAAGTAATATTTTGAGAAGATTTGTACTCGTTATCAGCAGAAATGTATCCGTTATATTTTTTTACTGCTTGCTCTATATAATTTCTTGTTTCTAATAAATTATCTGTTTCAAAAGAAATATCTCCTGTTTTAATAAGTTTTCTTTCAATTGTTACTTCTTTGTTCTCTGATGCAACTTCTGATGCTTCTACAATTTCTTTGGTAATGTCAAAATTTCCTGAAGTTTTAAGCTCTCCATAAGAGGTTGGATTCGCTCCTTTACTATTACAGCTAATAAATAATAGAAACGTTCCGAAAAAAACTAAAATAGTTCTCATAGTGTTAAATTTTCTTGGGAAGTTACAAAATTTGACCTAATCCGAATAAAATTGAAAATAAAAAGGTACTAAGAGCTACTTTTTTTAACTCTCCATCTAACAAGGTTTCTTCTTTGTTTTTATAGACAAAAACTAAATGTTTTAGTAGAGGAATATAAGCTATAATAAATAAGAATTGATATGGTGATTTAAACGTAATTACCGTGTACAGTAATGCAACTATAAAAGACGCTACAATTAAAAAGTAATGATACATTTTTGCAGATTCTGCTCCCATTTTTACCACAAGCGTATTTTTTCCTGATACCGCATCATTCTCTCTATCTCGCATATTGTTTAAGTTCAATACCGCTGTACTCAACAATCCAACTGTAATTGCTGGTAAAAAAATGATAAAGTTCAATTGTTTTGTATATAAAAAATAGGTTCCAACGACTGCTAACAATCCGAAAAAGACAAAAACAAAAACATCTCCAAATCCGCTATAACCATAAGCTGATTTCCCAACGGTATATTTTATAGCTGCTACTATTGAGGCGATTCCTAACCCAAAGAAAATTATAGAATATAAAAAATTATCCTTTCCAAAGGAAACATAAATTAGTAGTAGCGCAATAATGGTTGTAATGACTCCCGTAACAATCATTGCATTTTTCATTTGTTTTGGAGTAATCGCTCCTGAAGCGACCATACGTGCTTCTCCTTCTCTTTCATTATCCGTCCCTTTTACACCATCTCCATAATCATTAGCAAAATTAGATAGTACTTGAAAACCAATAGTGGTTAGTATAGCAAGTAAAAATATATATATTGAAGGAAAAACCTCGATATGTTTAACTTTAAAATATGTTTTATCAACAACATCAAGCTCAGCTAATGAAGTTTGTATAGGTTGCCAAACCCCTAAAAAACTTCCTAAAATAATTCCTGAAACCGATAAGGGTAATGTACGTAAACGTGCTGCTTTTATATAGTTTTTCATTGAGATAATATGATTTTCAAAGATAAGTTTTTTAGACATAAAAAAAGGAAAGCTAAGCTTTCCTTTTATCTTCAACTATATGAATCGTTTATTTATTTACTACAGCATCAAAACCTACTTTTGTTCCTGGTTTATCTATAAAATATTCTCTTTTGTCTACCAAAACATTATCTCTAAGAATTTCCATTGTTATTGTATAAACACTAAAATTATCTGTGGCTTTATCTTCATATTCAAAAGCTAAATTAGCTGCAAAATTAATTTCATCTGTATACGATTTCTTATAAGGAAAAACATTAGTTGTTATAGTGTTATCATACTTAAAGAAACCTGATTCTAGAAAAACAGTTTTAATTCTTCCATTGTTGTCATTACTTGTACTTGTAATATTAAATGTTATTGTTGCCAAGTTTCCATTTCCGTCAAGAGATAAATCGGTGTCATCACACGATATTAATAACACTAAGCATAAAAAGGTAAAAAGGTGTCTCATTCTTTTTTGTTTTCGAATTATTTTTCAACAAACTTACTACAAAGAAAAAAGTGTGCTACTCTCGTAACACACTTTTAAGAAAACTTTATATTTCTTTACTAAAGGTTATTTGCTTCTGCAATTAACTCTGCAATGTCTTTTACTTGTATTTGCGATTCTTTTTCTTTGAATTTTACACCGTCAGTCATCATGGTATTACAGTAAGGACAACCGGTAGCAATAATTTGTGGATTTGTTTCTAAAGCATCTTCTGTTCTTAACACGTTAATATCTTTATCTCCTCTTTCAGGTTCTTTAAACATTTGTGCTCCTCCAGCTCCACAACATAATGCTGTTGACTTATGACGTTTCATCTCAGTCATTTTTACTCCTAAACGACGAATTAATTCACGTGGACTTTCATATACATCATTTGCACGTCCTAAATAACATGGATCGTGATACGTTAAACGCTTACCGTTTAAATTTTCATCTTCAATAGTTAAACGTCCTTCTTTGATTAACTTGCTAATATATTGAGTATGATGATATACTTTATACTTTCCTCCTAATTCAGGATATTCATTTTTTAATGTATTAAATGAATGCGGATCGCAAGTTACAATTGTTTTTATTTCGTAAGCGTTTAAAATTTCAATATTAGTAACAGCTTGCATTTGAAATAAAAACTCATTCCCTGCTCGTTTTGCTGCATCTCCTGTTGAACTTTCTTCGGTGCCTAATACTGCAAAGTCAACTCCTGCTTGTTGTAATATTTTTACGAAGGCTCTTGTTATTTTTTTTGCTCTATCATCGTAACTTCCTGCGGCTCCTACCCAAAATAACACTTCAGGTTGTTTTCCTTGAGCCATCATTTCTGCCATTGTTGGTACTACCATAAATTGTGAGTTTTTAAATTATGACTTACGCTTTATTTCTTACTCGTAATTCATAATTAATTATTAAAAAATTATTCTTCGTCTTTCCAGTTTAATCTATCCATTTGACTATACTGCCATGGTGCTCCGTTATTTTCAATATTGGTCATCATCATATTTAACTCTTGCGGAGCTGCAGATTCTTCCATTACTAAATAACGACGCATATCCATAATAATAGATAATGGATCAATACCAATAGGACACTCTTGTACACAGGCATTACAACTTGTACAAGCCCATAATTCTTCTGGTGTTATATAATCATTTAATAATTGTTTTCCATCGTCTTTAAATGTACCTCCATTTGCATCAATATTTTTTCCTACTTCTTCTAAACGGTCACGTGTTTTCATCATAATTGCACGTGGTGATAATTCTTTTCCTGTTAAGTTTGCTGGACAAGATGAAGTACAACGTCCACATTCAGTACATGTGTAAGCATTCATTAACTGTACCCAATTTAGATCAGTCACATCAGAAGCACCAAATTTCTCAGGTTCTCCTTCTTCTTCTCCATCTTCAGGCATAGCATACGGATCAGCATCTGGATCCATCATCATCTTTACCTCTTTTGTTACAGCTTCTAAATTATTAAACTGTCCTTTGGGTTTTAAATTTGCATAGAATGTATTTGGGAAAGCTAGTAATATATGTAAATGCTTAGAATAATATAAATAGTTTAAGAATATTAGAATTCCTATAATGTGTAGCCACCAAGCTGTTTTCTCAATAGTGTGTAAAGATTCATTAGAAAAACCATCAAACCAAGGAGCTATAAATTGAGAAACTACATTTCCTACTCCAGCCTCCTGAAAAGTAACATCTGTAGCATTCATTACTAAGAATAAACTCATTAACACCATTTCAAAATATAGAATAATATTTCCATCATTCTTAGGCCAACCTTCCATTTCTTTATTCCAAAAACGTTTCACTTTTTCTATATTTCTTCGGAACCAAAAAATCGTTACAGATATTAAAACAAGTACTGACAATACTTCAAAGTTTCCTATTAAGAAACCATATAATGTATTTCCTATTATTGGTTGAAAAACACGATGTGTTCCTAATAATCCATCAATAACAATCTCTAACATTTCGATATTGATTAGAATAAACCCAACATATACAACAACATGTAAAATACCTGAAACAGGACGACGTACCATTTTATATTGTCCTAAAGCTATTTTAGCCATATTTTTCCATCGTTCTGGCTTTCTATCAGTTCTATCTACATCTTTTCCTAATTTAATGTTTCGTATTAGCTTACGAACATTCATTACAAAATACCCTATAGCTGCAATTAAAATAATTGCAAAAAAGAGGTTTGGCAAGTAATTCTCCATTGTCTTTAATTAATTTTTTTACTCTATTTATAACTATTTACTTCTTCAGTTTTTAAGAGGTTATAGAATATTTTTTAGTTGTTGTTTTATTTAGTTGTTACTTGTATTGCTTTGATTGTTTTCTTCGTTATATGGTTTTGGCTTTTTTCCGAATAATGAGAAATGTACAAAACGTTTTGGGTTTAATTTCATTTCTCTTAATAGTTCTTCTAATTCTTTTGAGGCATTTGTTAAATTAGTATACATTTTATCATCAGTCATTAACTTTCCTAAAGTTCCTTTTCCTGATTTCATGTTGGCTAACAAGCCATTAACATTTGCAAGAGTTGCTTCAAGCTTTTTTACCGATTCTCCTAAATTAGCTTTCGCTAAATCATCAGATACTTTTGAAAAGTTATCTGTAATTTTTTTAGTATTCTCAAAGGTTTTATTTAAATTTTCTTTATTATTTGCCAGTAATGTATTAACCGAAGCTAAAGTTTTACGTACATCATATATGGTACCTTCTAAGCCTAATATACTTCTATTTAAGCTTTTTCTTGATTTTTCATCTAATACTTGATTAAACCCAATAAGTAAGGAATCTGCTCCTACTAATACGTTTTCTAATTTAGCTTGAATGGGGTTTAATTTCTCTCCAACAGATGAGAATATGTCCGATTCAACTTCTCCGTTTAAGTAATCTCCTGATTTTGCTACTTCTCCGTCATACTTAGGCACAATTGCTAAGTTTTGCCCTCCCATTAAGCTTGCCGAATATATTTTAGCGATACTGTTTTTAGAAAAATTAAAGTCAGTGTCTAATGAAATTTTCACTATTAAATTTCCTTTTTTATCTGGGTTTTGATTGAAACGAATTTCATCAACTTTTCCAACTTTCAATCCATTAATAGTAACTGAACTTGCTTCATTTAGACCATTGATATTATTGTACTCTACAAAAAAGTGCCTTGTGTTTGCACTGAACAAATCTTGTCCTTTTAAGAAATTATAACCCCAAATAAATAGTGCAATAACAACGACAGCAACAATTCCTGTTTTTAGTTCTTTAGACATAGAATATATTTATACGAGCGAAAATAATAATAATTTTGCGAGTATATATATAGAATACCTCTAAATTAACGGTTTTTCAATGCTTCTTTTATTGAAATTCGTTTTCCGTTTTTAAAAGCTACAATCCAAGCATCTTTATAACCTTTACTTCTTACTTTGGGTAAAACTTTTTTTATTTCAGACAAACTTGGTAAGTTTCCATAATAATATTTATAATAATTATCTATAAATAAATACTCTACATTTTCTAATCCTTTAAAACTACTTGTTGAAAGTTTTTTTCTTGATGCTGCTACTTGTATTCTAAACATCACTTTAGCAGATACAGGTTTTGATAGAGATGCTTTTTTTTCTAAAATGTTATCTTTTTTTACAACTTGTATATCTTTTTCTGCAACCTTATTTACTACTTCATTTTCAACTAGCGGTGCGTTTACCGTTATAGTTTCACTAATTGTATTTAATTTTAAACGTTCAAAGTATTTTCTAATTGCCTGCGCTATTGATTTTGCCATCTTTAGCTGCCCTTTTCTAGAGTTTAAAAACTTTCCTTCATTTTTATTTGTTAAAAACCCTAGTTCTATTAAAACACTGGGCATTACTGTTTCTCTTAAAACTAAAAAATTTGCTTGCTTTACTTTTCGATTATTTCTTTTTATTGCTACAAAGTTATTTTGTACCAAACCTGCAATACCTAAACTATTTTCTAAATTTTCTTCTTGAAGTACAGATAATCCAATAACTGATTCTGGTGAATTCGGATCATAATCGTAATTTTGTTTATAATTGTCTTCTAATAATATTACCGAGTTCTCTTTTTTAGCAATCTCTAAGTTTTCTTTGTTTCCACTCAATCCTAAAACAAACGTACTTGCTCCATGCGGATCAGATCTTCTAAAAGCATCACAATGTATAGATACAAATAAATCTGCTTTTTTATCATTTGCAATTTTAGCTCGATTATGTAATTCTACAAAAACATCTTTTTTTCGAGTATAAACTACTTGTATATCTTTTGATGTTGATAGCTCTTTTCCTACATCTAATGCTACTCTTAAAGCTATGTTTTTTTCTCTGTAACCATTCCCTAAGTTTCCAGGATCTTTACCTCCATGACCAGCATCTAAAACAACAGTATACTTTTTTTGAGCTGAAACCGACGCTATACTCCCTAACAAAACTGTTAAAGAAGTAAGAATAATTAAGCATGATTTTGATATATTATATTTACGGAAATTTAAGAATTGCATCAATAAAATTTAACTATTTTTGGTTTTTAAAATATAGGCATTCAAATAACACGCCAAAGTTTTTAAATATAACACAAAAATAGTATTAATAATATTGCGAGCAAATCCAACTTACATACTTTTAGCCCTATCTCTTTTTTGTTTTCAATTAAGTATTGCCCAAGAACCTATTAAGGAGGCTATAAATATTCAAAAAACTAATAAAGATTCTACATATAATACTGCTAAAGATACTTTAATAGGGTTAAAAAATAACGACCTTGTTTATAAGAAAAGAGACACAATTGTTAATGACTCTATTAAGCCTAAAGAAGTTATTGATGGTATTATTACCCACGATGCTGAAGATTACACCATACAAAGTACTAAAAATAAAACAATTACTTTATACAACAAAGCTCATGTAACATACACCGATATTGATTTAAAAGCTGGAATTATTATTTTAGACTATAAGAATAATATGGTATATGCTAAAGGTATAAAAGATAGTACAGGATACCATCAAAGACCTCAGTTTAAACAAGGTGGACAAGAATCGGAACAAGATTCTATTTTATTTAACTTTAAAACTAAAAAAGCTTTAGTTTACGGTGTTAAAACAAATCAAGGTGGAATTATTACTTATGGTGAAAAAACAAAACGAGTAAATGACTCCACTATATACATGAGAAGGTTACGATTTACCACTTCAAAAAAGAAAATACCAGATTATTATATTCAAACAAATAAAGCAAAACTAGTACCTGGTAAGAAAATTATAGTTGGTGGTAGTAATTTAGTATTAGCAGATGTTCCTACTCCTGTATATTTACCCTTTGCTTATTTTCCTTTAACAGACAAAAGAACTTCTGGTTTTATTATTCCTTCTTGGGGGGAAAGTAATAACCAAGGTTTTTTTATGCAAAATGGAGGTTATTACTTTGCACTAAGTGATTACTTTGATTTAACTGTATTAGGAGATTTATACACCAATGGCAGTTGGGGGTTAAATGCTTCCTCTAACTATTATGTGCGCTATAAATTTAGTGGAAGTTTTAGTGCTCGTTTTGAAAACATTATTCAAGGAATACGTGGTCTCAGCGATTATCAAAAATCCACCAATTTTAACCTTAGATGGAGTCATAGTCAAGATTCTAAGGCGAGTCCAAACTCTCGTTTTTCTGCCTCTGTTAACTTAGGTAGCAGTAAGTACTACCGTCAATCTTTAAATGAATTTAATAGTTCTCAGTTCTTAAACAACACATTAAATTCGTCTATTTCTTATTATAAAAATTTTGTAGGCACTCCTTTTAACCTTAGCGTAACTGCTACTCATTCACAAAACACCAATACAGAATCAATTACTATGACGCTTCCTTCTTTACAACTTAATATGGATCGTATTTATCCATTTGCAGGTAAAGGAGGAATTAAAAAGAATCCTATTCAAAAAATGGGATTAAATTATAGTATGCAGGGGCAATATCAAATTAACACCACAGATGACGAGTTTTTCACTTCTAAAATGTTTCAAACGGCAAAAAAAGGGATTCAACATAATTTAAGCACCAATACCAGTTTAAAAGCTTTTAAATATTTTACATTATCACCTAGTGTAAATTATAAAGATGTTTGGTATTTTGACCAAATTAAAAAGAGATATGATCCTACCGCAGTAAACAAAGACGGTAATTTAGGAGCGGCAGTTAACGACACTATTAGTGGTTTTACACGTTATAATGAATATAATTTTGGTGTTTCTTTATCTACCAATATTTATGGTACATTTAACTTTAAAAAAGGACGTTTAAAGGCTATTCGACATACAATTAGACCCTCTATTTCATACGGATATCGTCCAAATTTTGCTGATGATTACGATTTAACAGTACGCCAAAGTTCTGATCCAAGTGACTTACTAACCTACTCTCCCTTTGAAGGCGGTATTTATGGAACACCTGGAAGTGGAGTTTCAAACTCTATTGGTATTTCTGTAAACAATGTTTTAGAAGCTAAAGTAGCCCCAAAAGACCCCGATAGTGATGAAGAAGATAAAAAAATCACCATTCTTAACAACTTAAATTTTAGCACAAGCTATAACATAGCTGCTGACAGTTTACGTTGGTCTCCTGTAAGAGCCAACGCTGGTACACGTCTTTTTAAAGACAAACTAGCTTTAAATATGAATGCTACCTTCGACCCGTATCAAGTAAACAGTAAAGGCCAAAGAATAAATAAAATTAATGGCAATATCTTTAGAATGACTAACTTGGGAGTAACAGCTAATTACTCTATTTCTAGTAAAGATTTTGAAAAAAACAAAGATGGTGGAGATAATGATGATGATAAAAACGGTAATGGAGCACAAGACACTCCTGATGTTTTTGGGGAAGGTATAGGACCTACTAATGGATTTCCTAACAACACTAATAACAAAAATGAAGAAAGCGAAACAAAAGAAACAGAACTATACAAAGCCAAAATACCTTGGACTCTTAATTTAGCTTACAGTATGAGTTATACAAATAACGGGTTAACAAGTCAAATAGGTAATAATACATTAATGTTTAGCGGCGATGTTGAACTTTCGCCTAAATGGAAAGTTGGTTTTTCTTCTGGTTACGATATTAAAGACAACGCTTTCACCTACACTAGATTAAACTTTTCTAGAGATTTAGATAGTTGGCGATTTAATTTTAATTGGACTCCTTTTGGTGTTAATTCTTCATACAATTTCTTTATTGGAGTGAAATCTTCAGTATTGAGCGATTTAAAGTGGGATAAAAATAAACCACCAGATAGAGTTTTATTTTAGAAGTTAGAAAAATCTAACTTTTCCCTTTTAACAAAGCAAACAACTTTATAAACTCAAACTAAAATGAAAAAAATAATCACAACAGACAAAGCTCCAACTCCAATTGGTCCATATAACCAAGCTGTACTTAGTGGAAATACTTTATACACTTCTGGACAAATAGCTATTAACCCTGAAACTGGTGAATTAGTTTTAGATTCTATTGAAGCAGAAACGAAACAGGTAATGCAAAACATGAAAGAAGTATTAGCTGCTGCTGAAATGACTTTTGAAAACGTTATTAAGACTTCTATTTTCATTTCTGATATGCATAACTTTTCAAAAATTAATGCTGTTTATGGTGAATATTTTGATGATGCCACTGCTCCTGCTCGTGAAACTGTAGAAGTTGCTAACTTACCTAAGTTTGTAAATGTAGAAATTAGTATGATTGCTGTTAAATAGCTAAAAAAACTAACCTCATTACGCGGACGGTATCAGCTCATTAAAACAACAGATATTTTAACTATTATAACACATTTGACTAAAATAACGAGATGAAGAAAAACCAATTGAACATTCTTACTTTTTTACTTTTGTTGCCAGTTTTTGCAATTGGACAAATTCCAAAAGGTCATTTTTTAGATGCAGACGATTCTACTAAAAAAGGATATAAAGTCAAGCCCTTTAAACAGAAAAAAGAAGGAATTTATCATTACGCAATTCTAACTGAATTGCCATTCGAAAATGATTGTGAAAAAGACTTATCGAAAAAAGAGCAAATTGACTGTTCCGAAAACAGACTAAACGAATTGATAAATGAAAAACTGACTTCAGAAATTGAATTCAAAGGGAGCGTTTATATCTATTTGACTGTAACTGAAAACGCGGAAATTCAAAACATCAAAGTAAAGTCATATCCACAGACAAATGAAATAGATAAATTATTTACGGAAGCAATTAAAAAAATTGATGTTAGACCTGGGAAATACAAGAAGAAAACTGTCAAATCGAGACTTTGGACGAGTTTCAAATATGAGTAAAACGTGTAACTAAACCGATAACTAATGGTTACACGAACATATAGCCAAACATTTTAATCAATCAAAAAAGAGAAACAATTATATGTTTCTCTTTTTTATTTATAATCTTTTATATCGCTTTTATTAATAATTCCGCTGTCGATGGATTTGTAGCTAACGGTACATCATGTACATCACACAAACGCATTAACATTGAAATATCTGGTTCGTGTGGATGTTTTGCTAATGGATCTCTAAAAAACAACACCATTTGACATTTCCCTTCTGCTACTCTACCTGCAATTTGTGCATCACCCCCAATAGGTCCTGATAAATATTTTGTTACTTCAAAACCTGCTTTTTCTGCTTTCTCCCCTGTTGTTCCCGTTGAAATTAACTGAACACTTTTTTGGCGTAAAACTTCTTTGTGTTCATTTAAAAACTGAACCATTTCAGCTTTCATTCCATCATGTGCTATAATTGCTATTTCCATAAATAGTGTTTAAAAAAGTATTCCCGCAAAAAGCGGGAATACAATATTACAAAATTTTTTATGCTTTTATAAAGAAGCTGAATACTCTAGTAAATCTACAATTTTTGTAGCATATCCAAACTCATTATCGTACCAAGAAATTACCTTGAAAAAGTTTTCGTTTAACTCTAAACAAGCATCAGCATCAATTACTGATGTTCTTGTTTCTGAAACAAAATCTTGTGACACTACCTCATCTTCAGTATACCCTATAATTCCTTTAAATTCACCTTCTGAAGCTTCTTTTAATGTTGCTAAAATTTCTTTTAACGAAGTTGCCTTATCTGTTCTAAATGTTAAATCAACCAAAGAAACATCCGCTACAGGAACTCTAACAGCCATCCCTGTTAATTTACCTTCTAGTTCTGGAATAACCTTTGTTACAGCTTTTGCTGCTCCTGTTGATGTAGGTATAATATTGTTAACTACTGAACGTCCTCTTCTCCATTTTTTGTTAGGTCCGTCAACTGTGTTTTGTGTTGATGTTGCTGCATGAACCGTAGTCATCAAACCTTCTTTTAACCCAAAGTTATCGTGAATTACTTTTGTTAATGGGCCTAAACAATTTGTTGTACATGAAGCATTTGAAAAGATATTTTCATCAGCTGTTAATTCTTTATGGTTTACCCCCATAACATACATATTAGCATCTTTAGAAGGCGCTGAAATAATTACTTTCTTTGCTCCTCCTGTAATATGCATTGCTGCCTTATCTTTATCTGTAAAAAAACCTGTAGATTCAATTACATATTCTGCTCCGGCTTCATTCCATTTTAAATTTTCAGGATTTCTTTCAGCAGTGATTCTTATTGTTTGTCCATTTACAACTAAGTTTCCATTTTTTACTTCAACATCTCCTTCAAAACGTCCATGAACAGAATCATACTTCAATAAATAGGCTAAATAATCTACATCTAACAAATCGTTAATAGCCACAACTTGAATGTTGTCTCTTTTCATTGCAGAACGGAATGCTAATCGACCAATTCTTCCAAATCCGTTAATTCCTATTTTTATCATTATTTAAAATTTTATATTCTTGTTTAAGTGGTCATAATATCTGATACGCGTAATAATTCGGTATCAATATTATGTTGACCTTTGATTGCTTTTTCTAAATCGGTAGAAATTACTTTATTATCTTTTAACCCTACCATCAAGTTTGTCTTTCCATCAAGTAAAAGTTCTACAGCACTTACTCCTAATCTACTTGCTAAAACTCTATCAAAACATGATGGAGAACCTCCTCGCTGCATATGTCCTAACACAGAAACCCTTACTTCATATTCAGGTAAGTTTTCTTCCACATAATCAGCTAATTCAAATACATTTTTACCAGTTTTATCTCCTTCCGAAACTACTACGATACTTGACGATTTCCCTGACCTTCTACTCTTCTTCAAAGATTCCAACATTCTTTCTAACCCTAAGTCTTCTTCAGGAATTAAAATCTCTTCTGCTCCTGCTCCAACACCAGCGTTTAATGCTATAAATCCTGCATCACGCCCCATAACCTCAACAAAGAAAAGTCGATTATGAGAAGATGCAGTATCTCTAATTTTATCAATTGCTTCTACAGCTGTATTCAAAGCTGTATCGTAACCAAGTGTATGACTTGTTCCTGAAATATCATTATCTATGGTTCCAGGAATTCCTATTATAGGAAAATTGAACTCTTGATTAAAAATCACTCCTCCTGTGAAAGAACCATCTCCACCAATCACCACTAAGGCATCTACATTGTTCTTTTTTAGACTTTCGTAGGCTTTTTGACGTCCTTCTTTAGTTCTAAAATCTTTTGAACGAGCCGATTTTAAAATGGTACCTCCCTTGTGAATAATATTATTAACACTTCTAGCGGTCAACGGAATTAAATCTCCTTCAATCAACCCTTGATATCCTCTGTAAATTCCCATACAATCCGTTCGGTAATAAGCACAAGTCCTTACAACAGATCGTATCGCGGCATTCATTCCTGGAGCATCCCCTCCAGAAGTCATCACTGCTATTTTTTTAATTTTTCTCATAAAAACGAATATCAAATTTACTCAATTTTAGTCATTTTTTAATAAAAAACAATAAATTCATTTTGCTTTTTAATTGAAGTTTAACGTTTAATATTATTTGGTTACTTTTAGCCAACAAATAAAACAAACTATGTTATTAACCTCTCTTGATTATATTATTATTTTCGGTTTTTTTATTCTTTCATTACTTATTGGTCTTTGGAGTTCAAAATCAGCAGGAAAGAACAGTTCCGAATTCTTTTTATCAGGAAGAAATATGCCATGGTGGTTGTTAGGGGTTTCTATGGTTGCAACTACATTTGCTGCTGATACTCCTGGATTGGTTACTGAACTAGTTAGAGAAAATGGTGTTTCTGGTAACTGGGTTTGGTGGGCAATGCTTCTTACAGGAATGCTTACCGTATTTTTTTATGCTAAACTATGGAGAAAATCAGGAATAACTACCGATTTAGAGTTTTATGAGCTACGTTACTCTGGTAAGATGGCTAGCTTTTTAAGAGGTTTTAGAGCTATTTATTTAGGTGTTATTTTTAACGTAATTACAATGGCAGGTGTTTGTTTAGCCGGAGCTAAAATTGCTAATATTTTATTAGGCATATCACAAGAAGAAACACTTTTTTATTCTTCAATAGTTATTGTTATTTACTCTTCTTTAGGTGGATTAAAAGGTGTTTTACTTACTGATTTTGTACAGTTTTTAATTGCTATGGTTGGTTCTATTTGGGCTACTATATATATTGTTGGTTTACCAGAAATTGACGGACTTTCAAATTTATTGACACATCCTAACGTAAGTGACAAACTAGCAATGTTTCCTGATTTCTCAGATAAAGAAGCATTAATTACTTTATTTATAATTCCTTTTGCTGTACAATGGTGGAGTACTTGGTATCCTGGAGCTGAACCTGGTGGTGGTGGTTATATTGCGCAACGTATGTTAGCTGCTAAAGATGAAAAAAATGCTACTTGGGCTACTTTATTTTTCAATTTTGCCCATTATGCATTACGACCTTGGCCATGGATTATTGTTGGACTTGCTTCATTAATTATTTTTCCAAGTTTGGATAGTATGAATCAAGCATTTCCTAGTTTAACAACTGAAATGCAAGGACACGATGTGGCTTATGCTGCAATGATGACCTACTTACCTGCTGGATTATTAGGAATCGTATTAACCTCTTTAATAGCTGCTTTTATGAGTACAATTTCTACTCAATTAAATTGGGGAAGTTCATACATTGTAAATGATTTTTACAGTAGGTTTATAAATAAAAATGCTTCTGAAAAGCAAAAGGTAGTAGTTGGAAGAATATCAACTATAGTTTTAATGTTGTGTGCTGCTCTTTTTTCTTTCTATTTACAATCAGCTAAAGGAGTTTTCGATTTGCTGCTACAAATTGGTGCAGGAACTGGACTGTTATTTATTTTACGTTGGTTTTGGAGTAGAATTAACCCATATAGTGAAATTGCTGCAATGGCCATATCTTTTATAATTGCTGTTTTCTTTTTTATCAATGGAAAAATGGAGATTCCATTTACTCAAATTGCGGGATATTGGCAATTAATTATTGGCGTTTTGGTTACTACTGTAGGTTGGGTTATTGTAACTCTTTTAACAAACCCCACCAATACTAAAACCTTAGAAAAATTTGATAGTCTTATTTTTGAGAACGAAAATAAATTTAAAAATGTTGGATATAAAATTTTAGGGTTTATAACTGGAACTATAGGTATTTACAGCTTCTTATTCGCCTCTGGAAATTGGATTTATGGTGAAACAACTCTAGCTGCAACACTTTCAATAATCTCCTTAATTTGTATTTTAATTTTAAGAAAAATATGGAAGTTTGTTTCTTAACACAATTAATACTTACTAGTGTTAAACATGAAAGCCTTTATTGAACAGCTTTATCGTAATTAGATATAATTTTTTTTATTCTTTTATTTTCAAAAACAGAAGGAAATAAGTCCTTAACAATTGTATGATATTCAAAATCGATGGCTAAAGCATTATTCAAATGAGCCACTCCATACTCTTCTTTTCCTAGAATCATAAACAATCCGCAAAGTCTATACTCAATTTCTGCAAATTCTTTATACGTTTTTTTTGCTTGAATTAATATCTTAAGTGCTTGATTAAATTCTCCTAAAAACAATAAAACATCTACTAAAGCAATGTAAATTTCAATCTCTTTATCTCCTAAAGATAAGCAGGTTTTAAAAGCCTTAACTGATTCTTCGTAAAAATTAAGTTTTAAATTAATATCTCCATAACGCCTCCAATATAAAACATTTGATTCATCTATATGAATTGCTTTATTTATATAGTACAATGCTTTTTCATAATTTCCTTGATTATAACAAGCATTTGTTAATAAAACCCAGCCTCTATCTAAAAGAGGGTCTTCATGTACTGCCTTTTTATAAAAGTGTATTGCTGTTTGTGTGTTTTCAAGTTTATCATAACACTCCCCAATCCTTATATAAGCATAAGCCGTTGGGTCATCTAATTCCAGTGTAACCAAATAATTATCTATTGCTTCTTCATAGCGCTTTAATTCTTCTAAGGATTTTGCCTTTTCTAAATACCCCCCTATAAAACTATCATCAATCAATACTGCATAATCAAAAGCTGTTAATGCTTCTTTAAACATTCCTAGTTCAAAATATTGCCTTCCTAATTGATGCCATGCGACTTCACAATATGGATTTTTATCTAAATACGAATTTAAAAATTTTATTGCGTCTTCATGACTACCCTCCATATCAAAACAATAAACTATATTGTACAACGATGAATAATCTTCATAATCTACCTCAATACACTTTGCAAAATTCAAACGTGCATTTTCAAAATCATCAAGATACAAGTACTCCATACCTATCATAGACCAAACATCAGATGGATCTTCTATATACTGTAAAGATTCTTTTAAAATAGCAATTGCTTCTGTGTGCTGTTTCTTTTTAGATAAGATAATTGCTTTTTGGATAAATACTTCATCATTATGAGGTTCTACAGCTTCGATATTAGATAACATCTTAATTGCTTCATGCAATTCATCTTCAAAAATTAAAATTTCTACTTTCATTAATTTTAATTGAATTGAAGACGGATGCTGCTCTAAACCTAACTGTACGGCTTTTTTTGCCAACGACTGCTTACCTATATTTAAATAATGCTCTATAATTGTCTCAAACTCTACAGCATCGAAAAAATATACCTCGTTGGTTTTCAACATAGATTCAAATTTTGATATTGACATGGGCTACAGATTTGAATTTATATAAAGTTACTGCAAGAATAATACCTATTTACTGGTATGTTTATTTCTTTTCAACAATTTAATTAACAATATAAAACATTCGTTTTTATTAAAAATAAGTTATTTGAAAGAGTTAATTATTTTTCTATCTTTGAAAGAACATAAAAATTAATATCTAATTTTAAACAAAAAATCATGAGTAAATTTGACGAAAAAGTGGCGCTTTATAAAAAGTTTATGGACGATAGAGATATTCGTTCTAACACTGATTTATTAACTGCTGTAACAAAAGGACTAGGCCCTTCTATTTATAAAAAAGATGCTGAAACCGTATCAGGAAGTGACCCTAAAGAACTAGAAACTGTTAAGAAAAACTTCTTAATGAAAAAATTAGGTTTAGCTGATGGACCTGAATTAGATAAAGCTATTGGAGAAGTAATGGAAAGAATTGGAAAGTCGGAAAGAAATAAGTATCGTGCAGTTGTATACTACATGTTGGTTAAGAAATTTGATAAAGAGTCTGTTTACGGAATGTAATAACCTCTCTTTCTAAAAAATATAAATCCTGTATTTAAGTTTTAAATACAGGATTTTTTTATTTTAGCCGCCAACAAACAACTTATATTTATGTCGCAATTTATTAGTGTTTTTGACATGCTTAAAATTGGGGTGGGACCATCTAGTTCTCATACTCTAGGCCCTTGGAGATCGGCTCAACAATGGATTCAAAAATTAAAAGATACAAATGAATTTCTTTTAATTGAAGAGATAAAAGTGGACTTATATGGTTCTCTTTCATTAACAGGCAAAGGGCACGCAACAGATTTAGCTGTTTTATTAGGTTTAAGTGGAGCTGATCCTGAATATATTCCAATTGAAACAATTGATGTTATTATCAATGATATTAAAACTAAAGAACTTTTATTTTTTAATAATGAAAGAAATATTGCTTTTGCCAACGGCTCAGTAACATTCAATAAAGAGTTTTTACCTTTTCATGCTAATGGAATGACTTTTAGAGGATATGCTAACGGTGTAGAAATTTCTACAGAAACATACTATTCTATTGGTGGAGGGTTCATTGTGCAAGAAGACGATAATCTTGCTGAAGATATTGAGATAAATAAGCAAAACTTTCCGTTCCCTATCAACAGAGCTACTGAGCTTGAAGCCTATTGCGAAAAGGAAGAATTAAATATTTCTGACATTGTTTACCAAAATGAACTTGTAATTAATTCTGCTGAAGACATCGACAAAGAATTGCATCGCATATGGAACACTATGTTAGAATGTATGTACATAGGTTGTCACACTCAAGGAATTTTACCTGGCGGATTAAATGTAAAACGACGTGCATTTGAAACACACCAAAGACTTATTAAAGAAGCTGAATATACGAACCAACAAGAATGGATTACTGCTATTAGAAGTACAGAAGTAAAATTCCGTGAAATTTTAAAATGGGTAAGCTGCTTAGCTTTATCTGTTAACGAAGTGAATGCTTCTTTGGGTAGAGTTGTTACTGCTCCAACCAACGGAAGTGCTGGAGTTATTCCTGCTGTAATAATGTATTATTTAGTAATAGAAAACCACGATGCTACTTTTGAACATGTTAAAAAATTCTTGCTAGTTGCTGGAGAAATAGGAAGTATTTTTAAGAAAAATGCAACAATTTCTGCTGCTATGGGTGGTTGTCAAGCTGAAATTGGTGTATCCTCTGCCATGGCCGCTGCTGCATTAACAGAATTGTTAGGCGGAACTCCGTCACAATGCTTAGTTGCTGCTGAAATTGCCATGGAACATCATTTAGGACTTACTTGTGATCCTATTGGCGGATTGGTACAAGTACCTTGTATTGAACGTAACGCTATGGGGGCAATTAAAGCTATTAATGCTGCTGAATTAGCCTTAGAAACCAATCCAAAAGAATCTAAAGTTCCTTTAGACAAAGTAGTAGATACTATGTGGGAAACGGCTAAAGACATGAATAGAAACTACAAAGAGACTTCAGAAGGTGGTTTAGCTGTTACTGTTCGTTTAGCTGATTGTTAAGAGTTATTTTATTTCAACAGGTTCTCCTAAAAACTTGGGTTTAACATTTAAGAGAATATCTACAAATACTTTTACCCTTGCTAAATATTCTCTTAATTGAACTTTCATAGCTTTTTTTCCTGAAACTCCTCTGGCGTTATATCCTATTGCTTCAATATCAAAATGGTTTGCCAAATACAATGCTCTTTCATTATGAAATTGTTGAGATATTATTGTTACTGAGGTTTGACCAAAAACTTCTTTTACCCTTACTACTGAATCTAAGGTTCTAAAACCAGCATAATCTAAATAAATTTTACTCTCAGGAATTCCTGATTCAATCAAATCATTTTTAAAATCGGTTGGTTCATCATATCCTTCGGAGCCATTATCGCCACTTACTAAAATAAAATCAATTTTTTCAGCTTTGTATAACTCCACAGCAGCATTCAAACGAAATTGATAATACAGATTTATTCTCCCATCAGACAAATACTTTACCGTACCTAATAACAGCCCTACTTTATTTTTAGATATATTTTCTGTAGAATTAAATAATTTTCCTTCTGCATTATTAATTATTACTTTGTTTGAAACATAAATAGAAGTAACAACTAGTAGACAACCTAAAAGAAAAATAATAGCAACTTTTTTTCGTTTCATCTATCTTGTAAATACTAATTCAGTTTCGGTAGACATTTCTTCAGAAAAACCATATCCTTCCACATCAAAACCTTTTAACTCTTCTAAAATCTCCACGTTATTATCTATAATGTAACGCACCATTAATCCACGAGCTTTTTTAGCAAAGGTCATAATAGTTTTATACTGTCCATTTTTAAAATCTTTAAAAACGGGAGTTATCATAGGTACTTTTAATGCTTTTTTAGGAAGCGCCTTAAAATATTCTGTACTTGCTAAATTAATTAACAACTCTCCATCTCCTAATTCTTCATTTAGCGACTCAGCCAATGTAGTATCCCAAAACTTATATAAGTTTTCTCTTCTACCTACTTTTAACTTAGTTCCCATTTCTAAACGATAAGGTTGAATTAAATCCAACGGTTTTAACAAACCGTATAACCCTGATAAAATTCTTAATTTCTCTTGTAAAATAGAAATCTTATCTTCTGATATAGAACTGGCATCAATACCTCTATACACTTCACCTGTAAATGCAAATACTGCTTGTTTTGCATTATCTAAAGAAAAAGGAGGTTGCCAATCTTGATTTCTATCATAATTTAAACTTGCTAAATCATCAGAAATCTTCATTAACTCGCTTAATTTTTTTCTTGACAATGTTCTTAACTTCTTATTCAGTTTTTCAGATTGCTCTAAAAACCTAGGTTGCGTATATACATCAGTAGTAGCTTTGCTTTCAAAGTCTAACGATTTTGCTGGTGATATTATAATTTTCATGCTATAAAATTTAGAGTAAAAATAAGAAGCTATTTTAAAATCATCAATTACTTCAGGTAATTTAAATTGATTGTAGTATTAATTTTTTTAATACTAAACTTGTAATCCGTCATAAGCTAAAAACACATTCTCTGGTAATTCTTTTTCAACCTCATCATGTAATCCTAAAAGCTCACTAATATGTGTTAAATATGCTTTTTTAGGTTTAATTTCCTCTATAAAACTTAACGATTCTTCTAAGTTAAAATGTGTTTTATGAGGTTCTCTTCGTAAACCTGTCACAATCAAAACATCAAGGTTTTTTAGTTTTTCTTTCTCTCCTTCTGAAATAGTTTTAATATCGGTTATATATGCTACGTTATTAAAACGATATCCGAGAATCGGTAAATTACCGTGCATTACTTCAATTGGAGTAACCTCTACTCCCTCTAACTCAAAACTTTCTTTATGTGAAATAATCGTTGGAGCTACACTTGGTGCACTTGGGTATCGATTTTCTGTTGCAAATATATAATCATATCGCTTTTGTAAAACTCCTAGCACTCTTTTTGTTAAATATATAGGTACTGGTCCTATTTGAAAGCAGTACGGACGAATTTCATCTAAACCAGCTATATGATCTGCATGTTCATGGGTAAATAAAATCCCTTTAATCGAAGCCACCTCTTCACGCATCATTTGCTGACGAAAATCTGGACCACAATCAATCACATAGTTAATATCACCCCATGAAACTAACACCGAAGATCGTAATCTTTTGTCTTTCGGATTTTTAGATAATGCCACAGGATGTTTACTGGTAATCATTGGAACTCCAGTAGAAGTTCCCGTTCCTAAAAAAGTTATTTTTACTTGATTTTTTTTCTTCATTTTCATCACAAAAATACAACAAAAATTGTCTGTTCGTTTGTAATTTCAGTACATTTGTACTACGTAACAAAAAATAACAAAATGGCAATTACGTTAAAAGGAGATCAAAAAATAAACACTGTACCAACTACCAAAATGAAAGCGTTAAAGATTAACTTAAACGCACACATATATGGAACTTTTGCAGAGATTGGAGCTGGTCAAGAAACTGTTCGTAATTTTTTTAGGGCTGGTGGAGCCTCTGGTACAATAGCGAAAGCTATGAGTGCTTATGATAAAGACTTCTCTGATGCCATTTATGGAATTGAAAAAGACAATCGTTATGTTACAGAGCCTCGATTAAAAAAGATGCTAAAGCACGAAATGGATTTAATTGAAGAGCGACTTGATCGTCAAAAACATCCTGATAAATTGTTCTTTAGCTATGCTAATACAGTGGCAACGATTAACTTTACTAAAAAGTTTAAAGGTCATGGATGGGTTGGAATTCGTTTTCAATTAGATCCACTAGAAGATTATAACGAAATTGTTTTACACCTACGTTTTAAAGAAACAGATGCACGTCAACAACAAGAAACATTAGGCGTTTTAGGTGTAAACTTAATTTATGGTGCTTATTATTTAAATGATAATCCGAAAGATTTATTAAAATCTTTTTACGATAATATTGACAAAGATCGTTTAGAAATTGATATGATTAATTTCTCTGGACCTCGTTTTATGTATGTTGACAACCGTTTAATGAGCTTACAACTTGTTAAAAACGGAATGACAAATGCTGTAATGTTTGGTCCTGATGGAAACAACTTATTGCCTGCACAAGTACTTTATAAAAAAAATATATTAGCCCTTAGAGGAAGTTATAGACCTGTAACAAAGGTTAATATGGACATGTTTGAAAGTGCTAAGCAATTGTTTTTTGACGAGAATAAGGTAGACCCTAAAAAAACTAAAATTATTTTTGAAATTACGTTAAGTAATCTTCGTGCTGAAGGAGAAATTAATGAACGTGACTTTTTAGACAGAGCAGAACTATTATGCTCTCTTGGTTTGAATGTTATGATCACCAACTACCAAGAGTACTTTAAGCTTGTAGAGTATTTTAGTGAATATACTAAGGAACGTATGGGGCTTGCAATGGGGGTTTATAATCTTATTCAAATTTTTAACGAGAAATATTACCGTGATTTAAGTGGAGGTATTTTAGAAGCATTTGGAAAACTTTTTTACAGAGATTTAAAAGTTTATATGTATCCTTATAAAAATGAAGAAACTGGTGAATATATTACTAGTGAAAACCTTAAAGTGCACCCTAGAATGAAAGAACTTTATAAGTTCTTCAAAAATAACGGTAGATTAATTGATATTAAAGACTTTAATCCCGATATTTTACATATTTTCTCTAGAAAAGTTTTAAAAATGATTAAAAACGGAGAAGATGGATGGGAAGAAATGCTTCCTAAAGGAGTTTCTGAAACTATCAAAGAAAAACGTTTATTTGGTTGCACAAAAAGAATTAAATAGTATTTTTTTATTACTCTTTTTAAACCTTTAACTATCTTTATAGTCTAACAGCTAAATAGTTTTTAGTTGATTGACGAAATTACACTTATAGATCAATTGCAGCAACCTACCACAAAACAGGTTGCTTTTAAAAACCTAGTATCGCAATATAAAGAGCGATTGTATTGGCATATACGAAAGATTGTAATTTCTCATGAAGATGCTGACGATGTTTTACAAAACACCTTTATAAAGGTTTACAAAAATATTAATCAATTTAAAAGAGATAGCAAACTATTTTCTTGGATGTACCGAATAGCAACCAATGAAGCTATTACCTTCATCAATAAAAAAGCTAAAGAGAAAAACATTCATATTTCTGATTATCAACTACAAATTACTTCCACTCTAGATAGCGATTATTGGTTTTCAGGTGATGAAATTCAACTTATTTTACAAAAAGCAATTGCTACATTACCTCAAAAACAACAATTAGTTTTTAATATGAAGTATTTCGATGAAATGAAATATGAGGAAATCTCTGAAATTCTTAACACATCTATTGGAGCTTTAAAAGCTTCTTATCACATAGCAACAAAAAAAATAGAACATTTTATAAAGAACTATAATTAAACCTTTTACTATAAGAATAGTCTTACTAAAGTATAATGAATAAAAAAAATAAACATACTATAAATTTCTCAAGCCTAAAAGCTGGTAAGAATTGTGGTTTTTCAATTCCTCAAAACTACTTTGAAGAAATTGAAGAAAAAATTAATACTTCCATTTTTATAGATAGTTTACCAAAAAAGAAAACGTTCAATACTCCTGATGATTATTTTGACACAATCGAAACTCAAATTCTATCAAAATTAGTTACAGAACAAACTACAGAAACGAAAGTAATTTCATTACGTAAAAGAATTTTACAGTACATCCCTTTAGCCGCTGCAGCTTCAGTTTTACTTTTCATCGGTTTTAATTATTTTAATACTCAAAAAATTACTTTCGAAGATATAACCATTACCGATATTGAATCTTGGTATGAAAATGGATACGGTGATATTGACAATAATGAGCTTGCAGCAACATTAAACACGTCTGAACTAGATGAAGATATATTAGCCTCTATTAGTGATGAAACACTAGAAGACTACTTAAATTCTGTTGATACAACAACACTCATAAATGAAATAGAACAATAATGAAAAAAAAATTATTTATATTATTCGTAATTTTCACTTCCTTTTTTTCTGTTCAAGCGCAAACAAGAAAAGGAAATTATGAAAAGGTTAAAGCTTTTAAGGTTGCTTTTCTTTCTGAAAAGTTAAACTTAACAGAAGAAGAAGCCAATAAGTTTTGGCCACTATATAATGTATATGACAAAAAAATGATTGAACTTCATAAAGCAGAACGCTACAGTATTAAAAAGAAAATACTTAGTTGTGGAGGAATTGATAGCTTAACTGATAAAGAATCAAAAGAAATTGTTAATAAAATTAAGTCCGTTTCAAAAGAACAATATGAAACTAAAACTAATTTTTATGATAAACTTTCTACCTTTTTATCAGATAAAAAAATCCTCACCTTGGAGGTGGCTGAACATGAATTTCACCGAAAGCTCATAAAAAAGCTAAAGGGTGAAAAAAAGAAACATCGATAAGTAAAAAAAGGAAGCTTTAAAAGCTTCCTTTTTTTACTTATCGACTAAGGCTAAACAAACATTTAAATCTGGTTTATTAGCCGTAAATTGTTTTAGCCAAATAGTTAGTTCATCTATTTCATAAGGTAGTAATCTACCTAAAGCTTTTTCAAGCTCTTTACAAAATAAATCAGCGTTAAAACTAACCTTTTGAAGCACAGTTTTCGTGTACTCATACATAGCTCTTGCCATTTTTATTGGGGTTATCTGTTATTAAATACTGAACGTAATTTACAAATTTTTATTCCAAGTAGAGTGTTAAAGTTTATCCAAAAAAAATGCGAGACTTATTCAAGTCTCGCATTTTTAGTCGTATAATTTACAATACTATAAACTATTCACTTTTTCTATTAAAGCATTTGCTCTAGTCTCTAACTCTGTATTAATTGATTTATAGTAAGCTTTCTTATTTTCAACGTTTTTTGCGTTAACTTTAGCTATTAAATCATCAAAAGTTACAATAACCTCATCTACAATAGCATCTGCCTTTGCTTTATCTGCTTCAGGGTTTAACTCTTTTGTTATTTGACAAATACTAATAATATCTCCTAACGTATAGTTAATATCTTTCTTTAAATTTTTTATGCTTGCCATAATTATAAATTTTGATGCAAAATTAATCGATTTTATTCAATTCTTCTTGAAATTTTTCAAAAAACTGCCCTACATGATATCCATCTACCAAAGCATGATTTACATTAACAGCCACAGGCATTAACATTTTTTTATTTTGCTCCTTTATTTTACCAAAAGCTAATTGAGGCACGCTATCATTTTTATTTCCTGAAAAAGGTTCTTTATGCCCTGTAAAGCTTACCCAAGGAATGGCCGAACAATGTATACATCCTAAAGAGTACTTAGACGGAAACAAATCATTAGAATTTAAAATTCGTTCTTTTTCCTTTTGAAAGTTACAATTGAATTCCTCAAACTTTTCAGAATAATCTATATATGAGAATCCAAAAGTGTTATCAGGCCTTGCAATAGTTGCTGAAGCGTTGATTACTTCGTAAACAGCTATTTTATCACCTTCTAATCTATATTTTAAATTCTCAACTGCATTTATAGCTTTCATGCAAGCATGTAAGTATCGGACAAAAAAGGACTGATTCTTTTCTTTTGCTAATTGATAGATTATAGACACATCTACATCTACAACTAATCCAAAAGTTGGATCTTCTAAAGTTCTAAAATGTTTAAAAAGCTCTTTCCTATTCCAACTTTCAATATCTAGGTATTTCATTTATAAAAATTTTAATACATCTGTAATACTAGATACTGTTTTGTAAGCATCTGATTTTTGCTCTTCTTTAACCTCTTCGTGTGCCCATGTTGTATGAAACGGAACATGAATCGCTGTTGCTCCTATTTCAATTAACGGTAACACATCTGATTTTAATGAGTTTCCTATCATTAAAAACTCTGAAGGATTAATATCTAAGCGTTTTACTAATTTTTTATAATCAGTTTTTTTCTTCTCACTCATCACTTCTGTATGATGAAAATATTTTAAAATTCCTGATTTTGCCAACTTACGTTCTTGATCTAACAAATCTCCTTTGGTTGCTACAATTAACTTATATTTTCCATGTAATTCTTGCAACACCTCTTCTACCCCATCTAGGAGTTCTATTGGTTTTTCTAACATATCTTTTCCTATTTCAAGAATTTCTTCCATTTTTTTAGGACTAATTTTATAGTTAGAAATTTCTAGCGCACATTCAACCATTGACAGCATAAAACCTTTTACTCCGTACCCGTATATTTTAAGATTTTCTATTTCTTTTTTAAATAACTCTTGATGGATTTTATTCTCTGTTTCATAATCGGACAATAATCGAGCAAAATCATCTTCAGCATCACGAAAGTAAGTCTCGTTTACCCAAAGTGTATCATCTGCATCAAAAGATATTATTTTAATATTATTCATTTTCTAGTTGTTTTATAGCTTTCTCTAAATCTTCAGGAGTATCAATACCAATACTCTCCACTGAAGTTTCTATCATCTTTATTTTTTTTCCTACTTCTAAATAACGAATACATTCAATTTTTTCAGCAGCCTCTATTGGTGTCATAGGGGTATGATAAAAATCAATTAACGCTTCTTTTCTGAACGCATAAACTCCTTTGTGCTTATAATAGTTTACAGGAACTTCTTTATCTCGATGATATGGAATTATACTTCTTGAAAAATAAATAGCAAAATCATTTGTATCAGTAATTACCTTAACGTTATTTGGATTTTGAATATCTTCTTTATTCGTCATTTTTACTTTTAGTGATGCTAAATCTATTTCTTTTTGAATATCAGATTTAAAAACACTAATTAGTTTTGATAAGGAAACTGTATCAATAAAAGGTTCGTCTCCTTGTACATTTACCACAATGTCTACATCTAAATTTTCAACTGCTTCTGCAATTCTATCAGAGCCACATTCATGTTCTTTTTGACTCATTAAAACCTTACCTCCTACTTTTTCTATAGAGTTGTAAATTACTTCGGAATCGGTTACCACATATACCTCATCAAAAAGGTTTGCTTTTACAGCTGCTTCATAGGTTCTTACAATTACAGGTTTTCCTCCTAAATCTTTCATCAATTTCCCTGGAAAACGTGATGCACTATAACGTGCAGGTATCATTGCTATTATCTTCATAAATAATCATAAGTATTTACGTATCAAAGATACGTATTTAAACTGCCATCATAAAAACTGATAATACTCACATTGATAAAACTTTAACATTAAATACTTTTTAGTTTTGTTCAATTATTAAAAACTTTTACTACTTTTGAGTCATTATGAAGACGCTTTTAGGTACATACACGTTTATTTTTAACACAATCAATTCGATTATGTGTACTGCCCGCATGCATAAACAATATGTATATGTAACTAAAAGCACCCAAAGAAACAGATTTAAACATCGATTTTAAACAATCAATTTTAATATAAATTTAACCAAAGGTGCTTTTTTAAAAAAGCACCTTTTTTATTTACTAATATTTTAAATTTTAAACATTATGAACACTTTTAAGTATCGAAACTCAATTAGAAAACATGTAGCCTCAACTGTAATGTACTCAGTACAAAATCCATTTTACAGAGATCCGGAATTACTAATACTTAATCCTTAAAATTATCATGAAAACATTAAATATCACATCAAACAGTCAGCCAAATCAATTTATAGTTAACAAAAAGCAGGTTAGCAAAAACAAAGTGTTAAAAACTTCAGTTTTATACGATAAAATTGAATCTAGCGCGAATACTTCTTTAGGCTTTTATCCAGACTCTTCTAATTTTAGTTTTAACAGTATTGAGTTTGATCTGTTAGGCAACGCATACCTTAATGATAAACTTGTTATCAAAAACAATATTAAAAAATTGAGTGATACTGAGATTATTTTCAATATAACAGTATCTAAAAAAGAAGAAAAGAAACGAAATATTATATGTACAGCTACTTTTGGCTATACAATTAAAAAAGCGTCTTAATTATTCCTAAAAATTGATTTTACAATCAATTAAGCAATCGTTAAGTTAGTTTGGTTTGTTTATAAGCTTAGGAGATTCTTTTCTCTTAAGCTTATTTTATATACGTTTCTAATAGTTCTGAAGAGTTTTCTGATAAAATTTCCACTTTATCAATACATGCTGGTACCAAGATTGTTTCTCCTTTTCTTACAACTTCTTGTTGACTTTCATAAAAGAATGTTACCTCCCCTTCTACGCACATATAAATTACGAAGCAATCTTTTTTAGATAAATCTATTTCTTTTTTCCCCTCCACTGGTAATATATTTGTTGTAAAATAAGGGCATGCAACAACTTTATTCGCTATATTTTTTTGTTTCTTATAAGTTGTTTTATAGGAACTTTTAGCTGAGAAATCAATAGCTTCTAATGCTTTTTCAGTATGGAGTTCTCGGTAATTACCGTCTATATCTTTTCTATCCCAATCGTAAATACGGTAAGTTATGTCTGAGGTTTGTTGAATTTCAGCAATCAGTAAACCAGCACCAATAGCGTGTACTCTTCCTGGTGGCACAAAATAAACATCTCCTTTGGACACTTTATCTACATTTAAAATACTTAAGAGCGTCTTGTTATTTAGGTGATATACGTATTCTTCTTTATTAGAGTTTTCTTTAAAACCTATAATAATATTAGCTTCATTATCGGCTTGCATTACATACCACATCTCTGTCTTCCCAAAAGACTCTTGAAGTTCTGCTAATTTATCATCAGGATGTACTTGAATACTTAAAACCTCTTTTGCATCAATAAATTTTATTAATAATGGAAACTGCTCTCCAAAAGTTTCATATACATATTCACCTACTAAATCGTTCTTATACTCTTTTAAAAGACTTCTTAATGTTCTTCCTTTAAGGTTACCATTACTAACAACCGATTCATCTCCATCAACATCTGAAATTTCCCAACTCTCTCCAATATTGGATCCGTCTGAGTTTTTATGAAGTAGTAGGTTTAGTTTTTTTCCTCCCCAAACCTTTTGCTTTAAAATTGGAGTAAATCTTAGTAATTGGTTTATCATAAATTATGTACCTCTATAAGTTACGTAGTTTCTTGGAGTTTCATATAATGTAATTGCTAAGTCTAATTTTTCTGGAATACTTACACGTAACTTATTATAAATTACTACTGATATGTTTTCTACTGTAGGATTAACATTTTTAAACTCCTTTACTTCAATATTTAAGTTTTTATGATCCAATAGATCTTCAACCTTCGACTTAATTAAATCTTTCAGCTTACCTAAATCATATACATATCCTGTTTCTTGATCTATCTCACCAGTTAATGAAACAATTAGCTCATAATTATGACCGTGGTAGTTAGGGTTACTACACTTACCAAAAACCTCGTAATTTTTCTCATCAGACCATTTAGGGTTAAATAACCTATGTGCTGCATTAAAATGTGCTTTTCTGTGAACTGTTACTTTAGGCATAATTAAATATACTTAGATATTTTATCGTACGATTCTTTAAAAATTATTTTAAACCAAGCTGTATACTTTTCTGGATGATTATCTATATCATTTTTCACCTCCTTTAAAGGCATCCATTTATATGACGCCACTTCTTCAGGGTTTACAATAGGTTCGTCGTTAAATCGACCAATCATTACATGATCGTATTCATGCTCTGTTAAGCCATTATCAAACGGAGCTTTATAAATAAAAGAGAATACTTCTTCTAACTCACATGAAAACCCCATTTCTTCTTGTAATCTACGTTTTCCAGCTTCAATGTTCGATTCTCCATCTCTTTGGTGTGAACAACAAGTATTTGTCCATAACAAAGGGGAGTGATATTTTTCAGCAGCACGTTGTTGTAACATCAATTCATTTTTATCATTAAAAACAAATACCGAAAATGCCCTGTGTAGTAAAGCTTTTTCATGTGCTTCAATTTTTTCCATTAATCCTATCGGATTATCTTGCTGATCAACTAAAATTACTTGCTCTTTCATCTAGAAAATTTACGAAAAGCAAACTTACAAAATTGCGACCAGTTCAACAATTAAAACCTTTTGAACAGTTCGCTTTAAAATGTATCTTTGCAACCTTAAAATTTATAGATGAGTTTTTTAGAAGAAATACAGAAGAGACGTACATTCGGAATTATATCACACCCAGATGCAGGTAAAACCACCTTAACTGAAAAATTATTACTTTTTGGTGGAGCGATTCAAGAAGCTGGTGCGGTAAAAAATAATAAAATTAAAAAAGGAGCTACTTCTGATTTTATGGAGATTGAACGCCAACGTGGTATCTCTGTTGCTACCTCTGTATTAGCTTTTATTTATAAAGACAAAAAAATCAATATTCTTGATACCCCTGGTCACAAAGATTTTGCTGAGGACACCTTTAGAACCTTAACTGCGGTAGATAGTGTTATTGTAGTTATTGATGTCGCAAAAGGGGTTGAGGAACAAACCGAAAAGTTAGTAGAGGTTTGTCGTATGCGAAAAATTCCAATGATTGTTTTCATTAACAAGTTGGATCGTGAAGGAAAAGATGCTTTTGATCTATTAGATGAAGTTGAGCAAAAACTAGGTTTAAAAGTAACTCCTTTAAGTTTCCCTATTGGAATGGGATACGATTTTAAAGGAATTTACAACATTTGGGAAAAGAAACTAAACATTTTTTCTGGAGACAATAAACAAACCATCTCAGAAGGTGTTGAATTTGATAATATAGACAACCCTGAACTAGATAAAATTGTTGGAGAAAATTCTGCAAATACACTTCGTGAAGAATTGGAATTAGTAAATGAAGTATATCCAGACTTTAACCAAGAAGCTTACGTTAATGGAGATTTACAGCCTGTCTTCTTTGGTTCTGCTTTAAATAATTTTGGAGTAAAAGAGTTATTAGATTGCTTTATTGATATTGCTCCAAATCCACAGCCAAAAAAAGCTGAGGAACGTTTGGTTGATTCTAAAGAAGAAAAATTGACAGGGTTTGTTTTTAAGATTCATGCAAACATGGATCCTAAACATCGTGATCGTTTAGCTTTTGTAAAGATTGTATCAGGAACTTTTAAAAGAAACACACCCTACTTACATGTTCGTAACGGTAAAAAAGTAAAATTTTCTAGTCCGAATGCCTTTTTTGCTGAGAAAAAAGAAATTGTTGAAGAATCTTTCCCAGGTGACATTGTTGGTTTACACGATACTGGAAACTTTAAAATTGGAGATACATTAACAGAAGGAGAACAATTAAATTTTAAAGGAATTCCTAGTTTCTCTCCAGAACATTTCCGTTATGTAAATAATGCTGACCCAATGAAGGCTAAACAACTTTATAAAGGTTTAGACCAGTTAATGGATGAAGGAGTTGCTCAGTTATTTACCTTAGATATGAACGGACGCAAAATTGTAGGAACTGTAGGAGCACTTCAATACGAAGTAATTCAATACCGTTTAGAGCATGAATATGGTGCTAAATGTTCGTATGAAAATATTGCAGTACACAAAGCTTGTTGGGTTGAACCAGAAGACCCTAAAAATGAAGAATTCAAAGAGTTTAAACGTGTAAAACAACGTTATTTAGCTAAAGACAAACAAGGTCAACTAGTGTTTTTAGCTGATTCTCCGTTTACAATTCAAATGACACAAAGCAAATATCCAACAGTAAAATTACATTTCACTAGTGAGTTTTAACAAACCCTACATATTCTCTTTTCTATTCTCTCTTTTCTCTTTTATAACTTATAGTCAAGAGGGTTTATCGAGTTTACAAGGAAAAGAATTACACAATAAAGTTCGTTTGAATTTTATTCCTGTTGAAATGCCTTCGGATAAGTTTACTGACTTAAAACCAACGATGGGTTTGACTGGCTTGCATTATCAAATCCCTATTAATGATTGGTTATATGGTGGAGCTGGATTTCATTTTGCGGTAACAGGAGACCAAGGAGGATTATTTACCTTAGGTGCAGAATTGGGAATCAATAAACAATTATATAAAAACTTATATATTGATGCTAACTTCCATTTTGGTGGTGGTGGCGGATATCGTTACTTGGTAAATGATGGCGGTTTTATTAATCCCAATATCGGATTGCAGTACAAAAAGAATGATTACTCCTTCGGAATACAATACAGTCACGTTAACTTTTTATCAGGAGAAATTAAAAGTAATTCCGTTTCTTTCTTTGTAGAGATACCAAGTATTTTACGTTTTACTGATTATGATAAAGCGCATCAAAAATTTGTAGCAGACAATCTTTCTCCAGATAGTTTTTGGAGTAAACCAGTGGTTAAAAATGCACAACAAATTCGTTTTGATTTCTTTAAACCTATTGGTAATTCGAAAAAAGATAATGGGGATGACCTAAATGAATTACTATATGTACTTGGATTTGAGTATCAGAAATATTTGAACGAAAATACTTTTCTATTTGCTCACACCGATGCAATTTACAGGGGGCTACGCGCTGGCTTTATGGATTTATTTATTGGTGCGGGGTATCATCCATATCAATCAAAATACGTTAATATCTTCGGAAAATTAGGTATTGGTGCTGCTGGTGGTCGTGTAGCTCCTGAAGGTGGGTTAATGATCTACCCTTCTGCAGGAATTGACTTAAAACTATTTAAAAACATTGCTATTAGTGGTCATGGTGGATATTATCGTGCCATTGCTGGTGATTTAGAAGCCTATACTTTCGGATTTGGTTTAAAGTACTTCGGATTTAACGGCGGAACATCTTCCGAAGAGAGCAGTACTTATCTTACAAAAGGGTTACGTTTTGAAGTTCAAAATCAAAGTTATTTTGATGTTGCTAAAACAGATGATATTTACGACGCTACTGAAATTGACTTACAATTAATTGGCTTTAAAGTTAACTATGATTTAAATCATTCATTATATATTGCTGGAGAAGCTGGTTTTGCATATGACGGTCGTTCAGGTGGATATGCTCACGGATTAGTCGGTGGTGGTATATATAGTCCATATTTTTTTAACAACAAAATGCGTGGATTTATAGAAGTTATGGCAGGTGCTGGTGGAGGTGCTGGTGTAGATACTGACGAAGGAATCATTATTCGTCCTACTCTTGGATTGAGTTATGATATCGTAAATCAGGTTTCTATAATTGCATCTGGAGGTAGATATTACTCTCCTTTTGGAAATGTTAACTCTAACAATATTAACATAGGTTTAAGCTTTAACCTTTCAACTTTATCTGTAAAAAATTAACTTTGTCATTGCTAAGAAAAACAATGATTTAGCTATTTTAATAAAAAGATTCTTTTTTCCCTTAAATTTTGGACACTAGAATCACACATATATAAATAAACAAGAGAAAAATGGATAACGGAATTTATGCAAAGTTCACCACTCCAAAAGGTGAAATTTTAGTAAACTTAGAATACGAAAAAACTCCTGGAACTGTAGGTAACTTTGTTGCTTTAGCAGAAGGAAATTTAGAAAACTCAGCGAAACCACAAGGAACTCCTTATTATAACGGATTAAAATTCCACCGTGTAATTGCTGATTTTATGATTCAAGGAGGATGTCCTCAAGGAACAGGAACAGGAAACCCTGGTTATAAATTTGATGACGAAATTCACCCTGAATTAAAACACGATGCTCCAGGAAAATTATCTATGGCAAATGCAGGTCCTGGAACCAATGGTTCTCAATTTTTTATTACACATGTTGCTACTCCTTGGTTAGACGGTAAACACACTGTTTTTGGTAGTGTTATTGAAGGACAAGACGTTGTTGATGCAATTGCTCAAGACGATACTATGGATGTAGAAATTATTCGTGTTGGTAGTGATGCTGAAGCTTTTAATGCTGTAGAAGCTTTTAGAACTTTTGAAGGAGCTCGTGAAAAACGTGAAGCTGAAGCAAAAGCTAAACAAAAAGAGTTATTAGATCAAGTAGCAGCAGGATATGACGAAACTCCAAGCGGTTTACGTTATAAGATCTTACAAAATGGAGACGGAAAACAAGCTACTAAAGGAGCTATGGTTTCTGTACACTATAAAGGTCAGTTATTAGATGGAACTGTATTTGATTCATCATATAAGCGCAAACAACCTATCGATTTTGCTATTGGTGTTGGTCAGGTAATTCCTGGTTGGGATGAAGGTATTCAGTTGTTAAAAGTGGGCGACAAAGCTCGTTTAGTAATTCCATCTGACTTAGCATATGGTGCACAAGGTGCTGGTGGTGTAATTCCTCCAAACGCTACTTTAATTTTTGATGTTGAGTTAATGAATGTAAAGTAATAGCTTACAATTTATTATACAAGTAAGTAAAGCCTTCATAAATTATGAAGGCTTTTTTTATTATCTCATTTCACTTAATATTTACTTAATATTCATAACATTAAAGAACATATTACTTAATAGATATATCATAATTACTTAAGAACAAAAGAGTAAAAAAGAATGATTTTTACGTCATCAAACAAGCTCTTAAGCCTTATGAAAACAACTTTCCTTTTTTTAACATTTTTTCTTTTCATCTCAATTACACTCGAAGCTCAAGAAGTATGTACTACGCCTGAAGATAATACTATTGATTTAAATATTATTAGTATGGATAAATGTAAAATTGGTAAAGAAAATCAAATTCCTAGAAAAAAAACAACTCAAACACTAACTGCTAGAAACAGAATAAAAAAAGTAAGAAAGATTACTCAAAAAAATCAATCAAGCTTAAATGCTTCTTCAAAAGTTTCTATTATTACTACAAACAATGGCTTATCAATACAAAATTCCTTAAAATCTCAAACTAAAGAAATTTTATTTTCTGTTGTTGAGCAAGTTCCTTTATTTCCTAAGTGTAAAAATAGTTCTAACGAAAATGCAAAAAAATGTTTTAAAGACAATATGCAAAAACATTTTTCTAAAAATTATTATCCTGAAGTCTTTTCAGAAGAAGGTATACGTGGCAGAATTTTGATTCAATTCACAATAGATATATATGGATTACCAAAAAACATTCAAGTAGTAAGCTCTAAACCAAGTGATATTATTACCAACGAAATCAACCGAATTATTAACAAGTTACCTCAGTTAGAATCAGGTAAGGAAAAAGGAATTCCTGTTGATGTCACATACTCTTTTCCTATAAATTTAATCTTAAATTAATATAAAATATTTATCTAGATTTTCAGATAATTTTATTTTCGTGCTCCTTAAAAATTCCTCTTTAACACACACAAATGAAACATATCTTTACCTTTTTTTTATTTTCAATATCATTTTCTTATGCTCAAGAAAAATGTGAAACCCCAAATGAAAATATCCAAGATTTAAATACCATTAGTATTACTAAATGCTCTATAGAAGATGTAAAAGAAGCTCTAGAAACTGAAAAAACTAAAGAAATTTCGACAAGAAAAAGACATCGTAAACTTAGAAAAACAAATACTATTTCAGCAAAATCAAATAAAGTAGAAGAAATAAAAAGTAAAAATTCTCTTGTAGAAAAACTAAACTTAAAAGAAGATATTTTAACTTCTTTAGATAAAATTCCTTTTCATCTAGTTGAACAAATTCCTTTGTTTAATGAGTGTAAAAAGACTCCAATTCTTCAACAATCTAAGTGTTTTGAAAAAGAAATGATTAAACATATTGTTAGAAATTTTGATTATCCAAAAGAGGCCTTGCGAAAAAAAATTGAAGGTAAAATTTTAGTTCAATTTACTATTGATAAGCAAGGAAAAGTAATTGACATAAAAAAGAAAGGACCTAAAAACAGTGCACTTCTAAAAAAAGAAGCAGAAAGATTAATTTCACTGCTCCCTAAATTTATTCCTGGAAGTCATAAAGGTAGCTCGGTTAATGTAAAATATGCTTTACCTATAATTTTTAAAGTTCCATAACTTTATATTTTCTTTTTAAAGGAACTATCTTTTGGTCAAGATTATAAAATAATTTGCTATATTCTATTTTTTACTTATATTTACAGCGTTAGTTAACGTGTTAATAACTAAACCAAACACTTAAAAATAGAGCACACATGATTAAAAAATTCCCCTTAGTAGTAGCTGCTATGCTACTTTCTTTAGCGGCTGTAGGACAAGAAGTATGTACTACTCCAGATGAACAAATCGCTGATCCAAACAGTATCACAAAATGTGCAATTGAAGACACCGAGAGTGGTGCAAAAAAACAACTTTCTATTGAAGTCTCAACCAGAAGACGTGTTGTTCGTAAGAACAAAGAGGCTGTTTCTGCTATAGGTGGAGGTATTAATTCTTCACAAAAAGTAGCTGATATTAAAAAGAAGTCTTTGTTAATTGGTAAACTTGAGTTAGAAGATAATTCTTCAACTATTGAAAAAGTACCTTTTAATTTAGTTGAAGAAATTCCATTGTTTAGTAAGTGTAACAATGTTCCTTTAATAAAGCAAGCAAAGTGTTTTGAAACAAACATGACTAAACATATTATTAAAAATTTCAACTACCCTCAAGACGCCATTGAAGCTGGTATACAAGGAAGAGTTTTAGTTCAATTTACAATCAATGAGCAAGGAAATGTTGAAGATATCTTATTACGTGGGCCAAAAGGTGGAGAGTCTTTAGAAAAAGAAGCTGAAAGAATAATTAATAACCTTCCAAACTTTATTCCTGGTAAACATAATGGTAGGACTGTTAAAGTAAAGTACGGAGTTCCTATCACTTTCAAGGCTCCAGGAGCATCAAATAATTCTTCATCTAGTACAACAAGTAAAGTCGTAGCTAAAAAAAGTTCTAATGTAGTAAAAGAAAAAACTATTACTGATTTTGTAAAATTTGTAGAGGTACAAAGTATTCCTCAATTCAAAGCTTGTACAAAAGTTCCTGATATGCAAAAATTAACCTGTTTCAATGAAAGAATGGTTAGTCATATTCAAAGAAACTTTAACTACCCTGCAGCAGCTGCAGAACAAAATATTGAAGGTAGAGTATGGGTTCGCTTTATCATAGATAAAAAAGGAGAGGTAACTAACATAAAAATGAAAGGACCTAAAGATGGTCACTTATTAGAACAAGAAGCTAAGAGAATGGTTTCTAAGTTACCTAAATTCGTTCCTGGAGAACATAATGGAAAAACAGCTAATGTTGAATATTACATTCCTGTTAACTTTAAACTTCATGAATAAGGTATAAAATAACTCTTAAAAGTGTTTAAAAAAGCTTCTAATTATATAATTAGAAGCTTTTTTTAGTTTTATTCCTTTTAAAGTTTTTAAATTTACTAAAATACTCTCCTCTTTTATTTTTTTTATCTCACTATAACACTTACATACCTTTACTCCTATTAAGGTAGAGTTTTCCTCTTTTAATCCTTTATTAGAAAATTACTTTATATACACCTTTTTCTTTTACCTGTTTTAAAGCATAAATGAAGGTTTTCATACTTTCTCTGATTATCTAAACAATATCAAAATAGAACTTAAATTAGGTAAGTTATTAAAGTAATGAGCATAAAAAAAGCCAGCAATAATGCTGGCTTACTTTTTTGTCTTTTTTTCTTATTAAAGCTTAATGTTTTCTTCTGTTGCTAACAAACCAAAAAACTTATCTAAGTTTGGTAAAATTACAATTCTAGTTCTTCTATTTCTAGCTCTATTGCTAGCCGAGTTATTTTCAACAAGTGGCACAGAACTACCTCTACCAGAAGCTATTAATCTACTTGGATCAACGTTGTATTTTTTCTCTAAAAGCCTAACGATAGATGTTGCTCTTTTAACACTTAAATCCCAGTTATCTTGTACAACTGCATTACTAATAGGTCTTGAGTCTGTATGACCTTCTATCATAACATCCATGCTTGGTTCAGAGTTAATCACATCAGCTAATTTTTTTATTAATTTATGTGCATTTTTTTTAACTCTATAACTAGCTGTATTAAATAACATTTTGTCTGAAACAGAAATCATCACAACTGTTTGATCAATGTCAATATTTACATCTTCATCATTTTCTAACTCTGAAGTATTGATAGATTTTTTTAAGTTGTGAGCAATAGCTACATTCATGGAGTCTTTTAACGTTTTAACATTAGCTAACTCAGCTGGATCAACATTTTTAAGCGTTTCTCTCATTTTTTCTTTTACAGAGTTTGAGATTACAGCTGATTTTCCAACCATATCTAGCTTAATGTTATTTTCTTCATGAAGTGTTTCGTTTACACTCTTTAATGAGTTAATTTTTTCATTGTAATCATCAACTCTCTTTTCTATTTTAGCAAACTTAGCTTCTAATTGCTCTTTTTCTAGAGTTGTCTTTTGTAAATTTCCTCTAGTATCATTATACTTTTGTTCAAGTTCTACATACTTCTTTTTTGATACACAAGACGACATTGTTAAAGCCAATACCGCTAAAGGAATAAATAATTTTTTCATAATTAATAATAAATGATAATAAGTTAATGTAACTCTATAACTTAATTTTCGATATATTATTATGTCAGTATAAATAAAAAGCTCCTTTAAATAAAGGAGTTTTTTATTTGTTGATTTTACAACTATTTAAATAAAACTTTATTTTTTATAGTTTAATTTTACGTTTTTGTTTAACTTTTGACAATCACTATCTTTTTCTTTAAAACATTTATTATCCTCTGGTCTTAAGCTTCTATCAGTTTTTTTTAAGTTTTTGCTTAAAAACTCTAAAAAATTACTTTTTCTTGTCGTAAATCTTCTATTGATCCTTTTCTTTTCTTGTTCCTGTCTTATTTCTATAGATTCACTCCCTTCTACTATATAAAAATATGAACGTCTGTTTAATTGATATTCTTCTTCAGTACACTTTTTTCCGTCTACACAATCATTTAAAGGGTTGTCTTCTCCATAACCTATAGCACTTTCAATTCTATTACTTGCAATTCCTCTTGATAATATGTAATCTCTCGTAGATTTTGCTCTTTTATCTGACAAAAACCTATTGTAATCTCTTCTACCTCGACTATCTGTATGTGACTCTATTTTTATCACTAACTCAGGATGATTAGTCATTACTGTTACAATATTTTCTAACTCATACTCTGCATCCTCCCTAATATCATACTTATCATAATCAAAATAAATAGGTTTTATAACTATTTGGTTTCCTATTATTAATGGTGTTAACTTTAAATTTGCTATAATTTCTTTATTTCTCTTATTATTAGTTCGAACTATACTTCTACTTGGTCTATGATCTAATTTAGTTGCTGTAACTGTATAGGTATTATTACATGGCACATCTTTGAAAGTATAGTTACCTGAACTATCAGAAATTGTTTCTGCTATAACTTCTTTTTCTTTATTAATTAGTTTTACTACAACCGCATCTACCGGAGTATTTGTTTTATTGTTTTCTATTACTCCTTTAACAATTTGTGTACAAACTGGTGAGTCCGTATAGATAAAGAAGCTATAAATATCATCATCTCCTTTTCCTTTTTCTCTATTTGACGAAAAGAAACCTCTTTTTCCATTTTCACTTATAAAAAATGAAAAGTCGTCTTTTTTACTATTGAATGGATACCCTAAGTTTTCAGGTGATAAAAATGTACCATCCTCTTTAATCTTTGCTTGAAAAATATCAAGCAGTCCTAAACCTAAATGCCCGTTAGATGAAAAATATAATACATTATCATTTCCTACATACGGAAAGACTTCTTTCTCTGATGTATTTATGTCACTTCCTAAATTTACTGGTTCTCCATACTCATCATTTCCTTTTATTTCTACTTTATAAATGTCAGACTGCCCATATCCTCCTGGCATATTAGAAACAAAGTATAATGTTTTTTCATCTGGACTTAAAGCTGGATGACCTGTTGAATATTCATCTTTATTAAATGGTAGCTCTTTAACGTTAACCCAATAACCATTAATATAACTGGCTTTATAAATTTTTAAATTAGATATGTTTTTCTTACTTCTCTTTACTTTCTTTCCTTCAGAATTATTTCTTGTAAAGTAAATGGTTTTTCCATCTTTTGTAAAAACAGGGGTCGACTCATGTAATTCAGAAGCTATTGGCTCTCCTAGATTTTGAACGTTTCCTAAAACTAAGATAGTGTCTTGCTTACTACCTTCTAATGTTTGTATACTTTCTTCTGCCTTATAAATATTTAAAAATGGTTGATTATTCCACTTATATAATTTTTGTTTTTTTGAATCATTAGCTACAGATGATGAGAAATATGCTTTTCCATTCAATAAAAACCCTCCAAATTCTGAATAGGGTGTATTTATTGCTAAGTTCCTTACTCCTATTCTTTTCTCTTTATTAGTGTAGTCTAACAAATAGTTTTCTTTTTTAAGTTCCTTATTTAAACTACTTTTTTGAGCTTGAGTTAATCTTAAAAATATAGAATCTGATTTTTTATACTTTCCATTACTCCTCAAAGCTTGAGCATATTTAAACAAATGTTTTTCTTCTACTTTTTCATTAAAATTTGAAATAAGTTTTTGATACCATATTTCTGCTTCTTCTGTATTTGAATTATTATAGTAAGACTCAGCTAACCTAGTTAACACATGTTGAGAGCTATCTCCTTTAATTAATACTAAATCTTTATATAATTTGGCCGATTGGACATAAGAGAATTCTTCAAAATAACGATCTGCTACTTTTCTACTTTGGCTAAATCCAACTGCAGTAAGCATTAACAATATTGTTAATGTTAGTATCTTTTTTAATTTCATTTCTCTCTTTTTAAAAGAATCTCGGTGACCTATATCTAATATCCTTAAAGATTTCATACTGTAGCATAATTTCGTGTGTCCCAGAATTTGTTACATTATAGTTTGATGTTGTTAAATCATATGAATACCCTATAAGTAAAGAGTCTGTTGCTTGAAAACCTAAAAGTGCACTTACAGAATCATCCCATCTCCAAGAAGCTCCAACTCTAAACTTCTCATTAAATAGTAAATTAGCTGAAATATCTAATGATAGAGGTGCCCCTGAAACTCCTTTTAACAAAGCTGCTGGTTTAAACTTTAAGTCTTCATTTATATCGAAAACATATCCTGCGATTAAGAAAAAGTGCATTCTTTCTACTGCTACTTCTCCTGGAGTTTCAGCATCGTAATGTTCCATTCTTAAAATATTAGGTACCGATAATCCAACATACCATTGTGGTTGATGATAATAAATACCTGCTCCAACAGTTGGTAAGAACTTATTAATATTATCTTGAAAAACAACTTCATCATCTTTATAAGTTCCTTTTGACCAATCTATATTTAATAACCTTCCTCCTAAACGTAAACCAAAGGCTAAATTACCTTCTGCACCTGTTTGTATATTGTAAGATACATTAGCGTCTAAATATATTTCACTAGATGGTCCTACTTGGTCATTCATTAAGTTAACCCCTAATCCTAACCCAGAATATCCTAAAGGAGTATCGTATGATAAGTTTTGAGTATTGGGAGCTCCTTCAAAACCTACCCACTGCATTCTGCCTAATGCAGTAATTACTGTATGCCCTCTAGACCCTGCATAAGCAGGGTTTACATTCATTGTATTGTACATATACTGTGTGTACTGAGGATCTTGTTGCGCATGAATATTTGTGGTTATACAAATACTCATTGTACATATTATGATTAAACTTAAATATAATTTCATTTGATTAATACTTTTATTCATCAGTCTTTTTTATAAATCTAGATTATCTATTAATGTAAATCCAGCCTTTTTTAACTTTACTTCCATTTCCAAGGTCTAAAATATAGAAGTATGTTCCAACTGGCAATTTATCGCCTACATTTATATTAGCTCTACCTTCAGAGATTCCTTCAAACCTTTTATTTCTATCCTTATTCGAGTATCCTTCTATTCTGTATACGGTATTACCCCATCTATTAAAAATTTCAAGAGTATTCTTTTGGAAATTTTCAATACAATCAATATGTAAGTAACTGTTTGCTTCATCTCCATTAGGACTCATTAAGTTGTTTACTTTCACACAAGTGTCATCATTGATTGCATCCCCAAACCCATCAAAACCATCTATAATGTCAGGTATTCCATCTCCATCTGTATCTTCTCCATCTATCACTCCGTTACCTCCATCGTTTGGATCTGTAGGGCTAGAGTTATTATCTGGATTATTAGCATCTCCAAAACCATCTAAACCATCAACACTATCAGAAATTCCATCTCCGTCTGAATCATCTAAAGGGTTTTCTACTTGTCCATCTCCATCTTCATCTAAATTCCCTCCTTCTACAACATCATTTACTCCATCATTATCGCTATCTAAATCTTGATAGTTAGGAACACCATCTCCATCTGTATCTAATGGAGTATCATCTCCATTACCTCCCTCACCAAAATTATTTATATCTCCATCAACACTATCAGAAATTCCATCTTCATCAGAATCTGAACCTCCCATATCATTAGAATCTATAACTCCATCACCATTAGTATCGGAACTTTCATTTCCTCCCTCAATAACATCATTAATACCGTCATTATCACTATCTAAATCTTGATAATCTGGAGTACCGTCGCCATCCGTATCTGGCTCTTCATCATCATCTACAGAATCATCAGCTTGTCCATCTCCATTAGCATCTGTATACCCTGAATCGCCAGAGTCTATAACACCGTCTTCGTTGGTATCTAAATCTCCATTTCCTCCTTCTATTACATCATTAATACCATCATTATCAGAATCTAGATCTAATGAATCTGGAATTCCATCACCATCAGTATCTACTAAACCATCTCCCTCTTCAACATCTGGAATCCCATCATTATCATCATCTACATCTACAACATCTGATATGCCATCATTATCCGTGTCTTGTAAATAGTATTTATGAGTATTCAAAGCAGATCCTCTATTCCCATGACTATCAATTGAAATTACATTTGCTTCTACTGTCGTGTCTGTGTCAGCGGCTAAGTCTGATCCTGGAACATTGATGCTGTAGTTTCCACTGGCATCTACGGTACCAGTGTAGCTGTTTCCATTGATTACTAATGTTACCGTGTCGCCGGTATTGAAATCTCCGCCTACTGTTCCGGTTACTGCAATGGTTGTTCCTGCTTCAGTTGCATTTAATACATTATCTGCTGTAATATCATCTATAGTTATTGTTAAAACTGGGGCAGTGGTGTCAATTACTAATTCATCGGTAGTAGTATCTGTACTGGTGTTTCCTCCGGCATCGGTTGCTACTGCCGTTACATCGTAGGTACCGTCTGGACTAATCTCATTTCCTGATGGAATTGTTAATGTCCAAGTATCATCTCCGTTGTCTACTAAGTTGCCGTCGCCTTCGGTATACGTTACTCCATCAACTTCTACTGTTAAGGTGTCTGCACTATCTGCTGTTCCTGTAATTGTTGGTGTTGTATCGTTGGTTGTTTGACTTACAACTGTTGGTACGCTTGGTGCTAACGTGTCTATGATTAACTCTCCTGAGGTAGTATCTGTACTGGTGTTTCCTCCGGCATCGGTTGCTACTGCCGTTACATCGTAGGTACCGTCTGGACTAATCTCATTTCCTGATGGAATTGTTAATGTCCAAGTATCATCTCCGTTGTCTACTA
>NZ_JAKRGE010000007.1:0-165963 GCF_022347665.1 Tenacibaculum sp. Mcav3-52 | reverse complement strand
TTTTTCGTTTGATTTGCTACACTATTTTAATGAACTGCTTCCCTAAAATTCAGACTGCAAAGATACTCACTTTATTTCCTAATAAACAAGAATTTGTTAAACTATTTTTTAACCTTTTCTTTAAATACCTTAAACCCCTATTTTAATGAACTTTTGCTAACTTTAAAACTTAGCGCTTCTCCGTTGGCGGGTGCAAATATAGATACCTTTTCCCACTTAACAAGCAATTTTTAAACCTTTTTTTAAAATATTTATTAATACACTATAAGATAATTAGTTACACCCTGAAGTTTTTCTAACCAATCAAAACAATACCTACTCTTTTACTCTAAACACCCGATTTAACTATTCCCTTTAATACTAATAGTGACTTAAATACTATATATATGGTAGCAAATCGCGTTAGGGATTAAAGCGGTATCCTTTTGTTTTTGATTTGCGATAGCACCTCAAGAACAAAAGATATAGCGGAAAGCCCAACATTTAGTGTTATTAAGCATAAGCGAAAATAACCTTTAAATGGAACGCCCACATTAATAAAGGTGTTTTTTAGAAATACGTTATATATAATGTAGGTAATTGCCTTTTATAAAATATTATTTAGAACAGTGTTGTTTGATTCGTTTGGTACTTATCAAATTTGGTATAATCTAGCGGATGGAGTGTTTTATCTTTTAAATACAGTTTTCTTGCCAGCTTAAATTGTGTATTTATTTGCTCTGCTATTTTTCCTTCTCCTCTCATTCTACCCCCATAACGTGAATCATTCAACGAGCCTTTATGCGTGTCTTCTATTTGATGCAGTATTTTGTTTGCTCTATCTGGGTAGGTTTTTCTTACCCAATTGGCAAAAATTTCCCCTATCGCTCCATTCAAACGTACTATTGTATATGCAACTGATGTTGCTCCTAACTCACTTACTTTTTTTACTAATGGTAATATTTCATGACTATTGATTGAAGGTATAATTGGCGCCATCATAACATTAACTGGAATATTATTTTCCGCTAGCGTCTTAACTGTTTCTAATCTTTTTTCGATTGTTGCTGTTCTTGGCTCTACTACTCTTCTTGTTTCTTCTAACAACGATGTGATTGATATATTCACTCTCACTAAATTCATAGCTGCCATTTTTTTTAAGATATCTAAATCACGAAGTATTAGTGCATTTTTTGTTATCATACTTGCTGGATGCTTTAACTTTAACAGCACTTGTAGCATTTTTCGTGTGATTTCAAGCTTCTTTTCTATTGGTTGGTAACAGTCTGTATTTCCTGAAAACATAATATTTTGGGGTTGCCAATTACGACTTCGCAGTTTTTTCTCTAATAGTTCTGGTGCATTTGTTTTATACAGTATTTTACGTTCAAAATCTAATCCTGCTGAATACCCCCAATATTCATGCGTGTTACGTGCATAGCAATATATACATCCATGCTCACAGCCTTGGTATGGGTTCATTGAATATGAAAATCCAATGTCTGGACTTTTTACTTTATTTAAAATTGTTTTGGGATAAATTTCTAAATAGGTTGTTTTATTGTTATCTGCTGATTCATTTTCAGCTTCGCAATAATTTAAAAAGTCATCTAACACCTCGTGTTGATGTTGTATAAATTTATTGTGCGTGTTGTGTTGTGCACCACGCCCTTTAATATAGTCCATAATCATATCTAAATAAAATATTATAAAATTGTCTTTAGAATGACTTTATCGAGAACAGGTTCGTATAAACTTCTCGATACAATTTCGATAGAGCACCGAAATCATCCGAAGTGACTTTGTAAAGTTACTTTAAAATAAAATGATTTATTTAACAATAGGTAAAATTGTTATAAACAAAAAACATCATTTTTTTAAAATGGTGTTTTTAATTTTAAATTCTTCTAGTTTTATTCATTAACCAAAAATCGGCAAGTACTAAAGCTGTTAATGCCTCTACAATAGGTACTGCTCTTGGTACTACACAAGGGTCATGTCTCCCTTTTCCGTGTATCTCAGTAGCCTCTCCTTTTGAGTTTGTTGTTGCTTGATTTTGCATTATTGTCGCTACAGGTTTGAATGCTACCCGAAAATAGATATCCATTCCGTTAGAAATCCCTCCTTGAATTCCTCCTGACAAGTTAGTTCGTGTTGTTCCGTCTGGATTAAAAATATCGTTATGCTCAGAACCTTGCATTTTTGCTCCACAGAAACCACTTCCAAACTCAAATCCTTTTACAGCGTTTATAGATAACATGGCTTTTCCTAACTCTGCATGTAATTTATGAAAAATAGGTTCTCCTAAACCTACAGGTACATTTTGTGCTACACATGTTATTGTTCCTCCAACAGTATCACCTGCTTTACGTATTTCATGAATTTTAGCAATCATCTTTTCTGCTGATACTTCATCAGGACAACGGACAATGTTACTTTCAATTTTAGAAAAGTCTAAATCTTGATATGGCTTTACCATAAAAACGTCTCCTACTGATGATGTAAATGCATTTATATTAATGTGATTGATTAATTGCTTTGCTAGCGCTCCTGCCACAACCCAATTGGCTGTTTCTCTTGCTGATGTTCGTCCACCACCTCTATGATCTCTAATTCCGTATTTTTTATCATACGTGTAATCGGCATGTGAAGGACGGTACACATCTGTATTATGGTTATAATCTTTACTTTTTTGATTTGTATTCTTTATTGCAAAACCTATTGAGGCTCCTGTAGTCACTCCATCAAAAATACCCGACAAAAACTCAACTGTATCTGGTTCTTTACGCTGTGTTACTATTTTAGATTGCCCTGGCTTACGACGATCTAATTCTTGCTGAATAGCATCAAAATTAACTTTTACTCCTGCAGGGAATCCATCAATCACACCTCCAATCGCTATTCCATGAGATTCACCAAATGTAGTTAACTTTAAAATATTTCCGAATGAATTAAACATACCTTACTATTTAATAAGACGAAGGTAGAATTTATTTACTAAAAACGATAATTTTCATTCTTATAATTATCGATTAATCCATTACCTCATCCTATTATGTATTCAGTTTATTTTTTATTTAAATTTTTTTAAATTTTATTTCACACCAAACTTATTGATAGCAAAAGCATTACGTTTCACAACACTTTTAAAGCTTAAATTTTATTAAAAAAAGTATCAAAAAACTTTTTTAGAATTGAAAAAAGGTCATATATTTGCACCCGCAATCAGGGAATATATCTGATGAGGCACTAAGGAGAAATGGCAGAGTGGTCGAATGCGGCGGTCTTGAAAACCGTTGTCTGTAACAGGACCGGGGGTTCGAATCCCTCTTTCTCCGCAAGTCCGAAGCGAAAGCTTCGGATTTTTTTTTAGGGGATTAAAGAAAAAAAGCTTACAAATTTGTAAGCTTTTTTTATTAATTAGAAACAGTAACGTTTCTTATAATCTTAATACTATTCTTTCCCTAACCCAACTCTCTTCTCAAGAGCTAAGTATCCAAAATAAAATAATGTTCCTAAAATTATACCTGAAATATATCCTGTAGCGACGTCTACTGGAAAATGTACCCCTAGGTATATCCTACTATATCCGAAAATCAAAGGAAATAAAATCATTAAGTAAATTAACCTAATGTGCTTTCTCAACAATAGAATTATAAAAGTTGTTATTGTAGTAGATAACGAAGCGTGACCAGACCAGAAACTATATCCTCTTGGCTTATATGTAAAGTCTCTCAAATACTCTTTCAAGCCTTCAGTATTACATGGTCTAATTCTTTCTGTAGAATTTTTAATCAAGTTTGTAAATTGATCAGAAAAAGCAACAATAACCGCTATAAATAACACTGTAAATAATCCTTTTTTCCACCCAAACTGTTTAAACACTAAAAACAGCACAAAAGCAAACAAAGGCGTCCAAGTAAATTGATTGGTTATTGTTAACCAAAAACCATCCCATTGCTCACTTCCTAAATTGTTAAGATAAATTAAAAGTTCTTTATCTTTTTGTATAATATTTTCTATCAAAACTACTTTCCTACTTTTAATACTTCTATTTCAAAAATTAAATCTGACTTTGGTGGTATTGGCCCTACTCTACGATCACCGTAACCTAAATAAGAAGGTATAAACAATCGTACTTTATCTCCTTCTCTCATTGTTTTCACTCCTTCTTTCCAACCTGTTATTAATGGAAAGTTTTCGTCATCTACAGTAAAAACAAAAGCTTCTCCTTTATCTAAACTAGAGTCTATTTTTCTTCCATCTGCTAAATACAGCGTATAATGCGCTGTTGTTGGTAATGCTGGATTTACTTTTTTTCCACTTCCTTTTTGTAATGACAAAATTTTCAAACCAGAATCAGTTGTAATTGCATCATTAATTCCTTGTTCTTCTTGATACTTTTGTTTTAACTCTTCTAGCTTTTTCTTTCTCTCTTCTTCTTTCTTTTCAACGTTTGCTAATTCATTTTCAAAAACTACTGGAGCATCAAACTTAGCCGCCTCTTCTCCTATTCTTAAAATTTCTATCTGTTTTATATAGTCATTTTTCTGAATGGTATCTACTACTGACTGACCTTGCAAAACACGACCAAAAACCGAATGTCCACCATCTAACCAAGGTGTTGCTTTGTGTGTAATAAAAAATTGACTGGAATTGGTAACTGGTCTTGAGTAGTTTGCCATAGACAACACCCCTGGCCCGTCGTGCTTATACAACAGCTTTCCTTGTTCATCCATTGGGAATTCATCAGCAAATGTATAACCCGCATCACCAGCACCTGTTCCTGTTCTATCCCCTCCTTGTATCATAAAATCTTTAATAACCCTATGAAACTTCGTTCCATCATAAAACGGTGTTCCTTTTAACGAATCTATCATTTTAGGATGTGTTCCTTCACTCAAGGCTACAAAATTCGCTACTGTCATTGGAACTTTATCATAAAAAAACTTTACTAAGATATCTCCTCTGTTTGTTTGGATATCTGCATACAACCCGTTTTCTAAATTAGGGTATTTCGCTGATTTACATGATACAAACATTATCAATACAACAAATACAATTTTAAATAATTTCATTTATTTCGTTTTTATTTTCTCATATAAACAATTAATTAGGTTAACAACAAGTGCTAACCTAATTAATTATCAACTATTTAAGTTTTGTTTATTTTATCTCTAATAACTCTACTTCAAAAACTAAAGCTGAAAAAGGCTTAATATGTTGTCCTCTTTGTTGCGCTCCATAGGCTAATTCTTGAGGAATAAAGAATTTATATTTTGCTCCTGGCTTCATTAACTGTAAACCTTCTGTCCATCCTTTAATTACTTGTCCTACTCCAAATTCAGTTGGTTCACCTCTTTCTACTGAGCTATCAAACACAGTTCCATCAATTAAAGTTCCATGATAATGAACTTTTACTCTAGAGTTTGCTGTTGGAACTTCGCCTTCTCCTTCTTTTAAAACTACATACTGTAAACCACTCTCTGTAGTTTTTACTCCTTCTTTAGCTTTATTTGTTGCTAAAAACTCTTCTCCTGCTTTTTTGTTATCTCCAAATTCAGCTTCTGCTTTTTTAGCTTGCTCTTCTTGCATTTGTTTCATTTTTTCTTGTTGCTTCTTTTGAAAAAATGCTCTTAAAATATTGTTTATATCTTTTGACTCTACTAATAGGTTTGTAGAATCCATACCATTTTTAAAACCTTGCACAAATAAATCCTGATCCATATCATCAAAATTCATTTTTATTTTATTAGCCATATCTAAGCCTAAAGCGTAGCTTACAGAGTCTACTTCTGTTGCTAATGAACTTTTTTGTTTAAACTGACCGTTACTGCATGAAACAATTGATAAACCTACAACTGTAGCTGCTAAAATGTTGGTTAATTTCATTCTTCTATTTTTGATTTTATATCGATTAATGTTACTGTACTTTGTATTGGCTGATTTACAGCTATTTTATTTCCATCTCCAGTAACTCCAAAAGCTCTGTATGATGGAATGACAAATGTAATAGTTTCTCCTTTTTTCATCAACTTTATTCCATCTTGTAATGCAGGAATAAAATCTTCTTTATCTACTTTATAACTTCTCTCCTTTGTTTCATAAAGAACATCTCCATTCAGACTTACTATATTGTAAGACAACATAACTAAATCTTCAAACTTCGGAGAACTTGAGTTTAATGTATCTTTAGTAATATATGTATACCAAAAACCGTTAGGTGAAGTTTTATATTCTTTAAGAGTATCTTTAGCCACCCATTCTTCTAAACGTTTTTTTTCTAAAGCGTTTAGTTTCTTATTCTCTTTAAGAACTTCTTTATAAAAATTTGTTGTACCGTGTTGCTTTGGTCTTCTTGCTTGCGGCTCTTTACAAGACACTATAAGTATAGCTGTAAAAACAAAAAGTATTATTTTATGCTTCATACGATTTTTCTAACTCTTGTTGGTATGTAGGTAATAACGACTTAAATCTTGCTATCGTATTTTCCAAGCTATCATCACTTCTACCTCCAGCTGCATTATCATGTCCTCCTCCATTAAAATAATTACGTGCAAACTGGTTTACAGAGAATTTTCCTTTTGAACGAAAAGATATTTTCACAATTCCTTGTTCTTCATCTTCAATAAAAATGGCAGCAAATACAATTCCTTTCAAAGATAATGCATAGTTTACTACCCCTTCTGTATCTCCTTTTTCGTAATTAAATTTTCTCTTTTCTTCCTCAGTAAGTGTTATAAATGCTGTTTTATATTCTGGTAAAACTTTCATATTACCAAGTGCTTGCCCTAACAACAATAATCTATTGTAAGAGTTTGCATCGTGTACATTACTGTGAATCTTATCATTTTCAGCTCCTTTATCTATTAAATTTGCTATAATTCTATGAGTGGTACTTGTTGTAGATCTAAAACGGAAAGAACCTGTATCGGTCATAATACCCGTATATAAGCAAGTTGCTATATTTTTATCTATTAACTCTACATCTCCCATCATTTCAATAAAGTTGTATACCATTTGACAAGTTGAAGACATGGAAGTATCTGAATACATATACATGAAATCGTCTGGTTGTTGATGGTGATCTATTAAAGCAAAATCGTTTTCGTATTGCTCTAAAGTGTTTTGCATATCACTTCCTACTCTATGTAACGCATTAAAGTCTAGTAAGAAAACAATGTTAGACTTCGCTAAAGCTTTGACAGATTGGTTGTTTTGACGATCAAAACGCTTAACAGTTTTTGACCCAGGAACCCAATGCAAAAAATCAGGATATTCGTTTGGCATTAACACTTGTGCCGTATGTCCTTTTTTATCTAAATAATGTTTTAAACCTAATGTTGAACCAATTGCATCTCCATCTGGGTTTCTATGCCCAATTATTACAATATTCCTAGGTTTAGATAAGAACTCTTTTAATTCTGTAAAATGCTTTAAAATCATAAGTGGCGAAGATACAAATTAATGCTATATTAACCTTTTTATGTATTGCTTTTTGTTTCTTTGCTATAAAATTAAAACTTAATGAAATCTACTAAATTTATTACCCTATTAACCTTTTTGCTAAGTATCCCTTTTCTATCTTTTAGTCAAGATACATTTTCCATTGCTTTTGGATCTTGTAATAACCAAAAACTTAACAATCCTTTTTGGGAAAACATTCTATCACTTCAACCCGATGTATGGATTTGGGGTGGAGATAATATTTATGCAGATACTAATAACATGCGTAAAATGAAACGCATGTATAAAAGTCAAAAAAAGGTTAAAGGATATAAAGAACTAACTACCAAAGTTCCAATTCTTGCTACATGGGATGATCATGATTATGGTAAAAATGATGCAGGTGTAGAATTTGAAATGAAAGACGAAAGTCAACAACTATTTTTAGATTTCTTAGATGTTCCCAAAAACTCTCCTAGAAGAAAACAGCAAGGGGTTTATCATTCTAAAACTTTTAAAACAAGCAAAGGAAATGTTAAAGTTATTGTTTTAGATACTCGCTATTTTAGAACTTCACTTACTAGAGGTACTAACGGACAACGTTTTCAACCTAACAAATATAACGAAGGTACTATTTTAGGCGATACACAATGGAAATGGCTTACAAATGAACTTACAAACTCTACTGCTACTTTTACTATAATTGTAAGCAGTATTCAAATCTTATCAAAAGAACATGGTTTTGAAAAATGGGGTAACTTTCCTCATGAAGTAGCTAATTTATTCAGTTTAATTAAAAAAGCTAAAAACACCAACGTAATTCTTCTTTCTGGAGATAGACATATTTCTGAGTTTTCTAAAACAACTATTGAAGGACTTGCTTATCCTCTTATAGATTTCACTTCAAGTGGGTTAACACATGCTTATTCTTCATTTTCTTCAGAAGAAAACAACTTCAGAGTAGGAAATGTTGTAAATTCTTTAAGCTATGGAACGTTGCTTTTAGATTTAAAAACTAAAAAAGTAACCTTTCAAATGCGTGGTAAAAACAAATCTATCTTACAAGAAATCAACCAAGTATACCCTTAACTTGCTAATAACATTAAAAAGTGTATTTTTGCGCCGATTTATGCAAAGTTTGCATAATCAACAACAATTAAGAAATTTATCATATACTGATATTTATTACATTTAATAATGGCAACAAATAGAACTTTTACAATGATTAAACCAGATGCTGTTGAAAACGGACATACTGGTGCAATTTTAGAAAAAATTAATGCTGCAGGTTTCAGAATCGTAGCTATGAAAAAAACACAAATGACGAAGCGTGATGCTGAGACTTTTTACGGAGTACACAGCGAGCGTCCTTTCTTTGGTGAGTTAGTTGAGTTTATGACTCGCGGACCAATCATCGCTGCTATCTTAGAAAAAGACAACGCAGTTGAAGACTTTAGAACTTTAATTGGTGCTACAAACCCAGCTGAAGCTGCTGAAGGAACAATCCGTCAGTTATATGCTACTTCTATTGGAGAAAATGCAGTACACGGTTCTGATTCTGATGAAAACGCAGCTATCGAAGGAGCTTTCCACTTTTCTGGTAGAGAAATGTTTTAATCTTTAATTTAGATTACCGAATTTATAGATATTATAAAGGCTCGCTACAGTTTTGTAGCGAGTTTTTTTTTTGTAAATCTTACTCCAACTACTCTCCCTTTACCAAATAAAAACACATCCTTAAATCTAATTTAAATTTCTTATTTAGGATTTATAAATTCAGACTGATATTTTTCTAAGAACTTCTTCTGCCTATCTTCCATTTGTTTCATTATTTTATCTATTTCCATAAATTCTCTACCAAAATTACTTTTAAAAAAATCATTACTAAAGTAATGTTTACTAAAAAGAGAATCTTCAGAAAAGACATCTTCAAACCCTTGCTTTTGAAATTCTGAAAAGTTTGTGAAAAATTTAGATTTAAATGATTTTAACAAACTATCTCTGTCAATAGAAGAAAGGTTTGTTTCATTGTTATTAAGTGACCAGGTATAAATACTATCATACCTTATCAAGTTTCCATTTTCATCAAACTCTTTATCAACTTTCCAACTTCCTTTAGGTTGCTTTTCTATACGCTCAACACCTTCTTTTTGTTTATGTTTTTGACCATTACAACTAATAGTTAACAAAGCCAAGACCATACATAATATATACTTTCTCATCTTTTTTATTTTTTATTAAACAGTTCGTAAAATTGATAAAATGAATTAAATCTCTATACCTTATACAAACCTCCTGTTTCAGGTAATTTCACCAAATTGTTTTGATGAAATATTTTTGATTTCCGTTCGCCATCTTTATACCAAACACACTCTAAATAAGTATCATTATTATTTACCCCAAATAAGACATCCTTCTTTAGGATGTATTTGAGCACTTCCATCTTAGGAGTTTTATTACTATCTTTTAATTTCACCCAATCTCCTGATTTAAATTTTCTAGGCATGCGATTGTATATTAAATTAATAGGAAATTTTTTATAAGGAAGGCTGATAATTCAGCCTCCTTACCTCCATTAAGGATAAAAAATCATTATGAAATTTTAATTATTCTAGCTGGTTTTTGTTTCGCTTCATCTTTTTTAGGTAAAAAGATGTTTAAAACACCATCCTTGTAGCTAGCATTAATCTTATCATCATTCACGCTTTCTGGTAGCGTAAATGTTCTTTTAAACGAAGAATACCCAAACTCTCTACGAATATAATTCTCTTGTTTTTCTTCATTAGTTTCATTTGTTTCTGTACTAATAGATAATACCTGATTATCAATATTTATATGAAAATCAGATTTACTTAAACCAGGAACAGCCATTTCTACAATATAACTATCTGCTGTTTCTTTAATGTTTACTTTAGGTAAAGTAATACCTCTGTTAAAGTTTGATGTAAGTACAGCTGGTAAATCTCTATTAAACATATCATCTAACCAACTAGATAAGTTAGGGAAGTTTAGATTTGAATTAGTGCTTGTTAAACTTCCGTTTTTAGGAACATTAATTAAATTGCTCATAATTACAAAATTTTAATTAAACATTATTTCAAAAATGAAATCTTATGCGATTTCAATAATCTATTTTACAAATAATGAACCAAAATAAAAATTACAAAACTCCTTTAATTAAACTTTTAAATTTCTTTAACACACAACTGTTATTTTTTCAGCGAAACACTATCACTCGCTAAAAAACTGTCATTTTGTCATCTTTAAAACAAGCCAAAAAACTTCTTTTAAACCAACATCAGTTTTTTAACAAGCTCCTCTCCTATTTCCTCATTAATCATACGGATAATTTTATCTTTTCCATAACTCAATTCTTCTCGTAAAACTGAAGATGATAAACGAACAATCAAGGTTCCGTTTTGTAATTTCACTTCACTAGTATAAGAAGCTACTCCTGCACCCATCAATTTTTCCCAAGCTTCATCAATATGAATTTTTTGAAATCCTTTTTTCAACTTATTATTTTCTTGAATAAAGCTTCCCATTAAATCTTTGATTGAAAAACTATCGTTTTCTCTTTTAGCCATTTGATTTACTTTTTGCCTTGTTTTCTTGCAATTAAGATTATAATTTAAAAATCTGATACTCTTGATTACTCTTTTTTATCACTTCCTCTGTTCGATCGGCATGTGTATCTGTAATAAAAATTTGTCCAAATTCATCACTATTCACTAAATCAACGATTTGAGCAACCCTATTTTCATCTAACTTATCAAAAATATCATCCAATAACAAAATAGGAGTTACATTAGACTGCTTTTTAATAAATTCAAACTGCGCTAATTTTAATGCTATTAAATACGACTTTTGTTGTCCTTGTGAACCAAATTTTTTAATAGGATGTTCCTCTATCTCAAAATTTAAATCATCCTTATGAATTCCAACCGATGTATACTGTAGCATCTTATCTTTATCTAAGTTTTGTTGCAACAAAACTTCTAAAGACACATCGTGTAACTGACTTTTATAACGTAAATTTACTTCTTCATTTGCTCCAGAAATAATTTTATGCTTATCGTTAAAAATAGGCACAAACTCTTCTAAAAAAGCTTTTCTTTTGTTATAAATAACCGTTCCATACTCGATTAACTGCTCATCGTATACTTTTAAATTTAACGCATCAAATGTTCTATTGGCAGCAAAATACTTCAACAATGCATTTCGCTGACTCACAGTTTTAGTATACGAAATTAAAGTTTGCAAATACTTTTTATCTTGTTGAGAAATTACTCCGTCAATAAATTTACGACGAGTTTCGCTTCCTTCAACAATTAAATCCCTATCCGCAGGAGAAATAATCACCAACGGTAGCTGCCCTATATGTTCAGAAAATTTCTCGTAGGCTTTTCCATTGCGTTTCAATACTTTTTTCTGACCTCTTTTTAAGGAACAGATAATTTTTTCTTGTCGATCGTTTAACAAATAATCTCCTTCTACCATAAAAAAATCTTGACCATGTCGAATATTCTGTCCTGCAATCGAATTGAAGTAACTTTTAGCAAATGACAGGTAATAAATTGCATCTAACACATTGGTTTTTCCAATACCATTATTCCCAACAAAGCAGTTAATTTTCTTTTGAAAATCAAAAGTTTGAGATTCAATATTCTTAAAGTTTACCAAAGAAAGTTTTTGTAAATACATGAATGAGCCCTGTTACTAAAAGAAAGCGCAAATTATCGAAAATTTACGAAAAAACGACTTTTAAAATCCAATTAAAAAAACTATTTTTGTCGCCACTAATTTTTTAAGCAATTATGGCTACATACAAGAAAAGAGGTTACAAACCTAAGAAAGAAAAGGTTACACAAGAAGTAGAAGAAACATTTGATGAATCTCAAAGTACTACTGCTGAAGTATTTAATACTTTAGATGATACGGCGAATAAATCAGAAGAATGGATTGAAAAAAATAGCAAGCCATTATTTTACGGATTGGTAGCTGTTGCAGCTTTAATTTTAGTGTACTTAGCTTATAACAAGTTTATTGCTGAGCCAACACAACAAGAAGCTTCTAACGAATTAGCATACCCTAGAGCTTTATTTGATGAAGCTTCAACTTTTGCTGGAGCCAAAGCTGATTCTATCTATAACCTAGCTCTTATAGGAGGAGTTAATGGAAAATATGGTTTTATTGATATTGCTGATCAATTTAGTGGCACAAAAGCAGGAAACTTAGCAAACTATTATGCAGGTATTTCTTACCTAAAAATAAAAAAATACGAAGAAGCTATAGAGTATTTAAGCAGCTTTAGTTCAGATGATGAGCTATTAGGGCCTACTGCTTTAGGAGCTATTGGTGATGCTTTTGCTGATATCAATCAGCCAGAAGACGCTTTAGACTATTATCAACAGGCAGCTAATAAAAAAGATAATCAATTTACTACGCCTTTATTTTTATTCAAAGCAGCTCAAATTGCAATGGATTTAAAAGAATACAGTAAAGCTGAAAAATTATACACAACCATTAAAGAAAAATACGCTGATTCTGATCAAGGAAGAGATATTGAAAAGTATATCAACAGTGCAAAATACGCTCAATAATGGCAACAACAAATTTATCTTATTACGATAAAGCAACAATCCCAAATGCGAAGTCTTTTCGATTTGGGATTGTTGTTTCAGAATGGAATCCTGAAATCACTAAAAACCTTCATAAAGGTGCTATTGAAACTTTATTAGATTGTGGAGCTACAGAGGAAAATATTGTTTCTTGGGATGTTCCTGGTAGTTTTGAATTAGTGTACGGATGTAAAAAAATGATCGAAACACAAAAATTAGATGCTATTATCGCCATTGGAAATGTTATCCAAGGTGAAACCAAGCATTTCGATTTTGTATGTGAAGGAGTTACTCAAGGAATTGTAGATTTAAACATTAAGTACGATGTTCCTATAATTTTCTGTGTATTGACCGATAACACCAAACAACAATCTATTGATCGTTCAGGCGGTAAACTAGGTAACAAAGGAATTGAATGTGCAGTAGCTGCAGTTAAAATGGCAGCAATTAAAAATCAAGAACGTCCATCAAAATCATTAGGTTTTTAATTAATTCTGTTATAGTTAAATATTATTAAAAAGCGTTTAGATTCCAAAATCTAAACGCTTTTTAACTTTAATTTATACACATTTTTTGACCACCTCTCTATAATTCAGTAACTTTGGAATTCGTCTTATTTGGTGTGATTTTTGTTCCACTTAAGCTATTAAAGAAGCAACAATTTTATGGGATTTATCAAAAGAGAAAATAAAAAGTTCGATTACAAACCTCGTTATTATAAGGGAGATGGTAATCCTTATCAAGTAAAACATAAATTTGATGAGTACAGAACTACTGTTGGAAAAAGAAAAAGTTTAAAGGGAAAGTTTAATGCTGCTTTTGACGAATTTAAAGAGTCTGGTTACAAACTGAACAAAACTATAGTTGTTATAGCGTTGGTTTTAACGCTTATTTTCTTGTTTATTATCGACTTTGATCTTACAATCTTTTTCCCTAAAAAATAATTAAATGTCAGATATTATACAGTTACTACCTGATCATGTTGCAAACCAAATTGCTGCTGGAGAAGTTGTGCAACGCCCTGCTTCTGTAGTAAAAGAATTGATTGAAAACTCTATTGATGCTGGTGCTACTTCTATCACCTTATTGTTAAAAGATGCTGGGAAAACTTTAATTCAAGTAATTGATGATGGTAAGGGAATGAGTGCTACGGATGCTCGTTTAAGTTTTGAACGTCATGCCACTTCAAAAATTAAAGATGCACAAGATTTATTCAACCTAAATACTAAAGGTTTTCGTGGAGAAGCTTTAGCTTCTATTGCTGCCATTGCGCATGTTGAATTAAAAACGAAACAAGAAGATGACGAGTTAGGAACACAGATAAAAATTGAAGGTAGTGAAATAACTTCTCAAGAAGTAGTTTCAACTGCGAAAGGAACTAGTATCGCTGTTAAAAATTTATTTTTTAATATTCCTGCACGTCGTAACTTTTTAAAATCTGACACTGTTGAAACGCGTCATATTGTTGATGAATTTCAACGTGTAGCCTTAGCGCATCCTACTATTTCTTTTTTATTACACCATAACAACAACGAGGTTTATCATTTAAAAAAGAGCAACTTACGCAAACGTATTGTGGCTATTTTTGGGACTAAAATGAACGAAAAATTAGTTCCTATTAATGAGCAAACAGATATTATAACTGTTAACGGATTTGTTGCTAAACCTGAATTCGCAAAGAAAAAACGTGGTGAACAATTCTTTTTTGTGAATGACCGTTTTATAAAAAGCTCGTACTTAAATCATGCTGTAGTAAATGCTTTTGAAGGTTTATTAGAAAGTGGTTCGCATCCTTCTTATTTCTTGTATTTAGAGGTGCCTCCTAATACAATTGATATTAACATTCACCCAACAAAGACGGAAATTAAGTTTGATAACGAAAAAGCATTATACGCTATTTTACGTGCTACTGTAAAACATAGTTTGGGGCAATATAATGTAGCTCCTGTATTGGATTTTGACAGAGATGCTACTTTAGATACTCCTTACGATTATAGCAAAAAGAGTAACTCATCTGTTCCTCCAATAACTGTTGACCCTACATTTAATCCTTTTAAAACGGAAACTAATTACAAAGAGCCGTCTAATACAAATAGCTCACCTAAAAGTAGCACAACGCACAGTTATCAATCTAACTTTAAAAAAGATACTGGAAGTTGGGAAGCTTTATATACAAATACTGAAACCATTGAACCTATTCAACAAGAACAACTTTTTGAATCTGAGCAAGAAACTGAAACTGGAAAAACCTTCCAAATTCAAAAAAAATACTTATTGAGTTCTATAAAATCAGGCGTGGTATTAATTCATCAATCTTTAGCACACCAACGTGTTTTGTATGAAGAATTTTTAGAGAATATTACTGTTAAAGAAGCTAGCAGTCAGCAACTGCTGTTTCCTGTAAATATTTCTTTTTCTTCATCAGATATTGAAATGATATACAGTATAAAATCTGATTTAGAGAGTGCTGGTTTTATGTTTGACGAGTTCACCAAAGAAAGTGTAGTAATTGCCGGAATTCCTACTTCAATAAGTGAAAGTCAAATCACCCTTATTTTAGAACAGTTATTAGACGATATTAAACTCGAAGTACCTGATAGTAGTTTTAGTCATTTTGACGTGATGGCAAAATCATTTGCAAAATCACTAGCAATAAAAACAGGGACTTCTTTAAATCCAAAAGAGCAAGAAAACTTAGTAAACAACTTATTCTCTTGCAAAGAACCTAACATTTCACCCTTTGGCAAACCTACGTTTAAAACATTAGCTTTAAATGAAATTGATGCCATTTTTAATAAATAAAAAGTAATTATGAGGATATCAAACACAGTTAAGCATTTGATAATAATAAATGTTATTTTTTTCTTAACAATAAAAGCTTTTGGCTATAATTTGTTCAATAGTTTAGCCATTTGGTTTCCTTTGAATAACAATTTTGAAGTTTGGCAGGTATTTACCCATATGTTTATGCATCATCAAACTTTCTATTTGCATATTATAATGAACATGTTTGGCTTATGGATGTTTGGTACTCCTTTAGAACAAATGTGGGGGCGAAATAAGTTTTTATTTTTTTATTTCTCTGCTGGAGTTGGAGCTGTTCTTTTACCTTGGATAATTGATTTCTATCAATTTAACTCTATCGTACACCAATTAACCATCAACGGTTTTGATAAATCAGAAATCTTAATGCTTTTAAATGAAGGTAAATATAATATTGGATGGAAGAATATTTTAAGTGAGGCTGATTTTTATAAAATGAATCAAATCTTTTATACATCAGGTGTTGGTGCTTCAGGAGCTATTATGGGATTAGTAGCTGCTTTCGGTATTAATTTCCCTAACGCTAAGATGGCTTTAATTTTTTTACCTGTTCCCATTGCTGCTAAATATTTCATTCCTATATTTTTAGCTTATGAAACCTTATCAGGAGTATTCAATTGGCCTTCTGTTTTTGGTATTAATGTAGCCAATTTTGCTCATGTGAGTGGTGCTATTGTTGGAGCAATTATCGCATGGTACTGGAAAAAAAAATCAATTTAAATTTCGTTAATTTAGTATCTTAACTTGTCTTTATTCAAGAAGTCATAAAAATATGAATATACTCGAAAACTTAAAATATAGATTCAAACATGCTGGAATTGTTGAGCAATTAATTTACGTAAACTTAGCTGTTTTCTTACTTGTTTTTGTGACCAATACTTTTGGTTTTCTTTTTCAATCAAAAACAAACTTTTTAGTAGAATGGCTTGCGTTACCTGCTAACTTTGATGATTTTATACTAAAACCGTGGACCATTATTACCTATGGTTTTTTACACACTAGTTTTTTGCATATTCTATTCAACCTAATTGCTTTATTTTATATCGGGCATTTATTTCAACAATATTTCACCCCTAAACAGTTGCTTAGTTTTTATTTACTAGGAACATTATTTGGAGGAATTGTTTTTGTTGCGAGTTATAATTTTTTTCCTGCCTTACAAAATGTTGCACATAATAGTGTCTTGTTAGGTGCTTCAGCTGGTATTTCTGCTATCTTTATTGGTATTGCTACCTATATACCTAATTATGAATTAAAGTTCCCGTTAATTGGTTTTGTAAAACTATGGGTATTAGCTTGTATTTGGATTGCTATTGATATTATTCAAATTCCTGCTGGTAATGCTGGTGGGCATTTAGCACATTTAGGTGGTGCCCTACTAGGCTTTTTCTATGTTCGTAGTGCTAGTAATAAGGAGTTGGACATTTTTAAATCGGTAAACAAACTTTTTTCTAAAAAAGAAAGAAAACTCAAAACAGTTTATAAATCTGGTAATAAAACACCAAAACCTAACGTTGATAAGACTAGAAACCAAGAAGAAGTTGACGCTATTTTAGATAAAATTAGTAAATCTGGATACGATACTTTAAGTAAAAGTGAAAAAGAGTTTTTATTTAAACAAGGAAAAAATTAGATGAAAAAGTTTTCGATAGCTCATAAGTTTATATTCTTTATCAATTCAGTTTTTGCAGCTGTTTTATTGCTATCATATGCACTTCCGTACGTATCTCCACAAACAATTCCTTTCCTTTCTGTTTTTGGGTTGTTTGTTCCGTTTTTAGTTATCGTAAACATTGCTTTTTTTGTGTATTGGCTTATTAAAATGCATAAAAATGCTTTTTTATCATTACTTGTTTTAGCCATAGGATGGTTTGTTTCTACTCCATTAGTTAAGTTTTCTAATAAGGAGGTAATTTTAAATGATGATTTAAAAATAATGAGCTACAATGTCCATTTGTTTAATCATTATAAACATGAAGAAGATGTTACTACTGAACAAAAGATTTATGAGTTCATCAATAATGAAAATCCAGACGTTATTGCTGTACAGGAATTTTACAATTCTAAAATGTTAGATATTAAACTTCCTTATAAATACATCAAAACGAAAACGAAAACGAATAAATTTGGATTAGCTATTTATTCCAAACACCCAATTATAAACTCTGGTTCTCTTGATTTTAAACAAAGTGCTAACAACACCATTTTTGCCGATATTCTTGTAAAAGATGACACCGTTCGTGTTTATAATGTGCATTTAGAATCATTAAAACTAAATCCGAAAAAAGAAAATTTTGGAGAAAAAAGTTCTGAGCGTTTATTTAAACGTTTAGAAAATGGTTTTGTAAAACAAGTAAGTCAGGTTGAATTAATTCAACAGCATGAGTATTCATGGAAAGGTAAAAAAATTGTTTGTGGCGACTTTAATAACACCGCTTATTCTTGGGCTTATAAACAATTGGCTTCTGATAAAAAAGATGCTTTTATTGAATGTGGAATTGGTTTAGGCAAGTCTTTTAGGTACATTTATCCTATGCGAATTGATTTTATTTTAACAGATAAAAAAGCTACTGTGAATCAATTTAAAACCTACGGAGACATAAAACTATCTGACCACTACCCTGTTATGACTCGTTTACATTGGTAAATTAATTTTTAATTCGGTATAAAAGTGTATTTTTAACCGAACTAAAAATAATACTATGAAACAGCATTACCATGTTGCTATTATTGGCAGCGGACCATCAGGAGCTTCAACAGCTTTTTACTTAGCTCAAAAAGGAATTTCAACAGTTATTATTGAAAAAGAAACTTTACCACGCTATAAAACATGCGGTGGAGGTTTTGTTTTTAGAGGTCGCAAAAACTTACCTTTTGATATTAAAGAGGTCGTTGAAAAAGAGTTTCATACTGTTGATATTTATTTGGGAGAGAAACTTCACTTTAAAACGCATAGAGAAGAACCAACTATTTCTATGATTATGCGTGATTCTTTTGACAATCTTATCACGCAAAAAGCAAAGGAGTTTGGTGCTACTTTACTAGAAAACCATAAGCTAAAAGGACTAACTTTTTCTGATGATATTATTACTCTTGAAACTTCTCAAGGTAATTTTACTGCTAATTTTGTTATCGCTGCCGATGGTGCTTTGAGTCCTACAGCTAAAATGGCTGGGTGGAAAGAAGATACTCGTAAATTAATTCCTGCTTTAGAATATGAAGTAGAAGTTTCTGACGAAGACTTTAAACGTTTATCAAAAGAAGTTCGTTTTGATATTGATGCTATTCCTTACGGTTATGCTTGGAACTTCCCAAAGAAAAAGCATTTATCTATTGGGGTTGCCTCTGCTAGAAGAACTAAAATTAACTTGAAAGAATATTATCAAGAATACTTAAAAACATTAGGAATTACAAATATTGTTAGCGAATCACAACATGGTTTTCAAATTCCTGTTGCTCCTCGTACAGATGGTTTTGTTAAAAATAATGTGTTTTTAATTGGTGACGCTGCTGGTTTTGCTGATCCTATTACTGCTGAAGGAATTTCTAATGCTATTTACAGTGGTAAATTGGCTGCTGAAGCTATTATTGAGAGTGAAAAAGAGCCTGAATTAGCTACTAAATTATATTTAGAAAAAATATCAGAAAGCCTACTTCCTGAAATAAAAACTGGTTTATGGCTTTCGAAATGGTTTTACGAGCAAAAGAATATCCGAAATATTGTATTAAAAAAATATGGTCAGCAGTTTAGTGAAGCGATGGCCGATGTTTTTCACGGGGATAGAAGTTATCCTAAAGATATTAAAAAAACAATTACGAATCGAATTAAAGATTTAGTTTCATATTAACAAAGAGATTGCTTATAACTACTATCATTTTTGATTAGCAATACAGTTTTAAAATTTAAATACTATTATTTACACTTCTTATTTGTAAAGAAGAATATCTAATTTTGTATTTAATTAGAACAGTATTATGAATCTAGATAGTTACTTAATTCCTATAATTTATTTACTCGGCCTTATTCAAGGAATTATATTTAGTATACTTTTAATTTACTTGGATAAAAAAAATAATCGCCCTACATTACTTTTAGGGTTATTTATTTTTGCTTACTCCATAAATTACCTTAAACCAATAGCTAAACTTTTAGATTTAGATAAAGATTACTCTTTTTTAAATAATCTTCCTGTTGATTTTACTTGGTTACTATTCCCTCTTTTTTATGTTTATATAAGAAATATTTCTATACTACCTAAATCTAATAAAGTCTATTTTTATTTATTACCAGGTTTGTTAATGTTAATTATAGATATATTGGTTTATCTTAATTTATCATCAGGGTTAGAACAGTTAAAACTTTCAAAAGAATTTCGTTTTGTAAATCATATAGGTGGGCATTTATATGATATTTTTATATACTACAAAACTTATACTTTTATAAAAAAACATACCGAAGAAACTAACAATCAATACACTTCTACTACAGGTAAAGAGCTACAATGGGCTAAAACATTTATGTCAATTGGTCTCTTTTTTACGCTCACACTTCATTTTTTACCTGAAATAACAAATAAAACTCTCAATTTATTTATTATTTTAATTGATGTTGGGCTTTTATACTGGATTAGTATTTATGGGCTACAACAACAAACAATTAAAAACTTGACTCAACAAAAAGACTCTAAGATTGAAAAGAAGAACAATTTTAATAGCGAGAATAAAATAAGTAAAGTTGATACAGATTTATTTAACCATATTCAACAAACTATAATTTTACATAAAAAATATAAAGATCCAGATTTAACCATTGCTGATGTAGCTAATATTACAAATCAACACCCTAAAAGAATTTCTTTTGTTATTAATGAAATTTCAAATAAAAACTTTAAAACTTTTATAAATGGTTTTAGAGTTAATGAAGCTATAGAAATTTTAAAAAGTAATAATTCAAAAAACTATAGTATTGAAGGTATTAGTTTAGAGGTTGGTTTTAAAAGTAAAAGTGCTTTTTATAGTGCCTTCAAGAAAGAAACTGGTACTACTCCTACTAATTATAAAAATAGCTTTTTCTAATATTTAACCTATAAAAACCTGTTTCTTTTATTTAAAAAAGAGTTAATTAAAGTTCTATTTTCTGATTTTCGAACTCATTATCTCTTTATCTTTCATATTTAAATGATTTAAAATATTGAGTTTTGCAAAAAATTAAAAATTAAAACTACATGAAAATTAAACATTTTTTAAAACCTCTATTTTTTTTATTTATCTCTATTATACTTACTAACTGCTCTAGTGAAGAAAACGAAATAGAAATAATACCAACTAGTTTCAATACTAGTAATGATTTTAATTATTTTATTAACCACAATAATACTCTTAAAATATATTTAAAAGGCACTTTTAAAGATGGTAATGATTTAGCTGATGTAACTGATAGAGGATTTGTATATGGAAAATCATCAAACCCTATTCCTAATGGCAACAATACTGTGGTTGCCGCAGGTCCTGCTGACAATATTACAGGTATAGTCGACAATTTACAAAAGGAAACAACTTATTATATTAGAGGTTATTTTAAACTAAGTGATAACACATATTTCTATGGAAATGAAATTAAAATAAACACTAGTATAGACGCTAGTGAAAGTAGGTCAATTAACATGATAATCAAACCGAAACTATTCTTTAAAAATTCAGAAGGTATTACCCCAGAATTAGAAGTAATTTCTATAGAAAAAGAATCTCCTAAAGAAATTGGTTTTGAATATAGTTTAAATGAAGATTTTTCTAACAGCTCTATAGCCTTAGATACTGATGTATCTGGTAATATTTTTAAAAATATTTATACTGAATTTATTGAAGAATTAACACCTGAAACCACTTATTACTTTAGACCTTATGCTAAATACAATGATGGTAGTGTTACAAATGGAGGAACTAGTGTTGCTTCTTTTAAAACAAATAAAGCATTTTAATTAAAAAGTATTTTCTGACTAGTACTAAATAATTATTATAGTTATTTAGTACTGGTCGTTATTTTTTCATTTATGCCTAAAAAATAAACACCTATTCTAAAAACGATTTAATCTACAATTTTTCTAGTAACTTGCTATAGAACAATTACACATACAAGTGATAAAAATTAAAACTACTATTTTTTTAAAACTTCCTTTTCTGTTTGATACAGATAAACTATTACATGATTATTCTTTAGTTGTAAATCAACATTGGATTCCTCATTTCAACACATCTGGATATCAAGGTGAGTGGAAAGCAATCTCTTTGTACGCTGGCAATGGTGATGCTTCTAATATTTTTGCTTTTCAAAATGATAATAGTACTATTAAGGAAACTCCGATAATGAATGATTGCAATTATTTTAGAGAGGTTATCAACTCTTTTCAATGCCCTATTTCATCTGCTCGCTTACTACGTTTAAATGTTGGTGCAGAAATTAAACCTCATCGTGACTACAAACTAGGTTATGAAGATGGTAACTTTCGCTTACATATTCCGATTATTACGAATAATAAAGTTGAATTTATTTTAGATGATGAACAATTGAAAATGTTACCTGGTGAGTGTTGGTATACGAATGTAAATTATATACATTCAGTTACTAATAAAGGAAATGAAGACCGTATTCATTTAGTTATCGATGCTGAAAGGAACGAATGGTCTGATACTTTATTTTTTTCTCTTGCTCCAAAAGAAAGTTTTCAACCTAAACAAGAAGAAATTGATTCACCAGAAACAATACACCTTATCCTAAATGAGCTAAAACGTAGCAATGAACCTGCTTCGAAAAAACTTATTAATGAAATGGAACAGAAGTTATCAAAGCTTACATCAAAATAAACAACTCTTATAATAGCTTGTAATGAATTTAAAAAAAGAGTTACTACATATTACTTCTAAATTCTTTGATGAAACATCTAATTATTCTTCTTCTTTAAAAGATTATAAACAATTACTCTTTAGAATTTCAAATGAAGCTATAAATCATGAAGAGCATCAAAATAATGTTCAACTTGAAAATGGTGTAGCAATAGGTACTTTATGGGCAGCTAATTGCCTTGATGATTTAGAAAGAACTCTAAAATTTATCAAAGGAATTGATATTGCTATTCAAGAGAAGATCTATCAAAAAGACTCATTACATATACTTTATGCTGGTACTGGTCCTTTTGCTTCGCTTATACTTCCTTTTATATTAAAGTATGCTGATTTGAATATAACATACTCACTTTTAGAGATAAACCCTCTGAGTTTTGAAACTTTAAAAAGTACAATTAAAAAACTAGATTTAGAAAACCATAATATCAACTTTATAAATCAAGACGCTACAAAATATAAATTCCCTAAAAACTTTTCTCCAGATATTATTTTAAGTGAGACGATGCAACGTGCGTTGGATAGTGAGCAACAAGTTTCTGTTTTTTATAATTTAATGAAGCAGTCTAATTCAAATACTGTTTTTGTTCCTGAGAAAATTACATTAGCTATTGGTACTAGCTCATACAAAAACGATGAACCTAACATTCAACAAAAATATTATCGTGAACATCATAAGGTTTTTGAAGTTAGTAAAAAAGCACTGAATTCGAGTGAGTGGTTGTTTGAAAAAAATTCAAACAATTTAAATTTTATTGAAAAACGTACAGTTTTAAGAGAGAAAGAACTTTCTACAGCTAGTGAAATTGTGGTGATGACAGAAATTACAATTTATAAAAATGAGAAGCTTATGATAAATGAAAGTGGTTTAACTGTTCCTAAGTACATTCAGGATGTTTCCAACAACGAAAAAGGATTCTTAACTATCAAGTCTAGATATATAATTGGCTCTAATCCTAAACTTGAGTTAAAAATTATTTAAACAAACTTTAAGTTTACTCCTTTTTTCTCAGCATATTTTTTTGCTGCTTCTTCTAGCTCTAAGTTTTTTTCTTTAAACTCTTCAAAACTTCTGACTTTAAACTCTTTAATTAACTGATTAATTTCTTGTTGAGTTTTTCCTTCATCGTACATATATGCTATTTCTGCATAGTCTTTTTTATAAAAGTCTATACAAAACTCAAACAATTCAATTGAAGCATTTATTAAATCTTTTGAATCTTCGTTTACTTCTAACTTCTGAATGTCTCTTAAACTTCTTTCAAGGTTTGGTATTGTTACTTTGTGAAGATATTGAGAGTATGTTGCGGAATATTCTTCTCCATCATTATCATAATACTTTAAATATTCATTTTTTTGTAATTCTTTAAGTTGTTTAAAATATCCTATGCCATAGTTAACAGTTAATAAATTGGCTTTGAGTACTGTTTTTTCAACTATCTTTTGCGGAGTTTCTTTCTCACACCCTGTTAATAAGATACATACTACAATAATTCCTAGAATATTTTTTATACTTTTCATTTCAACTACCTTTTATTGTTCTAAAAAATAATTTCAGTTTTATACAAAAACATTGCAAACAAGGCTTTTTTTTGATTTTTTGATAGAAACCCCACACCCCTACCTTATTTAAGCCTTCGTTTACAATGTTATATTTTATGTTTTCTCTTTCTTTATTTTGTTAGTTTATATGAAAATGAATGAAGCTACAATCATCCATATTCCAACAACGATTCCTAATAATCCTAATTTTCCTTGTTTCGGTGCAATCTTCCCTCTCAATATTTCTGCTTTTTCTCTAGCTTCTGGATTTTTTGATAGTAATAATTTGTTTATCATTCCGTATCCTAACATAAAACCTAATCCTGCTTCTACAATGCTTCCTGCTAAAAAGGTTCCCCACCATATTGGTGCTGTAGTTAACCAACCTAAGTTTAAAATAGCTGAAATAATTCCCCAAATTCCCCAAATACAGAAAATAAGACCAATCCATCCTTGGTAAGGCTCTATTTTTTCTAATAATTCTTTAGCATTAGGCTTTTTTGATAAAATTAAAGATGGTACCGCTACAATACTTAAAAATACTAATGAGATTCCGTAAATCATGTTTGATTAAAATTTAAATGGTTTATATTGATTTTTATTATTTATGTATTAAAAGTGCTGAAGAAAATATAAACAGCATTAAAAAAGTTACGATGATAAGCCCCGAAAACATCCACCAAGGAGTTTTACTTGTTTGCTTATATTCTTTCGCCTTTCGTTGTAAGTCTGGTGGCATTTGGCTTTTGCTCATTTCCAGTTTACAATGACCACAAATACTATATGTTTTTTTGTATAAAGGAATAACAGGAATCCAAAATACATGTACATACAATCTATTTACTTGAATAAATAAACGTTCTGGTGTATTGCAATAACTACAACTATGATTGTTTACTGGCTGTATACTTATTTTGGCTTCTCGCCATCCAAAAATGACCATAACTTTATTACTTAATAATTATGGTACAAAGATGCGTTAGATGTGATTCTTAAAATAGACTGAAACTAGTGAAAGTTACTACCCTGTTTTCAGGGGGTGGTAAAATTACTACTCTACTAAGCCCAGTTTTATTGCGTATTTTGTTAATCCTGCAAGGTTTTTTACGTTAAGCTTAGATATTAAGTTTTTTCTATAACTCTCAATAGTATGCTTACTTAAAAAGAGTTTATCTGCAATTTCTTGTGTAGTATATTCTTCTGCAATTAATTTAAGTACATCTTTCTCTCTAGCTGTTAACATTATTGACGTTTCCTTTTTTTTATTAAAAACATTTTCCATGTAAGCTTCTCGTACAGATTGTGAGAAGTATTTTTCACCACCAAGAATAGTTTGTACTGCTTTTAGTAGTTCAGATTGAGTTGCATTTTTAGATAAATATCCGTCTACATTATTTTTAATTAATGTATCTATCATTCCTGCATCTGTATGCATGCTAACAATTAATGTTTTAATATCCGAGCGTTCTTTTTTTATATAATCGTTTAACGTAATACCATCTATATCTGGCATAGAAATATCACTAATAACAATATCTATATGTTGATTCGGATTTGTTTTTATGTACTTTATTACATTTTCACCATTATTTGCTGTAAGCAAGATATTGTACACATCTTCATTTTTAAAAATATTTACCAACCCATCTAAAAACATTTTATGGTCGTCAACTAAAATAATATTGTAAGTCATCATATATTAATTTAAAGGTACATTAATATCTATCACTGTTCCTCTACTTGGAAAAGAGTTAATTAAAATATTTCCCTTAACTGTTTTTAATCTGTCTTTTAAATTTTGAAATCCTAATCCGTATTTTACTTTTTCTTGATCAAATCCAACACCATCATCTTCAAAAAGTAGTTGTATCGTGTTATTAAACAGAGAAAGCTGAATATCTATTTGTGTTGCCTTCGCATGTTTTAATGCATTGGTTAATAATTCTTGAATTATTTTATAAAGCTCTACTTTTAAATTCTCATTTATTTTATCTACCTCTTCCGTTGGATGGATTTGTAACGTTATTTGTTCTTTAGATAGCGCTTTTACATTATTTATATATTCTGTTATTATTGTTGTAAAAGCAGAATCTTTAAACTTTTTAGGCATTAAGTTATGAGATAACTCTCTTACCTGATTATAGGTTTCATCTACTTGCTTAATTATGCTTTCTTCCTCTAATTTACTCTTGTTTGATAGTTGTAACTTTATGGTTGCTAAATTTCCTCCAATACTATCGTGTAGCTCTCTGGCAATACGTTTTCTTTCATTATTCTGCCCTTCTAATGATGCTTTTACTAACTTTAATTCTTGGTCTTTAAGTAACGTAGTTATTTTTTGTTGGTTTACTTCTTCTAAAGTCTTATTAAGTTTACTTTGTGTTTGAAGCTTTTGATAGTACACATATAATAAAGCAAGTACAGGTATTAATACTATAAGAAAGGCTATTAGTATGTATGCTTTCATTGTTTTTTGTCGCTCAATCTCTTGCTTTTGCTCCAGTGTTTTATACTGTACTTCAAGCTCATTTACTTGCTGTTTATTTTGACTTACTAAAATTTCATTATTAACACGATTTAATTGCGTCATTAAAGCATGTGCATTTTTATAATCTCCTGTTGAAGCATAGGCGTTTTGAAGTCCTAAAATAGCTCTTCTTTCTATCTCTAAATTTGCCCATTGTATGGAGTTTATATATACTGTAGAAAGTATTTTTTTAGCATTTTCATAGTCTTTTTCTTTTAAATAAAGAATGCCTAATGTATTTCCTGTCTTGGCATACAATGTAAAAAAACCTTTAGATAACGACTCATTAAAAACATAATAACAAACATCTAGAGCTTCTGTTATTTTACCTTCTTCTTTCAATACTTTTCCTAGCCACAGATCAGTTTCTAAAGCTTCTTTAACAAACCCCTCGGCCACGTAGTGTAATCTAGCTTTATTATAATTTTCTTTTGCTTTCTCATACTCTCTTTGAGTATAATAAATAAACCCTAGTTCATAAAAAGCATCGTGTTTTAATTTTTCGTTTGGAGCATTTTCAATGCATTCTTCTATAATTGCCTTTCCTTCCTCTTCTTTTCCTCTAACATACTTTACAGCTCCTAATCCTATTCTATTTTTAACAAATAATTCATCGTCCGGTTTATTATTTGAGTGCTCTATTCCTTTAAAATACCATTTCAAAGCTTCATCAAAAAGTCCCTTTTCTAACTTTCCTTCAGCCACTATACTAGAAACCTTTGATAAATGATTTTCTTTATCTATCAATTTATTCTTAGTTGTTTCCGTATACAGTTTATTTCCATAGTATATAATGGAATCTAAATTTCCTTTTTCTCGATGAAACTCTATAAGATCAAATGTCGCATCATATTTAGCTTTGAAGTCTTTTGCCTTATTTATTTTTGAAAAAAGAGAATCATTAGGTATTGTGGGGTTTACACCAAAAGCCTTAAATCCTTGTACTCCCACCGACTGCGACATTCCTTCTAAAGCAAAAAACAAAAGAACTGTGATTATAACTTGTTTTGCAAATAACAACCTCATTTCTTTTTTTAAGTAACCTATTCTCATCTCAATTATTAAATCTTTTCTATAAACAATAAGAACCGCTAAAATTACATAACATTTTTATTTCTTAATTAACTATTAACAACTTTATTATATACTCCTCATTTCCAAAACAGAAGCAGTTTTTATAAAAAAAAATCAAAAATTATTTTTTATAGTTAGGAAACCTAACTATATTTGTATTGAAATTTAAAATTAATATAATTATGAGTAAATCTATTTTTTATCACGCTGGTTGTCCTGTTTGTGTAAGCGCAGAACAAGACATTATTAACTTAATTGGTTCTGATAATGTTGAAGTAGTTCATTTTGGAGAAGACAAAAGTCGAATTTTAGAAGCCGAAAATGCTGGTGTAAAATCTGTACCTGCTCTAGTTACTCCAACAGGAAATGTACTTCACATTAATTTTGGAGCTTCAATGGACGAAGTAAAAGGATAATTTTTTCGCTCTACAAAGTTAGGAATCCTAACTTTGTAGAGCGAAAAAATTATAAATATATAATAAAATGAAAGTAGCTGTTTGGGATACCTACGTAACTAAAAAAGATAATACAATAATGCTTTTTGATATTATTATACCTTCTAGCAATAAAGACACTAACATAATTTTCAACTATGGTAAGGAATATTTAAAAACTAAAGGATTAGAAAACCTTGAACTATCTTCAAAAGAATGTGTATTTTGCCATATTGAAATACTCAAACCCGAATGGGAAGATGCTATACATAAAAAAGGGTATTTTATATACAAAATGGAAAACTGTAATTAATGAAATCTCCTTTTGACTTAAACCAGCAAAACACTAAAATTGAAAGTAAAATAGTTGTAGCTTTAGAACGAATTTCTGAAGCTTTTAGAGTACTTCTTTGGAGCGAAAGCAAGGAGAATTCTTTAAGCCCTATCCAAATTCAACTTCTAATTTTTTTACTATTTCACTCAGAAGAAAAATGTAAAGTGAGTTATTTAGCTGAAGAGTTTAACATGACTAAAGCTACTGTTAGTGATAGTATTAGGGTTTTATTAAAAAAAGAATTAGTTCAAAAGTTTCATAACCCTAACGATACTAGAAGTTATATTATTGGTCTAACTAAGCAAGGAAAACAAATAGCTGAGAAATCAGCTAACTTTACTTTCAATATTGAAAAACCTTTGAGTTCATTACCTGAAGATCAAAAAAAAGACATACTAACAGGACTCTTAAAAGTAATATACCAGCTTAATAAAGCAGGAGTTATAACTATTCAAAGAATGTGCTATACTTGCTCTTATTACCAACATGAAAACAATGAACATTTTTGTAACCTTTTACAATCTAAACTAGCTTCTAAAGAGTTAAGAATTGATTGCCCTGAACACGAATTTAAGAGTTAATAATTTAAAGCATCAACTTTATTTTTGACAAAAAAACACAAATGGCTATACATAACTTGATTCTTCAATCGAAAGAAACAACTATAGAACTAGATAAAATTCATCTTAGCGATGAAAACAAAAATACACTACATCAACTATTAAAAGAATTTAAACACGTTGCTGTTTTAGATAAATACAAACTGCCTGTTGATAATAAAATTTTATTATTCGGACATACTGGTTGTGGTAAAACTACCACCGCTAAGGCTATTGCCAAAAAGCTTGATAAAAAAATTATCATACTTAATTTGGGTAGCATTGTTTCTTCAAAACTAGGAGAAACAGCTAAAAACATTTCCGAAGTTTTTAAAAAAGCAACTCGAGAAAGTGCTGTTTTATTTTTAGATGAGTTTGATTACATCGGTAAAGCGCGCGATTATGACAGTAAAGATTCTAGTGAGATGAAACGATTGGTGAATACAGTTATTCAACTTGTAGATCAACTTCCAAATGACGTTTTATTAATCGCTGCCACGAATCACTCTAGTGTTATTGATACTGCACTTTTAAGACGTTTTCAATTAAAACTAAAATTCGAAGTACCTAGTGAATCGGATTTAGATAACTATTATGAGACTTTGCTGCAACAGTTCCCGCAAGAGTTTAGAGAAGTAAATCGTGTGTATGATATATCCTATGCAGAAGCTAAAGACATTACTTTTAGAGCTGTAAAAAATAAAATTATTGAAAAAGAAGAACTAAATAGTCAATTAGTAAATGGATACTATTCAAAATAACCTCAACATTATTCACCAAAGAATACAATTTGCATGTAAAAAAGCAAATAGAAACCCAAAAAATGTTCGTTTATTATTAGCTACAAAAACAGTAGATACTGACAAGATAAATTTCGCTTTAGAACAAGGAGAAAACCTAGTTGGTGAAAATAAAGTACAAGAATTAAAACAAAAATGTAATGCAATAAAACAACTGCAACCTGAAGTACATTTTATCGGTCATTTACAAAGTAACAAGATTAAAGAAGTTATAAAATGGGCTAGTTGTATTGAATCTATAGATCGCTTATCTGTCGCTCAAAAATTGCATCAACGCTTAACTTTTGAGGAAAAAGAAATTGATGTATACATACAAGTAAACACCTCTTTTGAAGAAAGTAAGTTTGGAGCTAAACCAGAGGAAACTATTGAATTAGTAAAAAAGATATCTGAATTCAAAAATATTCATATAAAAGGATTAATGACCATTGGTTTGCTGAGCTCGGAATCAGATGAAGTTCGAAAGTGTTTCCAACTTTTAAAGCAACTTCAAGAAGAAATCAAGGCACTACAAATTCCTAATGTAGAAATGAATGAACTCTCTATGGGAATGAGTGGCGATTTAGAAATTGCTATTGAAGAAGGCGCTACTATTGTACGTGTTGGAACAGCTATTTTTGGAGAACGAATACATCCTGACAGCTATTACTGGAACGAAACAAAAAGTAATACTTAGTTTTTCTGTACTCTTTTTAGGTTTAACAAATCAATCGGATTAATTCCTAAACCGGTAACATTTTTCTGTGTAAAGCGAATTACCTCATCGTAATATAACGGTACAATTGGTGCTTCTACAATAATAATGCTATCCATTTTTTGATATAGTTTATAGCGTTTTTTCACATCTACTTCTTTGATAGATTGTTCATACAAAGTATCAAAAAAATCATTTTTAAAATGCGTATAGTTAGGCCCATTAGGAGTAAAATTTTTGCTGTAAAATAGCGACACATAGTTTTCCGCATCGGGATAATCAGCAATCCAACTTGCTCTAAAAATAGGCAACTTTCCATTTGCTTTTCCTTGACGCAAGGTTGAAGGCGGAATCACATCTACTTTGGTAGCTACTCCTATTTTTTGTAATTCGCGTTGAATAAACTCGCACAAATCTAAATAATTGCTGTTCGTTGTAATGGCTATTTGTGGATTCTCATCTCCTGTCTCTTCTTTGTATTGTGCTACTAACCTCTTCGCTTCTTCAGGTTTGTATGAATATCCTTGTTGGTTATTGAATGAAGGCAATCCTTTCGGGATGAATCCACTTGTAGCAGGACTCCCAATTCCGTTTCTTAAGAACTTAATCATCTTCTCCCTATCAAAACCATAATTGATGGCTTGTCGTATCAATTTTGATTTTGTTGGATGTTTCTCTTCTCCATCTAAGTAAATTCCTAAATATTCTGTGTTTAAATACGCTCCTGTTTGCATATTGATTGTAGAAGCATATTTCTCTTTTAAAGTTCCATCAGTGTTTAGAATATCATCTTTATACGAAGCGTCCAAACTCTTCATAAAGTCAATATTTCCTTGGATAAACTGTAAAAACTCACTTTGTTTGTCTGGTAAAAAAGTAACAGCAACCGACTCTAAATACGGAAGTTGTTTTCCATTTTCATCCTTTTCAAAATAGAGTGGATTTTTTCTCAATACCAACTTAGTATTTTCAACCCAAAGTTTAAAATGAAAAGGTCCTGTTCCAATCGGATTTGCTCTAAATTCATTCCCAAAATAATCAACTGCTTCTTTTGGTACAACCGAACAATATTTCATAGCCAGCAGTCCTAAAAAAGGTGGAAAAGGTTGCTTTAAATTAATTGTAAAAACAGAATCGCTTTCTGCTTTGAATTTTTCTACATTTTGTAATACCCAACCTCCTGGAGACGCTACATTCTTATCTAATAATCGATTAAAAGAATATTCAAAGTCTTGGGCTATTACATTTCTCGTAGAATCTTTTCCAAATAACTCATGCTTATGAAATAACACGTCATTTCTTAACTCAAACTGATAGGTTTTTCCATCTTCAGAAACTGTCCAGTTTTTTGCTATCGAAGGTTGTACTTGTAAACTATCATCTAATTCTACCAATCCATTATATAGTTGGTTGACTCCCCAAATATTTCGCTGATCTTTTGCAAAAGCAGGATCTAATGAGGTAATATTTGAGTGCTCATTATAACGAAAAACCTGATTGTTTGTATATTTTGATTTCTTTTTAGCACAAGAAAAAAGAAACAATAAGGCTATTAATACAACTAATTTATTTCTTTTTACGTTTATTTTTATAGTAGGTTTTATCTGCAATGTATATGGTTTTAGAAACTTCTGCAAAAACAACAGTTTTATCTTGGTTCGTTATTTTAATATCTTTTATTAAATTGATTTCCTGTTCATTTTTAACCTGCTTTTTTATTTGTTTTATTTCATCTTCAGAAAAAATAAAATCTACATAAGCGTCTTGCTTTACAGGTCTTTTAAATAATATTGTTGCAGCTTTATCCCAAACTACATAAGTATCTCCAAGAATATTTATTAACTGAATCATAAAAATAGGATCGGTTGCAGAAAATAAGCTCCCTCCAAAAATAGATCCTACGTAATTCTTATTCTTATAAGTAATAGGAATTTTTACTTGCGCTTTTAACAAATCTTCAGAAACATAATTTATTTTCCCAGTAGATCTTCTATACATGGGAGAAATATTGAATCCATACTTAAAAATAGTACTTTGTTTAAAAAACCTTTTTAAAAAATTAGAAATTGTTGCGTACATACCTATCCTTTTTCAAAACCATACTCTCGTTCTACTTTACATATACGTAGTTGATATTTTTTATACCACCTTTCTCTTCCTTTATTTCTAGCTTCAGTATGCTCAACATTATTTTTCCATTTTACAATAGCATCTAAACTTTCCCAATAAGAAACCGTAATGCCTACATTGCTCCTTGTCGACTCAACACCTAAATACCCATCTTGTTCTTTAGCTAAATTGTCCATTTTTTCAGCCATCTCATAATATCCTTCTGTATCATCTGAAAGAGTTGTCGTGAAAATTACTGCGTAATATGGAGGTTTTAAATTATCTACTATCATAAAATTAGTTCATATTTTGTTTCTGGTAGACCAATATCGTCACTTATAAATTTCTCTATCGCAACAAAGTTGAATCGTTCTAATATTTTAGCGGAAGCAACATTTTTATCCACCACACACCCTATAAGTTTTTTCATTCCTATGGATTTACAGTACTGTATTAATCCTTCACAAAGTTCAGTTGCAAAACCATTTCCCCAGTATCGTTCTATAAACCGATATCCTATTTCATCATTTCCTTCTTCATCTTTTACCAAAGCAACCGTACCTACAAATTCATTGTCTGACTTACGTTCTATGGCATATATCCAAAAATCATTTTCTTTATTAGTGTATCGTGCTATAAGCTGTTCTAAATCCTCTTTACTTTCTTCTAAATCTTTAGGTTCCCCAGTGGCGTATTGCAATACTTTCGGATTGCTTTCTAGCTCATAAAAAGGTTCTATATCAACAACTTGAAGCTTTCGAATAAGTAATCTTTTCGTTTCAAAAATCATGAATATTATCGTACTTTTGCAAACCCAAAACTGCTTTAAGCAGTCGTAGATTAAATAAACTATACGAACTTCTAAAAAATTAAAGACTTGTACAAGGCTTTTGTTTTTTATTTAGGATAGAGAAAAGATGAATGTAGATAAGAAAGTAGCTTTTTACACCTTAGGTTGTAAATTAAATTTTTCAGAAACCTCAACTATTGCCAGAAACTTTGTTAATGAAGGGTTTGAGCGTGTTGAGTTTGAAGAGGAAGCAGATATATATGTGATTAATACTTGTTCGGTAACAGATAATGCTGATAAACGCTTTAAGAGTATTGTAAAATCTGCTTTAAAGAAAAATGAAGAAGCTTTTGTTATTGGTGTAGGATGTTATGCACAATTAAAGCCAGAAGAATTAGCTGCTGTTGATGGGGTAGATTTGGTACTGGGTGCTACGGAAAAGTTTAATGTAACTAGCTATATTAACGACTTAACCAAAAATGACATTGGTGAAGTACATTCTTGTGAAATTGAAGATGCCGATTTTTATGTAGGTTCGTATTCTATTGGAGATCGTACCCGTGCTTTCTTAAAAGTGCAAGATGGTTGTGACTACAAATGTACTTACTGTACGATACCGTTAGCACGTGGAATTTCTCGAAGTGATACGTTAGAAAATGTATTGAAAAATGCCAAAGAAATTTCTGAAAAAGGGATTAAAGAAATTGTTTTAACAGGAGTAAATATTGGTGACTACGGAAAAGGTGAATTCGGTAATAAAAAACACGAACATACCTTTTTAGAGTTGGTACAAGCTCTTGATAAAGTAGAAGGAATTAACCGTTTACGAATCTCTTCAATTGAACCTAACTTATTAAAAGATGAAACAATTGATTTTGTTTCCAACTCAAATACGTTTGTTCCTCATTTTCACATTCCTCTACAATCAGGAAGTGACACACTTTTAAAGAAAATGAAGCGTCGCTATTTACGTAAAGTATATACTGATAGAGTTGCAAAAATTAAGGAAGTAATGCCTAACGCTTGTATTGGTGTAGATGTTATTGTTGGATTCCCTGGTGAAACAGATGAATTGTTTTTAGAAACCTATAACTATTTAACTGATTTAGATATTTCTTACTTACATGTTTTCACATACTCTGAAAGACCAAATACTGAAGCTGTTGAAATGGATGGTGTAGTTCCTAAAAAAGTGCGTGCTAAACGAAGTAAAATGCTACGCGGATTATCTGTTAAAAAACGTAGAGCTTTTTATGAAAGTCAGTTAAGTAACACGTTAACTGTTTTATTTGAAAGTGAGAACAAAGAAGGGTATATCCACGGGTTTACAGAAAACTATGTAAAGGTTAAAGCTCCTTGGAATCCTGAATTAGTGAATACATTACATACAGTTACGTTAACAAAAATTGATGAAGATGGTTTAGTTCGTTTTGATTTTGTGGATACTGAAGTTATTGCTTAACTTGTCAACTAGTTCACTCAATCAAAAAATCTACCTATGAAGTACCTATTATATTCTTTTTTAGCCTTAGGAATCTCTTGTGGTATTCCTAAAAAAGGTTCTGAAACTAAACTAGCTGAGCCTACTGAAAAAGTAATAATTGCTAAAGAAGAAGCTACTAAACCTATGGCTTCTCAAAATCAACTGATTGTTGTTCTTAAAAACGCTAAAAGTATTGATGATGTAAAATCACTTATAAAAAACAGCGGTTTAACTTGGAGTAAAATGGCTTATGAAACAGATGCTTCAAAAATAGGTATTGTTGAAGTTCCAGAAGGGAAACGTGATTTTTGGATTGATAAATTACAAGAAAGTGGTGAGTTCAGATTGATTGATGCCAACACGGAAGAAAAATTAACTAACATTATTTCCGAAGAAAAAAACAATCTATTAAGAATTACTAAAACTCAATGTTTTGGTGACTGCCCAGTATATACTGTTTCCATTGATAAAAAAGGAAACGTTGTTTACAACGGAGTAGAATATGTACTTGTAAAAGGTATTCAGAAATTTACGCTTTCTGAAAAACAATTACAAGAGTTAAACGAAAAACTTGCAAAAAAGGATTTTAAAAATTTTAAAGACGCTTATAACAATCCTAGAATACCCGATTTATCTAGCACTTACATAGTTCATGATGGAAAACAAATCTTAATTCGTTTATGGAAAGATATTCCTGATGAACTTATTGATATACATGAATATATAGATGGTATTTTATTAGACAAAAAGTTTATTGAATAATGCCTAAAACTCACTTATATTTTGTTCCTGGTTTAGCTGCCAATACCAAAATATTTGAGCGTATTTCTTTACCCGAGGAACATTTTGAATTACACTTTTTAGATTGGATGCTTCCAACATCTATCGATGAAAGTATTGAAGAATATGCCGAACGATTATGTGCTAAAATTCAACATAAAAACCCTGTATTAATTGGGGTCTCTTTTGGGGGAATTATCGTACAAGAGATGAGTAAAATTATTGATTGTAAAAAAATAATTATAATTTCTAGCGTTAAAAACAATAAAGAGTTTCCTAAACGTTTTAAATTAGCACAAATAACAAAAGCCTATAAGCTTTTCCCTTCTAAAGTTATTTCAAATATTGAAAGTTATGAACGCTACTTTTTTAATGATTATTTAAAAAAACGAGCTGAGCTATATAAAATATATTTATCCATAAGAGATAAAAAGTATTTGCAATGGGCTATATACAACGTATTACATTGGAAGCAAGAAAAATCAATTCCTGGAATAATACATATTCATGGAAAAAAAGACGAGGTTTTTCCTATAAAGTATATCAAAAACGCAATTGAAGTTGAAAATGGTACACATGTGATGATACTGACAAAGGCAAAAACTATTTCTGAAATATTAAAAAAGGAATGTTTTTTGATGGATTAATACCATTACACAACTTGACAAAAACTAAAAGAACAAATGAACAAATCAATCCGTTTCTTATCTATCTTAACTATAGTATTTGTTGGAATTTTATTTACCAATACTATAAGTAAATCAAACGAACCTACCATTAAAAATGTGGCAGAAAGCTATGAGGTTAAAGCTTTAAAACTACCTAACGATTTAAATTTAGCTGGAGAACGTGTTCCTATTGAAAAACCTGACATTAGAGAACGAATGGATCGCGAGCTTTTAGTAAACACCTATTGGCAGTCTAATGGATTGTTATTAATAAAACGTGCTAATAAATACTTCCCTATTTTAGAACCTCTACTAGAAAAATATGGCTTACCTGACGATTTTAAGTTTTTAGCCTTGGCTGAAAGTGGATTTATTGATGAAACATCACATGTAGGAGCTGCTGGTATGTGGCATTTTATGAAACAAACAGGAAGAGAATATGGATTAGAAATTAATAGTAATGTTGATGAACGTTACCATATTGAAAAGTCTACTAAAGTAGCTGCTGAATATTTAAAGAAATCAAAAGAGCGTTTCGGTTCTTGGACACTTGCAGCAGCAGCTTACAATGCAGGCAACTACGGTATTTCAAAAAGATTAGATGCTCAAGGTGTAACCAGTTATTATGATGCTTTATTACCTGATGAGACTGAACGTTACGTTTTTAGAATTTTAGCCTTAAAAGAAATTATTTCTAACCCAAAAGAGTATGGTTTTGTTTTTGACCAAGAAGATTTATATATCCTACCTGAAACCTATACTGTTAAAGTAGATACTGCTATTAGCAACATTGCTTTATTTGCTAAAAAATTCGGAATTACCTACAAAGAGCTTAAGCTACATAACTCTTGGTTACGTGAAAACAAGTTAAACAACCGTAGTAGAAAACTATACGAAATTAAAATCCCTGTTAAATAGTGAGAAAAGTACTTCCTTTTATATATTTATTCATAGGTATATTTATTTTAATTAATACATTTTCTATCTTTTTTCAAAAAAGAGAAGTGTATCGACTTTTATTCAGCTTTACAACCGAAAACCAATATGTTTTCCTACTCTTTAGAGTATTATTTGCTTCTTGGTTTATAGTGGATGGCGTTAAAAAACTAAGAAAAAATCAGTAAGTATTTATGGATAATTTTTTAATCGGAATAGGAAAACGAATTAAAGAAATTAGAAAAAAGCAACATATTACTATCAATACTTTAGCAACCAATGCACAAGTAAGTAATGGTCTAATTTCAAGAATAGAAAACGGAAGAACCATTCCATCTTTACCTGTTTTATTAGAAATTATAAGTGCTTTAGAAATAGATGCCAGTACTTTTTTTGAAGGAGTTGAGAAAAAAACTGGTTCAAAATATATTCATATTAAAAAAGAGGAACAGCAATTAATAGAAAAAGAAGTAGAAGCTGAAGGATTTACGTATTATCAAATTTTTGGTAAAAGTTTAAATGCCGTTGGTTTTGAAGCTGTTTTATTAACTGTATCTCCCAACTCTAAAAGAGAAAAAGTAATTACTGATGCTTGGGAGTTTAAATACATTATGAGTGGTGAATGCACATACCTTATCGATAATGTTGAAGTTACAGTTAAAGAAGGTGACTCTTTGTATTTTGACGGAAGACTTCCTCACGTACCTGTTAATCGTACTCAAACACCTTGTACCATGTTGGTACTATATTTTTATTCAGAAAATAATTAAGTAGGGTGCTCACACACCCTACTTATTTTAATCTTTTAATTTTTTAATCCAGGCCAAGTGCTATTGTTAACCTCTTTAGGATAACCTGACACTGCACTATCTGTTGATTTGTTATACTTAATGTATGTATTATCATCAAGGAAGAAATAACAATAAGTTACACCCCAATCTACAGCTGCTGTAATCTTTGTTGCGTAATCTCCTAACCCTGGCCAGCTTCCATTGGTAATAGCTACAGGGTACCCAGAATCTACAGAGTCATTTGTTATACTATATCTTATATAAGTTCCATCATTTAAAAAGAAATAAGCTTTACTATTATTTCTTTTAAAAGCTGCCACAATTTTATCCTTGTATGGTTCCAACCCAGGCCAATTTCCATTTGTTATGTTTGCTGGATATCCCGCATCTACAGAATCATTATTCATATCGTAACGTAAATACCTTCCATCTTTTAAGAAGAAATATCCTTTATGATTATGCCATTTAAAAGCTGCACTAATTAAATCTTTATACTCCCCTAACCCTGGCCAAGTACTGTTGTTTACCTCTTTTGGGTAACCATCATCAGACTTATCTAACAGTTTGTCATAACGTATATAACTATTGTCACTTCTAAAAAAATAAGCTCTATTGTCTGCAAAATCATTCCAATCTAATCCTGCTATTATTTGAGAATTATTATAAGCCACAGAACCTGTTTGTCCATCAAGTAATAGGGTGTAATTAATACTTCCATTAGAATTGTTAGCATCGGTAAAATATCCTTGTGAAGCAGGTACCGTTGCTACGTATGCATTGTTTTTATAAACATCAACATTGTTAGATGCGTTAGAACTCCAATAAACTGTATTGGTATTTTGCATCATTACCTTCCTAGTACCCACATTCCCTACTAAAGAAGTACTATTTAATTGCCATTCTTTTTGAATCGGGATATTTAAGTGAGTTAAGATAGAAGGAACGATTGCTGTTTGTGCAACATGACCGTAAATTCCGCCAAAATCTTGATTTGGAACATTTGATACATGGGAATTAAATTCAGCGTTTCCTTCTTTATTCATTCCTACAAAAATTGTTTTTTCTTGCGTTGTTTGTCCTCCATGGTTAAATCCTCCAAAACCTCTTCCGTGATCTGTTACTACTAATATTAACCAATCTTCGTTCGTTCTTTTTTCTACCTCAGCTACAATTCTACCAAACTGCTCATCTGCTTTGGTTATAGCTTTATTATAAGCACTACCAAAGCCTAACGAATGCCCTACACCATCTACATCATCAAGATGCACAAAAACCACGTCTGAATTTTCATTATTAATTGCATGAATGGCTCCTGTGACTGTATTTTCATCTCCTCCACTTTTTGAGTGGTAATCAATATAGTTCAGTTGCTCTCTAAAGAAATCATGAATAGGTCCCCAAGTAACAACACTAGCAGTTTTTAGCCCTGAATTTGATTCTTTAATTAATTGAAAAACACTTTTCGCTTTCGAAATATGAGAAGTATTGTTGTCTGTAACTCCGTGTTTGTTTACCCAAACACCTGTTAAAATAGTTGACCACCCTGGTCCACTACTTGTTTTTTGTTCAGAAGAAGTATTATCGATTCCTCCTGCATACCCTTTTACAATATTAAGCTTATCTAAATTTGGAGTGGAAGTTCCTGCAATTTTCTCAAACTGGATTCCATCAAAGCCTACAACAAGTACCTTCTTCTTTAAAGAAGACTTTGTTTGTCGTTCTAGTTTTCCTTGTTTTTTGGATACCTCATCCAAGTTGTTCTCTTGACAGCTCGACAATGCGAACAATAAAATTAAAGCGCTTAGCTTTACTAAATAATTGGTTTTCATTTTAAAAAGTTTACTAATAGTTAATTTATTAATCAAAAATACACTATTAGTAAACTTTTAAAAGACAGTTTTCGAGTCTTAATACAAAGATAAATTAGCTAACATTAAAGATATATTTAGCAAACATATCATTTACATTTTATTAAACTAACTCACTTAAAGACAACAAAATATAATCTGGATTTTGAACTTCTAACTGTTCTTTAGTTTGTGCTCCTGATAAAACACCGATGGTTACACCACAATTAGCATTTTTACCTTCCTCAATATCGATAGCTGAATCTCCGGCTTTTAAAACGAACCTGGTATTGGTTATATTAAATGCTTCCATTGCTTTGTGTATCATTTCTGGATGAGGGCGTCCCTTTTCTACATCAGAGGCAGTTAATAGCATATCGTAATGTATGTTCTTGTCCCATGCCAATTTTTCTAACAGCCTTTCTGCTACTTGTCTGTTATAACCCGTATTTAAAACTACTATTATTCCTTTTTGTCTTAAATTAAGCAATACATTCTCTACGCCTTTTATGGGCTTAACTTCTAAGTTTTCATAAGCTTCATCCAGCATTTTTTTGAATTCTTCAAATATTGCTTCAGACTCCCCCAGTTTATTCGGCTTGAATTCAACTAAAACATCTTTTATTGCTTGATGTTTTTCTTTTCCTGCTCCAATTTTTAAAACGGTATTTAAATCAACTGCTACTCCGTGTGTATTTAATGCTTTATGTAAGGTTTTATACACTACATTTTGCTCATCTACTGTTGTTCCTGCCATATCAAAAACAACCATTTTAATATTTTCTAACATCTATTTACTTAAAATAATTTATTAATACTTTCTTTTGAAAAGCCTGCGCTTCCTGTCATTCCTTTTCCTCCAATACCTGTTACAATGTGTATATTTTCTCCTATCGAATATTCAAAAAGATCTTTGGTTTTACATTGACTGTAAAAACCTGCCCAACGATGTTGAATTTCATATGTTGGTAAATCGATAATTTTTTTAGCTTCTTGAATCATGAAGTTATCTATGTCTTCATTCAAGTCAAATCCAAGATCATCTATATTTTTTGCCGTTGCATATTCGTGTGAATCACCCAAAATAACAGAACCATCTGTCGCTTGCTTAAATAAAATATGTACTCCATATTTTTTCTCAAACGAATTCGGATCTTCTTTAGCTTTTATCACATTCCATGAAGCACACTCTTCAAAAGCTTCATACCTTCTAATAGTCAATCCTGTTAAAATAGATCCGTCTAGTTGATAATTCTTCTGTGGTTTCGTCTGCATCATTTGTAGCTTAGATACAATTAAATCACTTTCATTATATATTGACGGATACAATGTCTTAAAATCACTTCCGTTGCAGATAATTACTTTTAACGCCAATAATTCTTCAGAATTTGATGTTAACACTGATACACAACTGGTAACATTATTTGTAGCAACCACGTTAGTATTATAGTGTATTGTTACATTCAATTCTTTTTTCATGTACTCATGTAAATGAAGAATCATAACTCTAGGTTCCACAGTTACTTCTTCAGGAAAAAATAACCCTGCTTGACAATAATCACTACGCAAGCCAGCATATTTATCTAAACATTGTTCTTTGGTTAACAGCTGTGACGTATAGCTATTATTCTTATTAATTTGATGCAATTCTTCTATTAACTGAACTTCTTCTTCGTTTGAAGCAATATATACGGTTCCGTTTTGACGTATGGAAACATCAAACTGTTCTTGAATGCTTTTATAAATAGCTAAACTTTCTCTTCCATAGTTTTGCCATTTTTGATTCATTCCTGAAGGCACTACTTGTCCGAAATTACGAACGGTAGCTCCTTGTGGTTTGTTATCTTTTTCTAAAATAGCTACTGACAACCCTTTCTTTGCAGCATGATAGGCATGAAAAGTTCCTAAAACTCCCCCTCCAACAACAATAAGGTCATATTTATGATTCATATACTAATTGATTTATTTTTTGTTCTTTGTTTTTTTTAGCTTTAAAAAAGTAAAAGCTATATAGTGTTATAAATATTCCTATAAATGCTAAAATGTAAAGTGCGTATGTAAAAAAGCTTAGCCATGAAATATCTCCTTTTCCGAAGTTTTTATATAAAAGAATTAATATACTTCCTAAGTAACCAAAAGCATCAGCTATATAGATTAAGAACCCAACATTTCCGTTTATTTTAAAAGTAGCTATCATGCGGTCGAAAAATATTCCGTTAAAAGGCACATAGCAACTATACAATCCTAAACCAGAAATAATCATCCACGTTAATGCTGAAATTTCATTGTACTGAAATAAATAAGTACTAATAATCACTGCTAAGCACGATACAAACAACACATAATGATAGTAAACAAATGCTTTGTAGTTTTTGCTAATACTTCCTATTACCCCTAAAATAATGAGTACAATAATGGCTATAGGAATTTCTGAAATACTATAAATTGAAGCATCTTTGTACTCTAAAGAGTCCCAGATTTCTCGTGCAAAGTTGTCTCTAAAATCTCTCAATGCTGTGAGTAACATAAAAAAGAAAACAATGAGTATTAAAGGGCCTGAAAATTCTTTGAATAACTTTTTTCTTCCTGCTGAATCTAATGGTTTACGTACTACTTTAAGTCGTGTATCTTCTGCTGTTGGTTTGGGTAACTTCTCTAATAACCAAGCAAAAAATATCAACGGAATTATAAAAAACAGTCCCGTTATAAAAGGCATCCAATGTTCGTTAAATCCAAAACTATCCAACACTATTTTCCCGACTGATTTTACAGCTCCTGAAGAAACTATAAAACTTGAGGACAAGATTACTCCTAATAGTTCTGTGGCTTTTCTTCCTTCTAAATAAGAAAACACAATTCCCCAAACCATGCCTAAGGGCAATCCATTTAAAAACAGGAATAAGATATTGTAGGGTGCGGGAGTTATAGCAAAACCTAATAAGCTTACTTCTGCAAATAGAATAAAGCTAACTAAAGCGAGCATCCTTTTACCTGATTTCATTTCGGAAATGACTTTTATCCCTATAAACTTTGATAATGTATACCCTACTACTTGGGCTATTATCAAGAGAATTTTATAATCAATTCCCCAAAAACTTTCATCGGCAAAAGTGGCTACTGTAAATGGCTTTCGAAAAGCGTACATACAAAAGTACGTACCGAAAGCTGCTATAGAGGCTCTTGCTATAAATCTTATATTCATACTAACATTTTTAATAATGCAAGCCCTCATAAAAATGAGAGCCCGCATTGCATTTATAAACAGAAAACAAGTTCATTACAGATTATACTTTACACCGATGCTTCCTTTTATACCGTAGAATTCTACTTGCTTAGGACGGTCTTCAGTTTTTCCATAATGATAAATTAGGGCATTGTTTAATATGTTATTTACATCTGTAAAAATGGTCCAGTTTTTACCTATTTGATATGAGGCTGAAAAATCTAGTGTGTTGTATTTTCCATAGTAAATATCATCAATGTCTCTTTCTCCAAACCCAATTGCATAGCTTCCTTTGTGGTTATAGGCTAATCGTGTATTGAATCCTCCTTTTTCAAAGAATAACTGTGCATTAAATAAGGTATTGGCTTGGTATGCAATAGATACTTTTCTTCCACTTGGTTTTGTCATTTCAGAATCCATAAATGTTGCATTTAACTGAGTTCCGAAGTATTGTAAGAATCCTGGTAAGAAATCAAATCGTTTGTTAATTCCTAATTCTATACCACCAATCCAAGCGTCTGCTCCATTTACAGGTGTACTAAACTCTACTCCTGTATTTCCGTTGTAAGTACCTTGATATGTATCGTTGAATACAGGATCTGTAATTGATTTATAGAAAATACCTGCATTTATTACTCCTACATTTTTAAAGTAGTACTCTCCTAATAAGTCAAAGTTCCATGAGAATGTAGGGTTTAAGTTTGGATTCCCTCCTTTAAACTCGTTATCAAATGAGATGAAGGTACCTCCTGGAGCAATATCTCCAAAGTTTGGCCTTGAAAAACTTCTTGTTGCTGCAAAACGAATGTTTAAATCAGTTTTTGGTGAGTATTTTACATGTAACATTGGTAATACTGCCCAATAGTCTTTTACATTTCTTACAGCATTTAATTGGCTTTGATCAGCATCCCAAACATAACCGTTTACTTCTGTTTCTGTTTTGGTTGCTCGTAAACCTCCCAATACCGTGAATTGATCTGATAATTTTAAGGTTCCCATTCCGTAGAATGATAAATGAGTTTCATCTACATTAAAGTTTCTTCCTAAACCTCCACCGTTCTGTAAAATTTCTGAATCTCCTTCTAAAACAGTTAGGTTGTTTTTATTGTTTTTCCAGAAGTTTACCATTCCTTGTTCTGATAATACTGGCCCAAAAGTAGATTGAATATTAGACCCCATTTCGTTTAAAAAATCAGCTCTTCCTGGTTGCTCTATAATATTTTGAGAGTAATCTGACAGGTTAGGTGTTGTTCCTGCGTTTGCTTCATCCCAACCATAGTATACATCCTCAAACTTAGCTCTACGATCTTTATCTCTATATTTTGTACCCACTTTTATTTTAAAGCTGTCATTAAAAGTATGTTCATAGTTTAAAGACGCTACAATGTTATCACGCTCTTTAATTGATATTTTATACAACTCTAAATCTGCAAATGACATTTGAGATGCATCCATTTTAAATGAAGGATCGCTAAAGAAACCAAATAAAGCATCTGTATCGTTATAGTCTAACAATCCACCATCTGCTTTCCAGTATGCTCTATCGTCTCCAGCTCCACCAGCTGCTTCTGGTCTATTCTGTAAATATTCAGGTTTCATTCCTACTCCATCTTGCTTAAACTTCACTACATAGTAGCTCTTATCTTGCTCTGTTGGAATTCCTCCGTATCTAAACTCATTATTATAATTAGCTATACTCCAATCAAACTTACCATTACCTGTAATATGTCGCCCTCCAATTTCACCACCAATCATTTCAGTAATTAGTTCATTGTAGATATTTTGTAACTCAACCCTTGCTGTGTTTGTTCCTGAATCAAACTTATCAAAACGTACTCTATGCTTATAATGTGTTTCTGTATCTGACAATGTTCCGTACACTCCTCTAAAGTGCATTTTATGTTCTGGTGTAAAATTATACTCCATCGCTCCGTTTAACCCTTTGGTTATTCTTACACCGTTGTAATCTCTTAACTCCATTCTAAATACACCTTCATCTCCTTTTCTTCTTGCTTCAAAATTGTCCGTTCCCCAATTTCTATTCCAATATGAACCGTTAACAATAAATCCAAACTTTCCATCTTTACTTCTATTTCCATACGTTAATGAAGCATTGTAAATTGGCTCTCCAGATTTCTCGTTATATCCTCCGCCAACATTTACGTTTAAAACTCTTTTTGCTGGTGCTGTTTGTGTAATAAAGTTTACTCCTCCACCAATACCATCAGCTTCCATATCTGGTGTGTATGCTTTTGCTGCTTGTACATATGAGATTAAATCAGAAGGAAAGAAATCGAAAGCCGTTGCTCTTGAAGTTGTTTCTTCTTCTGCGGTAGGAATACGGTTTCCGTTAATTGTTGTAGAAGCCCAAAATGGCGGCAATCCACGTACTGATACAAAACGTCCTTCTCCTTGATCTCTTTCAATAGATAATCCTTGGATACGTTGTACCGTTTCTGCTGCATTTCTGTCTGGTAACTTTCCTATTCCATCTGCTGCAATTACATTCATTATACTCATTGATTTCTTTTGAATACTCAATGCTCTTGCTTCACTGTTTCTTCTTCCTGAAGAAGTAATAATTACTTCTTCTAAATTTTGGTTAGATGGCACTAATGTAATTACGCCTACATTTTTCTTTACATTCGTGTTAATTGAAACTCTTTTTGTTTCAAAACCTATGTAAGATATTTCTAAGGTTACTTCCCCCTTTTTGACATTAGACAACACAAAATTTCCATCAAAATCTGTGTTAACGCCTTTTGTTGTTCCCGACAACATAACACTAGCACCAGGCAAAGGATAATTTCCATCATTTACTATTCCAACAATAGTAGCCCCCTGACCTAAAGCTGCACTACACGTAAAAAGAACAAATAGTGAACTTAGTAAAAGTTTAAAATTATTCATTGGTTTATTATTTACAATTATTAAAATTAATATTGCAAATCACTATATTATTTTACTATTTGTAAACTTTTAAACATTAAGAAAACTTTTATGAATTGCTATTATAGCGTAACAGAATTGTTAACACCAAAGGTTTTAGTTTTAACTAAACGTAAATAACACTGTATTTCAACTAGTTAAAAACTAATTTAAGTATAGATAAAAACAAAAAACTCTCAACCTTAGTTGAGAGTTCTCTTGTTATACTTTTTTACTAGAAGTAAAAAAGCTCATTCTAAAGAATGAGCTTTTTAATTTATTTACTACTTATTTTCTATTGAAAATCAGTGTTTAATTTTATGTAATCTAAGAATTCACGCTTAGTTTCTTTGTTTTTAAATGCTCCACCAAACTCAGCAGTTACTGTACTACTTTCAATATCTTTAATTCCTCGTGAGTTAACGCATAAATGTTTAGCATCTATAACACAAGCAACATCTTGCGTTCCTAATGCTTCTTGCATTGCTTGTACTACTTGCATTGTTAAACGCTCTTGTACTTGCGGACGCTTAGCGTAATACTCTACAATACGATTCATCTTAGATAAACCGATTACTTTACCATTTGAAATATACGCAACGTGAGCTCTACCAATAATTGGTAATAAGTGGTGCTCACATGTTGAATATACAATAATGTTTTTTTCAACTAACATTTCACCATACTTGTATGTATTGTCAAATGTTGATGCCTTTGGTTTGTTTTTTGGGTTTAACCCCATAAACAACTCATTTACGAAAGCTTTTGCAACTCTTTTAGGAGTACCTTGCATGCTATCGTCTGTTAAGTCCATTCCTAGAGTTTCAAGAATTTCTTTAACACTTTCTTGAATTCTTTCTATTTTTTCGTCGTCAGAAATATCGAAAGCATCTGCACGTAAAGGTGTTTTAGCCGACGTAGCAATGTGGTTCTCTCCTATTTCGTCAATTCTATCGTCATTCATTTTGTTGTTGTTCACTTCAAACATTTCTATCTAAAATTAGTAGGGCGCAAATTTACAACATTGTTGGTAATTTACTGCACTTTATTTATCAATTCGTCTAAAGAACAAGTAGTTTGCTCTCCTGTCGACATATTTTTAACAACAAGCGTACCGTTTTCAACAGTTGTAACTACAAACTCTATTTCTCTATTTGTAGCATACTTCCATTGCTTTTTTTGCTGGTTGTTACTGCTTGCCACATCTGGATACATTTCTGACTTAATATTGTTTTGTCTTAATGTTTTTATGGCTTTTATTTTATCTAAACTCTCGTTTTCGTCAAAGTTTAAGAACAATACTTTAGGTTTTGGTAATTCTACTGCTTCAAACAGCCCTAATTCTTCCATCACCAAGTAAATTCTATCCAATCCGAAAGATATTCCTACTCCAGAAACATCTTTTAAACCGAAAATACCTGTCAAGTCGTCATAACGACCTCCACCACCAATAGAACCCATTTTTACACCTTCAGGTGCTGCTACTTCATAAATAGCACCTGTGTAATAGTTTAATCCTCTAGCTAAGGTTACATCTAATTCTAAGCTTGCTGAATCTAGCCCGATGCTTTCTACATTATCAACTACGGTTCTTAAATCAGCCACTCCTTGTAATCCTTCTTCCGAACCTTGTAACATAGCCTCTAAAGAAGCTAACTTATCTTGATTACTTCCTGAAAAGTTAAATAACGGGTCAACTTTTTCTATCGCTTCAGCAGAAATCCCTTTATCTAACATCTCCTTAACCACACCGTCTTTTCCTATTTTATCTAACTTATCTAAAGCCACTGTAAAATCAATCAATTTGTCTGATGCTCCAATTACCTCAGCAATTCCAGACAAGATTTTTCGGTTATTGATTTTGATAGTCGTACCATTTAATCCTAACTTACTAAAAACAGTATCATATAATTGCACAAACTCAACTTCTTGCCATAGCGACTTACTTCCTACTACATCGGCATCACATTGATAAAACTCGCGGAAACGTCCTTTTTGAGGTCTATCAGCTCTCCAAACTGGCTGAATTTGATAACGTTTAAACGGAAATGTAATTTCGTTTTGGTGTTGTACTACGTAACGTGCAAACGGCACTGTTAAGTCGTAACGCAATGCTTTTTCAGAAATTTTCGACGTAACTTTTTGACTGTCTTTATCTGCCAATAAGTTTTCATCTACTTTCTTTAAATAATCACCTGAATTCAAGATTTTAAAAATCAATCTATCCCCTTCTTCTCCATATTTTCCCATTAATGTAGAAGAGTTTTCAAAACTTGGCGTTTCAATAGGTTGAAATCCGAAATTTTCAAACGAATGTTTAATCGTATTAAAAATATAGTTTCTCTTTGCTACTTCCGTTGATGAAAAATCTCTTGTTCCTTTTGGGATTCCTGGTTTCATTTTTTTGTTAATTATGAATTATGAATTTTTAATTATGAACTTATTGATAATTCGTAATTATTAATTCGTAATTTGATTTGCGTTTTAGCCTGCAAATATCCGAAAAAATATGAAGAAAAATGTTATTTAACTCTCGCTTTATTTTTACGTTTTAAACGATAAATTGTAGCATTTAACTCAAAGCCTAGGAGAAGAATAATTGCGTTTAACCACACAAAAAGCATTAAGATTAACAGCGTACCAATTGACCCGTATAGCTGATTGTATTGCGCAAACTTTACTACATAAATTCCAAATAAGTAAAAAGTAAACATAGATACTACGGTAGTTAAAATAGCACCTGGTGAAAAGAATTTTACTTCTTTCCCTTGTTTGGTTCCGTATCTAAAAAGTAGCGATACAATGGTAAAAATCATTACTAAAAACAAGAAACCTCTTCCGTAGTAAAACAAATCTAAATCTCCTGTATTTAGCCATCCTATTTTATGGATTCTTGTTAGCGCTATTTGATAAAAAATAATCAATGTTACCGTTACAATTAAGAAGAAAGACATGAGTAATGATACCGCTAAGGAAACAAAATAAGCTCTAAAAACGCTTCTCATTTCTGTTACATGGTAAGAATATTCAAATCCACCAAATATGGCGTTTACACCATTTGTCATTAAAAAAATAGAGGCTAAAAAACCGAATGATAACAATCCTCCGTACTGATTGTTAATAATATCTTTTATCACAAAATCTACCGCTTCAAAGGTTTTTGGTGGTAACGCTTCTTGCATTAAAGAGAGTAGTCCGTCTTGGAATCCATCAATTGGGATGTATGGAATGAGTGTTAAAATGAATAATAAGAATGGAAAAATTGCCATAAAGAAACTAAAAGCAATACCTCCTGCCCTTGTTGTTAATGCTCCTTTTACAATACCTATAACATACATTTCAAGTACATCATACAAAGACATTCCTTCTAACCCCGGAATTTTAATTTTCTTTCCAAAGGCTACGAGCCAGTTTATTACTGGAATTTTCTCAAGGCTTTCTTCTATCTGTTTAGTCATTTTCTTTTTAGTTGCAAAGTGTTTCTAGTTTCAGAGATTCTAAGATGCAAAGTGTTTTTAGCTGCAAAGTATCATTAGTTCCTGAGGTTTAAAGATGCTAAGTTTTTTTAGTTTCAAAGTTGAATAGTGTTACTGTATCAAAGTTGCATAGTTTTTATCGTTTTTCCTTTAACTTTCTTATTAAACTTGATAGCATTCTTTCTATCTCTCTTGATTCCTCATAAAGTCTGTCAAAAGATTCTTTTGAAATATACGCTAAGTTTGAAGAAATTTCAAGTTGCGTTTGTAATTCAAACAACGAAGCTATTCCAATATTTAAAAACCGAATAAAATCTCCTAAACTTTGTCTTCCAAACCCTTCAGAAATATTACTTGGTACTGAAACTGCGCTTCTTCTCATTTGTGAAGTTAGTCCAAAAACTTCTTCCTTAGGAAAATTATTAGATATTTTATAAACCTCTGTTACAAAACCCATCGATTTTTGCCAAACCAATAAATCTCTGAATGTTTTTATACGTGTTTTCTCTTTCATTTTATACTTTTCTTTTTCACTTTGCTTCTATAACTCTTAGAAACTTTGCCTCTTTCTAACTTTACTTCTCAGCATCTTTGCTACTTCAATAACCCCAACCACATTACTCCACCACAATATCATATTTATATAACAATCCTACAATATTCTCATTGGAAAATTTAGCTTTTTTAATACTATTATTTTCAGGGTCGATCGCAAAATTAGTGGCAGTTGTAAGATCTGCTTTTTCTAAATTCGTCTGATCAAAAATTGCTCCTTTTAAATCACAATCTTTAAAGAGACCTCTACTTAAGTCAGCTTCAACAAAATCTACTTCTTGCAAATTACAACTTATAAATTTTGTAGTAGGAATTTTTAATTGGTAAAAAGAAGATAAGTTTAGTTGGCAGTTATGAAAGCTCATTTCTAGCAAAAAGTTGTTGCATTCATTAAACTTTACCCCAACCATTTTACAATTTTCAAAAGTGCAATCTTTAAAAAAAGTGTGGTTTACCACTGTATTGCTAAAATTACAGTTGATAAACTCACACTCTAAAAATTCAATATTTGAAGCATGTACGTTCTCGAAATTGCAATTCTCGAACGTACAGTTGTCATATTCTCCTTTGTTGATTTTTGTTAATGTAAAATCAACTTTTGTAAATGTTTCGTTGTCAAAGAAATCATTCATTTATTGTAATCCTCTCGCTTTTAACATTGGTTCAGCTTGTGGATCTCTTCCTGCGAAAACTCTATACATTTCTGCATAGTCCATCGTGTTTCCTTTCGATAAGATTTGTTCTCTAAACTTCTGACCATTTTCTCTGGTTAACAATCCGTTGTTTTTAAACCAATCGTAGGCATCGTGACTTAACATTTCTGTCCATAAATACGAGTAGTACCCTGCAGCGTATCCTCCGCTAAAAATATGTGCGAAATAGGTTGAACGGTATCTTGGTGGTACCTCATCAATCTTTAACTTCATTTTAGCTAATGCCTCTTCTTCAAATTTAGCTACATCTTCAATGTTTGTATCTGCTGAAATAGTGTGCCATTGCATATCTAAATTAGAAGATGCTAAGTTTTCAATAATTGAATATCCTTGATTGAACGTTCCTGCATTCTTGATTTTTTGTAATAACGCATCAGGAATTACTTCTCCTGTTTTATAATGTAAAGCATAGTTATTTAATACCTCTGGATGAGTTGCCCAGTTTTCATTGAATTGCGATGGAAATTCTACAAAGTCTCTTGCCGTACTTGTTCCTGAAATTGATGCATATTTTTGATTTCCGAATAAACCGTGTAATGCATGTCCGAACTCATGGAAGGTAGTTTCTACATTATCAAAGCTGATTAATGCTGGTTCTCCTTCTGCTGGTTTAGGGTAATTACAAACGTTGTAAATTACTGGTTTTTGATCTCTTAATTTCGATTGCTTTACAAAAGCTCCCATCCACGCACCACCGCGCTTACTGTCTCTTGCAAAGAAGTCTCCGTAGAACAATCCTAACTTACTTCCGTCTTCTTCAAAGATTTCATACACTACTACATCTGGGTGATAGGTAGGGATATCGGTACGCTTTTTAAAGGTGATTCCGTATAATTTTGTAGCCGCATAAAACACACCTTTTTCTAATACGTTGGTTAACTCAAAGTATGGTTTTACCTCATCTTCGTTTAAGTTGTATTTTGACTTACGTACTTTTTCAGCAAAATGATTCCAATCGTATGGAGCTAAAGTAAAATCGTTTCCTTCTTTATTAATTTCTGCCTGAATTTCTTTCGTTTCGGCAGCTACTTTTGATAACGACCCAGGAATTAATCCGTTGAACATTTCAAATACTTTATCTGGTGTAGATGCCATTGTTCCTTGTAAACTCCAGCTTGCAAAGTTGTCAAAACCTAAGATTTGCGCTTTCTTAGCACGTAATGAAGCCATTTTCTTTACTAAATCGCTTGTGTTATACTCACCTGCATCAGTTCTGTGAATTGATTTTTCAAACAATTCTTTACGAACTTCTCTATTTTCTAAAGTTTGTAATAAAGGTTGTTGTGTAGTGTTAATCAGTTGGATTTCGTATTTACCGTCTTTCTCTAAACCTTTAATTGTTTCTTCTGAAAGTCCTTTTAACTGTTCTTTATCCGTAACCGTTAAACCTCCTTTTTTACTAGCGTCTAATAACTTTTTTCCGAAGTCGTTAGATAAACTTGCTAATTCTGCATTGATTTCTTTTAGCTCGTTTTTCTTTTCTTCAGATAAGTTAGCTCCTGCTTTTACAAACTTTTTATACTGTTCTTTAACCAAGTGTTTAGACTCAGCATCCAATTCTAGATTCTCTAAATTATCGTGTACCGCTTTTATTTTTTCAAACAACTTAGTGTTTAATAAAATTTCATCGTTGTGTTTAGAAAACTTAGGCGCTAATTCTTTTTGATTGTCTTTAATTGTATCGTTTGTATGTGCTCCTGCTAAAGCATAAAAAACAGCCGTGGCATTGTCTAACATTTTACTACTTTCTTCAAGTGCAACAATGGTATTTTCAAATGTTGGCGCTTCTGTGTTTGCTATAATTTTAGCTATTTCTTCATTTTGAACTTCCATACCTTTTAAAATTGCAGGCATAAAGTGTTCGTTCTTTATTTTAGTAAAATCTGGTGCTCCAAAGTCTAAAGAACTTTTTACTAATAATGGATTTTCTACCATGTTTGAAGTGGTTTCTTTTTTAGTTTGCTCTGTTTTACACGACATAGCTACTACTAGCGTTGCTATGAGTAATAGTTGTTTTTTCATGATGTATTAGGTTATATTAATCGACCGCTTTTAAGCTTAAATCCATATTGTATACTGAATGTGTTAAGGCTCCAGACGAAATAAAATCAACCCCACATTCTGCATATTCTCTAATGGTTTTTTCGTTGATTCCTCCAGAAGATTCTGTTAAACACTGATCTCCTATCATAGCTACCGCCTTACGGGTATCTTCATAGTTAAAGTTGTCTATCAAAATTCTGTACACACCTTCGTTTTGTAAAATCTCTTCTATTTCTGCTAAGCTACGTGCTTCCACAATAATTTTAATATCCAATCCTTTTTCTGCTAGGTACTTTTTGGTTTTGGTAATAGCTTGTGTAATTCCGCCAGCAAAATCGATGTGATTGTCTTTAATCATTACCATATCGTATAAAGCAAATCGGTGGTTTTCTCCGCCTCCTATTTTTACCGCCCATTTTTCTAAAGCACGGATTCCTGGTGTGGTTTTACGGGTATCTAACACCTTGGTTTTGGTTCCTTCTAACAAATTGGCAAAAAACTTAGTTTTGGTTGCAATAGCACTCATACGTTGCATTGCGTTTAGTACCAAACGTTCTGCCATTAAAATAGACTGTGATTTTCCTGATACATAAAAAACAATATCTCCGTATTTTACGGGTGAACCATCATTAATCAACGTTTCTACTTTTAAATCGGTATCTACATAGTTAAACACCATTTTAGCAAATTCTACTCCGGCTATTATTCCTTCGTCTTTTACTAATAGTTTTGCTTTTCCTGTTGCATCGGCAGGGATGCATGATAATGATGTATGGTCTCCATCTCCTATATCTTCTCTAATAGCATTTGCTATAATTAAATCTAACTCTTTATTAAATTGTTCTTGTGAAATCATAGTATTGAATTGTTGAGGTAAAAATACAATTATTTTTAGTTCTCTGTTTTGAGTTCACTTCTTATTGTTGTGTAATTTTTACCGTTTCTTTACTAACAAAATTCTAAACCTGTTACAGGTTGTTTTTCATTTTCTACTACTTTGTGTGTATGGTATGTGTTTGGTGTTTGTTTAGCATATTATCTTACACTTTTACATCATACATTTTGAGAAAACTCTGTCAATTCGAGTGAATTTTATGATTGAAATGAGTAAAATTTGTGTCGAGAATAAGAGTTATAACACTTAAATTAGTTCTCGATACTACTTTTGTTTTTTTATAATTTTAAAACATACAGTAACGTCTGTAAATTGAGCCGCCCTTTCCAACAACACGCTAAAAAACTAACAATCAAGCATTAAAAACAAAAACATAAGAAAAAACCTTACTTTTTTACGGTTTTTTTAGCAAAAAAGTTATTATTAAAAGATATTTTTGAAAAAAAAATTGCTCCTTATAAATCATACTCTTAAAAAACATTACTGATTTTAAACTTTTAAATATAAAATCATTCGCGAAGGATAGACACAAAAGGTGAGTGTCTTTAATAGTTCACCAAAAAAATAATTTATAAAATTTTTATTATGCTAAACAAAATTGTTAATCTAAATGGAGTTACAATACTTAACAGAAAAGAACTTCACAGTATTGCTGGTTCAACTTGTAGAATTGCAGTAAGAAATAAAGATGGTTCTTTTAGACATTGGTCTGCAAAAGTTTATTCGGTAGATGATGCTCAGTCTGCTTATAATGAAACGGAGAAATATAGTGATGGAAGCTATGCTTCTGGATACTGTTGTGCTTCTTGTTAAAAAGTACAATATAAACTAACTTAAAGGAAAGGTTAAAAAACCTTTCCTTTATTCCTTTAATAAATAAAATTAAAAATGACATTGAGAAAATTTATTTCACTTATACTGTTTACACTTTTGCTCTTTTCTTGTACCAGTAAAAAAGACAATGAAGTTCCTAAGCTTAAAAATGAATTAATTGTTTGCATAGAAAACTATTCTGATAATCAAATTGCATTAAGAAAAGAAGCTAGTTATCAAAACATTAATAAAAGTCTCTATACATCAAAAAAGAAGATAGACACTATTAATATAAAATTAAATAAAGGTGAATTTATTTATTTAAGTCATAAAAAAATTGTTCCCGATACTCTCTTTTTAGGTAAAGGTGACAGCATAAAGATTAAAGCTTATGAAGACAGAATAGAATATATTGTTAACTCCTACAACCAAAATAACAAACGATTTAAAGAAGTTTCACAAAAATTAAAGCAAGATAGCATCTATCAAAGCTTCAAAAAACAAATAGATTCCTTAACTAATATCTTTTATTCTATAAAGCACAATAAAAGGCCGATGATTGGTAATAATGATTATCAAAAATTTGTTAGCTATCCTGTAAAAGTAAACGAAGAATTATATCCTTCAAAGCATAAAGAAGAAAAGCTACTTATTGACTTATTAGACAAACTTTACTTGTATAAAATTGATTTTTTTAAAAAACAAGAGCTACCTAATGATTTAAAAGTGCATTTAAACTTTAAATCATTGATAGAGTATAATAATAAACTATCGGTATTTCATAGTTTTTTTAAGTCAAAAGCTGCTAAAGACAAACTCAATTCAGCCATTTTTATAAACGACAGCCTTCTTTTAAACCCCTATTCCAAAACATTAATGCTTTCTTTCTTAAGAAAGAATGTAATTAAATCTAAACCTACCTATACTCGCTCAAGACAATACATTAACTATGTAGAGGCTTTTGATAATGCTCCTTTATATTTTAATGACTCACTTACAAAATATGCTCGGTTTTTAAGTATTGAAGCTATGATTAATTTTGGAGAATCTTTTAATGTTACTAGATCAAAATTTAATGAATTTAAAAACAAATACCAAGATGACAGATTAAATACTATTCTGGAAGACAAGTATTTACTTGATATTGATATATTTGACAATATTAAGAATGATGTAAAACTTATAAATCATAATCAAGAAATAAGTTCTTTGAATGATTTAATAAAAAACAACAACGGTAATTACATATTTATCGATTTTTGGGCTAGTTGGTGTTTCCCATGTAGGGAATCTATGCCGGACTATCAAAAGGTGATACATAAATTTTCAAAAGAAAAAATCACTTTCCTTTACCTTTCTATTGACAAAAATAAAGACAGCTGGTTGAGCGCTGTAAAAACTGAAAATATGGAAAGTTATCAGCATAGTTATATGGTGCTAAATCAAGAGAGTGCAAACTTTTTAAAATCAATTAAATTGGTTAATATTCCAAGATATATACTTCTTGATAAACAAGGAAAAATCCTTCATGAAAATGCTCCTGGTCCTAAAGGTGATGAATTAACTGTTTTTTTGAATAAATACCTAAGTAAGTAATATTAAACCTAAACATATAAAAGTAAAAACCGAACATTTTAGTTCGGTTTTTTTAATAACTAAATATCAAAACCTTGCATGCATTATTCTTAAGGAAAAGAACTATAGCCTTTAAATTAGTTCTCAATAGTTCTACTGAGCGAAGTCGATGTATGATTTTCGTCCCTCAAAATCACTCGAACTGACAGTTTTCCATATTTCTGTCTCTAAAAGCATCAACTGGTTGGACACTCTTGATTTATTTTTTTGCTTTTACGACTGTTTTTTACTCCTTCTTGTTTGTTTTTTATATTTTGCTATCTAAATACTAACTGAATTTTAAAACTTACGTGTTGTAAAGATTAAGAAATCTTCTTTCAACTTATAACTACTCTTATATCATGGCTATAAACTATCCTTTTGGTCTTCCGTTAAAACATAATTTTGCTGAGTTTGTACACTACAACGGTTTATTTCTTCCGCATGAAACTGATAGAATTTTGAATTTATGGAGTGAGAATCAAAAAATTAAGGCTACGCTTAGCGGATCTGACACTTATGATGATGAGCTTAGAAAAAGCGATGTAATGTTTATTGAAAATACGCCTGAAACTGAATGGATTTACAACCGACTGGCGGGGTTGGCTATTCAGTGTAATAATGAACGATATTGGTTTGATTTGTTAGGTTTTCATAACAATTTGCAATTGGCTAGTTATACTGAGGGTGACTTTTTTGATTGGCATTTGGATTTTGGTGCGGGTGAAATTTCTGATAGAAAACTGAGTATTTCCATGCAGTTATCTGACCCTGATGAGTATGAGGGTGGTGATTTACAGTTTATGCTGAATCAAAAAATTGTAAGTGCTCCTAGAGAAAAAGGTACCATCATTGTTTTTCCTTCTTTTATGATGCATCGTGTTACTCCTATTACTAAAGGGATTCGTAAGTCTATTGTGGGTTGGGTTGCGGGGCCTCCGTACAGGTAGTGGTTACTCGCTAGTTGTTAGTTTTTAGTTATTAGTTATTAGCTCTTAGCACTTAGTACTTAGCACTTAGTTATTGATAATCAATAACTTACCCCTACATAAAGCTCTTACAATGTTACGGCAATTGCCTTTTATATAAAGGTCTGTGCTGTGGTATCTTCGGAACATGCCGTGATATCAGCGACCCGTGCCGCGGTGTCTGCGGAGCATGCCGTAATATCAGCGACCCATGCCGCGGTGTCTGCGGAGCATGCCGTGATATCAGCGACCCGTGCCGTGGTATCTGCGGAGCATGCCGTAATATCAGCGACCCATGCCGCGGTGTCTGCGGAGCATGCCGTGATATCAGCGACCCATGCCGTAGTGTCTTCGGAGCATGCTGTGATATTAGCGACCCGTGCCGTGGTGTCTGCGGAGCATGCCGTAGTATCTTCGGAGCATGCCGTGATATCAGCGACCCATGCCGTAGTGTCTTCGGAGCATGCCGTGATATCAGCGACCCGCGCCGTGGTGTCAACAGAGCATGCCGTGATATTAGCGACCCGTGCAACCTTTAATGACTCTTAAAACATCTTTTATTCCCTAAATAGCTGAGTTTATGGGATTCCGTAATAATGTGTACATGCTTTGTATTAGGTTCGCAGGGATTGTATAATTAATTAACAAATAACAGTAACTCGTTAATAACTTTTCTTTTTGATAAAGTACTTGTTTAATTATATTTGATAACCTATAAAATTGCTATCCTTTATTTGTTATATCCCTTACTATTGTCGGGATAACAAAAGTAAAACTTGGCATATAACGAGTTAGCCGCAATTTAAAAAATGAACTAAGAACCTAAAACAAAATATTATGGAATCATCATTATTGTCAATTTCAAAAATATTTACAGAGAGACTATTTAGAATCCCTGATTATCAAAGAGGATACGCATGGACAGAAAAACAATTAAAAGATTATTGGAATGATTTAGTCCAACTTGAAGATGGAAAAAATCATTATGTTGGTGTGCTAACATTAGAGGATGTTCCTGTAAATAAACATAACAGTTGGGAAGATGATAAATGGATAATTGATGCAAGAAGTTATTCACCATATTACATTGTTGATGGTCAGCAGCGGATGACAACTTCTATTATTCTTATTCAAGCTATTACAGAATACATAACCAAAGGTGAGAAACTTAATTTCACAACAATTGAAGATATAAAACGGAAGTTTATTTTCGATTCAAAAGACGAAGGAATTTCTCGCTCATATATTTTTGGATATGAGAAGGACAACCCAAGTTATGAATTTTTAAAAACAAAAATTTTCTTAGAAGATAGTACTCAAAGTGAAACAGAACAAGAAACAATTTATACGCATAATCTTGAGAATGCAAAAAAGTATTTCAGTTCATGTCTAAATGATTTAAAATTTGATGAAGTAGAGAAGGTTTATAAAAAATTAACCCAGAATTTTTTATTTAATATTTATACCATTTCTAACGATATAGATGTTTTTATTGCTTTTGAGACAATGAACAACAGAGGCAAACCCCTGTCACATCTTGAATTATTAAAAAACAGACTGATTTATTTATCAACAAAATTTTCAGTAGATAATTTTGAAAAAGAACAGTTGAGAAAAAGGATAAATGAATGCTGGAAAACAGTTTACCATAATCTTGGAAAAAATAAAGATAATCCTCTTGAGGATGATAAATTTCTAATCAATCACTTCTTTATCTATTTCGGAAAAGGAATGATTGAAGAAGAAGAGCGTGGGATAAGACATATGAGAAGTTTAAGAAGAATGTTTCGTTTGGAATATTCAGATTACTTGCTGGAAAATATATTTACTACCAAAAATATTGAAAATGGGAATAAATACAACCTAACGGTTAATTTTATAAATGAGTATGTTAGAGATTTAAAGAAATCTATAGAGATATGGTATAAGATTAATAATCCAGAAAAAAGCAATTTTTCTTCAGAAGAGATTAAATATTTAGAAAAGTTAAATAGGTTAGGTCTAAATGAAAATTCATCTTTAATTTTAGTTTTCTATAGTAAAGTAAGAGATGTTCAACTTCGTATTAAATTTCTTAAGTTGATTGAACAAACTCAGTTTTATCAGTTACTTAGTTCACATCGCTATTATTATAGTTTTAGAGAAGAGTCTAGACTAATATCTGCAATTGATTTATATCATGAGACAATTAATGCCACACAAATTATTAAAGATTTAGAAGCAAAAATCAGACAATACGATTCAAACAAGGAATACTGGAAGGAAGTTAAACAAGGATTTAAAAATAATGGCTTTTATAAATGGAATGGGATTCGATATTTTCTTTACGAATATGAAATGTATCTTCAAAGCCAATCAAAATCACGAAAGAAAAAAATTAATTGGGCTGAATTACTACATGAGCAACCAGATTACAAAACTATCGAACATATTTATCCTCAAAACCCAAGGAAAGATTGTTGGACAAAAATTTATAATAAATACACACCAAAAGAGAGGAGTGCTTTACGTCATTCCCTAGGCAATTTATTGCCACTTTCAAAACCGAGAAACTCTAGTTTTGGCAATAAGTGTTTCAAAGAGAAGGTTTCTAACAGTAATAATACTGTGGGATATAGATATGGGTCTTATTCAGAAAATAAAATTGCTGCATATGAAAAATGGACAGCAAATGATATTCTTGAAAGAGGGATTGAATTACTTGATTTTATGGAATCAAATTGGAAAATAAGTATTGGAACAAGGCAAGAAAAAATAAAATTTCTAAACCTTGAATTTATGAAAGAGAAAAAAACAGCGGCTAACACTTTGTATAAGTAATGGCAGGCGAAGTAGCAAATATCAAGGTTCGCAGCCCGCTCAAACTGCATAACGGTTTGACAGGAAATTACCACGCAATCTGCCACTACTCATACAATTTACCGTTGAGCTTAATTAAATGAAAACAATACTTGATAACTGCAAAACATTATTTTTAGATGAGCTTCATTATAATAAAAGCTTACAACTCATCGTATCTGAAAGAATTCTTTTAAATGAGAATCAATCAATAAAAATTGGAGAAGGAACTATTGATAATGTAAAACCGATCGTGATTACAGAAAATAGTAAAAAATTTAAAATTGAATTTGACTTTGATGACATAATTAACTTTCAAGTAATTGATTAATCTTATACAATGTTTGATAAAGATGAAATAAGTGACACTAATGGATTTCTTCAAATTATATTAAAATCTGACTATTTATCATACGTGGAAAAAAGTCATGGTTGGTATAAAAATGTGGTTGATAAAGAAGGATAACATTATAGACTGTGGACTGAAAGCGACATAATTGATATAATATCAATTGAGAAACCAAAAATTGAAATATTAGAGAAAAACTAAGCTCTATAAAGAACTGAGATAAAAACAAGTAAATTTTATATCAAAGTACTTTTATAGTTCATATTATACGGTAAACCTCTTTTTATTATTGCAAAAACCAGTTTTAGCAGCTTATTACACACCGCTATTAAAGCAAGTTTTTACTCTTGCCCATATTTCCGAATTTTCTATTCGGTTTGTATTTGCTAAATTAGTTACTTAAAAACATGCACCTAACCATATACAAACATGTTGTACGTGATTAAAAATCATCCAGCGTTTTAAATTTAAAAAAATGAAAAAACCTTTTTCTTTAATTCAGTTGTGCCTTTTTTTACTGTTGGCGTGTAATGAGAAACAGACCAAATCGTCAGACTCTAATAAATCAGACCAAACAAACTTCTCAGAAAGCAAAATTATAGATTTATCTCATGCATATTCTAATGAGACTGTATATTGGGTTACAGCAAAGGAATTTAAATTAGACACTGTTTTTAAAGGACAAACAGATAAAGGGTTTTATTATTCCGCAAATAATTTTAGTACTGCGGAGCATGGTGGAACCCATATAGATGCACCTATCCATTTTGCTGAAAAAGGCCAAACTGTAGATGAAATTCCTATCGAAAAATTAATTGGATCTGCAATTAAAATTGATGTTTCTTCAAAAACATTTAACAATCCTGACTACTTAATAAAAATTGATGATTTTTTAGCGTGGGAAAATAAAGAGAAAATCAAAATTCCTAATGGAAGTATTATTTTATTAGAAACAGGGTTTTCTAAATACTATCCTAATAAAGTTAAGTATATGGGAACAGCTGAACGAGGTGAAGATGCGATTGAAAAATTACACTTTCCTGGATTGTCTAAAGAAGCAGCAAAATGGTTAGTTGAAGAACGAAACATCAATGCTATTGGAATTGATACACCAAGTATCGATTATGGTCAATCTGAATATTTTGAAAGTCATGTTATATTACTCTCTCAAAACATACCGGCTTTTGAAAATTTAACCAATCTAGATAAGCTACCTAGTATTGGATTTAAAATAATTGCATTACCAATGAAAATTAAAAATGGTAGTGGTGCGCCATTGAGAATTGTAGCTTTAATTAATTAGAATAATATGAAAATAGAATACTCAGAAGAAGAGGATGAATATTATTCATTGGTTTCCTTAAAGTCTCTCAATCAATTTGAAAAAAACCATCAACCTAAAGACTCTATATGTATTGATTTTTTTGGATTTGGCGAAGAACCCACTAAAGAACAATTAATTGCTTATGAATTTCTCTTAGAAAACGAAGAAAGGATAATTAATTCTTTAATCAGAGGAGCTGTAAACTCATACAACTCCATTTACTTAAAGAGATTTGAAAAGTTTATAGGATTCTTACCTGAAATAAAAAACACAAGTGATTTTAAAAAAGCTATATCAATACAAAATATAATAATTTCAGATAACCACGAAAATGGTTCCTCCTTTGTTATGTATAAAGGAGAATGTAATTGGGATGAGGAACACGGAGTTTGTATTGTTATGTTAAAAGACAAATTTATAACAATGGAATCTTGGGACTATTATCACGGATAAACTATTACTAATAACATGTATAATTTACTGCTAGTTCTTGCTTACTTACGAAACACTTAAAATGAAAAAAACACTAATTTTAATACTAATCTTTTTACCTCTAACTATACTCGGACAACACTTAAAATGCTGTGAATCGAAAAAAGAAGTGAAATCTTATTTGAGCGGAAAATGGAAAATAAAAAATTCTGACTCAAAAACCATTTATCATTACTGGTTTGAAAAAGGACAGGGAAACCTAACCGAAATGGAACGAACCGAAAATGAAAACGAATATTTAATAATTGATGATCATCCTTTTGTTGATATCATCAAATATGACCAAGGGTTTAAATTAAAATTTACAAGCTTATACAGTATCTGGACTTCTGAATTAAAATATTTGAACTCAAATAGAATGATACTCGTTACAGAAGACAAAGAGGTTGAATATGTTAAAGAATCTGAATAAAACACTGCACACAATAATAGCTATAAGCAACTAATAACTTATTTTTCTACACTGAAATCTATTCCTTTAATAGTTTATAAAACATTCGTAATTTAGCCATATAAAAATTGCTAAGCTTTATAATATCACATGCTTTTGTCGGGATAAAAAATTGAAAGCCACAATTAAACCAAAAAATGAACGAATCGACTAAAATTGGAAAAAAAAGAACGATACTAATTTCAATAAGTATTTTATTAGTTTCAATTCACACAATATATTTTTATCACTCTGTAAGACCAGAAATTGAGTCAAAAAAACTTATCCAACAATTAATAAGATTTTCATTAACAATCGTACTTTTAATTCTGGTTTATAAAGGAAAAAAATGGGCTATAGTTATTTCAGTGATTTTATTTTCCTTGGGATTATTAATTATATTACCTACTCTATTTACAATAGATAGGCCATTTATTAATAAAATCCCATTGATTGTGATGACCTTCGTTTATTCAATTGCTATTTATCATTTCGGATTTTCTAAAAGCTTTAAAGCATTTTTTGATTTTCAAAATTCAAATGTAACCGATTCTACAACCGAGAAAATAAAATAAAACTTTGGCTAACACTGTATAACATTTGAGAGAAACATTGAAACATATAATTTTAATAATGGGAATATTGTCTTTTTTGGGAGCGAATAGTCAGAATAATAAAAAGAAAACCTATAAAAATTTGACTTCAGAATTAAAAGATATATATAGAAACGAACTAAAAAGAGATTCTGAAAAAGAATTTAATTTAGAATTCATACGAACGACTAATTTAGAAAACGAAATCATAAATAAATATGGTTTTAATGGTATTAAACTTGTATTTGAATCAAAAAACAGCTCAAACTTTCACAAGCTTGGAAAATTACCAAAAGACTGCCCTTGGTCAAATTTAAACGACAAAACGAATACGGAATTCATTACTGAAAACTTTAAACCAATTTCCAAGAAAGTACCAAATTTGATTTCTTCTTTAAAAGAGAGGTGTAAATTCATTTTTGCAGAAAAAAAAGAAAACACTTGGCATGAAACTTTATGATGATAGAGATTACTACGGAGTATATACTGGAGGTGAACCTCTTTTAAATGCTGAACCGAATAAAAACCTAAAAACATATAATTGGAATATTCCGAATAACTTAAAAGCTTTTTATAAAATTCATAATGGATTTGGAGAAATCTACGAAGCTAATTATATAATGGCAAATGAGGATATTAAAGTTATGGAAGAAATGATGAATCCAATTTGCAAAGAACAAAATGTAAAGCCAGATGGCTATTCATTTAACGATTTACTTGAATTTTTCCCTGATGGGGCTGGTAATACACAATGCTTTTATAAAAACATTGGAAACTCAACAGTTGATTGGGATCATGAAGTTTGGGAAATATCGGGAGAAATTGATTTTTTTGAGTTTATAAACGAACGAATGTCGGAAATTGATGAAGAATAAAGAACGTTTTACAAAAATTTTTATAATTCATTACTAGACCTCACTTACATACAAAAAACCTCGCGGATTTTCTATTCGGTTTTTACTTGCTTAAAACATGTTACAAACAAATAGAGATCAGCAAACTACTGGAAATGAAGAGTAACTGAAAATTCTAAAGAGTAAGGAAACTTTTAAAAATGAAAAAACCGTAATAAATATATCTCCTGTTAGCAAAGAATCATTTCAGTCTGTATCAATAATATTATTCTTGTATTTGAGTTTTAAATAGAATATCTACCTGTGTAACAAATATAAATAATTGCTTGTTTTATCTTATTTCTTAAAATCCTTTCAGTTTTTTAATTTTGTGTGCATTTGCTAAATTTAATAGCATCAAAACAAACAAAACCATTATAATCAATTAAATAATGAAACTCAAGAAAAAATATATAAGCTTTTTTTTAGTACTTTTTTTAATATCAATAAATTCTATAAGTGCTCAAAATTACATTGATTATTATGACAATGGAAGTAAAAAATCTGAAGGTTTTAAAAATAGTGAAGGGATAGCGTATGGTAACTGGACATATTATAGGAAAGACGGCTCTATAAATTCTATGATTAATTTTGATAAAAATGGAAACCCTAAAGGTACTTTTGTTCTTTATTATAAAAACGGACAAGTTCAAACTACATGTAGCTACTCTGGTAAGGGGTTTTACGAAATGGATGGAAACTACGAGAGTTACTATAAAAACGGGCAGTTACAATCTACTGGGGTTTACAAAGAAAATAAGCCCGTTGGAAATTGGATAAATTATTGGAGCAATGGCCAAATTAAATCAAAAGAAGAATATACTGAAAAAGGCATAATTCAAAAGAACACTGAATACTACAAAAATAGTCAGTTACGACTTGATGCTAAATATAATGATGTAGGTGATTTTGTTGGCAAATTAATTATATACTATAATAACGGAACTATATATCAAGAAAAGGAATTTAATGAAAAAGGAAATAAGATAGGTACACATACTAGTTTTTACCCTAATGGAAATATTATGGAAACTGGCAGCTATTTAGGTACTGATTATTTTACAAAAGTTGGGGTTTGGCAAACTTATTATAAGAATGAAAAATTGAAGTCAAAAATTGAATACAACCAAGAAGGGAGCATCATAAAAAAAACACTTTATGATAAAAAAGGTAATAGAATACTAACGAAGTATTAACGTATTTTTTTGACAAAAAACATCTCCCTTTAGTCTTTAATTATAATCAAACGATAAAATTAAAGTTAGAGATTATTACTTTGAAAAAGATGAATGGAACGTTGAACTTAACGGTGTATTAAAAAAGGTCAGTTCGGTTGGAGAAGGTAAAATCCAATATTTTAATTTTAGGCAATACTCTGGAAAACCTTTGTTTTATGAGGAAATTTTAATAATGATTTAGTTGCTGTTAATGTAGTACAAACAGATTAAATTTGTAGAAGAAATATGTATTATTAAACTAATTACGTAGTCGTCTACAAAATATGAGATTACTCCTATTTTTTTGATGTTATAAAACTTTTAATCTTCTAAAATCAACTTTTCTTTGGTTCAAAAACTTTAAGTCTATAAAGTATTCTTCAAATTCTTTTTTAAGAATGTTCCTTCCATCTTTACTCAAATACATATCTTCCATTTCCCTTTTTTTATAATATATATTAATAACGTTTTGTTCGTAAAGCTTCATTCTAACTTCAACTTCATTCATAAAAACTGATGTTTGCAGTTTTATATTTCTGTCTTTTAAAGAAATTGTTATTTGCGACCTAAACCTTTTACGAGTTTCAAACCTGTCGTGTTTGTTTTTATAATATTCAGGCGACCTTATAAATAATTCGTCTAAAAAACTACTCTTTTCATCAAAGTAATCGTCTGGATTTTCTCTACATTCTTTTCCGTATATATCAATAGATATGGTTTCGTCGTAATAGAATCCTTCAATTCTAACATCTTCTGTAGATACTTTTATGTGTAAGTAATCTTTAAAGAGCGACTTGCTTGATCTGTTGTTATATCTGGTTGCATTATTATAGTTATCGGGACTCTTATGTGAAGATGTAAGGTAAATACCTTCAACTATTTTTCTTATAAATGTTACTAAGCTAAACTGCATTATTAATGGGGTTCTTTGATGTTTTAATTTTTACAACCTTTTCATGTAAATTAAGTTATTATTGATTTTAAAACTCATACATAGAAAAACGATTACTTACTTTGTTAATAAACTTTTTAAGAGTACTGTGAATTAACAAGTAGATAATTAACTTCATTGATTAGTTAACCTTAATAGGTACTTTAATTCTTTTTATTTTTTTATCTTTCCCTCTAAGTGGAAGAAGTTTAAACCTTAAATATAGAGTATCTTCTTTTATTAAGTCTTTTGTTAAAGTTGGGTAATTTTTATAAAAATCTTCAAAAGCCCCTAGTGTAATAGAGTCTTTTGTTTCTCTACCTTTAATATATTTTGACGATAATTTATTCGACAGCTCAGTATCATAAATCATATGTCTGGTGTATAATAAGAACTTTTTTCTTTTATTAGAGCTAAATGACCTTTCTTCATAATCTTTTAATACTTCTATCTTTTTTCTTTGTTTATATAATAAATTTCCACAGAAGCGCCTTTTTTAGGATTTCTGTATTTGTATTGGTAAGTATGTAAAAGTTCTTGTTGGCTACTCTCAATATATAGATTAAAAGGTAAACTTATCGCGTCTATTTTTTTACTTTTAGGATTATACCAACCGATTATTTCATTGCTTTTTGAAGTAATACTCTTTACTTCAATATTTCTTTGCATACTGCAAGAAGAAATAACAAATAGAATTAGCGTTATATATAACTTATATTTCACAATGTATTCAATAAAAATAGATTCAACAATTGTTTTTACTTGTACTGGATTTTTTTTATCCTCATTGTTGAAGCTTAAAAAACTCTGTTACCATTTTGCAGGAACAGTAACATACTCGCCTAACTTTCCATTATCTAAAAACTGAATTGAAATACTATCTCCTTTTGTTAACTTTTAAAATAATGCTGCATGTTTTTTCTTAAACTCTAAAACTGATTTTATACGGAAGGTATCTAAGTTGTTTTTCAACATTTTTAGTACGTAGGGTTTTAACTCTTTTTGAGTGACCTCAGATGAGTCTATTTGATATCGTGAATAGATTATATATTTATTAGTTAAAAAAGGTGATATGCTCTTTATTTGATTGTTTTCTATTTCAACTAATTCTTCAGCATCATTATAGATAAATAAATCTTCTCCAATACCCTTTTTATTAAGGAAGTAATTATAATTCATGGTAACAAAAGATAGTTTTGAAGATGAACTGTTTTTTATTTTAATACCAAAAGGAATGTCTATTCTATAAACTTTTTTATGAGGTTTACTCATCATCACAATAACTGGACTTGAAGGTTTAAAGCTTGAAACTTTTTTATTACTTGAACAAGCAATAAACATTAAAGTAACAAAGACATATTTCCTTCTATTTATCAATAAATATAGACTCGATAACGTAATCAAATCTTCCTTTTTCTTCTCCATAAACAGCTCTATACAATATTTGTACATTTTTTGTACTAAACTTTTGTTCACTTTCATAATCGTTTAATTTTTTTAAGGTTCTAAATTTTCCTAATAACAATGCTGATAAAGTTTTATTTGAAACAGCTATTAAATCATACTCTGTCTCTTTTCCGTAAATATGAACAAAAGTTTGAACAGCATCTAATCCTTTTATTTTTGCTCTTTCAAGTTTTTCTTGCATTATTTAGTCAACCATAGCTTCTTGCTTTTCATGTTCAACCAAAGCTACATATCCTAAAAACTCAAGCCATAAACTAATACCTACAATGGGTGTTTTGGGTAAAAAACGTTTTAACAAAAAATCAGGTACATTTAAAGTTTAATAGGTACTTTAATTCTTTTAGGAGGAGAGTTTTTTTTATCAAAATTTGTAAACTTTAAAAAAATACTATCATTTGATAATAATTTTTGTGTCAATTTAGGTAGTTTATTTTTGAAGTTTTTAAAACTACTCAAATGTACTGAGTCAGTATTTAAATGTTTGTTTTTAAAGGTTGAAAGAATTTTATTAGAATCCGTCAAGTTATTAATAAGATGTTTTGAGTAAACGACATACTCTTTTTTTTGTTTTGGAAATATCTCTTTTTTGAGCGTGCTACTCAGTTTTATTAAATCGTTATTATCATTCTCCTTATACAAAAATGCGAAAGCACCTTCACTAGGTTTTTTATAGATATATTGATGAAAAGTAAGCTCTTCCTTTTGATTAGCCGATTTATTATTTATAGTTAAAACAAAAGGAAAGCTAATAGCCCAAATATCTTTCTGTTCTTTATCATACCAAACGACAACTTTATGTTTATTAGAAGGGTAATTATCTACTTCTATTTTACTGACAGTTTTACAAGAGGTACATGCTAATAACAGTATATATAAGTATATTTTCATTTTGATTTATTTTTGAAATAAAATTGATTCGATAACTCTAGGATTTTCTTTTAGGTAGTCTTTTTTTACTTCTTTAATTAAAAGCTCTATTTTTTTAGCACCTCTAGTATTTGCATCATAATCTAAAAGTTCGTCAAAAGTTTTAAATTCTCCTAATAACAATGCTGAAAGAGTTTTACTTGAAATAGGAATCAAATTATAATCTGTTTCATAAACATGTAAAAATGTTCTTAAAGCATCTAATCCCTTAGTTTTTGCTCTTTCAAGTTTTTCTTGCATTATTTGGTCAACCATAGCTTCTTGCTTTTCATGTTCAACTAAAGCTACATATCCTAAAAACTCAAGCCATAAACTAATACCTACAATGGGTGTTTTGGGTAAAAAACGTTTTAACAAAAAATCAGGTACATTTAAAGGTGTATCCGTTATTTCTTCTAAACTCATCATAGAGAAATCAACCAAACTAAATATTTTACTAAATGCTTCAGATGCGTCTTCTGCATTCATTAGTGGTCTTATACGTAATGTATTTAGTATTTCTACATTAGTACCATTAGTTGCAAAATAATGTGCTTGATTAGCTGCTGATTTTACAACACCGTTATCAAAACGTCTACCTCTTTTTACAATTACCTCTTTGTTAAATACTTCTTCAGTGTATTGGTAAATTTTTCTAGACTTGGTATGTATTTTACCATTTGTATCTACCATAGTACCTTTGGCTAATTTCGCCAATGCAATGGTAGTTACTTTACTTTCAATAGCATTATTATAACCTACTACAGCACTATTTACAAGTTCTTCAGCTTTCTTTTTAACTTTATCTTTAATCCTTGACTTAGCAATGTCCTCAACTTCATCAATTGTAGCTTCTTTAAGTTCAGCTAAAAACAAAGGGCTTCCATCGTTAGCGATAAGTTGTGGTAATTTACCTCCTGCAATAGAAGGTTTAAAAAACAGTGTTCGATCGCTAAAAGTTACATTAAGATAAAGCTTCTCCCTGTTAGGTAAGTTTTTGATTGTTTCTTTATAGCTAACCTTCCAATAAAGTTCAATATCGTAAGCTCTATCTTCTACAAGATTTTGTTCCCATTTTTGGTTAAGAAAAAGTTCAATAGTCGCCTTATTATTTCTTACGATAGCTTTTTTATGAACTTCTTTTTTGTTGAATTTATCGTCATCAGGATATAAATAGTCCCATAAAAATTTATCTAAATCATACAGCTTACAATCTATTTCTTCACCGTCATTAATATTCTTAGTTTCTATGTGAAAATAAACTGTATTACCAAGATTAGCTTTTTTTAGGTTTAATCTGTCAATTTTATTTTTAGTCCACCATCCACTAATTATTTGAGGTTTTTTTTCTGATTTATTAGTTTCTTTCGCTTTATAAGGTGTATCTTCTATAGGCGGTATAAAACTTTCTTGCCAAGGCTTTATATAACGAGTAGTGCTTTTTCTACGCCAGTCGGTACTATTATTAAAAAAACGATAGTCTTGCATCGCAGGCGATATGGTTAACGTAACCTGCATACCTTTTTGGTTATCAAAAGTTTCGTAATAATTTACAAGTACGCCATCTTGAAAGTTGTATTGAAATAGCTCTACTCCATCAAACTCGTCTTTGTAAAAAACTATTTTACCGTCTCTTAACTGATAAAGATTAAAAGGATGACGTATTTTTTTATTGCCTCTTCTATCTGATTTAATCCAATCAACAAAAGTATCATCGTACATTTCAGATTCAAAAGTTACTGAAATAGTTCCTCCTAATAAGGCTGAAGTAGGTTTACCATTCCAATCAGTAAGTCTGTTATAATTTAAGTTAGTAGTAAGCAATTCTCGTTCCTCACCACATATAAAAAGCTTTGCTTTTATGTTCATAGACGTATTTTTAGGGTGGTACAATTTTTTGAGTTAAAGATATAAAACATCTTCAAAATCACACATTTAATATATTGATTTTTAAGTTTTTTACTGTAAAACACTGTCTTTTAACAAGAACCAATTTTATTTGTACGCAGCTTGTACCTTTGCTCACTATTTTATGTACTTAAAAAGTCACTAAGTAGTACGTGTTTTTTTGCTCTTTTATTCGAGCAGTTACGTTTACTTATGAAAAGTGAGAGTGTGTGTAAGTTTAAATTGCCTCTTCATTAGAATTTTGTTTGTAAAAAATAGTTTTACGATATTTTTACTTGTAGTTTTTTTCTTCTTAAAGAAATAAGAGATGCCCACAGTAGTGTTAATGCAAAATCTTAAACAGTAATTCTTTTAAAATATCAGCATGAGTTTGGTTGGCTCCTACTCCTTTACTTTTTACATCGGCATCACGTAATAAGGCAATAATTTGTGATACTTTTCGCATCGGGTAGTTACGGGCAGCGTTTACATAGTCATCCACAAAATATGGGTTTACTCCCAAGTTTTTAGCAACCGAAGCCTTCGATTTGTCTTTTAATCCGTGGTACATTAATAACTGTGTAAAGAAGCTATTTAGTAAAGAAATGGTCATTACCAACGGATTGTTCTTTGGGTTCTGTGCAAAATAATTGATGATTCTGTTCGCTTTTACCACATCTCGCTGTCCTACTGCTTTACGCAACTCAAAATTGTTAAAGTCTTTAGAAATCCCTATGTTTTCCTCAATATGCTTATCGGTAATAATGGTTTCCGCAGGCAACACTGAAGTTAGTTTATCTAATTCGTTGCTAATCTTGCTTAGGTCAGTTCCTAAAAACTCCACCAACATTTGCGAAGCTTTCGGTTCGATGTTAAACTTTTTTCCTCCCAACACCTGACGAATCCAATCGGCTACTTGATTTTCGTATAGTTTTTTACTCTCGTAAATGAGTCCACTTTTAGCTATGGCTTTGTACGCCTTTTTACGTTTATCGAGCTTTTTGTATTTGTAGTTAAACACCAATACGGTACTCGGTTGCGGATTGGTAGCATACGATTCTATTTTATCAATCGTACGGCTTAAATCTTGCGCTTCTTTAACAATAATCACCTGCCTTTCTGCCATCATCGGAAAACGCTTTGCCGACGACACAATTTCCTCTATCGACACATCACGACCGTACATAACTACTTGATTGAATCCTTTTTCAGATTCATCTAACACATTGTCTTCAATATAATCTGAAATTTTATCGATGTAATACGGTTCTTCACCCATTAAAAAATAAATGGGTTTGATGTTGCCTCCTTTTATATCGGATATGATAGATTTAATTTCGTTCATGTGTCTTTCTTCTGCCTTCTTTTGATGTTGTTATTTTAAATGTTGTAGCTAAGAGTGGCTTCGTTTCTTCGAGAAAAAGATTGCTTCACTATCGTTCGCAATGACGATAACTGAAACGTCATAGCGAGAAGTGATAACGACGTGGTTATCTTTTTTCCATTAACAGATTGCTTCGCTTTCACTCGCAATGACGATTACTATAATGTCATTTCGAAAGAGGTTACGACTGAGAAATCTTAAACATGGGAGTTACTCCGCTGAATGAGATTTCTCCCTCTGGTCGAAATGACGGCTTCTCCTTTTTTTCCGTTAGAAATAACTTATAATTTTCTTACTTTTGGTTTATGCAAAAGCTCAACCTTCCTAGCTATACATTCAAGCTCAAAAGTAACGAAAATAAGACGCTTATTTTTGATAATTTGAGAAAAAAATACATGGTATTAACTCCAGAGGAATGGGTGCGTCAGCATTTTGTTCAATGGTTGATTCAAGAGAGAAACTACCCTGTTTCATTGATCGCTATTGAAAAACAATTGGTTATCAACAACCTTAAAAAACGTACCGATATTGTGGTTTTTGCTTCAGACGGTCATCCGAATATTATTGTGGAATGTAAAGCGCCACATATAAAAATTACCCAAGATACATTTGATCAAATTGCACGTTATAACTTAAAACTCGATGCTGATTACCTCATCGTAACCAACGGACTGCAACATTTTTTTTGTATGCTTGATAAAGAGAACGAAACTTATGTGTTTTTAAGGGATATTCCTGAATACAAATAAATCTATGAAAACAGATTTTACCCCTCAATTCATAAGCATTATTGAAAATGACGCTTGGATGCTACGTATTCTTGAAATCGTTCGTAACCTACATCTTCCTGATTGTTGGATTGGTGCCGGTTTTGTTAGAAACAAAATTTGGGACTATAAACACAATAATAAAAGAACTTCTTTAAACGATGTTGATGTTATTTACTTTGATAAAAGCGACATTACTAAGACTCGTGAATTAGCTCTTGAAGAACAGCTCAAAGCTATTAACTCTTCTGTTAACTGGTCGGTAAAAAATCAAGCTAGAATGCATGTTCGAAATGGTCATTCATCTTATAAAAATTGTCTCGAAGCCATTTCTTACTGGCCTGAAACAGCTACTTCGATTGCTATTCAGTTAAACTCTGATAATCAAATTGAATATATTGCTCCGTATGGTTTAAATGATGTATTCAACCTTGTTGTACGACCTACTCCTAATTTTGATTTGATAACGTATCGTAATAGGGTTACAAACAAAGGATGGAAAGATACTTGGGATAAGTTGATTATTGAAAAGTAAGAGGAACTCTCCTCGTGAGACTCAACTTCGTTAATTCCTCCTTTTTTCATCACTTCAAAATAACGGTTTCCTATTTTATTAAGCAATTATGAAAAGATTATCAAGATGGTAAAATACCTCCTAATTTTTAATAAAATCACTTTAAACTAATAATAAACAATTACTCACTATATAAACCTCCAACACACAATACGTGTTACCTTGTTTCCTTGGTACATAGGAATTACTTTGAATTCTTTAACTCCTAACTTTTTTCCTGAGTTTTGTAAACTTTCTACGTTTTCTTTTTTTGAAACTAAACTCGTAAACCATTTACTTACTTTTGGAAATTTAGAACTCTCATATAAATAGGTATGTAAAAAAGCTTTTTCTCCGCCTATATACCATAACTCATTAGAGTTCCCTGCAAAATTACGTACTGTATTATTCCCTAAGTTTCTCGATTTTCTTCGGTTGGCTCCTCTCGCCTCTTCTGCCGATTTATAAAATGGCGGATTACACATCGTTACCGTAAATGCATCACCCTCTTCTATAATTCCTTCTAAGATATGTTCTTCTTTAAACTGTTGTCTTAACTCAACCTTATCCGTAAAACCATTATCATCTATAATATCTTGAGCATAATCTAGTGAATCTAAATCGATATCAGTAGCTGCAAAATTCCAATCGTATACTACAGTTCCCAACAAAGGATAAATACAACTTGCCCCTGTACCAATATCTAACACCGTTACGTTTTCTTCACCTGCAACTAAATCAGCTAAATGATGAATATAATCTACTCTTCCAGGTATTGGTGGACATAAATTCTCATCAGAAAAATTCCAATGTTCAATATTATAATGAGCTGCTAATAATGCCTTATTAAACTCTTTTACAGCTATTGGATCAGAAAAATCAATAGTCTCTTTCTCAAACTTTTCAATGATAAATTCAGAAAGTTTCGGATACTTTTCTACTAGTAATTTGAAATCGTATCCTTGGTTGTGTATATTTTTAGGATGTAATCCTTTTTTTGTGCTCATTAAAGTGTAATAAGGGTAAACTCTAGTTGTAACGGATGTAAATTTTCTTTGAGAATTGTAATAAAATCTGCTCCATACTCTAAATAGAACTCTGAAAAATTACGTTGTCGCTCTTCTAAACTTTGATTAGGTAATAATTCGTTTTGCAAAGCTACAATTCTTTCAACCATTTCTTTTTGACGTCGTTTTTCTGCTCGCAACCATCTTTTTTCAAGGTTTTCTAATCCTTTCACCTGCTTTCTTTCTTGTGCATTAACAGCTCCTACAAAAGAAACATCGGTCTTTTTAGCTAGCTTACGTAAATCATCAAATTGTTGTTGTAAAAACTGTTTTTGCTTGGTAAAATCTACCTTAGTATCGCCGTTAGCCAACACTTTTCTTGCTAGTAAGTCGTCTTGTTTTAAAAATAGTTCTTCTTCTGAAACGTTTAGTTTTTCTAACTTTCCTAACTGCTTTTCTGAAAGTATTTGAGCTGAGTTTCTTAATAACAAAATAGGAAACGGAACATTTACTTTATCAAAATATGCCTTTAGCTCTAACCAATACGCTAACTCTCCTCCTCCACCTATGTAGCATAGGTTCGGTAAAATTACCTCTTGGTATAGTGGACGCATAATTACGTTTGGCGAAAAACATTCTGGCTGACTATGTAAATGATCTAAGATTTCATCCTTTGTCCAAGAAATATCTGTATTATTTACTTTGTAAATTCCGTTTTCAAGAACAATACGTTCACGAATCCTATCAGTAATATAAAATAAGTTTATCTCACGTGGATTTACTTGTATTTTATATGATTGTTCTAGTTCTGTAATTGTTTTCGATACTTCATTATAAGAAGTTTCGTGTAACAAATCGTACTCTACATAAGGTATTAACGCTCTTTTTAATTCTCTTTCGTCAGCATCTAAAATTACCAAACCATATTTTCCAAAAAGTTTATCGGCTACATATCTGGTTGCACCTGCTAATGTTTTGTGCTGTAAATATCCTTTTTCAAAAAGTTCTTTTATTTGAATAGCATTTTTTGAACCTCCTAAATGTTCAGCAAATACTTCAAATACATCTTGTAACCCCTCGGTTGTAAAACGTCCTACAGGTCCTTTTTGGTCAGAGTTCCACTGTACTTTTTTCCCTTTAAAGTTAAAGAAGTTAATTTCTTCAAAATCGTGATCTTCTGTTGCCATCCAATATACAGGCACAAAATTCTCATTAGGAAATTGCATTGACAAATGCTCGCACATGTTTATGGTTGATATAATTTTATACAGAAAATATAAAGGTCCCGTAAACAAATTCAACTGGTGTCCTGTTGTTATTGTAAACGTATTCTCTTTTAGTAAACTTTCTATATTTTTTTGTGTCTCAAAAGATAAATCAATGTCTTTGTATTGCTTTCTCAATACTTCAACCAATCTTTTTCTTTGAGTATTTGAAATAGGGTTTTCTTTCTTTTCTTCTAGTTGTTTTTCAAAGTTGCGTAAACTCGGGTAACGGTTATAAAAAGGTTGAATCTTTTCATCAGCCTTTAAATAGTCCTCCATTGTTTTAGAAAAGAATCCTGTGTTTTTATAAGGGATATTGGTTATGTTCATTACTTATTGGCTCTTTGAAATAATGTGTAAACATACGGACGTTCTCCTCCGTACGGATTTACAAATGTGTGATTAAAACTATTGACTAAAACAAAATCGTTTCCTAATTTTTCTTGTAGCATTTCCGTATTGTAACGTTGTAATTGTAGTCCACAACATTTTTCTGCTCCGTCTAAAGCAAAAACAGCAATAATTACGAATCCATTTACTTTTACAAGCTTCTTTAACAGGTTAAAATAGGCGTTTTGTTCTTCTTCTTTTAAAAAAAAATGTAGTACTGCTCTATCGTTCCAAACATCAACTTCTTCAAGATCTTGTAGTTGGGTTGGAGCCACTAAATTATCGGCTATAAAGTTAACTTTTGATGCACTTTCTCCTAATCGATTTTTTACATCGGTTAGTGCTTTTTCAGATAAATCATTTACTATTAAGCCTGAATATCCATCGGCCACTAATTCATCAATTAACATAGACGAACCAACACCAACGTTTAAGATTTTAGCGTCTTTTGGTACGTTAGATTCCTTTAATAATTCAATAGTTTCTTTCGAACTTTCTTCGAACCACCCTAGTTTTTCAGTTGGATTTTTTACATAGGCTGCATTCCAGTGTTCTTTATAGTTAATTTCTCCCGGAATGTTACACTCACTCTCTTTTGTAGTCATAGTTCAAAAATAGGAAAATTTAATCCTTTGTCGAAAACTTACCACACTTCTAACAGATTTTTAACTACATTCTTTTTTAAACCATCTATTTAGGTATTTTTACAGTTAGTAAATTACAATTATGCAGTTTAAACATCCTGAGATTTTATATTTCTTAGCTTTTTTACTCATTCCTATTTTGGTACACCTGTTCCAACTACAGCGATTTGTAAAAGTTCCGTTTACCAATGTAGCTTTTTTACAAAAGTTAGTGTTACAAACACGTAAAAGTTCTCGTATAAAAAAATGGCTGATTTTAGCTACTCGTTTACTGCTACTCACTGCCCTTATTTTTGCTTTTGCTCAGCCATATTTTAGTAACCACAAAGCAAATGAAGAGCAACACTTCTTTGTGTATCTTGATAATTCTTTAAGTACTAACGCTATTGGAGAAAAGGGTAATTTACTACAAATTGCTACCCAAGAAATTATTGAAAACACAACAGAAAAAACTAAGTATTCTTTACTTACAAACGACCATTTTTACGCAAATAAAACAGCTTCTGAACTAAAAGAAGAGCTGTTAAAAACAACTAATACTGCTAAAATTAGAGACCTTGCTGATGTTTTTTTAAAAATGACTAGTGAGCATAAGTCTATAACTTCTTCTTCCAAAAACATTGTGATTTCTGATTTTCAAAACATTAAAAAAGAGGAAATTGACAACGCTCCTGAAAATACTTCTTTTGTAAAGTTAGTACCTGAACAAAAAAGCAACATTTCTATTGATAGTGTTTTTGTAGATGATAATGGAGGTTCTAATTTCAACGTACATATTGTTGTTAGAAATCAAGGAAATGCTAAAAATGACATTCCTATTGCCATTTACAATAATGACAAGTTATTGAATAAACAAACCTTTAGTATTGAGGAAAACAAGACTACGGAAGTTACTTTTTCTGTTGTAAAAACTCCAATGTTTTTAGGTAGAATTGCTATTAATTTTAACGACACTTATGGGTTTGATAATTCGTTTTATTTTACCATTAATGCTAACGAAAAAATTAATGTATTAGCAATTGGAGAATCAAATAACTTCTTACAACGGATTTATACCAAAGAAGAATTTAACTTTACTTCTTCTACGCTACAAAATGCCAACTATAATTTGATAGATAAGCAACATCTTATTGTATTAAATGAGTTGGAAAGTATTCCTGAAACACTTCTGAATAGTTTAGAAAATTATACTAAAAAAGGTGGAAATCTTGTTATAATTCCCAATAAAGAGTCAGTACTTTCTTCTTATAACAACTTTTTCAGTAAGCTAAATACAGGAAGATTACTTTCTAAAAAGAATGATAGTTTAAAGGTTACTTCGATTAATTATAATCATCCTCTTTTAAAAAATGTTTTCGAAAAGAAGGTAGCTAACTTCCAATATCCGTTTGTGAAAACTTCTTTTAATTCTGAATTTAAGAATGCTAGTAACATTATTTCTTTTGAAAACAAACAAGGCTTTATTAAACAGATTAATCTACCAAATGCTTCTATGTATTGGCTAGCAGCTCCTCTACTAAAAGACAATAGTAATTTTACCAACTCTCCTTTAATTGTACCTGTTTTTTATAACATCGGAAAACAAAGTTTACAACTTTCTGAATTGTATTATACCATAGACAAACAAAATACTATTGATATTGATAAACAGCTAGGTAAAGATGAAGTTTTAAGTATTGTTTGTAGCAAAGGTTCTTTTATTCCTTTGCAACAAACTTTTCAAAATAAAACACGTATTACAACTAAAGATCAACCTTTAGTTGCCGGCTTTTATCAAATACAACAAGGAAATAATGTGCTTAGAAATGTTGCTTTTAATTATAACAAAAGTGAAAGTGCCTTAGATTTTTTAATATTTTCTGAAGCTAATGATATGACTATATCCACTTCAGTTAAAAACACCTTGGAAAATATTAATGATGAAAACAAAATTCAATGGCTTTGGAAATGGTTTTTGGGCTTAGCTATTGTATCTTTGCTTTTAGAAATTTTGATTTTAAAATTCTTTAAACCATGACAACGCTGCTTAAATCGGCAACAATAATAGATGCTTCTAGTCCTTACCACCAACAAACTAAAGATATTTTAATTACCGACGGTATTATTACCAAAATTGACAACAACATTGCTAGTGAAGAAAATTATCAAGTTGTAGAGCTTGATAACCTTCATGTATCTCCAGGTTGGTTTGATACGAGTGTTTCTTTTGGAGAACCGGGTTATGAAGAGCGAGAAACCTTGCAACATGGTGTACAAGTAGCGGCTAAAAGTGGATTTACTCATGTAGCTATCAATCCAAACACTCACCCTATAGTTGATAATAAATCAGCCATAGAGTTTTTAATTAATAAAGTAAACGGAGCTGCAACTAGCATTCATCCTATTGGAGCCTTAACACAGCAAAGTAAAGGTGTTGAAATGTCTGAAATGTACGACATGCAACAATCAGGTGCTATTGCTTTTGGTGATTATAACAAACCCGTTAGCAATGATAATTTGTTAAAGATAGCATTGTTATATGCTCAAAATTTTGACGGATTGGTACTAAGCTTTCCTAAAAACAATTTAATTGCTGGTGAAGGTGTTGCTAACGAAGGTAAAAATAGTACGCTTTTAGGATTGAAAGGAATTCCTGCACTTGCAGAAGAAATTCAAATTTCTCGCGATTTATTTTTGTTAGAATATACAGGAGGTAAATTACACATTCCTACTATCTCAACTGCTAAGTCTGTTCAACTTATAAAAGAAGCAAAAGAAAAAGGCTTAGATGTAACGTGTAGTGTTGCTGTACATAATTTAGTTTTGACAGATGACGAACTACATGGCTTTGAAGCTAATAAAAAAGTAAATCCTCCCCTACGTACAGAAGAAGATAAAAAAGCTCTAATACAAGGTTTAAAAGAAGGAATTATTGATATAATTACATCAGACCATAATCCTATTGACATTGAACATAAAAAAGTAGAGTTTTCTACCGCAAAAGACGGTACTATTGGTTTAGAAAGTGCTTTTGGAGCGCTAAATACTGTATTAGATTTAGAAACTATCATCAACTGTTTATCTAACAATCCTAGAAAACGTTTTAATGTTGAATTAGCTTCCATAAAAGAAGATGAAAAAGCTAGTTTGTCTGTTTTTAACCCTGATGGAGCATATACTTTCTCAGAGCAAAATATTGTTTCTACCTCAAAAAACAGTATCTTTCTAGGAAAAAAACTAGAAGGAAAAGTTTATGGTATTTACAATAATAGTCAACTAATTTTAAACTCATAGAATCATGGAAAATCTAACAGTAAACGAAGGAAAAACTGAAGCAATTATTAGCCACTTCACAATTATAGGACTTATCATAGCTTTCGTTTTAAACATGAACAAAAAAAATGCTTTTGCTAGTTTTTACATTAGGCAAATGCTTGGTTTAAATGTTCTTCAGCTTTTAAACGGCTGGGTTGTTTATAAATATTTAGGTAGTAATGCTGGTTGGATTGTTGGCGTGCTACTATTTGTACTTTGGTTAATTAGCCTTTTAGCTGTTTTAAAAGGAGAAAAAAAGCTTGTACCAGTTGTTGGAGAGCAATTTCAAAACCTATTTAAAGGAATTTAATACATGAGTTTACAATATATTGTAAGAGAACCTAAAACCTCAAATGCTAACCCTCCATTATTAATTTTATTACACGGATATGGTAGCAACGAACAAGATTTATTTTCATTTGCAGAAGAATTACCAGACGATTTATTAATTGTAAGTGCTAGAGCTCCTCATGATATGGGTTATGGTGGTTATGCTTGGTATGCTATAAATTTTGATTCAGTTAACGGTAAATTTTCTGATTTAAAACAAGCAGCTGAATCAGTTGATAAGATTGCTTCTTTTATAGACGAAATCAAACAGAAATACAATACCAACCCTGATAAAACATTTTTATTAGGATTTAGCCAAGGAGCTATTTTAAGTTATGCGCTAAGTTTTAAATACCCTAACAAAGTACAACATGTAGTTGCTTTAAGCGGTTATATTAACGAAGAGTTATTACCTACTGAAATAGACAACTCTATTACAACAGATTATTATATTTCTCACGGAACTGTAGATCAAGTCCTTCCTATAGATTGGGCACGTAAAGCTCCTATTATACTGAAAGACTTAAAGTTAAAAAATGAATATTCAGAATACCCCGTAGGTCACGGAGTTGCTCCTCAAAACTTCTATAGTTTTAAAAACTGGATCGTGGAAAGACTATAAATTTTAACAGTTAAATTGATTAAAATTAAATATTTTTGCAATCTAAAAAAATAGCATGAGCAACATATTCAATCAAGATATATTATACTACTGGAGTGCTCCTTTCTTCATTTCAGTAATTTTAATTGAAATGTACTTTAGTTATAGAGCTAAAGCTAAAAACTACGATTTTAAAGACACAGCTACTAATGTTTACTTTGCTTTAGTTAACTTTAGCTTAGATTTACTAATGAAGGTTGTTTCTTTTGCCATTATGGGGTTTTGTTATCAATACAGAATTATCGACTGGGAAGGTAACATGTCATGGGCATATTGGTTATTAGCTTTTATTGGTCAAGACTTTTTGTATTATATACACCATTATGTAGATCATCATTCACGATTTTTCTGGGCTGTACACGTAACACATCACAACTCTGAATTTTACAACATTTCAACTGGTTTTAGATCTCCAGTTTTACAGCCTTTGTTTAGGTATATGTTCTTTTTACCGTTAGCTTTTCTAGGTGTTATGCCCTTGCATATTATGTTTGCATATGCCATGAATCAAAACTACGGAACATTATGTCATACTAATTTTATTAAAAGTAAATTAGGTTGGTGGGGATACATTTTTGTTACTCCATCTCACCATAGAGTCCATCATGCCTCTAATACTAAGTATTTAGATAAAAATATGGGAATGGTATTGATTATTTGGGATCGTATTTTTGGAACTTTTCAAGCTGAAGAGGATGAAACTGAATATGAAAAATTACGTTATGGTTTGACCAAACCATTAGAAGACAAGGGACCTATTAACATTATCTTCCATGAATGGAAAGAAATTTTTAACGACTTCTTTAAACGAAAAAAGAGTTTACCTTTTACAACACGACTAAAATACGTGTTTATGCCTCCAGTATGGAGTCATGATGGTAGCACTAAAACAAGTAGAGAATTACAAAAAGAACTTGCCTCCGCTACAGAAGTAATAAAACCTACAGAAGAATTTAGGGTAAGTCCACAAAAAATAAAAGTCGAGTAAATACTCGACTTTTTTCTTTTATTAAATAGATATACCATTATTTTAATATCTGATTTGCGTGTTCCTTTGTTTTTACTTTCGTAATTACATCTTCAATTACTCCTTTCTCATCAATTACAAAAGTAGTACGGTGAATTCCATCATATTCTCTTCCCATAAACTTTTTAGGTCCCCAAACACCAAAAGCGTTGATTACATCTTTACTTTCGTCTGCTAATAAAGGAAAAGGTAATTCATTTTTATTGATAAAGTTTTGCTGACGTCTTGCTGAGTCTGCACTCACCCCTAAAACATCATAGCCTTTTGCTAAAAACGTTTTGTAATTATCACGTAAGTCACAAGCTTCAGCTGTACAACCAGGTGTGCTTGCTTTCGGATAAAAGAACAATACTAGTTTTTTCCCTGTATAATCAGAAAGCTTTACAGTATTTCCTTTTTCGTCTACCGATTCAAAATTTGGTGCCTTATCTCCTATTTTTAATGTTGTCATATTGTTTTGCTTCAAAGTTATTACGTCAAAGTTACAAAGTTGATTTTGATTATCCATAAAACATACGAAGCTTCTTTGTACCTTTGATTTTTTCAAATTTTATAAAGCAATGACGAAAGCAGAAAAAGTCCAGTTTGTTATAGATACTTTAGAAGAATTATATCCTGAAACTCCCATCCCTTTAGACCATAAAGACCCCTACACCTTGTTGATTGCTGTATTGATGTCTGCTCAAAGCACCGATGCACGTGTAAACATCATTACTCCTTTATTATTTGAAAGAGCTGATAATCCGTACGACATGGTAAAGCTTACTGTTGATGAAATTAGAGAGATTATCAAACCAGTTGGCTTGTCTCCTATGAAATCAAAAGGAATTCACGGTTTATCGAAAATTTTAATTGAAAAACATAATGGTGAAGTTCCTGTTGATATGGATGCCTTGGAGGAATTACCAGCTGTAGGGCATAAAACTGCTAGTGTGGTAATGTCGCAAGCTTTTGATATTCCTGCTTTTCCTGTAGATACCCATATTCATAGATTAATGTATCGTTGGAATTTATCTAACGGAAAAAGTGTTGCACAAACTGAAAAAGATGCAAAACGTTTATTCCCTAAAGAATTATGGAATAAATTACACTTACAAATTATTTATTATGGACGTGAATATTCTCCTGCTCGAGGTTGGAAGCTAGAAAATGATATTATCACTAAGACAGTTGGAAGAAAATCGGTAATAGACGATTATAATAAAAAGAAAGCATAAAAAAAGCCCCAACCTTGTTGAAGCTTTTCCCACTCTTAATTCAAATTCAATTCAATGAGATAGTTTGATTTTGTTTTAACTACTGTTAGCGATTTGGAAAAATTAATCAAATATTGAACTGTTTCTTGTTTAGGTTCCATTTTAAAGTCAGGAGACTTCTTAGAGTAAACTTGCATCATATATTCCCTTATTAATACTTATTATCAATGATTTAACGATGCTTTTTTTAAAATATTGTTTAACTAACTAAGATAATTTTATTTTTTTCAATTATTTTTCTCAAATTAATTAAAGCATAACGCATCCTACCAAGTGCTGTATTTATACTAACGCCAGTATTCTCTGATATTTCATTGAAACTCATATCGTTATAAATACGCATTTTTAAAACCTCTTTTTGTTCTTCGGGCAACTCTTCAACTAATTCTTTAACATCATTTAATATTTGTTCTTTTATTATTTTTCCTTCTGCATTCAAAGTTCCATCACTTAATACCGAAAAAATATCAAACTCTTCTGTATTATTAAACGTAGGCATGCGATTGTTTTTTCTAAAAAAATCAATAATTAAATTATGAGCAATACGCATTACCCATGGTAAAAATTTACCTTCTTCGTTATAATTTCCTTTTTTTAGCGTTCTTATAACCTTTATAAAGGTGTCTTGAAAAATATCTTCTGTAGTATCTCTATTTTGTACTTTACTATAAATAAAGCTATAAAGACGTTGCTGGTGGCGTTTAATCAATAATTCTATGGCATATTCATTACCATTTATATAGTTCTTTACTAATACACTATCATCTACAATGTGCTGCATAATAATTACTTTTTTTTTAAGAGCAACTAACTAGTACTCTTTTTGTTAGGGGATATTAAGTTATAAAAGTAATTATTTTACTATAAGCTATTATTTATTGATTAATAATGAGTTACAAATATTAAATTTTTTATTAATAAATACAAAAAATGTCTTAAAAATTTACCATAAATAGTAAAACTACTCTAAAAATAGCACGAATAATTCATCTATATTACTTTACTTATCACTTAAACTATTTATATTTATAGTAAGTTTAACCATAAATTACCCCCGAAACTATGAACAATAATATAAACTCACCTGAGTTAATCATTTATCCACCTGGAGAACTAATTCTAAAAGTTCAAGAAAAAAACATTTTAGCTACTGGTCATATTACCTTTGAAAATAATTTTAAACAACCTTTACCTTCTTTAGTAGAAGCTAAATTTAACGCTACAAAAACAGCCATAAACGTTAAGGTTTTATTTTTTGTAGACTCACAAGAAAAACTATCATTTGTAAATGTTCATCAACTATTCTCTATTAGCAACTTTGGTAATTGTAAATTACAGTTATTTTTATCTTGTAGCCAAGAACAAGCTAAGATTTTAAGAGACTACCCAAGCCCAAATGAATATAGAGCTTATACTGTAAATTTTACTACAAATAGTACTAGTGATTTTCCTTCTCATATTAGCTTAAGCGACATAAAGGTTATTCAAGCTTTTATTTGGAATATCGACCCTAAAACTTCTAGAGGAACTGAAACAACGGTGCAAACAACTGACTAACTAGTTAATAAATTTACATATGAAATGTAACAAAACGTTTTTGTTTATAACGTTGTTGTTTTTGTACTCTTTTATTTTTCCTCAGGAAAAGAATAAGGATCAATTTTACTTTTTCAAAAAGGAAATTAATAAGCTTGGATTAAGAGAAAATAATTTTATTAAGTCTTCCCATTTCTTTTTAAAAAAAGAATGGGATTCTGTTCTTGTTTTCTCTTCTAAAGCTTTATTATTTAACAAACAACAAAATGTTAATAACTATATCCATTATATGCGTGGATATAGTTTTATGAAGAAAAAAATATATAAAGAAAGCTTAAAAGAATATGAAAAAGTAACTACTAACTTCCCTTTTTATTATAAAATAATACGAAACTTAGGTGGCATTGCTTTAGAAAAAGGCTCTTATAAAGAAGCTATTTCTTACTTTGAACAACTAAATAATATAACAGACTCTAATATAATTAACTACAATAAAAGTTCTGTTATTCACGATATTGGTATTGCTTATTTTCATCTTTCAGATTATGAAAAAGCCACTTCTTTACTTTTAAAAAGTACTCAACTACAAGAGAAAAACAAAGATACTTTGCGTTTAATTGGTTCATATATGGATCTTGCCAATGTATATTACACACAGTACAAAGACAATATAGCCATACCTTATTTTGAAAAAGCTTATGAATTATCAAATAAAGTTTCTGATTTTGAGATAAAAAGGAAAGCTGCTTTAAATATGTCTGTAGTTGAAGAAAACCGAAAGAACTTTGCCAAATCCTTAGCATACAGAAAAGAATTTGAAAAATGGAAAGATTCACTTACCAATCAACAAAAAATATGGTCGGTTGCTCAGTTTGAAAAAAAGTTAGCTATTAATCAAAAGCAAAAAGAAATTGATTTATTGGCTTCTCAAAATAAATTAAAAGAGAGTCAGAGAAACAACTTGTTAATTTCATCTTTTCTTCTACTTTTTTTACTAATTATCAGCGTTTACTTTTATATCCAAAAAAACAAAAATCATCAAATAATTACACGTCAAAAAGAAGAATTAAATCTTTTAAATATAACAAAAGACAAATTGTTTTCTATTGTGAGTCATGACTTACGCTCTTCTGTAGATTTAATAAAAAGAACCAATATCAATCTTTTCAAAAAAATCACTCCTTTAAAAGATTCTCTTTTAAGTAATATTGTTCTTTCTAATATCACTACTGCCAATACTACTTACAACCTTCTTGAAAACTTGCTAAACTGGGCTACATTACAAACAAAGCAATTGTATTTTCATCAAGAATCTGTCGACTTACATTCTATTGTAAAACAAGTAGAATATAATTTCATTCCTCTTTTTAAAAGTAAAAATATCTCATTTCAAAATCAAATTCCTACAGCTACTTTTATTTTTGCTGACATTGACTCTCTAAAAATAATCATTAGAAATTTATTAGACAATGCTATTAAGTTTTCTCATAATAACGGAATAATATCAGTACACTCAAAAGAAGTGGATAATCTTATTCAATTTACTATTAAAGACAATGGTATTGGAATGAATAAAACAATAGTAAATAACCTACTCAAAGAAACTTCTTTACTAAACAAAAAAAGGAATCAACAAGAAATTGGCACTGGGTTAGGAATACAATTATGCAAAACGTTAGCTCAAAAAAACAACGCTACATTTACTATTAAAAGTACTGAAGGTAAAGGAACTCAAGTATTATTACGTTTTAAAAAACCATAATAAATGGATAGAATAAACATTTTAATTATTGAAGACGATCAAGAAATTGCTTCTGAATTAAACACTATGTTAACTCAAAAAGAATTTAATGTAGTAGGAATTGCTAGTACATACAGAGAAGCTATTTCTCTATTTTACAAATTAGCGGTAGATTTAGTAATTATCGATATCTTTTTAAGAGAAAACCCTGAGGGAATTACTTTTGCCGAAACCATATCTACAATTCCTAACTCTTTGAAGCCTTTTGTTTTTTTAACCTCTTCTAAAGATCGACAAATTTTTGAACGTGCCAAACTCACCAAGCCTTTTCGCTTTTTACTAAAACCTTTTAATGAATTAGAACTACTATACAGCATTGAAATGGCTATCGAAAAATTTTACAATCAGTCTAATGTTTACGCTAGTAATGATCAAGATACAGTAATAAGTAATCAGTATTTATTCATTAAAAAAAGAGGTGTTTTAAAAAAAGTAGATATCTCTACCATTATTTATATTGAAGTAGAAAACAGGTATTGTAACATTGTTGCTGAACAAGAAAAATTTGTAATTCAAATATCGTTGAGTAAGGTTAACTGCTACCTTGACGATAAACTTTTTAAACAAGTTCATCGAAAGTATATTGTAAACACAGAAGCTATTGAAGAAATAACTACCTCAAAAAACTCTTTACTTCTAAAAAACCAACATCTTGTATATTATAGTGATAAATACAAAGACCTTATCAATAATTTTTCCATTTTAAAATAACAACTATTCTTACTGTTTCTAAAAACACATAATACCCTTTTCTACTTCTTTCTATACCCATTTATTCTCTATTCACTACATAAAATTACTCCCCCACAACATTTATCTTATCTACAAGCCTTTTAACAAGTAGTTTTATATCAGATAACAAAAAATAGCGCTATCAGATGTTTTCTACAATAATCAAGTAGAGTTCAGAGACTACTATAAAAACGAGGCGTCACCCCGAAAAGCCATATGAGTAGGTAACTAAACTTTAAATATTAAAATTATGAGTAATCAAGTATTAACAACAGATTTTTTAGAAATAAAATCTTCATCTGTAATTTCAGGAAATATCAATTGTTCAAGTGCAGCTCCTGCTATTGCATCTGATCCTAGAAGCGCCATTTTTATAGCACTAACTAATCCTAGTTATGATTCTATTAAATACGCTATTTATAATAACCAAACAGGCCATGTAATAGCTTCTGGTAGCTTATCAAAAGGAAATTCCCGTTCGGTTATAGTTCCCGCACAAGACGTCCCTAATATTGTAAGAATTCAAAATCAAAGTCCTTGTGATACAAGTGGTATTACACCAATTTTATCATTTTCAGCTTCTATTCAAAGATAGACTATTAAGTTATCATATTAGAACAATAAGAGACTGCCAAATGAGGTAGTCTTTTTTGTTTAAAATACATTCTTGATTTATTGAATCTATTTCACAACATATAATTACTCATTCACAACATTCAACTCATTACCTGGCTAGTTTAAAAGTAATTTCACATCAGAAAACAACTATAGCGCTATCTAAGTTTTCAAATTAACCAAACGTAGAGTTCAGAAACTACTATAAAAACGAGGCGCCCCCGAAAAGCCATATGAGTAGGGACTAACTATAAACTTATATTAAAATGAACAAAAGAATTATATTAAAATTAGAACAAGACGGAAAAGACTTTGGGTATGTTAAATTAAAAAAAGACATCTTCTATAGTAATGGATCAAAAGAAGAAGCTGTAGTTTTTGAACTAGAAAACTACAAAAAATCATCTGACTCCTTTTATTACAAAGTTGCCGATACAAAAGACAGCTATATGGACGTAAAAGCAACTACCTCTAGAGTACAAGTGGTTAAGCCATTCTTATCTGTAAGTTCATCTAGTATTTGCGCATGGACATTAAAAAACGGTATCTTAAGAATGGTATTAGCTAGTAAAGAAACAGGAAAAGCTTTATCTACTAGTGAAGATGCGGAGTCAACAGCTCTATATGCGAATCTTTTTGACGGAAAACCTTTTACGGTTATAGAAGAGAACCCTAAAGAGGCTTCTAATAAAGCTAATCCTGAATTAGCACATTTTATCATCTAAAAAATCTTAAACTATGTGTACTAGAGTATTCAACAATTACAATAAAAAATATTTAACTACAGCCAGAAATATGGACTGGGCAACCCAAATGCCAACTACTATTTTTGCTTTTAAAGTAGATTCTAATGAGGATATCATAAAATCAGGAACAACACCTGAAAATGAACATTCTTTAACCTGGACTCCAAGATATAATAGTATTGTTACCATGGTAGGTACGGAAGCTCCATTTGGTGCATCTGACGGAATAAATTCTGAAGGGCTTGTTGCAAATCTTTTATATGATAGTAACGCTACATATCATAGAGCAGATGGAAGTTCTTGTAAAAAATTGGATGTATTAAGATGGGTACAATTTGTATTGGATACTTGTTGTTCTGTTTCTGAAGTAATTGCTAAGTTTAGCAAAGAAGCCGAAACTCAAATTCAGTTAATTGGAGGAAAAGTTCCTGGTTCTACTAAAGAGGCTTCACTGCATTTATCGGTATCTGATATACTTGGGAAATCTGCTATTATCGAAATTCATAACGGAGAATTTATCATTTACAATAATAAAAATTTCAGGGTTATGACCAACGAACCATCATATGCAAAACAAATTGAATTAAACCAATTCTGGAGATGGCAATGGAACAATGAAAATAATTTTCCAAGTAATACTTTACCTGGAGGACCTTTTCCATCTGATAGATTTGCTCGAGCTTCTTATTATCTAAATCATTTATATGAAGCTACAAGTACAGCAGATTCATTAACCCAATCTCAATCTGTAGTAATGAATGCTTCTGTACCTGTTAATTTCAAATCAACTTTAAACAACTATCCAAACATCGCACAAACTTTATGGACATCTATTTCAAGTCATAATGAACGTACATATTATTTCACAAATGCTAGAACAATGAGTAGTATTGAAGTTGATTTAAAACAAATGGATTTATTCCCTTCAAATGTTTCTAAATTAGTAGTCGTTTCAGAGAGAGACAATATATTTATTAACCATGAGCTAACTGGCTTACAAAATGAAAACTTTAAAGAAACGATTGATCCATTTGTATCAGAAACTATACTTGTTTAGTTTTTTTATTCAAATCATAAAAGTTAAAAGGATTAGAGCTCTTAAAAAGAGCTCTTTTTCTGTTTAAAAATGAACTTCTTCTTGTTTTATTTCTAACATAGAAAATTGTATTTTTATCGCTTATTTTTCGAGTATATGAAGACTGATATTTCAACTGTTAATCCAAAAGAAAATATTATAATAAAAGGAGCTAAACTGCACAATTTGAAAAACATTGATGTAGTTATTCCTCGTAATAAATTAGTAGTTATTACTGGACTTTCTGGTTCAGGTAAATCTTCTCTAGCTTTTGATACTTTGTATGCTGAAGGACAACGCCGTTATGTAGAAAGTTTAAGTTCGTATGCTCGTCAGTTTTTAGGAAAACTACACAAACCAAAAGTTGATTACATTAAAGGAATTGCTCCTGCCATTGCTATTGAGCAAAAAGTTAACGCTACTAATCCACGTTCAACAGTTGGTACATCTACAGAGATATACGATTATATTAAATTATTATTTGCTCGTATTGGTAAAACCTTCTCTCCTATTTCGGGTAATGAAGTAAAAAAACATACAGTTTCTGATGTTATCAATCATGTAAAAAATTTTGAGGAACGTTCAAAGTTATTATTACTTGCTCCTATACATATTAATAAAGACAGAGATATAAAAACTGTTTTACAAGTACTAACACAGCAAGGATATGCTCGTTTAAAATATCAAGATACCGTATACAGAATTGATGAGTTTCCTGTAAAAGATTTTAAGGGAAATGAATTACAATTAGTTGTTGATAGAATTGTTGTAAAAGACGAAGAAGACTTTTACAACCGTTTGGGAGATGCTGTACAAACGGCTTTTTTTGAGGGAAAAGGTATTTGCTATATCGAAAACCTATCAGATAATAGTACTGTTGAATTCAGTAATAAATTTGAATTAGACGGAATTTCATTCTTAGAGCCTAACACTCATTTATTTAGTTTTAATAACCCATACGGAGCTTGTCCAACCTGTGAAGGTTACGGAGATGTAATTGGTATTGATGAAGATTTAGTAATTCCTAACACAGGATTATCTATCTACGAAGATGCTATTTTCCCTTTTAAAACAGATAGTTACAAAAAATATAAAAATGATTTAATTCTAAATGCTTCAGCATTCGGGATTTCTATTCATAAACCATGGTTTGAACTTACTGATGAACAAAAAGACTTGGTTTGGAATGGAACAAAAAAATTTAAAGGGATTAATCATTTATTCAAAAAATTAGAAGAGAAAAGCTATAAAATCCAAAACCGTGTAATGCTTTCTCGTTACCGCGGAAAAACAAAATGTACTGAATGTAACGGAAAACGTTTACGTAAAGAAGCCAACTACGTTCAGGTATACGGTAAAACTATTGATGAATTAGTAACCCTACCTCTAGATGAATTAGCGATGTTCTTTAATAATATTGAATTAAACAAATACGAAGAAAAAATTGGTAAACGTTTACTTACCGAAATTAACAATCGTCTCCTGTTTTTAACAAATGTTGGTTTAAGCTATCTAACATTAAACAGAACATCTAATACATTATCTGGTGGAGAAAGTCAACGAATTAATTTAGCTACTTCGCTAGGAAGTTCATTAGTAGGTTCTATGTATATTTTAGATGAACCAAGTATTGGATTACACCCAAAGGACACGGAAAGGCTCATTGGCGTGTTAAAAAACCTACGTGATTTAGGTAATACCGTTATTGTAGTTGAACATGATGAAGACATTATGAAAGAGGCCGATTATATTATTGATATTGGCCCAGAAGCAGGGACTTATGGTGGAAATGTTGTTGCCGAAGGAACTTTTAAAGATATTCTACAATCCGAATCGCTTACAGCTAAATATTTATCAGAAGAGTTAAAAATTGAGATTCCTACAAGTAGAAGAACATCAAAAAATTCTATTGATATTATTGGGGCTCGTGAAAATAACTTAAAGAACATTGATGTTTCTTTTCCGCTTAACAACTTAACCGTTATTACTGGAGTTTCTGGTAGTGGTAAAAGTACCTTAGTTAAAAAAATCCTATATCCTGCTATGCAGAAGAAACTGGTTGGATATGGTGAAAAATTAGGACAACACACGGATGTCACTGGGAGTTTTGATTTGTTAAAACATGTAGAGTTTATCGATCAAAATCCTATTGGCCGTTCTTCACGCTCTAACCCTGTAACGTATATAAAAGCGTATGATGATATTCGCAAGCTACTTTCGTCTCAAAAACTATCTAAAATAAGAAATTACCAACCTAAACATTTTTCTTTTAATGTAGATGGTGGTCGATGTGAAGTTTGTAAAGGTGAAGGAGAAGTTACTATTGAAATGCAGTTTATGGCTGATGTACATTTAGAATGTGAAGCTTGTGGTGGTAAACGCTTTAAAAAAGAAGTGCTAGAAGTAACTTTTGAAGGAAAATCGATTGATGATATTTTAAACATGACGATTGATGATGCTGTTGCTTTTTTTACAGAACACAAACAAACCAAAATAGCTAAAAAATTAAAACCTTTACAAGATGTTGGATTAGGGTATGTACAGTTAGGACAATCATCTTCTACCCTTTCTGGTGGTGAAGCACAGCGTATAAAACTAGCTTCTTTCTTAGTAAAAGGAAATACTAAAGACAAAGCTTTATTTATTTTTGATGAACCTACTACTGGATTACACTTTCATGATATTAAAAAGTTATTAGCTTCTTTTAATGCGTTAATTGAAAGAGGACACTCAATTATTGTTATTGAACATAATATCGAATTGATTAAATGCGCTGATTATATTATTGATCTTGGTTTAGAGGGTGGAAAAAAAGGTGGAAACTTAATCTTTGCAGGCACCCCTGAAGAATTAGCTAAAAATAAAGAATCATACACCTCTAAGTATTTGGCTGAAAAACTCATTAACTAAACCTTTTTTTAACTAGAAAAGCCACCCAACCTTTCGGTTAGATAGCTTTTCACAACAAAAATTAACAAAATTTAATAAATAAATCTTTACTTTAATAAGCTATATACAAACTCAGGATAACCTCTTTCTCCTGCATCATTTGTTAATGCTAAAAACTTTAACTTATATAAATTTCCATCAGTATCTTCTATTACATAAAAAACATTGTCTTTACGAGAAGGTAAAGAACTAGGACCTCCTCCTGCCCTCCAACTACTACCGATAGCTGTTTGAGTATTACCAAAATTTTCTACTTTTACATCTGTTAAGGTAAAATCATTATATGTATAACTTTCTTCTTCTGTATCTATCATATATCCTTTAACATTTGATTTTATATTATTTACTACAAAATCTGGAAATACATACGGACCATATCCAGGTAATAAGTTTGTAAAAATTGTAAAGTTTAAGTCCCAGTTTTCTTTCATTGGCTCAACATTAACTTTAGCTTCTGTATTAAAGCTAAAGAATGTAAAGTGATACCCTTCTGTTTTTGTTATTACAATTTCTTTATGCGTAGTAGCATCTAAATCTGCATACTGTAAAACATAAGCATCTCCTTCTTTTAAAACTCTAATTTTTTTCCAACCTCTTTCATCTCCATTTGCAGAGTAGCTACCTGTAGCTGGTTTATCTGTTGCTACTTCATAACCAAGGTTTACTAAATATACTTTATTATTAGCCTCTGTTACTTCAATTTCAGCAATTGCCGTTTTTGTTATATCTCCACTAGGATGATCAACAAAAGGAGCACTTTCATCAGTATATGTATTCGTTCTTACTAAAGGCTGTAAATCTTTTACTTCTTGGGTTGAAGAGCTAACAGCATCTATATCTGTTGTAGATAATTTAGCAGCCGCCATAGATATTGAACCATTAATAACAACTCTAAACTCACTTCCAGAATAAAATCCTAAATCCCAAGAGTCTCTCTTTATCTCTGTTGTTGTATTCGTACTTAAGTCAATATATACTTGATTTGGTTGATTAGGTCCACCTACTCCTGGACTTACTTCTGCTCCTTCTATTACCACTTTTATTGGTTCAGATGGTAAATCATTATCACTTCCACAACTAATGAAAGAGTACATAGTTGTTAATAATATGAGTGTGAAAAATTTGTTTTTCATTGTTATTAATTTTAAAATTTAATATTATATAATAGTTTTAAATAGTATGAACGACCATAGCCTAACAATAGAGAATTATTGTTTGTTGAATGTGCGCCTGTTGTAGCTGCGTTACTTACATTAACACTGGTAACATCAAATAAATTTCTGGCTCCTATTGTAGCTTGTAGCTTTTTGTTTAAAAATGATTTTTGCACAGAAGCATCCAACCAATTATAAGCTTGCGTAGTTGTTTTTGTGAAAGTTGAGTTTTTATTTTCATCTGTACCTGAAGCTATATAATTTTGTTGTTCTCCGTTATGCTTTAATAATAAAGTTATTATTGTTTCCCATTTTTTTATTTTATAGCTAGCACTCGTAGTTAATTGAAAGGAATACAAAAAGTCATTTTGTGCATTTATTTCATTGTTAGCTACCTGAGCTATTCCTTGTAAATTAGCTCCTAAATTAAAAGACCAGTTATTTGCTTTTATTGTATTTCTTGAAGAGACCCCCCATAGTTTATAAGCATCAACGTTTATGTATTGATATTGTAGAGGTGACGAATTAACAATTGCTAAATCTATTTTATCTTCCAGATTTAAATAGTCTATTTTTAAACTATTTAACAATGCTATATTAGAATCGTCAAAACAACTTCTTTTCTTTAAATTAATTGAAGCAGAATATCCACTTTCTGGATTTAAATTTTCATTTCCTCTTACGTCATGATTAGAGTCAACAAAATAATAATATAGTTCTTGAAAACTTGGAGTTCTATACGAAGTACCTATATTACCTCTAAGTTCAAATCCATTTTTAAATAAATAACGAGCACTTAAAGAGCTTTGTAATTTAGAATGAAATAAAGAATTGTATTCATACCTTAAGCCAGGACGAACCATTAAGGCATCTGAAAATTTTACTTCAGAAGAACCAAATAAAGCATAGTTACCCTGAGTACGTGTTTTATCTTGTTGAGTAACCTCACCAGAGGCCTGCGTATCGAATCCTTCTATATAACGAGCTTCATAACCTAACTGAAAATTATGACGATTACTTTTTATAAAGTTTGAAATAGTACCTTTTGAAAAGAAAACATTGCTTGATTGATATACTTTATCTTCCTCATTTGTTTTATTTCCAGATAAAATAAAATAAGTAAACTTATTTAAACGTCGTTTTTGTGTTTGATAAGAAGCTGAGAAGGAATAAGGGCTCCCCGATGCTAAAACCCCATTCAAATTAATATTATTTACAAATCTCTCTGTTTTGAAAACACGATCTAACGCAAACGGATTACTAGTTTGTGAGTCTACATCAATATTGTCATCAACTTTTGGATTGTAAAAGTTTACATTATCATTATAATAATTAAATTTATAACTCAAGTTAAGTTGATCTTTTTTATAATTCAAAAAACCAGTGGCATTTATCTGCTCTTTCGGCAACCAACTATACCCCCTTAGTAAATCATTCTTATAATAATCTCTTCCTTTTCTATCATCTAAAAAACCTGTAAAATCTGTTCTATTAAAACTCACTCTACCAAACCAGTTTTCAGAAAAATTATGAGCCAAATTAACACTCTGTATATGTTTACCCTCATTAAATAAAGCATACTCATTACTTACAGTTTCTTCTTGTATTGCTGCTTGAATGTTCCATTTATTTTGAGATGATTTTTTTGTTATAATATTAATTACTCCCGATACCGAATTAGCTCCGTACTCAACTCCCATGGCTCCTTCAACCAATTCTATACGCTCAACATCATCTAAATTTATTTGAGTTAAATCAATGTTATTTCCAATTCCGTTATCACTAACTAACGGAACGTTATCTATCAAAATATTAAAGTATTGAGAATCTAAACCAAACATTGAAATAGTTGATTTACCTGACTGAGAATTTGGTATAACTGTTAAGTTTAGTTTAAAGTTTAATACATCCGCTAAATTATTAGCTGCTTGACTTTCTATTTGTTTTTTATCTATGATAGTTACATTGTATACCGATTTCTTAATCGATTTAGGATTATACTGCCCTGTTACAACAACCTCTTCCAATTTATTATAATGAGTACTATCACGTCTTACCTCTTCTTTTTCTTGAGAAAAGACTTGACATGCTAAAAGCATCAATAAAAAAAACACTTTGTTATTTAGAAACATTCTTAATAATTTTCTGCAAATATATTCTTTATTTTTAACCAATCTAAATAAAAGTTATATTTTTGTCAAAAAATAAATTCAAACAAAACTCACGATGAAAAAAATATTTTTAGGTGGTTTATTAATACTATCTGCACTTACAATTAACGCTCAAAACAAGAAGAAAAAAGATAGAGCAGCTATAAAAAAAATGTGTGGTTGTTATGAAGTTACTTTCAACTTTGCTGAAACATTTAACTTTAGTAAAGACTCTCTATACAAACCTTCCAAAACAAAAACAGATAAAGCTTTAGAGTGGGCAGGTTTAATTGTTGACGAAAATGATAAAATTTCAATTCAACACTTACTACAGGTAGGAAATCCTACAAATCCTCATATTGTAAAACATTGGAGACAAGATTGGTTGTACGAAAACACTGATTTTTATATGTTCAATGGAAATAACAATTGGCTTTATAAAAACAAACCAAAATCAGAAGTAAAAAAACAGTGGACACAAAAAGTATATCAAGTAGACGATAGTCCACGATACGAAGGCTCTGGTACTTGGGTACATGTAGACGGAAAAAGTTACTGGGAAAATACTACAGATGCTCCTTTACCAAGAAGAGAATATACCAAAAGAAGCGATTATAATGTAACTGAAAGAGGTAACCGTCATGAAATCACAAACTATGGTTGGTTACATGATCAAGATAACAGGAAAATCATAAGAGAAGAAGGTAAAAAAGATATTGTTATAGCTCATGAAAAAGGGTACAACACCTACGTAAAAGTAGATGATAATAAATGTAAAGCTGCTCAAGACTGGTGGAAAAAAAACAGTGCGAAATGGCAAAAAGTTAGATCTAAATGGGATGAAGTTTATGGAAGAAACACTAACCTCTCTTTAGAAACTAAAGTAAACAATAAACCTTTATACAAGCATTTATTCTCCGAAAAAGTATCTGAAGAACAACAAATAAATGAAACAATAGAATCTTTTGTAAAAAAATAAAAACGTTTCAAAGCATTTTATAGTTATACCTAAACGAAAAATTAAATATTTTAAAACAAATCTCTCAAAGAGGAAAAAAAAATGAGAATTATTGCAACCGTACTACTTTTATGTAGTTGTATTCAAACAATGTATAGTCAAGCAACCCTACAAGGAGTTGTAAAATCAGAAAACAATGAAACTATTCCTTATGCGAATGTATTTATCAAAGGAACTAAATTAGGAACTGAAACCAATGAAAATGGTCGTTTTACTATAACAAATGTTCCAAACTCTAATCATAAGCTTATTGTAAGCGCTGTAGGATTCAATCAATCATCACAAAAAATAGTGGTAAAAGGAGACATTAAAAATTTAGTTTTTATTTTAAAATCAGACACTCAACTTGATGAAGTTGAACTTTTTGGAGCAAGAGATAAAAGAGCTGAAAAACTAGAAACACTTACTAGACTACCTTTAGCTCCTAATGAGCAATTACAAAGTATTTCAGTCTTATCACATAAACTTATCGATCAACAAAACGCTTTAACTCTAAGCGATGTTACCAAAAACGTAGCCGGTGTATATACCTTTGCCACCTACGGAAACACCAAAGAAAGTATGTCTTTAAGAGGTTTTAGAGGAATTCCTTTATTAAAAAATGGAGTTCGTATAAACTCAGATTTTAGAGGAACTGGAATTATTACCGATATGGCTGGTGTTGACAACATTCAAGTATTGAAAGGAATATCTGCTATTAGCCAAGGTTTAGGTGGTGATTTAGGTTCTGCTGGTGGTGTTATTAATGTAGTGACTAAAACTCCTAAATTTTACACAGGTGGAGAAGTTACTTTTAGAGCAGGTAGTTTCGGGAAATTACGTCCTACTTTTGACGTTTATGGACCTATTGATACCAATAAAAAACATGCCTTTAGAATTGCTGGTTCTTATGACAAAGCAGACAGTTTTAGAGACCATGTTGGTTCTGAACGTTTTTATGTGAACCCATCATACGCTTGGAGACCAGATGAGAAAACTACCATTACATTAGAAATGGATTACATGCATGATAGTAGAACTCCTGATCAAGGAACTCTTAACTTAGGAACTTATGATGTAAACAACATTTATAAATTACCTAACAATAACTTTATGGGATATGATTCTGATAATGTTACTACCAAAAACCTAACCTATGCCATTAGAGCAGATAGGAAACTAACTGATAAAATAAGCATAAAAGCAGGATATTTTGTTTCTGATTTAGATATAGATACTGAAACTTCTTACGCTTTTCAAGGAGACCCTAGAAATGGTTTACCTGTTTTACCAGACAACCAACGTTATAGAGAGTATTATGCTTCTGGAAGAAAAGATAATAATAGTGTATTACAATTAGATTTGGTAGGAAAAGATATAGAAACAGGCTTTTTAAAACATACTTTTCAAATTGGTGCAGACTTTAGAACTTCTGAATTTGATAATATAGCCTATGCTACACAATATGCTTCTAACAATAAATACGCAGATATTATAGATGTGTTACAGCCTATAGATAATACACTTCCTAACGGAGTTAACATTACACGAAACCCTGCAAGAGATTCAGGATCTAGAACAGAGTCATATGGAATTACGGTACAAGATAAAATAAGCCTTACTAATTGGGCTGATGTTTTCTTAGGGTTACGTTATACTTCTATGAAAAGAACTAGAGGTAGCTTTATAGGTAGACCTTTAGATGAATCTAAAAGTGATGATGCCTTTAATCCGTTATTAGGGTTTAATTTAAAGCCTAATGAAAATATTATCATTTTTGGTTCATATGCTAGCAGCTCGGATCCTAGAACTTCTTTTTATACGGATGTTGACGGTAACGAATTAGGTACAGAGCGTTGGGATCAAATAGAAACAGGAATAAAATCTACTTGGTTTAATAATGCTTTACGTTTTAATGTTACTACATTTTATACCTCAAGTAAAAATTTAAACTTACCTGTTTATGACAATGCTGGTAATAGTTTAGGTTATTATACACAAGGAGGTGATGATGTGAGAAATGGTGTAGAAGTAGAATTAATAGGTCGTATCCTTCCTAATTTAGAAGTTATAGGAGGATATTCTTATTTAGATGCTAAATACAAGGATCATGCATCATATTACTATAACTCAAGACCTATTAACACTCCAAAACATACGGCAAATTTTTGGGCACGTTATGCATTTAAAAAATCTTTAAATGGTTTATCTATCGGTGCCGGGGCTTATTACTTAGGAGAACGTCCGCACAATGTGTGGTCTAGAAACTATACGCACACAGGGGTTACTCCTGATACAAAACCATTCGATTTAAAATCGTACACTACAGTTAATGTACAGGCTTCTTATAAATTTAATGAGAAATTAAGTATTGATGTATTTGGAAATAATATCTTTGACGAAATAGGCTACAACGCCTACCGTACAAGTTATATTAACAGAATAGAGCCTGCTAGTTTTGGTTCAACGTTACGTTATAAATTTTAATTTATTATGAAAAAACAACATATAATATTTGCCTTTGTACTTTTTATAAGTACAATTCAAGCGCAAACAAAAAATATATTTTTTGAAAGATCTTTTTGGCAAGAAAAACCTAATATTCAACTCGTTGAAGAAAAAATAAAAGAAGGAAATAGCGCAACAGCATTAAACCCAAATGGGTTTGATGCTGTTACCTACGCTATCTTAGCCAGTGCTCCAAATAAAGTAATCAAACATTTACTTACTAAAAAAGGAAATGATGTTAACAAGATAACTCACGATAAAAGAACTTATGTTTTTTGGGCTGCCTATAAAAACAATGTTGAAATTATGAAGCATTTGATAGCCAATAATGCTCGTATGGATTTAAAAGATTCTCATCAATTATCTCCATTAACTTTTGCAGCGAATGCAGGGCAAACAAATAAAGAAATTTATGAGCTTTGTATTCAAAACGGAATTGATATAAAAACAGATGTTGACGAGCACGGGGCTAATGCTTTATTATTAGTACTACCAAGCTTAAAAGATTTATCGTTTGTGGACTACCTTACTTCAAAAGGGTTGAGCGTACATAATGTTGACAAAGATGGTAATGGTGCTTTTAACTACGCTGCTAAAAAAGGTAATAAAGAAATTTTAACTCTTTTAATAAAAAAAGGATTACCTTATAAAAACCTAAATAAAAAAGGAGGTAATGCTATGTTATTAGCTACTCAAGGTTCTCGTAGCGGTTATAATTCTTTGGAGTTTTTTAAATATTTAGAAAGTTTAGGTATCAAACCAAACATAACTAATAATGATGGAAAAACACCGCTTCATAATTTAGCTCGTGGTAACAAAGATTTAAATACCTTTAACTACTTCCTTGATAAAGGTGTAAATGCTAATCAAATTGACGATAACGGTAACACTCCTTTAATTATCGCAGCTAGTAGAAACTCTTTAGAAATTGTTCAGTTATTATCAGAAAAAACAAAGAATATTAATCACACTAATAAAAAAGGACATTCAGCACTTACGTATGCTGTTGAATACAACTCAGAAGCTGTGGTAGATTATTTAGTAAAAAACGAGGCTGATATTCAAGTAAAAGATGATAAAGGAAACTCTTTAGCTTATTATTTAGTTAAAAGTTATCATCCTAAAAAAGTGAACGATTTTAATGAAAAAATGAGTCTTTTAGCCAATAACGGATTAAACTTAACACAACTTCAAGCCAATAAAAATACATTGTTTCATATTGCTGTAGAAAAAAACAACATCGATTTACTTAAAAAAATCAACACTTTAAAAATTGATGTGAATGCAAAAAACAATGAAGGTTTAACCCCACTACATTTAGCTGTTATGCAAGCTAATAATACTGATGTAATTAAATATTTATTAAGAATTGGAGCTAAAAAATCAATTACTACTGATTTTGATGAAACGGTACACGATTTAGCTAAGGAAAATGAAATTTTAAACAGGAAAAATATAGATATTAACTTTTTAAAATAAACTTATGTACCAAGTCGTGTGTAAATACAATTACACACGATTTGGTATTAAAATAAATCAATAAAAAATGAAAAAAATCATAGCTCTTTTTATTACTGTATTCACAATAATGGCTTTTAGCATAAATGATAGTGCCACATATAAATGTATGATTCAGATGAAAAATTATACTGGTGAAGGTGCATATATTGCTATTTCATTATTAAACCCTAATGGAAAATACGAACAAACATTATACGTTCAAGGTGATGATGAAGAGTGGTACTCTGACATTACCGAGTGGTGGAAATTCCAAGGTAAGGTTCGTACTGACATTGACGCTATCACAGGAGCAACAATTAGTGGAGGTAACAGAGCGATTACCGTATTAAAAATTGACAACGATAAAATTGATAAAGGATATAAAATCAGATTTGAATCGGCTGTAGAAGATCAAGAATACTACAAAGACGATGTAGAGTTTGAATTAACTACCAACAACCTTAAAGGTAAATTTGAAGGAAATGGATTTATTCGTTACATCCGTTTAATGCCTCAGTAATTTTATCAATAGAAATAGCTAACAAAAATGACCACTTCTATATGGAGATATAGCCACTTAACATTGGCTATATCTTCTTTTCTTTTTTTACTTGTTGCTTCATTAACAGGTATTATTTTAGCTTTTGAACCTATTTCAAAACAGCTTTCAGACTATAATATTTCTAACACAAAAGAAATTACACTTGCTCAAACAATTTCTGTACTGCAAAAACAATATGACGAAGTAATTTCTATCACTATTGATGAGAATGATTTTGTATCAGCTTCGGTAGTTACCAAAGAAGGAAAAAGTGACACATTTTATGTAAACCCAACTACAGGTGAAAAATTAGGTGATATCGAAAAAAAGAAACCAATTTTTCAGTTTGCCACGAGCTTACATAGATCTTTATTTTTGAAGTCTACAGGAAGATTTATTGTTGGCTTTATTTCTTTTTCACTTTGCTTAATTGCTATCACAGGACTCATTCTAATTACTAAACGACAAGGAGGCTTTAAAAAGCTTTTTTCTAAAATTGTAAAGGAGAATTTTGAACAGTATTACCACATTATTATTGGTCGTTACACACTTGTTCCTATCATTATCATCACACTAACAGGTGTATATTTATCGTTAGATAGGTTTTCTGTTTTACCTGTAAAAAAAATTAATCACTCTTATGATTTTTCTTTAGCTTCTTCAAAAGAAAAAAAAACACTTCTTGAATTTCCAGTATTTAAAAACACTACTTTGAATGAAGTAAAAAGTGTTGAGTTTCCTTTTTCTGAAGATGAGGAAGATTACTTTTTTGTAAAACTAACCGATAGTGAACTAATCATTCATCAATATACAGGAACCATCATTAGTAAAGAAAATCTTTCATTAACTAGCATACTTTTAAACTGGAGTTTGTTACTACATACAGGAAACGGAACGATTATTTGGTCAGTTGTATTGTTACTTTCTTCAATATCTATCCTGTTTTTTATCTATTCAGGCTTTGCAATGACTTTCAGCAGAACACAAAAAAGATCGTTACCTAAAAATAAAACTAAGAAAGGTAATGCTGAAATTATCATATTAGTAGGCTCAGAGACAAACAATACTTACTCTTTTGCCTCATCTTTATACAATGCTTTAATTAAAAACAGTAAAACCGTTTTCATCGATATTTTAAACAATTATGCTTCGTATAAAAAAGCGAAACACCTAATCATATTAACTTCAACTTACGGAGAAGGTGAAGCTCCTTCTAACGCTTCTAAATTTTTACAACTAGTTCAACAAACAGCTATTCAAAATAAGATTAACTATTCAATAGTTGGTTTTGGCTCCAGAGCATATCCTCATTTTTGTCAATTTGCTATTGATATAAATAGTAAACTACAACAACTCCCAGAGTTTACACCTCTGTTACCTGTTTATAAAATTAACAACCAGTCTTTTCAAGATTTTAAAACTTGGGGACATTTATGGAGTAAAAAAACTAACATACAGTTTGAACTAACACAAGAGGTAAAAAAGCATAAAAAACAACAAACTTTCACCACAGTTTCTAAAACTGATCTAAACAACGACGATTCTTTTTTAATCCGTTTACAGCCAACAAAAAAACTTCGTTTTAACTCGGGTGATTTACTAGCTATCACTCCAAAAAAAGATAACATTGAACGCTTGTACTCAGTTGGAAAAATAAATAATGATATTGTATTAAGTATTAAAAAACATGACCTTGGAGTGTGCTCTAACTTACTTTATCAACTAGAGGAAAACGAAATAATTCAAGCAAGCATTCAACAAAATAAAGACTTCTATTTTCCTAAAAGGAAGAAAGAAGTAGTCTTAATTGCTAACGGAACAGGTATCGCCCCTTTTTTAGGAATGCTGCAACATAAAAACGGCACAAAAGCGCATCTATTCTGGGGTGGTAGAACTAAAGAGTCGCTAAGAATGTACGCTCCTTTGTTAAAAAACATAGAGAAAAATAACATTCATATTGCTTATTCTCAAGAAAAAGAAAAAGAATATGTGCAAGATTTATTACTAAAAAAAGAAACTATAATTACTACTGTTTTACAAAACGGAGGAACTATTATGATTTGTGGTTCAATCAAAATGCTAAAAGGCGTTGAGAAGGTATTAGAACAAATAACTTCAACTAAACTAAACACATCTTTAGACTACTTTAAAAAGAAGAATCAAATTAAAACAGATTGTTATTAATAGATAAAAAAACAGCTTTTCTGTTAGAATACAATCAAGATATTTAGATTACCCAATTATCAGGTTACTACTGGATAATTGGGTATATGTTTTCTACATTTAATTGCCTTTCCTATAAAAATCAACGAATTCTAATTTATCTACTACGAATTCTAGTTTACTCCAAATCTACCTGTACTTCTGTGGTAATTTTGATCATATAAAAACAACAATTATGTGGTCAAACAACAATTATTCATCAGTATTAAAAATGTATTTAGAGAAATACACAAGTTTAAAATTACAAATAAACACAAGCGGATTAATCGCTTCTGTTGAAAAACAAGAAAACGGTCAGTGGATTAACGACCGAAACCTTCCTAACATCTTAAACAAACTATCAACTAGTATAAATTTAGGAAAGGATGTAACCATCATTTTACAACAATAACAGTAACTATATTAACCTTAAAACAAAAAACTATGAAACAAAACATTTTAAAAGTAGGTACAGTAATGGGATTACTACTACTAATCGGAGTATTTTCTAGTTGTGATAACACAAAAAGTGACAACAAAAATCAAGAACAGGGAAACATTGCTACCACAGAGGAAACTATTGAAAAAATAGCTGTGGAATACAGAAAACCCATAGTATTTATTACAGGGAATGATAAAGGAAACAGCCATTTTTACGATAGTGCCAGAGTATATTTCAAAGAAAAAAACTACGAAATAATTAATGGCAAATATTCAGTAGAAGAAATTATTTCTTGGATGAACAACAATACTACTGAAAATCCTTACGGAGAAGTTCATATCGTAAATAACAACAACCCTTTTAGAGCAATGAACTTAGAAACTGTAGTTAATGGAGATAAAGTAACTGCTGAAACGTTACAAAAAACAATTACTAAAGGTGCATTACCTTCTGTAAAAAGTGAAGCTATTACTGATGACACTAGAATTATTTTTCATACCAATCAATTGGCAGAAAACACTGATTTAATAAACACTTTAAAAAGTGCTTTTATAACTGAAAACAAAATTCCTCAAGTAGTTGCATCACCATACTACAATGTTTTTGGAGGAGAGTTTTCTAACCATTATTTAGCTCAACCGTACTATGTATTTTATCCAACAGCAAACTCTCCTGGTAAAGTAGATTTATCAAAAGAAATCGCTAAAAAATATCCAGAAGAAAAAGAAATTGCTTGGTACGACGCTTTAAACAATGAAAGAGAGCGTTATGTGGGAGAGCCTTATACTATTCAGTATACCATTCCTGTAAATCTAGAGTTAGATTACCATAACTCTGATAACGAAATTCCTCACTTTGTAATGCAAGAAGAAATTATGGATTTTATTGCAAGCGAAGAAGCTTTAATGAAAGAAGTTAAAAAAACAAATATTCCTGTAGAGAAATTTAGATGGACCTATACTGTAAAAAACAGTCAGTTAATTATAAAAGGGAAATCTTCTGCTCTATGTGTTTTAAAACCTTTAACGAAACCTTATGGAGAGTTAGAACATGTAAAACCAGATACTAATAATAAGCGTTTATACGCTATGAAATAACTAATAATTGTTGAACAAACGTCATTACGAACCTAGGAAAACCTCATAATAAAAGTAATTACTTCAACCTCCTTCCCTTCGTAATGACGTTTTATTTAAGTACTTTTGTTATGATGAAAACCCAATATCATATTACAAAAACAGCTATGAGAAACAATTTTGTATTGAGTACTCAAAAACACTCAGTACAAAATTTTGTTTTTTTACTACTTTGCTGTTTTATCTGTGGTCTGATAAATGTTTCTGCCCAAAACCAACCTTTAAAAACCTATACAAAAAATAATGGGTTACCTAGTCTACATATAAATAGTGGCGCTCAAGATAAAACTGGTTATGTATGGTTAGCTTCCAATAACGGCTTAATTAGATTTAACGGAAATGAGTTTACTACTTTTACTACAAAAAACGGACTTATTTCCAACAACGTTAATATCATTTCTTCAAAAGGAAATATTATATTTATAGGTACTGATAAAGGTTTAAGTATAAAAAACCATCATGGGTTTACTAATTTTGAAGGCAACAATGTTAACTGTATTTTAACCGTTAAAAACCATACTTTTTTAGGCACTGATAAAGGAGTTGTTAGAGTTCGTGAAAACTATCTCTCTCCTCTTCGTACCAACTTTCAAATTGATTTAAATCAGATAAACGATATGTTATTTGATGGAAAGTTTTACTGGATAGCTACTAATAAATCTTTGTGGAAGCTTGATAAGCTTATCAATCCTAAAGTTTTAAAAAGAATTGATGTAAATAATTACACTTCTCTTTTAATTAACAAAAAAACGATAATTGCTACCACTTATAACAAAGGGCTTAAATTCATTAAAAATAACGAAGTAGAAACACAAAGCATCACTGCACAAAATGTTATTGAAATTAAAAAAATTAATAATCAATTTTGGATTATCTCTGAGGATAATGGTATTGAAGTACTAGATGCTAATTTTAATTTCGTTAAAAATATTAATAAATATAACAGCTTAACTACCAATAAAATTACCAGTACCTTTCAAGACAACGAAAATAACACTTGGGTTTCTACAAAAGATAAGGGAGTTTATTTTATTAAAAGTGACAAACCAATACAAAAAAAGCCTACCATTTCTTTTGAAAATATTGAGGTAGTTTTTACTCCTTTAGATAGCATTAACATAAACAACTACAGCAAAACTCTAGAACTCCCTGCAGATAAAAACCATATCTCTTTTTATTACAAAACAATAGATATTAGCAACTCAAATAAGTTGGAGTATCGCTATACGCTCAACAATCAAACCAGTCCCTGGAGTACTAAAAGCGCTATTGATTTAGCTTATCTTTCTCCAGGAAACTATACTTTTTCAGCTCAATCAAGAATTGGAAAAATAGAAAGCACTCCTATTGAGTTTAATTTTTATATTGATACTCCTATCTATAAAAAAAGTTGGTTTATTTGGTCTACCATTGGAGTAGCCAGCATAATTTTAACACTCATTGTTTGGTCATATATCAGAAGAATTCAAGCTAAAAACAAAGCTAAAGTTGCAAAGTTAGAACTGGAAAATCATTTGATATCTCTAGAGCAAAAAGCCTTGCAACTTCAAATGAATCCGCATTTTATTTTTAATGTCTTAAATGGAATTAAAGCATTGGGTAACTCGGGGAAATCAGTTGAATTAAATACAACCATTAGTAAATTTGCTACTCTTTTACGTGGTGTTTTACACAATTCTAGACAAGAAGAAATTAGCTTAGCTGAAGAAATTACCACACTAAAAAATTATGTTGAACTAGAACAACAAATAAACTCAAATACCTTTGAATATTCAATAACTACAAATCTTTCTATTGATCCTGAAGAAATTCTAATTCCACCAATGCTAATACAACCTTTTGTTGAAAACAGTATAAAACACGGAATCTCTTCTGTTGAAAATGGAAAAATTAGGATCAGTTTTTCTATAAAAAATGATCTTTTTCATTGTGAAATAATAGATAACGGTATTGGTGTTCATCAATCAAAAGAACTTAAAAAAGTTAGCTCACATAAATCCGTAGCTTTAAAAGTTACGCAAGAACGAATTCGAAACCTGTCAAAAAAGGGAGCTTTTTCCATTATTGAATTATATGATGAAGGAAAAGTAACAGGAACTAAGGTACTATTTGAAATTCCTTTAAAAACTGATTTTTAAAACATGAAAAAACTTTCTGCAATTTTAGTAGACGATATGTCAACAGCTTTAGAAATGTTACAAAACGATCTCATTCAATTTCATCCAGAAATTGAAATTATTGGTACTGCTAAAAGTGTGGTTGAAGCTTCAAAAGTTTTACGAAAGCAACAACCAGATATTTTATTTTTAGATATTATGCTGGGAGACGGTACTGGTTTTGATGTTTTAGAAATTCATCCAAACCTATCCTCAAAAATTATTTTTGTTACTGCAAGCGACGAGTATGCCATTAAAGCTTTTAAATTTGCTGCTATTGATTATGTATTAAAACCATATTCAAACGAAGATTTAGCAAGCGCAATTAATAAAGCAAAAAATCAAATTAAACCCGATAAAGAACAGCTAACAGTACTACAGCAATCCATTTCAAAACCAAATCAACGTCCTAAAAAGATCTCATTAAACACTTCTGACAAAATTATGGTGGTAAATTTAGACGATATTGTTCGTTGTCAGTCCGATAATAATTACACAGAGTTTTTTATGAATGATGGACAAAAAATATTAGTTGGAAAAACCTTAAAGCACTTTGCTGACATGTTGAAGGAATACGATTTTTTACGAGTTCACCAAAGTCATCTAATTAATATTCAATTCATTAAGGAATTCATAAAATCTGATGGAGGATATTTAGTTTTAAAAAACAAAACAACTGTTCCTGTTTCAGTTCGTAAAAAAAATGAAGTCATTAATGTTTTAGAAAGAATGTAGCCCTTATTTTTTTATGGTTTTTTAACACTTTTGTTAAAGTTTTATTAAAATTTTATTTACCTTAGTGTTTATAAACTATAAAAATATGGTTGCATTTAAGCCGAAAAAAGGTAGGTTATTAATTGCTGAACCAGCAATTTTAAATGATAGCTCTTTTAAAAGAACTATTGTATTACTTACTGAACATAATGAAAAAAGCTCTGTGGGTTTTATTTTAAACAGACCTTTAGACTATGTACTTAGCGATTTAGTTTCTGAAATAGACTGTGACTTTACAGTGTACCAAGGTGGACCTGTAGAACAGGATAATTTATATTTTATCCACAAAGCTCCACATTTACTACCTAACAGTATTGAGGTCGCAAACGGTATTTATTGGGGAGGAAATTTTGACCTGTTAAAAGAGTTATTAAATAATAAACAATTAAAATCTACTGATATTCGTTTCTTTTTAGGTTATTCTGGTTGGGGAGCAAACCAATTGGAAGAGGAACTATTAATGAACTCTTGGTTTATAGCAGAGAATGACTATGAAAATATTTTAACTGCGAACGATAGAGACTTTTGGAAAAACAAGTTACTACAAAGAGGAGGCAAATATAAAATTTGGGCTAACGCTCCTAGCGACATTCAAATGAACTAACCTTAGCTAGTTACTATCGCTAGTTTTAAGCTACTTTTAATTTTATTAGTTATCACTGTTGAAAACTCTTTTTTACGATAATTGGTAACTGGCTGAATTCCTACAATAGCATTGGTTATAAAAACCTCGTCTGCTTTTTGAATTTCAAAAGGAGAAATAGTTGTTTCATCTATTGTGTATTCTCCGTGTTTCTCAATAATTTCAATTACTTTTTTTCTAATAATTCCTTTGATACAGCCTTCAGTTAAGGCAGGAGTTTTTATTGTGTTTCCTTTTACTACAAAGATGTTTCCATTAATAGTTTCAACGACTCCCTTACGCTCATTTAGTAAAATACAGTTATCTAAATCGTTTTCTTCTGCAAAAACGGCTGCTAATGTATTTAACATTCTATTTGTTGTTTTTATTGTTGAAAGCAATCCTGAATAGTTATAAAAATCTTTAAAAACATCCATTCTATAAGTCTCTTTCTCTACATTTTCTATTGGAGTTCCTTCAATAATATAATCTATTTCATTTGTAACGGGTGCATATAAGCCACCATCTTTTCTAAAAACAGTTAATCGTACCCTATAAGTAGAAAATTCAGGTAATTGTTTTGTTACTTTAAGGATTTCTTCTTGTAAAAACTCAAGGGTAAACCTCATAGGTATCTTCATACGAAGCATTCTCATTGATGCCATTAATCTAAAGTAGTGATCTTCTACAAAAACAACTTTACCATTTAATACTTTAATTGTTTCAAAAATAGCATCGCCATACTTAAAAGCCCTATTCTTTGTTGAAATTTGCACTTCGTTATCAGAAACCAAAGTTCCATTAAAGTTTACCATTTCCTAAAATTTTAATTGCAAACTTACAATTTAGGTAAATATTAGCCATAAAAAACTCGACAAAATTGCCGAGTTTTTTTAAATACTTATTAATTATAATATGTTAAGCTCCTATTGTATGTTTTAACTCTTCTATTTGGTTTTGCCAAAGCATTTTTGCTTCCTCTACATCATCTTCATCATCTGCAAAATCTGTAACAATTACAGCAACATCTTTTGTTAATGGGTCTACTTGAATTCTGAATTCAAAATAACTATCATCACCCTCACTTTCAGTCCATTTAAACTTAATACGTTCATCTGCTTTTTTTGTTATTATTTTTGCTTCTTCTTCAGAATCATCCCAAATAAAGGTAATCAGTTTTCCTCGTGAATTAACTCTATCTGCAAACCACTCTTCTAATCCTGCTGGTGTTGCGAAGTATTGATATAACATACTTGGAGATGCATGAATAGGAAACTCTAATTCAAATTTAACTTTGCTCATTTATTTTTTTGTTTGAGTGCCAATATAGATAATTATTTTTTAAAAAAAAATTTAAATGTTTGTTGCTTAAAACCAAAAAGTAATTATATTTGCACCCGCAATCAGGCGAGGTAGCTCAGTTGGTTAGAGCGCAGGATTCATAACCCTGAGGTCGGCAGTTCAAATCTGCTCCTCGCTACAAAACCCAAATCTTTTGATTTGGGTTTTTTTGTATTTATACTTTACTGTACATTTTAAAATGAACACCTACCTTTTGCACCTTAAACTTCTCACCTATAATTACGAAATCTAAATTTTCATAAAACCCTACTGCTTCTTCTCTTGCATTACACCACAGAACGTCTATGCTTTTAGTTTTTAAAATGCTTTTTGCCTCTTCTAGTAGTAACTTTCCTACCCCCATACCTCTAACTTCTGGCAAAGTAGCCATTCCTCTTAATTGATATTGCAATCCTTTAATAGCTTCTGTTTTATTTTGAATAAAAGAAGCTACACCTACCAACTTAGTTTTGTAAAAAGCTCCTAAATGAAATGTACTTCCATACTCATCTTCTTTAAACTTATAAGGTAAATCTATATTATTACGCAAAACCGTTAATCTAATATTATAAGTTTCTTGAGCTGATATATTTTTTATTTTTATCATCTAAAATTTCTTTAATCCAAAAATACAGAATGAATATAAAATTTAACCTCATTAGTAAAGAAGATATTCTTATTATCCTTCCTCTTTTACATAAAGTTAACACCACAACACCACATGATATTTTAAAAAACAGAGTGATAGAAATGGTAGCATACCCTAACTACGAATGTATAGGTGTTTATGACAACAACAAGCTTATAGGTATTTGCGGGCTTTGGTATAGTACTAGGCACTATATTGGTAAAAGTGTAGAGCCAGATCATGTAGTTATACATGAAACTTATAGAGGTAAAAGTGTTGGTAAACAGCTTTTCAAGTGGATATACAATTACACTAAATCTAAAGGGTGCGAGGCAGTTGAATTAAACACGTACACTGCTAATAGGAAGTCTCATAAATTTTATTACAACGAAGGTTTTGAAATCTATGGTTTCCATTTTTTAAAAGTTTTACGAGATGATAAAAACTTTTATTAAAGCTACAAAAATTACAATTTCTTATTTTTTAAAAGTATTATTCTTTTTATTCTATTATTCATTAAATTCTAAATATCTTTGTAATACTTAAGAGACGTCTTAAGTTCTTTTTCATAGCAATTTTCCCACTCAATATTTTGAGTGGGTTCTTTTTTATAATTTATACTACAATTTTATTTTTCTCTATTTTTAATAATTTTGCTCACATGTATAAAGTTTTCATAGATACATTATTCTTAATATTCTCTTTCTTTTTTATCAGAAAAGGTTCAAGTTTTCTTATAAATAGATCAAGAAACTTCCATAAAAAATATAAAACAACTCTAGCTGATAAAGACAAATTATTTAATTTTTTCCAATTCTTTTTCTATATCCTTTCATGGGGCACTATTATTTTAATCTTTATTATTTGGGTCAAGTTTCTTTATTCTTAATAATCTATAAATTTTAAACACAGTATAATCGATATTCTATTTATTACTTATTAACCCTCAACATGAACTATCTTTTATTTTAAAAGATAGTTCACTTAAAAGTTTGAGTATAAAAACAAAAAGAGGCTACATGTAGCCTCTTTTTGTCAAAAAAAAATGAAATATATTATGCTGTTGCAGCTAACTTAATTCTAGATTTGTATTCTGTAGGAGTGCAATTGTATTTTTGTTTAAATATCTTACAAAAGTAACTTCTACTAGAAAATCCTACAGAATAAACTATTTGTGATATGTTTAAATCACTATTTTTTATTAATTCTTCTGATTTTTTTACTCTTTCTGTCCTTATAAAATCATTCACAGTTGTATTATGCATTAATTTAAATCCTTCTTGAAGCTTTGAGGAAGTTACTCCTGTTTTTTTACATAAATCTTCTATAGTAGTTGCTCTTTCTGGATAATTTTTTATGTACGTAGAAATTTCTTTTATCTCTTGCATTTCTCTTAACGTTAAACTCCCTGTAGGTTGTTTAGAATTCTTCAAATCTCTTTTGTACTGTTGTATTTCTAGAGCTAAAACCATATGTACTATACCTTCAATTAGTAAACTACGCATTACCCCATCTTCTTTTATCTTCGTTACTTGCTCTATTTTTTCTGCTATTTTTAAATTATGAGAACTAATAAAAACATTATTTTCTTTTTTATTTTTCACAAAAGTTTCAAACAACTCTTGATGAACTGTATTTTTTTTAACTGAAGCTGTTAATTCGTAAGCTGTTATAAGAGTAACAATTACATTTGTTTCTTTTTTAAAGTAAATGGTATTTTTAGACGATGTTATGTTTGACATAAAACCTATCTGAAACGGCTCTAATGTTGTTTTTTTGTTTTTCTTAGTAAACTGATGCGCTATTTTACCTTTACTACAATAAGCTATATTTACTGCTTTACTAATATTTGTATTTATATTTAGGGCTATATCTTCATTAAAAGTAACATTAAACTCTAAATATGAAATGTTATTTTTTAGTAAAACACCTCTCACTTCACCATAACCAATTTCATTATCAAAGGTTAAGCAATGCTCTTTGAAACATTTTTTATATGAAGCTGATAATTGCTCTTTTAATTGACCAAACGTTTTTACTATTGAACTGCTATTTATGTGAAGTGTTTTCATGTCTACTCTTTTTAGGTTAATAAATTAGTTTTTCTTTATTCTAACATTTTTTCTTTTTTGGTGTTTTTGCTTGTGAAGCTAAGTTTTGTAAATATTCTGTTTTAGCTACTATCTTACCTACTTTAGCATTTAACCCTTGCTTATCATATACTCTAGTCTTCATTATATTTCGTTATTAATTACATTACAAAAATGCAACCAATACACGCATTCTTCGTTACATAATTTTTGCTTTGTTTTATATAATTTTTAGAAACAATTAAAACACGTGTAATTATTGATGTTTAGATTGTTTTTAACAAAAAAAGATCTCTATGTAGAGATCTTTTTTTATCATTATTTATAATTTATTATCGTTTACAGTTTGCACTCCACGACTTCCCATCTTTGGCCATCTTTATATTTAAAGAACTTTCATCTATTACAATAAGACTAGCCTCATCCCAATCTAACTCAAACTTATTTTCACCTTTTTCTATTTCTAAACCACTAATTGATGGTATGTCGTCAGAAAAAATAAAATTGTATGTATCTCCTGTTTTAGCTACTGTAACACTTCCATTTTCTGCCGAAATTGAGTTTTCTCCATTATCATAAGAAACACTTCCTTCATATGTACCTACAAATAAATCATTATCTTTTGGATCATCACTTTCACTACATGCTGTAACTGTTAATAAAACTACTCCTAAAATGCTTAATAATTTGATTAAATTCTTCATGTTTTTCTTGTTTTTAAATTATACTACAAAGATGCAGTGTATCTAAAAACCGTGTGTTATATAATTTTTACTTTGTGTTATATAATCTTTAGAATTCATTAAAAACTTAAACTATGCTGGTAAATATATTGTAAACACAGCACCACTACCCTTTATTCCTGTAGCTTGAATATACCCTTGATGTTTTAATACAATTTTTTTACAAATAGCTAATCCTATACCTGTTCCAGAATATTCATGCTTTAGATGTAAACGTTGGAACATTTCAAAGATTTTATCTCTCATATTATTGTCAAAACCTATACCATTATCTATTACTTTAATTAAATAATATGCTTGATGATTTTTTACGAAAGGCTCATCAATATCAATAGCTTCAATTTTTTTAGAAGTTATGGTTACTTTTAGATCCTTTTCTTTATTACGATACTTAATTGCATTAGATATTAAATTGTTAAATAACTGATTTAACTGAAACTCTATCCCTTTTACAGCAGGCAATTCTGTATACTCTAAAACAGCATTAGCTTCTTCTATAGTTAATGACAAGTCATCTATTACATCTTGTAGTACATTATTTAAATTTACTAATGACAAATCGTCTTCTTTTCTATTTATTCTAGAAAAAGACAATAAATTATTTATTAATGTACGCATTCTTAAACTAGCGCTATTAGCCCTTTCAATATACTGTTTGTTTTTTTCTGATAACTCATCATCATTTGTGAGCCTTGACAGGTACATTTGTACTTTTCTTAATGGTTCTTGTAAATCATGACTTGCAATACGATTAAAAGATTCTAACTCTACGTTTTGATGTACTAATTCAGTATTTTTTTGTTGCAACTGCAATTCTGTTTCTACCTGTTTAGTTACATCTTGAATTATCCCAATCATCGTTATTTTATTGTCATGTTCATTAAATGCACCGTTTGTATACAAATGTTTTATTACATTTTCTTTCGTTATTACTCTAAAAATAAATTCAACCGCCTGCTCTTTTTGATAAGCTTCGTTTATATTCTTATCATAAAGCTCTAAATCATCTGGATGTACAAACTCCCTAAACTTTACAGAAGAAGAAGCGAACTCTTGTGGTTTATATCCTAAAATCCTATAAACATTATCTGACAAAATAGTATGGTCTACTTTCATAAACCATATATAACTCCCCATCTCAGCTATTTTCTCTGCTTCTTTTAATAAATCGTTACTTAATTTTAATTCATGATTTAATTTAGATAAGTCTTTCTCATATTTTCTTGATTTTGATATATCTGATATAATCACTTTTATATCATCTTGAGAAGGGAAAAAACGTCTTAAATATGTTATTTTTTCTTCATCTACATCAATTTCAGAAACTTCTTCTATTGATTTCTGTAAGGAAAAGGAATCTATTAATTTTTGTAATTCTCCTGATACTTTTAACTCAGGATAAACTTCAGTAACCAGCCTACCCAACAGTTCTTTACTATTGTAACCATATATTTCTTTCGCACTACTTGCATATTCAATTTTAAAGTCTATTACCTCTTTATTATTATCATAAACAGGAGTATAAACTCTAACTATATCAGTAGAAGCATTTAAAATACTTTTTAAAAGTGAGTTTGTTTTAAAGTACAACTTACGACTCACAAACAATCTATATAAAGAAAATAATAATAAAAGCAATGCAAAAGCAGACGATATAACCATCATTCTAATAACTGATTCATTCTTCTCTTCACGATAAGTTACTAGTTTAGAAATATCTTCTTTCTGTTGTTCTAAAATATGTTTTTTTATAGAGTCTATTTTATGTAAAGAAGAGTTTATTCCTAAAATTTTCTTCTTTTTTATACTATTTCTTAAAGAACTAAAGGTAGTATCTAACTCTACTAAATTACCAAATAGTTTATTTTGTTCTTCCGCTATTTTATTAATACGCTCTAACTGTTTAGGCTTATTTCTAAAATCAAATAACAAACCTTGAATACTTATATATATATCGTTATTTATAGTATACCATTTATCTGGGTCTAATTTTCTTCTTAAAATAGCCGCTTCTAAATGCTCGGTTTGCATTAATTTATATTTTTTTGAAAGCTCCTCTAGCTTTATATATTCATCATAATTAATTTTTGAAGAGTCTGTAGCATTTTGAAAGTCTTGAAAAAAAACATAAGACACTATAAAGACTACAAGTAACTTACCTATAGCTATAGATGAAGTAACAACATAAGCTTTATTTGATTGAGTAAAACTATTTTCAAACATAGCTAAATTCTTAATAAAAAGTTATCTTTATTTAAATTTGAAGTTTGGTACTGCCAATTAATTTGCAGTACTTTTTTTATAACTTTCTTTAATTCTTTAAAAGATGTAGGTTTGTTTATGTATATATTAGCTCCATTAACAAACGCCTCTTCAATATCTTCTTCTGAAGAAGATGTTGAGTATATAGCTACTATTATACTTTGTAATTTTGGAGTTTTACGAATATCTATTAAGCATTCCATACCATTTTTAATAGGCATATTCAAGTCTAAAAAAATTAAATTTGGAAGCTCTTTACAATCATTACACAAATAACTCATTAAATCTTGTCCATGGTTAAATGTTTTTAGCTCTGAGGCAATATTTATCTCCTCAATAGCATCTTCAAAAAACATACGATCATCTATATCATCGTCTGTTAAAATAATTTTTAATTTATCTTTAGCCATAATTAACTAATACCTGATTATTGGTTACGTTTTTCCACTATACGTTTAAAAGTAGAAGTGGTAAGTCCAGTTACTTTTTTAAACTGCCCTGACAAATGAGCGACACTACTATAGTTTAATCTATAGGCTATTTCAGTTAATGTTAAATTACTATTTAACAATAATTCTTTAACTACATCTACTTTTCTTAAAATTATGTAGTTTTCTATTGAGGTGTGGTTTGATTCAGAAAACAAGTTAGATAAATAAGCATACGAATAATTTAACTTATCAGACAAATAATCAGAAGCATTCACCCTTGCTGCTGCTTCATCTTTCAACATCTCATCAATAATTATTTTTATTCGCTGAACAACATCTAACTTTTCATCGTTAGTAATATCTATTTTAAAAGGAGCTAATAATTCTTTTATTTTTTCTTTTTCATTTAAAGAAAGTTCCTTTTCAAAAACTACTTCTTGAGAGCTTGTTACATAAAAGGGCAAGCTTAACTCTTTTAAATGATACGTTAAAAAAGATTTTAAAGCTGTGTTAGCATCAAATTTTAAATAAATTTTCATGTCAATTTACATTATTAAATACTACTCTTCCCTCCAAACAATCAAAAGTAGTTTTTTTTAAACTTTTACAAAGCCTCTTAAATGATTATTTTACTTTTATTTTTTAATGTAAAGTTAAAATGAACTTAAAAAACAATTTAAATTAATAAAGTATCTACTAAAAAACACTTAACATAATATTATATAAGCTCTTTTTTTTTCTTTTTGAGTTAAAAAAAAACTATACTTTCCTCAACTTTGTACATAATTATTTTATAAAGATTAGACAGATGAAAAAAAATGATTTAGTAGATAAAAATGCTATTGAAAGAATTCAGTCTATCCTAATAAACACCCCAACATGCATGTTAATTAGTTCGTTAAGTAAACCAAACCCTTCGGTTTGCCCTATGACTGTTAAAACAATTGACAATGATGGAGCTTTGTGGTTTTTATCAGATAAAGAATCTGAACACTATAAAAACATTGAAAAAGATAATGACTTACTCTTAACTTTTACTAATAACACAGACAAACAATATTTATCAATCAGAGGTAAGGGCATTCATTACGAATCAAAAGGAATTATAGATAAGTTACTCTCACAACAAGACTTAAAAAATAATAACCTTCACACCATTACTATCCTTAAAGTTATTATAAACAATGCATACTACTGGGATATAAATTTGAAAAAATCTGTAACCATTTAAAAAGTTTTTATAATTATCACAAATAAAAAAAGCAGTTCGTTGTGAACTGCTTTTTTAGGATGGATTATTTGTAAAATGTATATTAACTATTTAATTCATCAGCTAATTTATCAAAAGCATTCTCTACATCATCATAAGCTTTCTCAAACCCTTTTTTCACATCATCCCAAGTATCTTCAGAACTATTCTTTAATTTTTCCATGCTTGCTTTGAGTTTTGTTCTTTTATTTTTTAAAGAAGCTAACAATTCTTGACGCTCTTTCTTTACACTTTCACTTGCATCATTATAACTATCACTTACATTTTTCTCTAATTTATCAATCTCAGCATCTAATTTATCTATTCCTTTGTTAATTGATTTTGTTACCTCACTTTTCTTTTCAAAAGTATAATCACCTAGGTCAGAAAAACTCTCTTCAATTTCATCTATTCCTTCTTCTACGCTCGCTTCCACTTCATCCATTTTTTCTTTTACCTGTTCTTTTTTTTCTTTTTTGTTTTCACAAGAAACCATTACAACTGCTGTTAATAATGTTGCTAAAATTAATTTTGATATTTTCATAATTATTCAGTTTAAATTTATACCTACTCTCTTAAAGGGTTTTCGGCTTACTCCCTAAAATTATTTTCTAATTATCTAACACATTCATCATATCAGTTTTTTCTTTAATTCTCAAAGCTTTATCTGCATTAACAACAATAGGAACCTGTAACAAACTAGGTTTGCTATTTATTAATTTCAACCAGTCTGTCTCATCAAAGCTCGTTACATCTCCTACATTCTCAGCATTTGAGTGCTTAGGTGAAAACAACTCTCCTAATGTTACATTTAACATAGCAGCTATTTCTAACCATATTGTATCTGAAATTTTTTCTTTACAAATATTTATAATCTGTAGCTTTTTATCTACGGCAGAAGCATAAGCTAACATTTCTTTACTAAAACTGGATTCACAGGAGTAAATAAATAATAATTGCCTTTTATGTTTTGCTAACACAGTCATTAATTTAGTTTATTAATTTATTACAAAATTAGTTTCATATGGTTTTATAAATTAACTTAAATAGATTAATATTTAACTCATATAAGTTAATCTTGTTCTTTTTGATTCTATACTTTTGAATGTAACTTTAATACTCATACACTATGAATAACAATTCTAAACATGAAATAAATAAAATTGAATATTATAAAAACAAAGGATACACTGCTAGTTATCATCTTATTAATAATAAATTAATTGACGTAGATACTAAAAAAGAATATACCGTTAAAGACGTTACTATTGATGAAGAGTATAGGTATGAAGGTTATTCTAACCCTGCTGATTTAAGTATTCTTTATATATTAACAATGCACGACGGAACAAAAGGCACTATTTTAGCTGCTTATGGCCCAAGTGCTAATATTGAATTAACTTCTTTTTTAAATAAGTGTTCTTCTAAAAAAAATACTTAACTCATTATCTGACACTTATAAAAAGTGTGCTTTTTTTTCATTTTTTTTTACAAAAAAGTCTTTGTAAATAACAAAAGCAGTATTATATTTGCAACCGCTTTACTGCGGGAGTAGCTCAGTTGGTAGAGCGTCAGCCTTCCAAGCTGAATGTCGCCAGTTCGAACCTGGTCTCCCGCTCAAATTTTTACATAATTGTAAGAAATTACAAAAAGTCTTTACCGCGGGAGTAGCTCAGTTGGTAGAGCGTCAGCCTTCCAAGCTGAATGTCGCCAGTTCGAACCTGGTCTCCCGCTCAAATTCTACATAATTGTAAGAAATTACAAAAGTCTTTACCGCGGGAGTAGCTCAGTTGGTAGAGCGTCAGCCTTCCAAGCTGAATGTCGCCAGTTCGAACCTGGTCTCCCGCTCAAAAAAAACCGAAACTAATGTTTCGGTTTTTTTTATTTATTTAGCTTATCTCCAAATAAAAACAATCCTAGAATAATTACTCCCATAATACCAACCATTATTGTATGATTTGTTATCACACCTGGTCGCAACACTAATGTTATCAAATATCCACCAATAGCACCTCCTAAATGAGCGGAATGACCGATATTACCTACTTGTTTTTTCATTCCGTAAATAGAATACAATAAATATCCTACACCAAAAACATATCCTGGAATTGGTATTGGTATTGGCAACATAACCAACTCCATACTTGGATATAACATTATAGAAGAAAATATTACTCCAGACACAGCTCCTGATGCACCAACCGCACTATAATAAGGCATTTTTTTATGTTGATACAACGAATACATACTTCCCGATATTAAACTTACAAAATAGATTAAAATAAAATTGAATGTACCAAAACTTGAGTCAACTACTTTTCCAAATAAATACAAAGCATACATATTAAATCCTAAATGCAACCAATCTACATGCAAAAAACCTGAAGTTAACATTCGTATTTTCTCTCCCCCTAATATTCTTTGAACTTGAAATTTATAACGATCAAAAAAAGCTGCATCACTAAATCCTTTTAAAGATACCAACACATTAGCTACAATTAGTATAATAATAATTTGACTCATAATTTATATTTATCCACAAACATAAACAAAAGTTAACAAAACAAATCATTCAGTAATTAATACGATATTTGTCAAAAATATCATTTAATGAAACTATTCTTATTTATTATTGTTTATCCACTAATATGGATGCTATCAATTTTACCCATGAGATTATTATATATAATTTCTGACTTTTTCCGTCTTATTATATTCAACCTTATTGGATACCGTAAAAAAGTGGTTGTAGAAAATCTAAAAAAAGCTTTTCCAGATAAAAGCGACAAGGAAATAAAAAACATTGCAAGAAAGTTTTACAAACACTTTGTCGATTTAATTTTTGAAAGCATTAAGTCTTTTACCATTAGTAAAAAAGAAATACATAAACGCTACAAATACAAAAACCCTGAACTAGTAAACAAACTAACTAAAGAAGGTAAAAGCATTGCTTTAGTAGGAGCACATCAAGCTAACTGGGAATGGTCTTTTGGACTTCCTTTAGTTTTGGACGGAGAAGTTTTTGGTGCCTATACAAGGCTTGCCAACAAATACTTTGAAAAAGCTGTAAAAACTTCAAGAACTAAATTCGGAATTATTGGTTTAAAAACTTCTGAAACTGTCAAAGGAATTCACAAAAATTACAAAAATAACACACAAGGAATATACATATTATTAAGCGATCAATCTCCTCAAATACACAAAACTCATTATTGGGCTAAATTCTTAGGTATTAAGGTTCCAGTACATACTGGAGCTGAAATACTTTCAAAAAAATATAACTTTGCTGTAGTCAACTATGTTGCAAAAAAAGTTAAGAGAGGTTATTTTGAAGTTGAATTTGAACTGATAACAGAAAATCCAAAAGATTTCGAAAACTATCAAATAACAGACAAGTATTTAGAAATTACCGAAAAAAATATCAAAGCACAACCAGAGTTTTATTTATGGACACACAAACGCTTTAAACATAAAGACAAATACGCGCAATGGCTAGAAAACAGAAAAGCTTCTCAATAAACTGAGAGGCTTTTTTATTCAACACTAATTTTAAAAGTAAATTTAAAACACAAAAAAACCTTCTCAAATTGAGAAGGTTTTTGGGTGAAAGACCGGGTTCGAACCGGCGACCTCCGGAACCACAATCCGGCGCTCTAACCAGCTGAGCTACAATCACCATGTAACTTGCGGGTGCAAATATACATTCTTTTTACATTGTGGCAAAACTTTTTTTTAAATTAATTTACTTAAATTTTCTACTGCCACGTAACGTTCTGATGTAAAGCCTTCTGCAAAATCAACTCCTATTAATCTACCCAAATCTCTTGCCCTATACTCTATACTATCGGTAAAGTTTTTACTAGTTATAGGCGTTTCTGGCTCATTACTTTTCGGATCAAAAAACTGTGATGAATACGCCATAACTGAACTTATTTTTTTGTCCATAAAACCAGTAACATCTACCACAAAGTCAGGTTCAATATTTTTCCATTGTATATAGTGATAAACTTGTTTCGGTCTCCATTTTTCTTGTTGAGCTCCATCTAACTCAGTTACTATTTTAAGCAAACCACTTAAAAAACAAGCATCAGACACTAACTGACTTCCTTTAGAATGATCAATATGGCGATCATCAATAGCATTACACAACACTATTTCTGGTTGATACTTACGTATCATTTTTATAACCTCTAGTTGATGTTCTTTATCATTTTTAAAAAAACCATCTGCAAAACCTAGGTTTTCTCGTATTGATACTCCTAAAATATCAGCGGCTATTGATGCTTCTTTATCACGCAATTCGGCAGAACCTCTTGTTCCTAACTCTCCACGAGTTAAATCAACTATCCCAACTTTTTTTCCTTCTGAAATTTCTTTAGTTAAGGTCGCTGCACATCCTAATTCAACATCGTCAGGGTGCGCTCCAAAAGCTAATATATCTAGTTTCATTTATTGTATTGTTTTATATAGTACTTCCTTTAAAATAATTATAGCTAATTTACTAAATGAAGTTTACACTTTAACTGTTTTCCATTTTCCTTTTTTAAACATCCAAATACCAACAACAGCTATTAAAATTTCTGCTAAAGTTATTGCTAAAAAGACTCCTATAGGACCAAAATCTAACGTAATAGCCATTATGTATGCAAACGGTAATTGAAATAACCAGAAGCACACAAAGTTGATATAGGTTGGTGTTTTGGTATCTCCTGAACCATTAAAAGATTGAATTACAACCATTCCATAAGCATATGCTATGTATCCAGCTGCCATAATTTGCAAACACAAAGCTCCATTTTCAACAACTTCAGTCTTTTCAGAAAACCATCCTAAAAAAGTTGGAGCAAAGAATATATAAATCAATGAGACTGCTCCCATAAAAATTGCACAATATTTACTCGTTATCCAAACAGACTTCTCTGCTCTCTCAGGTTGTTCTGCTCCTAAATTTTGACCTACCAATGTTGCTGCTGCATTACTCATTCCCCAAGCAGGCATCAAGGTAAACATCATTATTCGAATGGCAATTGTATATCCTGCTAGCACTTCACTACCAAATTCGGACATAATTCGCATTAAAAATACCCAACTTGAAGTTCCGATAATAAACTGCCCTATTCCTCCTAATGATACTTTTATTAAGTTTATCATTACAGAAACTCTAACCACTAAATCTTTAAACGCTATTTTTATTTTACCTGCTCCAAAAAACAATACTCCTAATTGCGCTATAACTGCCGTCCCTCTTCCAATCGTTGTTGCAATAGCCGCTCCCTCTACTCCATATGCAGGTATTGGACCTAACCCAAAAATAAAAATAGGGTCAAGTATAATATTTAATCCGTTTGATAAAATCAACGTCCACATTGCAATGGATGCATTTCCCGCTCCTCTAAAAACAGCATTGATTAAAAACAATAACATTACTGTTATGTTTCCACCCAATAATACACGAGTATATCCGTAACCTTCAGCAATTAAATCAGGCTCGCCTCCCATAAGTGCTAATATTTCCTTCGGATATACAATTCCAACAATACTAATAAGGATAGAAATAAAAACTCCTAAAAATATAACTTGCACTGCTGTTTGATTTACTCCTTCTAAATCCTTCTCCCCTGTTCTTCTAGCGACTAAAGCTGTTGCTGCCATACTTAACCCTATGGCTACAGCATACACTAACGTAAGTACAGACTCTGTTAACCCTACAGTAGCTACAGCATTTACGCTTACTCTAGATACATAAATAATATCTACCAAGGCAAAAATAGATTCCATCAGCATTTCCAAAATCATCGGAATTGCTAATACAAAAATTGCTTTACCAATACTTCCTGTCGTAAAATCTTGCTGTCTTCCTAAAACAGCATCTTTAAAAAGTGAGAATATAGTTTGTTTTGATGTTTGATTGTTTTCAGTCATTATAAAGTTTTATAAATACATAAAATTGTCTTAAAAGAAATAAGACATAACTATTTGTTGCTCAAGCAACACAACTATTTGAGGTGACTTATACAATCATAATGGTACAAATATGCGAAAATAATTTTAATTAATTTCAATATCTTCGTGCTATGATTAAGGTTGCCATTATAGGAGGCGGTAATGTAGCTACACATTTAGCCAATGCTTTTAGTAAAACAAACGAAGTATCGTTAGTACAAATGTATGCTCGAAGTATAGAGCAAATAGAGCATTTAAAAGAAGTTACTCCTATTACAAATAGTATAGAACTTTTAACAGAAGCCGATGTGTATATCATTGCGGTTTCTGATGATGCTATTGATGATGTTTCTCGTAAAATTGAACAAAAAAACGGCTTAGTTGTACACACTTCTGGTAGTGTAGCTATGCAATCGTTACAAAACAGTGGACGCAAGGGTATTTTTTATCTATTACAAAGCTTTTCTAAAGACAAAGATGTAAACTTTGATGAAATTCCTTTTTGTTTAGAAGCTGAAAACGAAGAAGATTTGCAGTTATTAGAGACCCTTGCTAAATCTATTGGAAAAAAGGTATATCGAATCAACTCGGAGCAACGTAAACGATTACATGTTGCTGCCGTTTTTGTAAACAATTTCACTAATCACATGTATAAAATTGGCGCTGATATTTGCAACGAATATCAAGTTCCTTTTGAAGTATTACTACCTCTAATTCGGGAAACAGCTCAAAAAATAACCGAATTGAGTCCTAAGGCAGCACAAACAGGTCCTGCCAAAAGAAATGACCAAAAAACTATTCAAAACCATTTAGCATTATTAAATGCTGAACAACAAGAAATTTATAAACTTATTACAAAATCAATCCAACAAAATGGAAAAGAGTTATAAAGAATACTTACCTCAAATAGATACCTTTATTTTTGATGTAGACGGAGTATTAACTAACGGAATCGTAACCGTTTTTCCTGACGGACAGCTTGTACGTCAAATGAATATTAAAGATGGATACGCCTTAAAAGCAGCTGTAAAAGCTGGTTATAAGGTTTGTATTATCTCTGGTGGAAAAAACGAAGGAGTGCGTACACGTTTAGAAGGCTTAGGTATTACCGATATTTATTTAGGAGCTCATGATAAGATTCAACAGTTTAATGAATTGGTTAAAAAATACAAACTAAACCCAGAAAATATAGTATACATGGGAGATGACATCCCTGATTACCCTGTAATGAAACTCGTTGGTATGCCCTCTTGCCCTAACGATGCTGCTCGTGAAATACAACAAATTTCAAGATACATTTCTGATAAAACTGGAGGTAATGGTTGTGCTAGAGATATTATAGAACAAGTATTACGTGTACAAGGAAAATGGGATAGTAACTTTGATGCACAATACGATTAATTAATTGGAATACTTTTTGAGAATTAAAATACTATTAAAACTTTTAAATTATGAAAAAAATATTTTTTGCTTTATTATTTACATCCGTTAGCTTATCGATGAGCGCACAAACTATTTTCGGAAAATGGGAAAATCGTGACGAAGAAACCAATAAAGTTGACTCTGTAATAGAAGTATATAAAAAAGATGGAAAGGCTTACGCCAAAATTATTGAGATCACAGACAAAAATCGTCAAGAAGCTGTTTGTGATAAGTGTAGTGGAAAGCGTAAAAACAATCCTATTTTAGGAATGAATATTTTAACAGGTCTAAAAAAAGATGGTGATGAATGGAGTGGTGGAAAAATTTTAGATCCTAAAAACGGAAAAGAATATAAATGTTATATTAAACTTGAAAACGACAACAAGTTAAAGATTAGAGGCTACATAGGTTTTGCTGCCTTTGGTAGAACCGCTTACTGGTACCGAAAAAACTAAGTCTTAAAAACATTCAAAAGCATCATTTTTTTATGATGCTTTTTTTATAAAAAAATAAAAGACTTTAGTGTCTTTTATAAAGAAAACTAATATCTTTGTAACATATTATTTTATATGTTTTCAAAATCTTGTGAATACGGTTTAAGAGCAACTATTTTTGTTGCAGAACAATCTAGCTTAGATAATAAAGTTGGTGTAAAAACTATTGCTGCCGCTATTGATTCTCCTGAAGCTTTCACAGGGAAAATATTACAAATTTTAACAAAAAATAATATCATTGATTCTATTAAAGGTCCTTATGGCGGATTTGTAATTAATAAAGCTGACCTTAAAAAAATTCGCTTAAGCGATGTGGTTCGTGTATTAGATGGTGATAGTATTTATACGGGTTGCGGATTGGGTTTAAAACAATGCGACGATAGCTCTCCCTGCCCTCTTCACTTTAAATTTGTAGAGATTAGAGATAACTTGAGAAAAATGTTAGAAGGAAACACCCTACATGATGTATTATATACCAACGACAAGAAAAATACTTTTTGGCTAAAACGAGAATAAAAAAATTTAGAATAATAAAAGATAAAAAGGTCTTTTTATAATTTATAAACATTAAATAAAAACAAAATGAAGATAAATAACAACACAACAATAGCAGACATAGTTGCAAATAACTATAAAACAGCTACAATTTTTAAACTATACGGAATTGATTTTTGCTGCAACGGTAACAGAACTATTCAAGAGGTTGCTAAAAAAAAGAACATTGCTCCTGATATATTAATCAATAAACTAACTCGCATTGATAAAGGTTCTAAATCTACTAACGATTATCAAAGCTGGTCCTTAGATTTTTTGTGTGATTATATCTACCAAAATCACCATACCTATGTGGAAAAACAAATTCCTGAAATTTTAGAATATTTAACCAAACTAGCTAAAGTACATGGTAACAACCATCCTGAGCTACACGAGGTTTTGCAACTCTTTAAAGAAAGTGCAGGAGAACTTACTACCCATATGAAAAAAGAGGAACTTATTTTATTTCCTTTTATAAAAAAGTTAGTTGAAGCGAGTAACTCAAATACTCCCTTTTCTCCTCCTCCATTTGGTACGGTAGAAAATCCTATAAATATGATGCATACTGAACATGATAATGAAGGTAGTAGATTTAGAACAATTGCAAAACTTACCAATAATTACACTCCCCCTGAAGACGCTTGTAACACTTACAAAGTTGCTTTAGCAATGCTACAAGAGTTTGAAGAAGACTTACACAAACACATTCATTTAGAAAACAATATTCTATTTAAAAAAGCAATCAAATTAGAAAATCAATTAAATTAAATAACTAATAATGAGAAAAATTTGGACTGGATTTATTGCAGTAGTGGTATTATCATTTATTGCATTAATATGGGTAGGTACAGAAATTTATCAAACCCAACCCCCTATACCTGAAACAGTAAAAGTTAACGGAAGTAATGAAACTATATACACTAAAAAAGACATACAAGATGGACAAAATGTTTGGGAATCTATTGGAGGTATGGAAGTCGGATCTATTTGGGGTCATGGGAGTTATGTAGCTCCAGACTGGACAGCTGATTGGATTCACAAAGAAGCTGTTTACTTATTAAACTACTGGGCTAAAAAAGACTTTAATACCAACTATGATGCTTTAGATGAAGAAAACAAAGCTGCTTTAAAAGCTCGTTTGGTAAAAGATATTAGAACCAACACCTTTAATGAAAAAGACCAATCAATAACAATTTCTAAAGAGCGAAAAGAAGCCATTGAAGCAAACGCTGCGTATTATGCAAGCATTTTTTCAGAAGGTCATGAACAATATGCCATTCCAGAAGGAGCATTAACAGATACTGATAAACTAGCTAAGCTTAATGCCTTTTTATTCTGGACTTCTTGGGCTGCCAGTACAGAAAGACCCAATCAAGACTATACCTATACTTCTAACTGGCCTCATGAACCGTTAATTAACAATACAATTACTCCCGATTCACAACTCTGGTCAGGGTTCTCAATAATTTTATTGTTACTATTTATTGGAGTGTTGACCTATTACTACATTCGAAATCATGAAAAAGGAGAAGTAGTAACAAACCCAAACAACGATCCTTTATTAGACTTAAAGTTAGTCAGCTCTCAAAAAGCAGTATTAAAATACTTTTTAGTCATCTCACTTCTTATTGTATTACAAGTTGTATTGGGTATTGTTACTGTGCACTATACGGTAGAGGGTCAAGCTTTCTTTGGTTTTAATTTATCAGAATATCTTCCGTATTCTATCTCTAGAACCTGGCATACACAACTTGCTGTATTTTGGATTGCCGCTACATGGTTAGCAACAGGATTATTCTTAGCTCCAATTATTAGTGGTAAAGAAATGAAGTACCAAGTTTTCGGAATCAATTTCTTGTTTATCGCCTTGTTAATTATTGTTTTGGGTTCTATGTTGGGAGAATGGTTAGGTGTGCACCAATTTTTGGATTTAACTACTAACTTCTTCTTTGGTCACCAAGGATATGAATACATGGATTTAGGTAGATTCTGGCAAATATTCTTAGGTATTGGTTTAATATTATGGGTAGTTATGGTTGGTAGACACGTACTGTATGGTATCCGTAAAAAAGACGACTCAAAACATTTACTTTCTATCCTATTAATAGCTGTAGCTGCTATTGGTATGTTCTTTTTCTCAGGATTAATGTATGGAGAAAACAGTTCTCTCCCTGTAATTAATTATTGGAGATGGTGGCTCGTACATCTATGGGTAGAAGGATTCTTTGAGGTATTTGCTACGGTGATTATTGCCTATATTTTCTCTCGTATGAAAATTATTTCTACCAAAACAGCAGGAAAAACAGCGATAGCCTCAGCTACCATTTTCTTAGCAGGTGGTATCATTGGTACCTTACATCACTTATATTATTCAGGAACTCCAGTACAAGCCATTGCCTTAGGAGCTACGTTTAGTGCTTTAGAAGTGGTTCCATTAACCTTAATGGGCTTTGAAATTAGAGAAAACTGGAATTTATTGAAAAAGAATGCTTGGATTCAACGTTACAAATGGCCTATCTTTTTCTTTATTGCTGTTGCCTTTTGGAACATGGTAGGTGCTGGTGTTTTCGGGTTCTTAATCAACCCTCCTATTGCTCTATATTACATTCAAGGATTAAACACAACTGCTGTACACGCACATACCGCACTATTTGGAGTATATGGAATGTTAGGTATGGGCTTTATTTTAATCTGCCTACGCTTGTATTCAAACATTGCTTGGAACGAAAAGCTCGTAAAAAATGCATTTTGGTTTTTAAATGGTGGGTTAGTTTTAATGGTTGTGTTAAGCTTACTACCTGTTGGTATAATTCAAGCTTACACTTCTATTACCAAAGGATATTCTTTTGCCAGAGATCCTGAATTATTATACAATCCAACAGTACAAACTTTAAAATGGATGCGAATGATAGGAGATATTGTATTCTCTTTAGGTATTGTATGTTTCTGCTGGTTTGTGGTAAGAACAACGATTAATGCAATAAAACAAAAATCGTAACCCCTCCTTATTTTTATAAAAAGTCTGTTTAGACCACATCTATACAGACTTTTTTTTATTATCCTATTTTTAGCGAGGTCATACTTAAAGAACCCGCTAATAGTTTATCATTAAAAAGCTGAATTTCTTCATTTTTTTGTTGCAATCCTAAACTATAAATTAACGGTAAATAATGATCTGGTGTTGGTATTGCAAGCTGAAAAGCTTTTGACTGTTTTGTATAATCAATCAAAGGTTGATAATTTCCTTCTAATAAATATGTGTTAACCGTTTCTCTTGCTTCAATAGCCCAATCATATCCGTAATTATCCTTATCAAAATTTTTCCAGTCAACCATTCGTAAATTATGAACAATGTTTCCACTACCAATAATCAATACACCTTTCTGTCTTAACGATGTTAGCTGTTTGGCTAATTCAAAATGATAGTTAGCATTTTTGGTATAATCAATACTCAATTGAATTACGGGTATATCAGCCTTCGGAAATAAATGTTTTAATACGGTCCAAGCACCATGGTCTAACCCCCAATGCTCATCTAATTCTACAAAATTAGGATGTAACAATTGTTTGGTTTCTTTTGCTAGTTCAGGACTTCCGATTGCTGGATATTGCTGTTCAAATAACTCTTGAGGAAAACCACTAAAATCATGAATTGTTTTAGGCTTTTCCATTGCTGTTACTTTTGTTCCTTTGGTAAACCAATGTGCCGAAACACAAATGATTGCCTTTGGCTTTGGAAGTGTTTTTGAAACATGTTGAAAACCTCTCGTAAACTCGTTTTCTTCAATCGCGTTCATAGGGCTACCATGTCCTAAAAACAATACTGGCATTGTTTGAGAAACAGGTAAACTATCTGATAACTTTTTTAAACCTCTTAATGTTCCCATACTCAAATTTACTGATGCTAACCCTAATAACTGTAAAAACGTCGTTCGTTTCATAAGGGATTCTTGTTTAACTCTATTTAAAAAACATACCCCAAACATTGGTTTGAGGTATACATACAATCTTAGCTGGGTTTTAAAAAACCAAATCAACTACCAAATCAAACTCGTCGTAAATTGCTTTATCTTTTAAATCATCAAAAAAGCTTGTAGAACCGTATTTTACATCATACTTTGCTCTATCTACTTTTAACGATGCTGTTACCTTTCCTCCATATACAGAAATTTGAAAAGTAACAGGATTTGTTTTATTCTTAATTGTTAGGTCAGCTGTTACTTCGTACGAATTCTTTCCTTTAGCTTTTACCTTAGTAAAAACTAATTTTGCTGTTGGATGATTATTCACACCAAAAAAATCGTCTGATTTTAAATGCCCTTCTAATTTCTTTTGGTACTCTCCAGATAAATCTGTCACAGCTATAGAAGTCATATCTATTGTAAACTCCCCTCCTACTAACTTCTCTTTTTCAAAGTTTAATACTCCTGATTGTAAACTAACCGTTCCTTCGTGAGAACCTGTTACTTTATAACCTTTCCATACCACTTTACTTTCTTTGGTATTTACTTTTTTTACTTCTTTTATAATGGTAGTAAACGATAGTGTTGCAAATGCAATGAATACGAACACTAAAGGATTTTTTAAATTTTTCATTGTTTATGGTTTTTATAATTATAAGATTAAATCTGCGTATTGTTTAGAATTTACTTTTATATCTTCAAACTTCGGATTGTCATTAGCTCCGTAAAACACGTGTAATGGCAACATTTCTAATCCGCAATACTGAAACGAAACAGTCACTGATTTTAATAACTCTTCTAAAGACACAAAATTGTTATAGGTTTCTTCAGTACCTCCTGTAGATACTGATAAACGGATTTTTTTTCCTTTTAACTTATCTCCTTCAGGTCCAAAAGCCCAACCATACGTTAATACCTCATCCATCCACTTTTTAAATAAAAATGGCGTGTTGAACCAATGCAACGGAAATTGAATAATAATACTATCATAATTCAATAATAACTCTTGCTCTTTTGCTACATCAATATTTAAATCTGGATACTCTTTATATAATTGATGAATGGATACTTTATCCTCATGCTGTTGTAGCTCATCTATCCAAGTTTTGTTAACTCTTGACTCCTCAATATTTGGGTGTGTTACAATTACTAAGTGTTTCATTCTTTTATGTTTACTTATTTTTATATCACAAAAGTATGTATATTTGCTATACAAAAGTAACTACTATACTTTAGTATACCAGTATACAAAAGTATACCAAACCCAAAAAAACATGGAAGCAGTTGTTCAAATGGAAGAGCTAAAAAGATGCTCTGTTCAATATGTATTAGCATTAAGAGACACTTTAAATGTAATAAGCGGAAAGTGGAAACTATCTATCATTGGTAGCTTGTTATATGGTAAAATGCGCTTTAAAGAATTGCAACGAAATATTGGAAAAATTTCTCCAAGGATGTTATCTAAAGAATTGAAAGATTTGGAAGCTAACGGAATTATTAAGCGTACTATTTACGATACCACTCCTGTTACGGTTGAATATGAATTAACAGAATCTGGAATGCGATTACATACTGCTTTAGATGTGATGGTTAAATGGGGAATTGAGCATAGAGAATTAACTTTAAAGTAAGTTGACACTTCTTTATTATTCCACCCAACATTACATAACGTCATTACGAACGAAATGCTGCAAAGTGACGTAATCTCATGAATAAGAGCAACTCATAACTTTGAGACCTCTCACATCTGTTCGAGGTGATAATAATCAACAAACAGATTGCTTCGTCATACCTCCTCGCAATAACGATAGTTTAAAAACAGGTTACTTCCTCCCTACTCTTTATTATTACAATAAAAAACACTTCGGAAATCCACATTTTTTTCTGCATATATCACCTTTTAAATCATTATTCCAACAAGTAATTTTGCATATATAAAATCATGAATTATGGAAGAAGTAGTTTTTAAAGCCTTATTAACTGATACTAAATTTAATAGAATAGATAATTTTATTCAAGAAGTAATTAACACTAACAAAAATAACGGAGCTACCTACGAGTCAGTAAGAGAGTCTATTATAAAATTGGTTTTATACCGATTTATTAAAATAGACACTAACGCTTCTAACGACTGTATTCTACGAGAGAATAATTTTTATCAAGCTCGTGAACTTGGTAGTGTGAGTTCCTGGTTAGAAAAAAGACGTACTTACGAGTATTCTTAATAAAGTTACTTACACACACTAAAGTCAAATTGGATAACAACCTAATCCAGTAAATCAAAAACGGTCATTTCGAACGGATACTGAGCGAAGTCGAAGTGGAAAGTGACGTAATGCATTGAATTTGAGTTAATCACAAACATACACTTTCATTTTGTCTTGATACAAAACGAAACAAAAAATCAAGACTTATTTTTCCTTTTTTGAATTCTACGTTGTATTCCGTATTCGAATCCAGACCGTAAACTCTTTGGATTCTCTTATACTCCATAACCTTGAATTCTAGCAAAATAAAAATAGGTCGGTTTTTACTCATAAGCCTTCTTTACTTTACAATGACAATAATAAAACGTCATTACGAACGGACACTAAGCGAAGTCGAAGTGGAAAGTGACGTAATCTCTTGAATGGTAGTTACTCATAACTTTAAGACCTCTCAACTTACTTCGTAAGCTATCTTCGTTTAAAATATATTTTGAACTCGATAATGTTCGAGGTGACGGTACCCGAGAAAAAGATTGCTTCGTCCTTCACTCCTCACAATGACGGTTATAAAATGTCCTTAGAAAACAAACCGAAAATTACACCACAAGAAACGTCAAAAATGAAAAGCTGTTTGAGCGACAGCGAGTTCTTTTCATTTAGTTTCGAGGATGATAATTTTCGAGTGAAGGTTTCGAAAGACTAGATTTTTTGGTTCTTTTTCATCAATGGAAAAAGAATAACAATAAGAAAAAATACAAGTAACTCACAACCTTAAGATTTCTCAGTCGTAACCTCCTTCGAAATGACCGTTATCAAGAAACTCCCCTCCTTTTGTTATTGCTTGTAAAAAACTCTTACGTCTTCTGCTTGTAATTTTAATAAGTCGTCTTTCACTCTAACTCTTATTAAATGCATTCCTTTTGAAAGGTTTTCAGATATTTTAAGCCTCCATAGGTGTTTACTTTTTGTAGTTGGTTTGGGCATTTTAGATAGTTTTTGTCCTTTATACCTTCCTAATTCTTGAAGTAAATAAAATCTTTTTAACTCTGGTGCTACTCCTTGATAATACTCCATAGATTGCCATGTTGTACCATCAAAAGAAACCTCAACTTTTGTAGATTCTCCTCCTGCAAACACATTCGCATATACATAAGGTTCATTTAAAATGTTCATTTCTGTATCCCATTCTTTGTTCTCTGGAACCCAAATATACATTTGCTTTTCTATAGGTGCTCCTGAAACCTTATAACTAAGATGATAATCTTTATCTTCTGTTTCTAAGAACCAATATCCTTTTGGGGTACCATCATACATCATCGCAAATGGAACTCCATGAATATCGTGCGCTCCTTGCCACCAAGCACCACAAACCGCTCCTCCTACTAACTGATGAACTGCTGGTTTCTGATTTCTTTGAAAGTAGCTATGGTATTGTGTATGTGTATGCCCCGCAGCAATCAATACTTTGTCAAAAGGATTCATTAATGATATGAATTCTTCCTTATTACTTGTATACTCCAAAGGGATATGCGTAAAAACTTTTATCGAGTTATACTTGGTTGCAAACTTCTTAGTAATGTGAGACACAAATGTTAATTGATCTTCATCAAACTTACCTATATACTCACGATTATTTATTGGGAAATTGTTGTTGAGCACCAAAAACAGGTTGTTTCCGTATTCAAAAGCATAGTACGAAGGTCCAAACGAAGCTTCGAAAGTTTTGTCTCTATTAGAAAGTTCTTGTTCTCCAAAGTTTAAATCGTGATTCCCTATTACATAAAACACAGGTACTCCAACCAACCCTAATGATTCTGATAGAGGTTTAAATATGTTAAGATTATCAAACGAAAGATCTCCTAATGGAATTATTAAGTCTGGTTTGTTTTTTACTAATTCTTCTGTTACCAACTTATTAACATGATGAATATCATCAATTACATCTGATTGAGGATCTCCTAACAACGCTATTTTCACCTTGTCTTTTTCCTTATTAATATATAACGGAAAATCAAATGATTTTTTATTGGTTAACTCTTGAAATAGATAGTAAAACTTCAAATTATTTTGTGGGGTACGTGGTGAAACGTACCCCTTTGGTTTGATAATAAATAGTGGATTATTCTCTAAAGTCTTTATTTTATAAATCCCTTTAGTATTTGTTGCTACAACATCTTTTCCATTGCTTACAAGTATCCCTTTAAGGGCTTTATCTCCACTGTCATAAATTCCATTTTGATTCTTATCATGATAAATTCTTCCTGAAACTTTAGGCAATTGTCCTAAAGCTACTTGTACTATAAGTACTAATAAACCGAAAAAAAATCTTGATCTATTCATTAGTTTTTACCTTTAAGATTTCTAGAACCTTCCCTAAAAGATCGCTATTTTCATAAACCCCTTGTAATTTATCTGATTGTGGACCGTATGCAAACAAAGGCACCATTGCTCCTGTATGATCGTGAGTTGTAAAGTCTCCTTCAATCATATGGTTTTCTACATTTCCTTGTGGAATAGAAAACCCTGAAGTTTCATGATCTGCTGTAACAATTACTAAGGTATTTTTATTAGCATCTGCAAATTTTATCGCTTCAGTTACCGCCTTGTCAAAATCAATTCCTTCTGCTATAATTCCATGGGTATCGTTAAAATGTCCATAACTATCTATTTGAGCTCCTTCTACCATTAATAAAAATGGTTCTTTTTTCGACTTTAAAAAAGACAAACTACGTTGAGTTGCCTTTGCTAAAAAATTACCTCTTCCTTGCTTGATTCCTGGCATACCTCCTTCTGCTGTAAAAACTCCTACTTTTTCTTCATCGTTAGCAATTTCTTCAATAGTATTTTTAATACTGAAGGGCATCGTTTGTTTATTTAAGAAGTGTTTTGCTCCACCACCTATAAACAATGAAATCTCACTTTTTTCAAGATCTCTTGCTATTTGTTGCATATGTGATCTATCTTTTTGATGTGCATAAAAAGCCGAAGGTGTTGCTCCTGTAATTTCATCAGTAGTAATTAAGCCAATATTATAATTGTGTTCTACTAATAACTCACTGATGTTTTTTACAGGTTTGCCATCTGGTCCTACACCAATTGCTCTATTGTATGTTTTGGTTCCTGTTGCTATAGCTGTACCTCCTGCAGCAGAATCTGTTGTAAAATCGTCTGAAGATTGTGTTTTTAAAAACCCAACACTTCTTAATTGAGTTAATGTTAAATTTCCACCATTTGCTAAAGCTGCTGCTGAAATTTGAGATACTCCATTTCCATCACCAATTAATAAGATGATATTTTCTACTTTTTTGTTTTTTTGATCGTAGGCGAATGTAGGTTTGTAAACTTCTGATTTTTCTTTATTAAAACTTACTCTTTTTGATAAGCTTTTTAGGTATTTAGTAGCTTCAAAAGGTTGATCGGTATTTATGAAATCAACTTTTAAATCTGTAAAAACTTTCCAAGCTGACTCTGAATCTGGCGCTCCCCAAAAACGAAAAGGCTTGTTTAAATTGTGTGCTGTTTCAATTACTTTTTTTACTCTTTTAAGATCATCTGCAACCATTCTTCCTTTTCCGTTCCATACAGAATAGTTTTTATAATCAACACTAATTAACCCAACCTTATTCCAAGCTTCTTGGTTTAAAATCTTAGTTAATTTTTGATGGTCGAATTGTATATAATCCGGATAGTCTACATAATCTTTGACCTGTGGTTTTCCACCTGAAATAACAAACTGTATATTTTCATTTTTAGTTAAATCAGGATACTTCTTTAATATTTTTACTAAATGATTTAACGTACTGTAAGGTTCTGATTTTACATCTATTAACAACTGTATTTTGTGTGTAAGTTGAAGATCATTCTTTAAAGCAGTTCTTAAAGGATCTAAATAAAGCGACTCTATAGTGTGTTTGCTGATAATCTCAGCTGTTTCGTGTGCTACAAATAGGGTATTATCTTTGAATATTACATCTATTTCTAAAGAATGAACTCCCGCTGCATAGGCTTTCCAAAAAGGAACAGATTGTTTATAATCGTTGTGAGAATGTACTTTATAAGTAGGGTTTGAGGTTTGTGCTTGTATAGCTCCTACCCCTAGTATTAGGTATAAAAATATCTTTTGAATAAATTTCATTTTATGCATTTATAAAAAAGATGCCGCCTCAACGACATCTTTTCGTTAAACTTAAATTAAACTAAAAAAATGACTAAAATTACCATCCTATGTTTTGCTTGATTCCTGAAGAGATAATTGCTTCATTAGGAATTGGCCATACATGCATATAACTAGGGTCAAAATTTCTTGCTTGCCACACTTGTTCAACAGTGTAGTCTGAATCTGGGTTTGATCTATCTGTGTGAATTCTACCATATAAAGGTTTACTATATACTTCAGCAGCATCTCCCCAACGTACTAAATCGTAGTGTCTGTTAGCAAACTCACCAGCAAACTCAACTCGTCTTTCGTGCTTTATATCTTCTAATGTAGCATTGGTAACTGAAGCTAATCCTGCTCTTTCTCTTACGCTGTTTAAATCAGCATCTCCGTTTCCTCCTTGTTGTATTAATGCTTCCGACTTCATTAATAAAATCTCTGCATAACGCAGTATTGGAGTATTATATAGTGTTGTTGGTGAGTTACCGTTGGAATTTATATAAGCTCCTACAGGATTTTCAAATGTATACTCATACATGTATTTGTTGAACTGAAACCCTGATAGTGAGTTTTCTGATTGGTATCTTTTTGTTTCTCCAAAAAATTCAAACTCGTCTCCAAATTTTAAGATGGTTACTTCTCTTCTTGCATCGTTAGGTTCAAATTCGTTATACAAGCTTTCTGTTGGTGTATAATATCCCCAACCGTTATATTGCCCCCAGCCTTTATTTTCTAACATTACACCTGGTAAAATACTTCCGCCTTCAACACCTGAATTAGCAGACCAAATATATTCACTCGTCCAGTTATTAAGATGACTGTGTAACAACCTGAAATCTTTTTTAGGGTTATCTGTATCAATAAGTGCTCTACCCGATCCTGAATTTGTTACTGCATCACAATAAGTTACCACATCAGCATATTTAGAACTGTCGTATTGTGCCCAATACAAATAGGTTTTTGCAATGTAAGCTAAGGCTGCATCTTTATGTGCGCGTCCGTAATCACCTTCTCCCATTTCTGTAAAAAGAGGCAATAAGTTTGCCGCTTTTTTTAGGTCTTCAACAACAAATTCATAATTTTCTATGACGCTTTGTGGTCGTTTATAACTTCCTGCTTCATTGTTCATATTATCTTCGGTAACAATAGGGATACCTCCATTTTTATCATTATCTCCATAGGTATGTGCTAACCAGAAATAATGAAACCCTCTCATAAAGTAAGCTTCGCCTAACAAACGATTTTTAGTTGACTGACTAATATTCATTTGCGAAACATTTAAAATAACATCGTTCGCTCTCCTTATTATCTTATAACTTTGAGGATACATCCAAGAGGTATAACCTTCATCTCCAGTTATATTAAAATTTTTCACATTATCTGCTGTAGCATTTAGTCGTCCTGTTACCATATCGTCTGATGCATTGATATACCAAAAGAACCCTCTTCCAAACATATCATCATCTTTCATATAATAATATAAACTGTTTACTGCTTCCAGAGCATCTTGCTCTGTTTTCCAAAAGTTTTCATATGAAGTACTTCCTAATGGATCTAGATTTGTAAAATCATCTGAACAGGAAACAAATCCTACTTGAATACTTACGATGTATGCAATTAGTTTTATATATGTATTTTTCATCTTCTTATTTTTTATTTTGTTATAATGACAATGATATTCCTGCAGAGATAGTTCTTGCTGAAGGATATCTACCTACATCTAATCCCTTACCTCCTACTTCAGGATCCATTCCACTATAGTTTGTGATTGTAAACAGATTTTCTCCTGAAACATAGATTCTTAATGATGATTGACTTAATACAGAACTCATTTTACTTGTTGGTACTGTATAACCAAGTGTTACGTTTTTAAGTCGTAAGTAAGAAGCGTCTTCTAAATACCAACTAGATGTAGTTCCATAAGTTTGATTATTATCTTGTGTTGATAATCTTGGAATATTTGTGTTTGTATTTTCAGGAGTCCAAGCGTTTAATACACCATTATCTAAATTATATCCTTGTTGAGAAGCATTGAAAGCTGTAAACTTATATGCATTAAATACTTTAACACCTCCTACTCCTTGGAAATTCATATTTAAATCAAATCCTTTATAATCTAAATTTAATCCTAAGTTATAGGTTACTTCTGGTAAATAACTATCCATAAAAACACGGTCGTTATTATCTATTTTACCATCGTTGTTAGTGTCTTGAAACTTAAAATCTCCCGGTACTGCGTTGGGCTGTATTAATTGCCCATCTTTACTATGTGCATTGATTTCTTCTTGTGATTGGAAAATTCCTAAGTAAGGCACTAAGTAAGTTGAGTATAATTCTTTTCCTACTACAGATCTGTATGGGTATAATGTGCTTCTAACATTATCTGAGTGTGCTATATAATCAATTCCACTACTGTTATACCCATTAAGGTTCTTTAATTCATTATCAAGAAAACTAGCGTTTGCACTAATACTATAATTTAAGTCTCCTACATAATCTTTATACGAAACTGCAAATTCATATCCTGTGTTTTTAACTTCTCCTCCATTTACATCAGCAGCCGACGTTCCTTGGTGAATATCTTCTAGTCCAGGAATAATCATTCCTTTTGTGGTTTTCTCAAAATAATCAGCAACAATAGAAAGTCGGTTGTTGAATAAATTCATATCAATTCCAAAGTCTAAAGATTCTGAAATTTCCCATTTAAGGTTAGGGTTTGATTGTCTTCCTACATACGTACCTTTATCGTCTAAAGAACCATCTGCTCCTAAAATAACATTTGTGGTGTTTAAAGGAACATCAAAAGAGTAATACCCTACAGAGTTTATATTTCCTATTTGTCCCCAAGATGCTCTTACTTTTAAATTATTAATAGCTTCAATATTAAAGAAATCTTCTCCTGATATTTTCCATGCTGCTGAAGCTGATGGAAAATAATCTGCCTGATTTTCTTTAGCTAAACGTGAGGTTTCATCTCTACGAATACTTCCTGATAAGAAATACTTACCTTTATAGTTATATAGCACCCTTCCTATCGCAGAAGTTAAAGCATCCTCGTACACATCTGTCTCTGGAGTTCTAATTACTGATGCATTAGACATGAATTGATTGAAAGGTTCTTCACTACTAAATCCTTCTCCTTGCTGGAAATAGTATTCGTAATCGGTAAACTGTGACGAGTAAACAGCGGTAAGATCTAAATTATGATTTCCAAAACTCTTTTTATAGCTTAATTGATTATCCCATACCCAACGCTTGTTATCAGAATAGCTCTGATATAAATAGTTGTTTAAGTTCGTTCTACCTAACTCAGGAATTCTAGGAGAGAATTTTTTATATTTTGTATCTGTAGTACTATAACTATAACTCGTTTTAAACTTTAATCCGTCCGTAATATCATAGTTAAGATATACATTCGCGTTTAAGTAATTAACAGGATTACTAATATCTGGACGTAACAACAAGGCTACAGGATTATATACGTCTCCGTAAGCTCCTGCATAATTTGATAAATTTTCTGGTACTACTCCACTAAAATTTCCGTTTGCATCACGTATTGGTGCTGATGACGGCATGTATAATGCATTTACAATACTACCTGAGTAAGAACTTGTTGAGTTTGTACCTACTGCTTCACTTCTTGAATAATACACATTTTCACCTATAGTAATATTATCTGTAAGGTGTATGTCTGTTTTTACTCTAAAAGAAAAACGTTCTGAATAGGTATTTAGTAATAATCCTTCTTTTTTATGATAACCAAAAGAGGTCATATAATTCATCTTATCAGTAGCACCACTTATATTCATATTGGTATTGTACATAGCTCCTGATCTAAAAATAGCATCCATCCAGTTAGTACGTGTTACTTGACCCCATGGATTTTGTTCTGCATCGTGAGCAGACTGTCTTGGAGCACCTGCATTATCTGCCGCCATATTGTATACATCTGCTTGTTGCTTTGCATTTAAAGGCGTAGGTAATTTAGCTGCTGATTGCACACCGCTATAAAAGTCAAAACTAATTCTTGGTTTTCCTTTTTTCCCTTTTTTAGTTTCAATTACAATAACACCAGAAGCTGCTTGTGCTCCGTATATTGCAGCAGCTGCTGCATCTTTTAAAATAGATACCGATGCGATGTCATTAGGATTAATTGCTGGCCCGTAATACGGTACACCATCTACAACTGTAAGAGGTTCTTCATTCGCAAAAGAACCGTACCCTCTAATTACTACTTTACCGTCTTCAGATGGATCTCCTCCTTGTTGTAAAACAGTTACACCAGATACACTTCCTTGTAAAAAATCATTTAACGTAGATACTGGCCTACTAGACATAGATTCTATGTTTTCTACTGTTGAAATTGCTGAAGTAAGATCTCCTTTTTTTGCACTACCATAACCAATTAGTACTACCTCATCTAAAACGCTCGACTCTTCATTAAGTGCTATTGAAAACTCTTGGCTTCCCGAAAAAGGAAGTTCTAGTGTTTGAAACCCTATAAAAGAAACTACTAAGGTTCCTTGATCTTTATTTACACTTAGCGTAAACTTACCATCAAAATCGGTAGCTGCTCCATTCTTACTTTGCTCTTTAATAAGAACAGTTGCTCCGGGAATGGGTTCTCCGTCTGTTTTAGACACAACGGTACCTTTTAAAATAGTTTGTGCTACCGTTCCGGAGACTACCCCGAAACATAATAACAATATAAATAAATAGTGTTTTTTCATTTGATAATTTAGGTTTTGATTCTGAGACGAATCTATTTCAAGATGCTTTTTAAAGAGGGTCAAATGGTTTCAAAAAGGAGTACTTATATTTCAAAAAGCCTCATAAAAACACCTTAATTCTTACACTTTTGTTTCAGTAACCTTCTGCTAACATTAACCTAATCTGAAGCTAACTTTTATACTACTACTTTTTGTTCTTTGTAAGCTTTAGGACTCATATTAAAATGCTTTTTAAATTGCCTGCTAAAGTATTTTGGATTGGCAAAACCACACTCAAAACTAATTTCTGAAATGTTTAAAACATTTTTACCTAATAAGTGTTGTGCTTTTTGAAGTCTTAGGCTAATTAGCACTTCTGAAGGAGATTGTTTGAGTATTTCTTTAAAAACACGGTAGCATTTTACTTTAGATATTTCTAATTTTTCTTGAAGACTTTCAATATTAAAAGTATGATCGTGCAAGCATTCATGCATATAAGTAAGTGCCTTTTTTACTAGTTTTTCGTTTGGTGATAGTAATTGCTCGTCTTTATGATTCTCAATCCAACCGATGTGACTTTCTGTTTCAAATAGTTTTTTTCTGCTGCTTAGTAAGTTGGTTAGCTTTGCTTGCAAAAAAGTTTTACTTACTGGAAGCTGAATGGTAACATCTATTCCTAATTTAGTAACTTCTTCCATTTGAAAGTATCCAATTTCTTCTGATAGGTATAATATAGGACAGTTAGATAGTTTTATATTTTCTTTACGGTTTTCTAAGAACTGTACTACTTTATTTGTAAGTTTTACATCATAAAAAACTATAGTATCTACATTGAGACTTGAAAGTGCTGAAAATAATTTATCTACATTGTTTTCAAATATTAAATGATAAGTTTCTTCTCCCAATAATGATTGTAATATCCCATAGTTCATTTCACTAGTCAATACCAACACTTTGTGCTTGCCTTGTGGGAGCTCATTTATCATCCCTATATGATTCCACTGTATCATTGAGGCTTTTTCTGAGGTTGTTTTGTGAAAGGGTACTTCTACTTTTATTGAAATAATTCCTTCTTCAGAATTATTTATATCCAACTTTCCATTTAATTCTAATAGTAAATCTTTCGCTGCTTTAAAATAAGGACTATAGCGTTGTAAACTTTTTATATTATTAACTAAAATACCACTATCAGAATTTACTTTTAGTATTAGTTTGTTTTCTTTTTCGATATAGGTTATTTGTATGTTACTACCTTGATTACTATACTTTATAAAGTCATTGAAAATATATTTATAAAAAAGTTTAAAACGAAGTAAATCAATAGTTATCCACTTGTCTTCTACTTGGGTTTGATAGTTAAGATTTATTCCTGATTGTAGTAATTTTCGTTCTAAATTTTGAGTTAAATGATGTAAGAATGTATTGATTTTTATTACCGATTTTTCTGTAGTGTTTATTCGGTTTACTTGTTCTAAAAAATCCCACTCCGTTAATACATCTATCATGGTTTTCGCTTGACTAACTAATTTTGTTTGTATTTCATTTGGAATGTTATTTTGCTGACTATATTGTAGCATTTGCATTAATGGCTTTTTAAACTCTGCCAATACAAACGTTTTAAATTTATCTATTTCAAAATCTTCGTTTTTTAATTTGTGATGTAAAGCCAGTACTTCTTCTTTTTGTTTGATAATTTTTCGGTTTTGATCTTCGAGCTTTACATTAGCTTTTATTAAGTCTTTCTTCTGCTTATTAATTATAGCTGTTCGTTCATTAATTTTTTGTTTAAGTTTTTCTTGGTAAATTTTATCTTTACGAACTTTATACCCTAAACCTAAAATGAGTATAATTACCCCTCCTGATGCTAAACTCCATGCAAACCAAGAGGTTTTATAAAAGGGTGGGGCTATTACTATTTTTATAGAAAATATATTTGTTTTAGAAGCACTTAAACTATTTTTCACTTCTAAAACATATTCTCCAGGTGGTATTTTCTTATATAAAATAGGGGTTGTTCTATACACTCTCCAATCTTTATCAAAGCCTTTCAACTTATATAAAATTAAATTTTCATGATTTTTTCGGTAGGATACAGGAGTTATACCTAGGCTGATATTATTTTCTGAAAATGTTTTTTCTACTACACTATTATTATTTTCTACCCCATCTATTTCTACAACTAATTGAGGGAGATTCTTATTAAACTCTATTAATTCAGGAGCGAAGTAATTAACTCCATTAATACCACCAAAATACAACACCCCCTTGTTATCTTTATAATAAGCTCCTTCTGAAAACTCTGGAGCTTGCCATCCTTCTTCTGGATGTAAGACATTTACTTTATAGTTTTTTCTATTTATTGAAGCAAGACCTTTAGTTGTACTCACCCATATGTGTTTTCCTTTAAGAATTACACTGTAAACCATATGGCTTGGTAAGTTTTCTTTCTCTGAAATAGTTTTTACTACTCCTTTTTTACGATCAAAAACTGTTACTCCCCCCAAAGTTGCTATCCAATACAACCCTGTTTCTTCATCTTTATCAATACTATATGCACTATTACCTGTTAAACCATTTTCTGTAGTAAGGTGATGTTTTTCTCCATTATTCCTATTAAATAGGATCATTCCATTATTTTCTGTTGCTAAAGCCAGTTCTTCACCATTAACAAAAACGTCTCGAATATGATATGCTTTTAAAAACTCGCTTCCTTCAACATTTTCAAACTTATTTTTTTTTGTGTTGAACACTGCAATTCCTCCCCAACAAGCAAACCAAATTCTACCATCATTAGTTTCTGTCATTGCATAAATCCTATTTGCTGGTAGTAAAGGATTCTCTTTTGCTGCGTAATAAGACACTTTTGTTTTATTTATGTGAATTAGTCCTGCATAAGTACCAACCCAAATAGAACCGTCTGTAGCTGTATATAAACTACGTATTCTTTCCCAATCTTTATTTTCTTTTGCTTTCTCTAATCGTTTTTTAATAAAACATTTGTCTGATTTACTATAGTTATATAATCCTTTGGTATAATAACCTAACCAAAGATTATTATCGTTGTCCATTGTTATAGCTCTTACAGTTTCATTAGGCAAATGCCTATATTCTACAGGATGGGGAGCAATAGTGTTTATATGTTCAGACCCAACGTAAGCCATACTTAATCCTCCATCTTTATGACCTAACCAGATGTTACCAAAGCTGTCTTCATAAATTTTTTCAATTTCATTTCCTGTAAAACTGTAAGGGTTATATAAATCGTAGGTATAGTGCTCTATTTTTGTTTCGTGAATATCTACCTGATTATTTCTTATTACATAAAGCCCACTTTTTCTTGTTGCATACCATATATTTCCTTTTCTGTCTTGATAAGATTCATTAATAATTACTTCAGGAAACTTGTTAAGTAATAATTGATCATTAATTAGTTGTTTGTTTGTTTTTACTTGTGTTTCGTTTACCTTCAGGAAACTCATTCCATCAAACTCTAAATATTGTCCGCTTTTAGTTTCTACTACAAGGTTATTTTTCTTTGATAGCTTTAGGTTTACAGGCGTTTCAGAAAAATAAAAGTTTTGGAAGGCTGATTGATTTACGAATCTACTTACGGTATTATTATCTGTTAAACACCAAATTGTTTTAAATCCATCTATTTGCAGACTATAAATTACATTTCCTGCAAGAGAAGTTGAGTCGTTATTTATATGTTTAAAAACTTTAAAATCTTTACCATCATAACGATTAAGTCCATCCCAAGTGGCAATCCATAGTCGTCCTTTAACATCACTTATAATATCATTTACTGAGTTATTGGAGAGTCCATCTTTTGTAGTTAATGTTTTAAATTTTAACGATTGACTAAGACTTGTAGTAACAATTAAAAAAAAGAAAAAAAACAACCTCATACCAAACAATTTCATCTTTTATAACCGACAAAACTACTTTAGAGAAAACACAGATTAACCATAGCAAAATTAAGTTTTGATTACCTAAATGTTAATATTCCAACCTTCCATATAACTAAGGTTTATTAACTAATTATAAATTATATTAATACTAAATTTTAGCCCTTTTTTATATAAATATAAAAAAGGGAAAGCCTTACTTATTTTACGGTTTTTAAAAAGTTTAAAGAGTACTAATATCCTATTTTTAAGAAATTTAAAACAACTAATTATGTTACAACACATTTCAACCTTAGGATTGACATTAACAAAAAAAGAACAAAAACTTGTTCTAGGTGGTGCATTACCAACATGTAGAGTGTGCTTTGATTATTGTAAATCTCAAAACTTTCAGACTAAAGAAGAGTTTAGTGCTTGTTTTTATGATTGCAAACAAGAGCTTTGTTAAATTTTAAAAGCGGACTTTCGTCCGCTTTTCTTTTATCTACATCTTTTTAAAATACTTTTCTTATAAGTTTTTTATGTACTCGTAAGGTAGTACTAAATTTGATAATTGTATTAGTGGTAACTGAGCTTCGGTTACTTCAGAGAATACTGACAAGTCAAATGAAAAATAGGCTTCTATTGTTGTTGGTTTTTTATCTTCATACCATTTTTCTAGTGCTTTTGCTAACTGACATACAAAAGGTGTATCAAAAGTAATTTCTTCTGAACATCCCTCAGTCGGTATTGTATAGTCTTCTGGAATTTTAAAAGAAAAAGGTGTGTATAATAACACTGGTAATTGAACTGGTGGTAAATCACTTTTAGCTGTTTCTTGTAAATAGTAATTCCAATAACTTGTTACCTTAATTGTTTGTTGATGTAATTGATCGTACGTAAAGAATGTTTTAAAGAATGTTGCCAAATGTTCTGACAAAGACATACTGCTTCCATTCTCATCTAAGATTTTAGCTATATTAATTTTAGTATTATTACTTAACAACGGTATTAGTTTATTAGAAAATCTAATTAAAGGAGTTCTGTAAATAAACTTAGGATTTGTAGGGTTGTCTTCCACCAATCCTTCATTTCTAATTACTGCAATTCCTGCCCATGTATTTTGGAACTGTAATACATTTAGTCCGTTTACCTCAACTGTTCTATTTGGTATTTCAAAAGAACAAGGATATCCTAAATACTCCTTTACCTTGGCTTTAGGGTCTTTTACGTACCAATACGAATTTTCAATTGGTGCTCCAGATTCATCCGTTGCTTGTACTCTTGTATAATTATTTATGTTAATTAATGGAGCACTAGGAATCTCCGCCAGCTTAAATTCATTCATAAACAACTGCTTGTCTATTTCAGACATATCTTGAGGAAGCACTATACTTAATACCAAACGCTTACACTCTTCACCTCCTTGGCAATCACAAGTAGTAGTAAAATGTGGATCTTCTTTTTGTTGTATGATAAAATTATAAGCACTTGTAGTTTCTGTATCCCCCACTTGAGAAGCTTTATAAAGCATTGCTTTTTTATTATGTTCATCCCAAGCTAATGATAAATTATTAGTTAACTGCACCATAGCTTGCATTGCATAAAATGCTTTGTCAAGATTTGGATCAGTCTCATCAGATGTAGGAGATATTAGGGTTAAATATTTAGTCATATCATTTAATACTGATGACCATACATTTACCATTTGAGCCATATCGTTGAATAAATTTCGTGTACTACTACGTTTAGCTTGTAGGTTATTATACTGACTATCAAAAGTATTAAACCTAACATCAGAATAAATTTGGTCTTGTGCTGCTTGATCTTCAGAATAAGTGTACGTGAAATTCCATTCTGAAGCTTTCTCTAGAACTTCTTTCGTTGTATCACCTACTACTGACACTGCTTTACCTTCTTGAGTTGTTAACGTTGGTGGTTTTGGATAATTACGAAGAACTATAGGAATATCTACAGTACCTAAAGACTGCTGTAATGGAGATTTATCAAAATCAGGTTCTACTGTTTCAGCTAAATTAACAGGCACTATAAATGTTAACCATTTTGATGCTTGATATCCTTTTACATCTGGCACATCTGTAATATCAAATTCAACATGAGTAATTTGATAATCCATTCCTAGAGGCACTGTCGTAAACTCTTTTGTGTTTTTAGTAGAAAAGATAAAAGATATATCAGATGTTTTTTCTCCATCTTCGTAATCTAACTGTATTTTGGCATTAGAAATTGAATACAGTTTACTATCTCCTTCTGTATTATTAATAATACTTGGTGTACCGTACAAACGAGGAGCTATCTGATTTTGACCTTCTCTTGCTATTCCTGATTCGGCAGTAACTTCCATTTGTACCACTGCATTAACAGAATAAGTATTTCCTAACTGAATAAGTAGTTGTTGTTTAAACTTTTCTTGAGCATTTAATTTTCTTGTTTCATTTACTTCTGGTGCTGTAAGAATTGGCTCTACCTTAGTTGAAATAGTTTCTGCCAGTAATGATTTAGCTTTGGTTATGGCTTCAAGGTAAGATGTAGCATCACTATTTAAAGATTTTAAAAACTCTTTTTCTTCTTCAGATTTTAATTCGTCTACCAAAAATGCTGGCACTGCATATTCTGAACTTAAGAAAAGGTCAATTGCATCTAAACATTGTTTTCCCCAAATATCCATATCTACATCCGTAAAGTTCTTTACTGTACCTTTTTCACAATCTAGCCCTTTACCTGTTACATAAGAACATATTGGAACATCCTTTTTAGATACTAAGCTAGTGGAAATTGGTAAAGGCGCATAAAAAGATGCATTTAATAAACTATAAGTATAGATCTGTATCTTATATGTGGTAAACTCTTCTTGGGTAAGAACTCCTTGTAACGCTTCATCAAAACTAGCTTTACTCATATATATAGTTCCTACTAACGGAGTAATCTTATCTACTACAGAACTAGGAACTCCTAGATTTGATAGTTTAGAAATTGAATCGTTTGTAAGTTCATAAGAACCTGCTGGCTCAACATTCCAATAAATACCATTGCCTGGTTTTAGTCCCATTCTTACAATGTAAATAGCTTCATTTTTCTGACTTCCAACCAACTCTTTATCTATACCTGTAGCTATTTTAAGTACGTATTCATTTTCTTGATAGAATGTTTTTTCAAAATTGACCGCAAATTTTGTTAATGAATGATTTTGAACTTTCTCACCTGTACTATTTTCTTGTTCAAGATTAGGAACATAAGTATTTGGCTGAACAACTGTATTGGTTGAAGTAACCGATGAACTATCTTTAAAATCGTTGTTAACAAAAGAAAGATCTCTTTCCATACGTAATGCTACTGTTAACTCAAAAATAGAAGCTGTTTCCAAGTTTTCTATTGCAACTGGTTGTTTTATTGAACTCATTGTTGGAGCTGTAGGAACCGATTGACAGTAAGCAATAGCATATAAATAAGCGTAAATTTCTTTTACAAAATTATTGATTGGTGCTAAGTCTACATCAGTTTCAATTCCTGGTAGCAATGAAGTGCTTAATGAAAGTGTAACCGTATTTTGATCTTCTACATAAGGATTAAATTGATTAATTTGATAGTATATGTTGGTATATACAGCTAAATCGTGTAATGCATTTTTTTGATACTCTGGTGCATCTGGATTATTAGGGTCAGATACGCAAGGTTTACCATCTGTATTTAGGTATCGTGTAACATCAAAAGAGAAATTTAATAACAATTCTCGGTCTGTATCATTTTCTAAGGTTACATCATAAGTGATAAACAAACTTGGCCATTGCGAGAACCCTTTTAATTCATCAAGGTATCCCACTTGCACTGGTGGATTATTAAGAGGTGATTTTGTATTCAACTCTGGATTACTAAACGGTGTTACCGTTTCATTACCGTAATAATCAACCCAATCAAAATGTATTTGTAATGTGTTACCTATACCTCTATATGGATTGTCTTCTTTTTGAGGGAATCCTACCGGGTAAGAATTATTAGGGTTATCAACCGCATACTGTGCTATAGGAATTACTTGATTATAAGTCCAAAGTGAATTAGTATTCTCCTCGTTTTGATCTTTATCATTCGATGGACCTGAAGGTAAGCCTACAATACTTTTGTTAAAATATCTGTTAGCAACTACTTGGTAGCTTAATAAATTGTATAAGTTATTCAAATAGGTTTCTGCATATCCAGCATCACTTGGATTATCTGGAGGAGTTCCCGGATTTGTTCTACTTAACTCAAAACCTGCTGTACCTTGTTGTATTGATGATACTTTATGAACTACCTGATCAACTATAGCAAATGTTGTATTGACATTAAAAACAGCTGCATCTTTAATTATAAAAGATAATGTATCAACATCAATAAAATAATAATTAGCAATGCTCTGCATCGTATTACCTGGTGTACCTTCTCCTGTTGTTATTTTATAAGTAACTGTAGGTATTTCTACCAATTGCCACACAGGTAAACTATCCCAATTGTCAATACTTGGATTAAGGCTCTTAACATCATCTGGATTTACATTAAAATATTCTGCTATGGCTGTTAAGTTATTAGACGGTGTATCTGATGAAAGACCAACCTCATATTGCAATCCGTCCAATACAATTGGTTTTGCTGAGGTATTAAGTTTCACATCTGTTTCATTAAGGTTAGCGAGCTCGCTAATTAATATATTGTATTGATATGAAATGCTTTGTAGCGTTTCATTTGCTGAAGTCGTTGTATAGCTTAAATCTTTTTGGGCTTTAGATTCTGCATAAACGATAGAAGACGATGTATCAATTTTGTCTCCCGTTATAGCACAGTTCATAAAATCTTTAAGAATATTATTATATGAATTGCTATAAGTAACCAATAATGATATTGTTCCATTTCCTGAACTATCAAAAATAGTATCAGGGAAACCAGTATTTCCTTCAATTTCGTTGTATAATAAATAGTATCCTCCAGATCTTGTAATACTACACTCCCATAACAGTTTTACAAAATCGTATAATGAATTTAAAACTCCATTAGGCTTTTCAGCTTCTTCTATTTCAAGACTTTTTTGTAATGATTTTAATTGTACTGGATTTGTTTCTGTTGATAAATTAGATTGAACTATAAATGTTTTCATATTTAGATTTCCAACAGAAAGTAATCCATCACTTCCTTCATACAACCACTGTATATCCTCAATTACTCCTTGATTATTAGAAGAAGAATTAGGGTCTAAAACTCTTAATAATCTTTCTAAAACCTGTGTTCCTGATTCATTCGCTCCTATTAACTCATAAGTAAATGCACTTGTACCCGGAGCAGTATCGTCAGCCTGCTTTTTAATGTCTATTTCTAAAAGTGTAGACCATCCATAATACTCAGAGTTTTTATAATCCATTGCTCCAGTTGTGGCATTATACGTTCCTATTTGAATATCCATAGCTGAGCCAGCTCTTTTAGGTATGGCTATCTGTTGTAAAAGACCTGATGGAAAATTCCAAATTAGTGGAGATATTTCAGTTTGTCCTCCTAAACTACCATAAGGAAGGTTTACCTCTCCTGAGGTACTCCATTGCGTAACTGTTTGAAATGTATATTGAACAGGAATTAAACTATAAGGCTTCATAGCTGCCAGGTTTAAAATATCTGGCTCAATACCTGTTTGTTGAGCATAAGTAACCACAGTAGCTATTTGTGATATGTCTTCTGGGGTTAACTGTATTGGTAGTGTCGCTTTTTTAGGATCTCCTGAAGGAACTTCTCCGTTAAATTGCAACCAATTTAATGTAGTGTTGATTAAATTAATCGTAAACCCTTCTTTAACGTCACTTGGTATTTCAAATTGTTGTCCTGTTAATCTATATAATGCACAATCATCACCTGTACATGGAGAGTTTGCATTGAGTGTTAAACCTGGTAAGGTAGTTGGCAACCTCATTCCATGAAGTTGATATCTCGACACCATACCTGATAACTGTGTATATGATTGTTTTGCTTTGAAATAATCTAATATACTTTGTACATCTAAGCATCTTAATTCTGGTATGTTTGCTGTACTGTAATTATCAGAATCATAAAATAAATTATTGATTTGTTGGTTATGATAACTTGTTCCTAAAACCTCAGAGGTTGTGTTATACTTTTGAGCTATTTTACCTAAGGTTTCTGCATCATCTGGATTACTAAAAGTAGCAGTTGTATGAACGAAAGGTTGAATTAATAATACCCCTAATGGTTGTACTTGCAATGATTGAACTTCTGCATCATCAGCAAGATTATTTACTGTTACTGTATTATCAGGAGTACTTAGTTTTTTTGCTATACCTGTTAAAGTATCTCCAGGTACAATTTCATAAGTAATATTATCATAAACAAATGAATTACCTGATATAAATAGTCCTGGAACAGATTGGTTTTGTAGTAATAAGTCTGAAACTGAAATATTATTAAATATAGTACTAGCTATATTAGTAAAGGTATCTTCACTTTTTGCTGTATAATTTGCAGCAGCAATAATCAAGTTTGCTTCCGTAGTTAAAAGTGTATTTTTCTGAAAGCTTGAATCATTCGCTAAATCTGCTACGGTAGTTTGCAATCCTGTAGCTACCTCGTTAATAGTATCAGTTGCTTTTACCGTATAAGTCTTGGCATCATACATAATTTCTTGAACCTGTAATAATCCTGGGATAGCTGCATTTTGTGTAATCAGTAATGCTGTTTCTAGGGCGTATTTAGCTCCGATAGAAACAAAATTGTCACCATCAAGAATAGTGTACATTACTCCAGTAATTTGAATATCAATTCCACCATGTAAAGGATGAGATTGATTGGCCTTAGAAAGGTTACTTACCTCAACAGCATTGGTTGTTCCATCAGAAGTGCTTATACTATTAGCCCAGTTTGCCATGGCATTTAGACTGTTACCTTTAGATAATGGATATGTGTAATTTTTTAATGCATCTTCTGCGTACCCTATAAGTTGTTTTCCTATAAGTACAAAGTAGTCTTCAAATACAAATGTTGATAAAGAATGTTCTACTGAGGTGCTTTTTTTCAGGGCTGCGTTCGTGTTTTCTTCAGATACTTTTACAGCTAATTCATTAAACCACTTTTTAACTTCAGATAAATACGCATCTGTTGCCATATTATATGTGCTAAAATCAACATCAACTCCTGCATCTGGAACAGATAATTCTAAATCGAAAAACATTGGGAATACGGCTGCTGTTTCAGGTTTTGAACTTTCTGTAACGTTTTGAATGTTCACTGCTTCAAATGTATCTTCAAGGAATGATAATAGTTTATTTGTAGGAATTGGTAATGGCGTATCTTCATTTGACAACAGAGCTAGTAATAACTGTAAATCGGCCGCAGAAACTGCTAATTCGTCTGCCGTAGCTCTCGTACTTTCTGTAGCTGTTTCATCTGCATAGTTTTGTATTAACCATCTAAAAAAGTCTTGACTTAAATATTCAAACGATGAAGTAACTGTACTATCTGGGTTTTCTGCATCAGGAGCATCAATCCAAAGTGAAGTGACATACTGAGCTGTTTGACTCTTTAAATCCCCATTTTCTGATCCAGCAACAGTTAAATGTGGAATAAAATAGATATTTAGTGTAGGTGACTTCTCTTCTGTACTTACCATTAATTTAGAGCTGTAATGCATGTCTTTGATCGGTAACTCCGATAATTGGCTTGATTTTGCTGCATATACCAAAGCTCTGTCATCAACAGAATCTGAAAGTTGTCTGTTCCATGGAGCCATACTTGTTTGATCTGTACCAATGGTAAGATCTGTTCGTATTTCTGCCTTGAAGCTAAAGTTAATTTTAATAGAGAATAATCCTAAATTTATTTTTGCTGAAACTTGTACATCTACTGAAGCTACAATAGCCAGAGGCATTTTGTTATAAGCTTCTAAAGTTGCTTGTGCATATACTTTTACTGTTATATTTACAGATGCCGAAATAATTCCAAAATCTAAAGAACCATATAATTTACCAATTAACCCAAGAGTTCCTTGTAACCAATAGTAATAAGAAGTTTCGACTTCTGTCTTATTATTCTCTTGAAGAGTTCCTTGATATGGATGATATGTAGCAATTACCCCTTCTAAAATACCAAAAATTGTAATGCTAAATCCAGCTTTTAATACTCCGTAATTAATACTATAACCAACACCTACCTGTAAACCTATTCCAAAAACAATTACTGGATTAAAATTACCATAATTAGTTTGTGGTACTTTTTTGGTAGTAGCACTGCTCAGTTTTCCGAAGTAAAAACCTCCTGATCCCATTGCTGGAATTCCTGGTGGTACAATAGCCTGTAAGGTAAAAGATCTTGAAAAGTCAAGTTTATACGGAAATCCTATATCTACCATAAAATCACCATTGGTATAAATGGCTAATGCAATAGAAGGAAGTGTAATATTAACTGCTCCGAACTGCAAATATCTCAAGGCGTCTGGTAGTGTAAGTGCTATTTGGTATACTCCTACTCCATCTGAGATTTTTTTATACATAATCTCAAAATCTAAGCCTGCAAAAATTTTAGCTTTATCACCTGCCATGGCAATTCGTAAACCATATAAGTTAGGGTCATTGAATACGGCTTGCATTTCTAATGTCCAAACTGGTTTTTCTTTGGTACCAACATTAAGGATTCCAAAATCGGTACCTATTAACCAATTGGAGTTTTCATTAAATGAAAGTAACGAATTTCCTGAACCAGGACCAATAGGTACTTTGCCTTTTTCTGGAGTTTCAAATGCTTTTTCCATAGCATCTGTAACTTCTTTTATTGATTGGTATTGAGCTGCATTATTTAGCTCAACATGTTGCCCCATAGCTAATAAACGTAGCTCAAAATATTGCGTTCCTTGTCCAGGAACCTCTGGCATATTTTTTACATCTTGTCCTTTTTCTTTATTAAAGACATTACTGTCGTTAACAGCTGGTACTACTGAACTACCATCAAATGCTATTTGAACACCTTGTGCATTTTTTGTTAGCTTAATACCATTGATTGTTATGAATATTAAATCAAGACTTTTTGGTAATTTATAATCTACTACTACCTCCTTAGTATCTAAATTATAAGTAACCTTAAATCCATCTAAACTTATTTTATTGAGAATATCCCAAGGAGCATCTAATTCAAAGTTAGGATCGAATAGCATTTTCATAAATGAGGTAAGTAACGATCCTACACTCCAATTTTTAATCTCAAAAATGATCGTTCTACTTTCTCCTGCAACATTATATTTCGCTATAAATCCTTCCCATTCAATCATTAATAATTGGTCATCACCATCAAAATTATAACCAATTTTAACTTCAGCATTAAAGTATTCAAGTAAAACACTTCCCATTACACCGCCAGAATATTGCTTTCCTGCTGCTTTGGTTTCATCATATTTTAAGGCTAACGCCGCTGCAATATCAATTTTCTGATTAATAATAGGGAAAGTAAACTTCCACTCCACACTCGTTTTAACTTCATAAGAGCCTTTTTCTGCTCCATTTGGAATATCTGCGGTTAAATCAAAACTAGTAATTGACAAATCTGCTGGTAAAAAACTAGTAGGCAACTCAAAGCCCACTTTTTTAAACAAACCGTCCATCAATTGTCCTAAGTTTAACTTGTCACCTGCAGGCATGTTTATACTTAAATCCCACCCTCCATCTTCTGTTGAAGAATTATAATTTACTGCTGATTGTAATCTTAAATCTCCTATAGAGAAAAGACCACTAATAGCAGCTGTATATACATTTGAACCTGTTCCTGTTACTGGAGAAGTAGAGGTAAGTTGTAATGCTGCATCAGTTAATGATATATTGGTAATAAGGTTCATTTCAATATCTCCTGATGCAAAAAATGCATAGTATTTACTATTGATATCCATATCAATACCAAACCCTGTAAATACTACACTTACCAAACTTTCTGGTATTTTTATAAAACCGCCTGTTATGGCTGCTAATAAATCATTAATTGAAACGGTTCCATCAAAAGCTGCTGATAAAGTAAGATCAGAAGTAATTTCTACATCAAAACCTCCTTTGAATATGGTTGGAAAAAAATTTACTCTTGATGTGAAAAAAATACTCTGAGCATTGATTGTTCCTGGTCCTAATATCCACCAATTTACATCAAACTCTTCAACCGAAAAATTATCAAAGAGGTTCCATGTACCAACTGACCCCACTTGTGCTGAAACACTATTTATTTGTACCCCATTAGTAAAGTTTAAGGAAGTTGTAAACCCTTTGAATGCAATACTATTTAAATACTGTTGCAATGTTGGAGGAATATTACTAAACCAATTATTACCAGCCATTAATGAGAACATATTTAATGGCGTAAGTGGTTTTTGAGGATCTGACGATATTGCAATATCAAAAGCTGATGATTTTGGAGCAACTGAAGTAGTGAAATCCATTTGAATATCTGTCCCAAGATGCAACTGTAATTGAAAAAATAAAGAAGGTGTTTGACTTATTTCTGTTGTTGATTCTGAATCTTCTTCTAAAACATCCTCTACAGATTCTATCTTGAAACCTACAGCAGGGTTACTTACTTCTAAAAACAAAAGAGATACAGGAGTAGCATTTATAGGTACAATAAGATTCATATCTGGATATAAATACTCCTTATTATCTACTTTTGATGGATCTAACATCCCTGTTAAAGGAAGTTTTGTACTTACCGACCATGATGTTAAAAAATCAACAACATCAGCTAACCAATCTGTAAGAGTTATCATAGCAGAGAAATTCTGCCCTTCAACTAAAGGGATGTCTGAATTTTGCCATTTAAAATTATCCTTTTGTTCTGTACTAAACATAAAAGATGGTGAAGTATAAGGTAACCCATCAAAAACACCTCCTGTCATATATTCCCAACTAGTCTTAAAAGTCCAATCACTTAATGCGATTTGTATAGTAAACTGAGCTTCTCCTTTCTCATCAACAACAACCTTTAAAATAACATCTGTATTAGTTTTTTCTACATTTAAAATGTTTGCTTTAGCATTACTTATGGTCAATGTATTCCCTGCTGGATCTGGAATAGATGTTTCTGACGTATCTATCAATAAAAAAGTTCCTTCAGCTAACTGATATCCTTTAGACAATAACTCATCTAAGTTTTCTGGAGGTGTTAATTGAGAAGCAGAAAAAGTAGCAGCATTAATAGTGATATTTCCATTATTAGCAGCTGCCTGATCTCTAAAAGTGGTTGTTAAATTATAAAGACTCATAATACGAGGTGTATATATTGTTATATATCTATAATTAAAGGAAGATGATCGCTGGTACTTCTTATATGACCATAATTTGACCATCCTTTAAACTGGCTAAGGCCTCCAATAGTTCCAGGTGCTATCCCTCCATTTCCTCCCGGACCATTAGGAGGAAGAGGTAACGCTACAGGTAATCCAGCATTTGGTGCTCCAATTGGTATTTGACTCATATTTGTAGCATATACATAATGACCTGCAGGAGCTCCTCCAGGAGTTGGCATCACCCTATTATAAGGGCTTCCAGTAACCCTATTAATTATGGTTATGTTTGCTGCGGGTCCCCCTGCTGCAGCTCCATATCGAGTTAAAATATTGTCAATACTATCATAGCCTTGAAAATTAGGATTACTTCCAACGTATTCATATCCAGGATATCCATTCGTAAACCAAGGTTTTGCTTTATTACTAGTTTTTATATGTGTAAAAACATACCCTTTATCTGGCCATCCGTTATTAGCTGTTGGATTTATGGCTCTAGTATATCCTGCACCTGCAGGTAAAAAACTAATGAGGTTATTATAGGCTATAGGCTCAAAGTAAGCATTGAAAATATTAACATTAAAATCTCCTACAATAATTCCTACTTCGTCTGCATTTAGATCATTTGTTATTTCTCTTACGTTGGAAAGCTGATTTGTACCATTTGCTGCTGCTACATTATTAGGAGGTGCATGATATGACAATAATTTTATAGTTCTATTATTAGCTGCCTCCCAAAATGTTGTTAAATATGGTGGTCGATTTCCAACTCCAGGAAATTGTAATCTATTCGGAGGCATTGCATTATCTGTAAAAAGCCATTGCCCTGCTAACCTATTAGAATTTATTCCTGCATTGATATTACCTCCAGGAACAGCTACTGCAGGTAAACAATTGTTCCAAGGAGCTGCGTAGGTCGCTAGATTTGGCGCTCCAATATTAGCTATAGAATCTGACGAATTTCCTCCACCTTGCCAACCCCACGGACCACTAAAATTAAGATTAGCACTGTTATAGTAGACAGATATTCCTTCTGAAACACCTCCTACACCAAGAATCAGAGGAGGCACTAGCATCCAGTTTACCCCAAGTGCAGCTCTAATTCTATTTAATAAATCCAAAGCTCCTTGGCTACCTCCTGCTGTCACAAGAGTTCCTTCAGCTCCTCCTCCAGTAGAAGTCTCTACTATTACCAGAATATCTGGAGGATGGGCGACAATAGTATCCATAATATATTGTCTTCTATTTACAGATGCTGCTTGACCTGACAAAGAGCTTCCACGTTGCCTTTTTCTACTTGGGTTATTTATTTTATTAATACCAAACTGCTGTATATTCCAATAGAGTACTCTTGCCATAGCTTAAGGTTTTGTTTTGTTATATGCTGCATACCATCCTAAACTTTTGGCAGTAGCTCCTGGGTTTGGGTTACCAAAAAGTAAAAAATTGGTACTTCCTCCTGGTGGTAGTTTGAGAATTCCTAAAAACTTCAATGCTATTTTACTCAATGTCATTAAATATGATTGTTGAGCTTCTACATATTCTAATTTTAAAGTATCAATAGATAATTTTAAAACTCCTTGTAGACTAAGAAGTTTAGCATTACTGCTGGTTCCTGGGAGTTTTATTCCTACAAATGCGTTATAGGAAGTATCGGTCGCTTTATTCCCTGGGCTCCATGCAATCAGTAAACTAGCATTAAAATCTAATGACGCCGCTAATTCACCGGGAGTTCCCATATTTAAGGTCATTTCTAGTCCATACCAATTTTCTGAAAGCCCAGTAGTATTGATTCCTGGCAAACTTAAATTAAGATATCCTAAACTAGAAGGTTTGGTATCCTTATCTCCACTAACAAGGTTATTGATTTGTAGTGCAAAGTTAGGGTATAAACTTAGCTGCCTAGTCGTACTAAGATCTGAGTTAAATACTATTTTTGAAGCATCAAAAGCGTAATCTACTACTGTTGGTGTACTGATATCAAAAGCCATATCAATATATAAGTTGCTATAACTTAAACCATCTATAATATCTGTATCTGTACCATTACCAAAAGAAAAAGCGTCCATGATAATTGTTTTTTCTTTAGTTTCATTTGTTGCAGGTATGGTTGTTTGCATTACTGCATAGTTTAAATACCCCCACATAGCAAAACTAGATTCTATATAAGTTGCTTTTGGATCGGTTGTTAATGTATTAAACTGAATTTTGGTAATTTCTACATTTTTAAGAAGGTTGCTATCAAAATAAAATAAGTTATCATCCATATTTTCAAACACATACACTGGTGTACCATCATGATCTTGATAAGTTCCATCAAGCACTACTGTATTTAGAGTTTTAGAACCGTATTTATTATTCGTTCCTATAACGGTATCAGAAAATAAATTGTTCATCGTTAATTGCACCTTGCTTTGGAAGAACTTGATTGCTGTATTTTCAAAAAGCACCTGTAATTGAAGTACCTTAAAATCATAAGTAGCTCCCGCTAAAGGAGGTACAGGCTTATTAGTATTTAACCCTTGTAATAATTGTTGCTGATAAGCTGTGTCTAGATAATTAATGAGTCCGAATAGAGAACTCTTTTTTTGCATTTGAATTTCACCGTCAGCATTTACTTTATTGACTTCTATTCCAAAATGATGTGCATTAAATCTAGTCAAATCAATACCAGAGATCAATCCTTTTAATTGTTGAGGAAACTCTTGTAAATCAATATCGGCTTTGAGTACCAATATTCCGTTCCAATCTTTATTGTTTATAATATTATGGAACTTTTCATACAGAATTGCCTGATTACTTTCTGGGTGTTCTAAACCATATTGATAAGCTTTTTCAGCATCTTCTATATAACTCTGTATCCATGATGAAATAGCTATTAACTGTTGATAAGCATTGGCTGGATCTTCAACTCCTTCTGTATTGAAAGTATTGGGTTGAGTCCAAGTTTTTGGATCTTTAACTCTATCTAATAAAGTTCCTTTGCAAAATTTAAAAATAACTACATTATTATAATCAGCATAAGTATTTGTTGTTCCTACATTAATATCAAACGGCCAATCTTCAATTGACATTTTGTTATTAAATATAGCCTCTGATGTAGTCTGCCCCCCTTGTTCTCCACTTTTAGAAAATAATGCTCCCAAATGATTGTTTTGAGTCGCTACTAAAAACTGCTGATTGGTTAAAAAAGCACTCTGTAATGTAGTGGATAGATTTACAAAGCTCATCTGGTACTGGGCTGGGTCAGTTGGTGTCTGGTTTTCAGGATACAAATATTCAGGTGTAGCCCCCTGATGAATATCATTTTGCCCTAAGTTGAGTAAACTCCAAGCTCCATTATTATTTACATTTGCTATTAATCCTTGCGGAGTTGTAGAACTTGTATAACTACCATCTACGTTACTCAAAAGTCTTTTTCTTTTGCTTACACTTTTTGATGCTCTTTGCGTAGTTAATTGTGCTGCAATAAGTGTTTTTCTTTCTTTACTAAGTACTTCAGATTCAAAACTAGTTAAATTATCGTTTCCTGGTTTTTGAGAATCTGCTTCTACTGCCAAGTATGGAACAATAGGAACATAAAAATTTTGTTGAGGCATATCTACACTAGGTTCATAAAAGCCTAGTAAATTAGATTTACCCGTAATAACTTGGCTTACTCCATGATCTTTAGCAAATAAAGAAGCGCCTTCAGGCTGAGAAACATATTGTATATTCTCAGCTACATCAGATATAATATTACACCATCCTGTTAAATATTTATTTTCTAAAGTTGGACTATTGGTTCTTGGGTTTACCAGTGAAAGTTCTTGTGCAGGAAAATTTGGAGCGTAAGCTGGTTGTTTACTTTTAAAACGTAATACATCTCCAACAGGAGTTCCATCTTTAATGGAATAAGGTGTAAAAGAGATCGTTTCTGTTCCTGACAACCCTGGTAGAAAGTCAAATTGTCCATTTTCATCTACTTGATCTGATTCTGGGTCTAGAAAAAAATCACCTTCAGGTTGTAAGTAAAACCGTTCTGTTTCATTAATATCTCTAGGAGAAATAAGTAATAAGGAACTATTAGGTAATGGAGTTAAATTGTTAGACGGATTCGTGTTTTCAATTAAACTGACTTTTGGCCATAAAGTAATAGAGTGCCCCGTATTTATTGAAAAAAAGCTAGGTAAATAGCAAGGTGTCGATTTTCCTGAAGTACTATTAAAAATGCTTCCTGTAAACGCAAAATAGGTATTTAACCCTTTTTTATTTCCTATATCTAAAGGATCAATAGCCGCTTGAGTCATCGCATACTCTGCATCAGATTGAGGTTTAAAAATAGGATAACTATATTTTTCAATACTCTTGTCTGTTGGTTCTGTATGGTAATAACAAGTTTCTGAATAAAAGGCCTTAAAATCACTTTCTAAATTAAATCCTAGTGGAAAACTAAATGCACCACAATTATATTGAGTAAATGCTATAGCTATGTCTTTATTAAGCAACGTATCACTTCCAAATTCTTTACTGTTAAAAGATATATTGGGACTGTTTAAATCGTAACTTAATTTTATTTGTGTAGCTGCACCTTCTGGAATGAAAGATACTTCTGTATTATTTCTAATCGATAATGTTGCAAAACCATTTCCCATGGTGTAATTAAAAGTTTGGCTAACCTTAATTACATTCTGAGAATTTACATAATAATTAATTGCAACAACATTTTCATTAGTTGGTTTTGAATTTACATCTAACAACCAAGCAGTAGTAATATTATTTGAAAAGTTTTCTCTATACTTTTGTAAATAAGTTCTTACTTCGTTTATATATTTAGTAATACCGTCATCATCAGGAGCTTTTTCAGCAAAAAGAAAATAAACAGAAAGATTTTTTGCTTTTGATAAAGTAAGTGTAGATTCTTTATAAGTTGAATCTTCTGGTAGTACTATAGCAGACCATTCATTAAGTTCTGGTGTTACGTTAATATACAATAACGGATCTCCAGAATCCACATTACTAAATAAAGTACCCTCAGTATCTTGTAGAGTTGAACCCATAGCATTAGAATAATATGTGTGTAAAATAACTTGGTAGTGCAATAAAGTATGAGTATCAAAACTGAGGAATTGAAAACACCCCTTAAAAAAGCATCGTGATACACTATAAACTAATCATCCTTAGGACATAAAATAGATACAATTACTATTACATCGTAAGGTGATAAATTGGATACAATCAGTTGACTCCCTTTAAAATCAGCGACAGCTATAAGCTGCTGTCTAATCTTTAAAATATGAATACCATTAAACGAGGTACTGTCATTAAATTTTACATTATTAGTATCTCCTGTGTTAACAACAGTAGCTTGCTGAGCTTTACTAATATTATTAATATAACAAATACATTGAGACCCGTTATTGGTATCTAATACAGCATATTCATTCTTTAAAAGCACAATTGTATCCAGTTTGGATTTTGTAATACTTTGAGAAAATGCTGCATTACTCGCTAATACAAAAAAAGCAAGGATTGTACATACTATATACAATCCTTTTTTTTTTATTAACCTTGTGTAGTTTGTGCCTGAATTTCTGCAGTTGCATCATTCTGAGCATTAGTAATATTAGAAACGGTTACTTGCGAACCTGCAAAATCTCCATTACACACCACACTATAAGATGGTGAATTTGGCGGAATATTAAATAATCCATTAGCTGGTTTCGTAGCTCCATTATCATAACAAGTAACACCTGTAGGTGCACCTGCTATTGTAAATGTTAGTGTATTAGCTCTACTAGAATTTGTAATAGTAAGAGTAGATTGTGAACCATTCGCTGTATTCCAAGTTGCGAATTGACCTGAATCTATAGCTGCTGAACCTTGTTGGTTAATTACTGGGTTTTGTGTTGCAGTAGTTGCCATAATTTAAAAGTTTAATTAGTTAGTGGTAACGAAGTTAAACTCTTATTTCTCTTTTTCATTTAAAAAAACTATGAGCGTAATAATACAAAGTATTAATGACTATAATTTTGATACAAGTGTTTTTTACCTATCCATACAAAAAACACAACACACTGAAATAAAGGTGATTAAAATAAAAAATCTTATAATAATTTAAAAACTCATTTTATTATATAAAGTATGAGAATACCTTACTTATTTTATGGTTTTTTACATAGTTTCCTTCTATTAACTTTTTATTTTTAGATTCTAAAAACTGGAAATATGATTAAAAACATTTTGAACTTAGGTTCTATCTTAAACAAAAATGAACAACAATTTATCAATGGAGGCGGTGATGATCCTGTAAAAGATTTATGCATTCCCGCCCCTAAAGAAGCTACTACTTGTCTGATGCCTATTAATGATGAGTGCTGTGGTTTATGGGCTTAAAACTAAAAGCTATAAAAACTGTTTTTGAACAGTTTTTATAGCTTTCTAAAATTAAGCTTTAGATAAAAAGTCTTCTTAAATTTAAAAAAATCTTGGTTTTTTATAAGTATCTTCTCTTAATTTAAAATCGAATAATAGTAAAAACTCGTGCGACCCTGAACTAAATTCTCCTAAGTTAGATATAGTATGATCATACGCATAACCTATTTGTAGATTTTTCTTTATTTTAAAATTAACTATTCCACTCCATGAATCATCTAACCTATGAGATACTCCAAATTCCACTTTATTATTCCACAATAGATTTAATGATAAGTCCAATGACAAAGGTGTCGAATCTGCGTACTTAACTAATGTTGATGGTTTTAACTGAAAGTTATTCTTTAAATCCACCACATACCCTGCTGTTAAAAAACTGTGCATCTTTTCGGATGCTTTGGTTATTTTTCCATTAGACCTTTCAAAATGCAATGTTTCTAGTAAATTAGGTATAGAAATTCCTACATAAAATTTTTCTTGGTAATAAAACGCTCCCACTCCAAAATTTGGATGTGTTTTATTACTGTTCTGATTAAACTTAGGGTCATTAGATTCTACTTGATTTAACGTTAACAGTCCTATTTGTTGAAAAGTTGCTCCTCCTTTTAACCCAAAAGCTAACTTGGCTTTTTCTGATGTGTTTATAGTAAAAGAAAAATCGGCATAAGCATGTGTTTCACTTACGGGACCTATTTTATCATGAAGTAAAGATAACCCCAACCCTACTTTTCTACTTACAGAACTATGTACAAATCCACTAAATGTCTTTGGAGCTCCACTAACACCTATCCATTGTGACCGTGCCAATAGCCCTAAACTTATTCCTTCTTTACTGCCTGCATAGGCAGGATTAATAACTGCCATATTATAAATATATTGAGTGTATTGAGGATCTTGCTGAGCTAAACCTTTACTACTTATGTTTATTAATAAAATGAGTAGTATTACATATGCTTTCTTTTTCATATAGCTACTTATTTAAATACAGCCAACCTTGGTAAGGCTTTGTTTTTCCGTCATTAAAATCTATTACATACCAATAAGTTGCAGCTGGCATGACTTCTGTATCTCCAGTTAATGTTAATTTACCTTGTGACTTTCCATTCCACCAAACTGGATTCAACTCATTATTATTGCTATAATTATATACTACATTTCCATACCTATTGTATATTTTCATCTTAAATTTAGGGTATTTCTCTGCTAAATCGGGGATTACAAATTCATCATTAACTCCATCACCATCTGGAGAGAAAGAATTTGAAACAGAAAAGTCTATAACAGGGTCAATAGTTCCTCTTTTCTTTTCACATGCTAATGTAAAAACACCATAACCAGAAACTTTAGCAGTTATACTTTTACTAGAAACATCTATACTAATACCTTCTCTTTCCTTTATCCACTCTTCTCCATTCCACCGTACTATTATTATTTTACTTGGGTCTGAGTAAATATCTTCTGGCGTGGTCACATCACTCCATGTTAGAGTTAATGCTACCAACTCGTTGTTTGATTTATTTTGAACTTCCCAGAACTCATTCATATCTATTAAACCAATATCTTCTTCTTTTTTATCGAAATTAATGTTTGCCTTTTCCCAATTAAAACAGACATAAAATTTTGTAGTTGGATCTGAAGGAGCAGAAATAGTTACCGTTCTTGGTATAAAAGTTTTTGACTTATAGTCTCCTACAGGAAAAGTAAAACTTTCGTTTCCTATTTTTTGTGCTTTATTATTCACATAGCTTTTATTACTTATCCCCATGTTCGTTGCTCCATTTAAATAAGTAACTATCCCATTTTCTTCAACTTTCAAAATACCGTTTTCAAAAAATGTAGTTCCTACTATTTCTATTTCTTTACCTAAATTAAAAACTAATCCCTCTAATTCATTATTGAATTCTACAAACATAAAACTAGAAGTTCCCTTACCTGAAATAGTTTGATTATCATTACCGACAAAACTTGTAAACCCAGTTATTTTGTTATTAGAAAACTTAAACTTTCCATTATTTGTAAAGTTTTTAAACAAGTACAAATCACCATCATTTGTAATTGCTCCATAATCATTTATAAGTACATCTTCATGAATACTTACCAATGTATTTTCAGAAACATAAAGAGATCCAATACTTGTTACTTGAGCTTTAACAGCCATAACAAAGCACATAATTATTGATGATATTATTTTTTCTTTCATAATTATCAACTTATTATAAAGAAGTACTATCAATTTTATACCAATAGTAATTGGTTCCATCAAAACCACATTGTATTGTTATAGAAGAGTTAATTCCTAACAAGGATATACCTAATGAACTTAATCCAGACCCTTTTATAGAGCCACCTCCTATTATATTTAAATTTAAAGCTACTGAAAGTCCTATTAATAAGCCATTACCTGCTCTGTTTACAATCACCAATTTATTTCCTAGGTTACTACTATTGGGAGTTGGTATTGTTATATCTTCACCTAACCCGAGATTTAGTAATCCTGTTTGTTCAATAATTACTGTACCATCTGAATTAGTAATAGTTGTGGTGCTGGTAGGGTTCTTAACAACTCTTATACTATTTAATCTTGCTAAGTAAGAATTAATGTTTGCGATATTTGTTTGATTTGTTGTTGCTAAAGTATTATTTCCTGCTACATTTCCTGCTAAAGAAGAAGCTCCTATATCTACAGTTCCTCCGTTTACTAAACTAATGGTATTCCCACTTAAACTTAAATCTTGCGTGTCTGAATTTACAACACTCCATGTTATTCCATCACTAGTTTTATATAATATTCCTGAAGCTGTATCCGTATAAACTTGACCAGCAACACCTGTAACTGTTCCATTAGGGTTTCCCACCCCTGATAAAGTAGTATCCTGTCCCGCAGCTCCGGTATCTCCTTTTAAAGAGAGGATAAAGTCGGCTTCAGTTCCGCTGTTTCCAGCATCCAACCAAACTTGATAGGCTGATTTTCCGTCTGCCCCATTGGTTCCATTCGTTCCCGCAGCTCCAGTGTCTCCTTTTAAAGAGAGGATAAAGTCGGTTTCAGTTCCACTGTTTCCAGCATCCAACCAAACTTGATACGCAGATTTTCCGTCTACTCCATTCGTTCCCGCAGCTCCAGTGTTTCCTTTTAATGAAGTGATAAAGTCGGCTTCGGTACCACTGTTTCCAGCATCTAACCAAACTTGATACGCAGATTTCCCGTCTACTCCATTCGTTCCCGCAGCTCCGGTATCTCCTTTTAAAGAGAGG
>NZ_JAKRGE010000006.1:0-189899 GCF_022347665.1 Tenacibaculum sp. Mcav3-52 | reverse complement strand
GTACCAATTAGAAGAAACAGCTACCCCAGGAGTTGCTTATGCAGGTAACACGTTTAGTTCAAACAATATCTTTACGAACTTACCAGCAGGAGATTATACAGTAGTAGTACGAGATAAAAATGGTGCTGTCGGATTATATTGTGAGTCAACTGATCAAGTAGTCATAGCAAATCCAGCAGCGGTAACATTTACAGTAACTGAGAATGACAATTCATGTGATACCACAGTAGGAGGAAGTATATCAGTAACAGCAACAGGAGGTACAGGTACATATACTTATACATTATCTAACGGAAGTGGAGTAGTAGAAACGCAAATACTGAATGCTGCAAACTATACATTTACCAATTTAGCAGCAGATGCTTATACAGTAAATGTAGTAGATTCTAATGGATGTACAGAAGGTACCCCAACGAATGTTACAATAACACCAGATTTAGTATTTACATTAACAGAGACTAAGAAGTTAACATGTAATGCACCAATGGCAGCAACTGTAGCATTAGAAGTAACTTCAGGATCTAGTAGTTATGCTTATGAAGTTGCAGGACCAAGTATAGCAGTAGGAAGAACGAATTTAGCAGGTACAACATTAACGCTAAATCCTACGGTAGCAGGAGTATATACCGTAACAGTTTACGATACAGGAGCAACACCAGAATGTTCAGTAGTTAAAACTATTGAAATTGAAGATGCTGAAACTCCTAATTTCACGGCAGTAGCTACAGTAACAGATATTTGTTTCGGAACATCAACAGGAGAAGTTACAGTTTCACCAGTAGATAATGGTATTTTACCATTAAGTTATGAGATTAATAATGTATCAGGAACATATAATGCTGTTTTAGCAGGAAGTGATACGGTATTTGCGAACTTACCAGCAGATGACTATATAGTTACAGCTACGGGAGTAAATGGGTGTACAACAGATGTATCAATTACAGTAAGAGAAAATCCAGTAATAGATATTTCAGCAGCAATTACAGTAACACAGTTTGCTTGTACAGCAGGAAGTAATACAACAAACAATGCTATAATTACAGTTGACAAGGCAGCGATTACAGGAGGAACAGGAAACTATGTTCGAGTTGTGTTTGAAGATAATGCAACAGGTGATGTATTACAAGACGATAGTAACTTTACATATATATCAACTAATTTAGCTGGAGGAGATTATACAGTAAAAGTATATGATGAAAATACAGATTGTTTTGTATCTAGAGTAGTAAGGATAGCTCCATTTACTCCAATGACAGCAGCAGACATCAGAGTAATTAAAGATACAGACTGTAATACAGGAGAGAATATCACTGTAAAAGTAGTGCCAGCATTACCAAATATTCAGTATACAATAACAGGAACAGGAGCTACTCCTTATACACGAACATTAAATGTGGTATCAGATGCAGATGCAGCAGTATTTAATAACGTACCGGTTGATGATTACACAATTGAGATATACAATGCAGCAACAGGATGTACTTTAGAAGTATATCACACGGTAGAACCAGAACCTACCTTTGATATATTAGTAAGTAATGTTCAAAGAGCTTGTTTTGGTGGTACAGGAAGTGCAACAATAGATTTTAGTGCAGCTACACCATATACAGATGTTTATACTTACGAAGTATTTGAAGTAGGTAACCCAACTGCTATTACATCAGGAAATGGTACAGGAGGTACTCCAGAAACAATTACTACTAATTTAGTAGCAGGTGAATATTATGTGGTTGTAAGTATGACGAATACACCATTCTGTAAAGCACAAAGTGCAAACTTTATAATTGAAGAACCAGCAAACGCATTAGCATTAACAGGCACACCAACGTATATTAATTGTAATGTTACTGATTCTGGAGAAATCTTGTTAGAAGCTCAAGGAGGTTGGGCACCGTATGAGTATCAATTAGTAAATGATGCAGCACCAGCTACACCAGTTCAAAATTTTGATAGTAATAGAAGAATTACTGGGTTAATAGCAGGTAATTATACAGCAACAGTTAGAGATGTTACAGGGTGTGAAGAAACATTTACATTTACATTACAGCCAACTACAAATATGGCAGCAGATGTAACTGTTACTCCAAACTTATGTGAAGGAGAAAGAACAGCAACCATTGAAGTAACTAATGTAACAGGAGGTCAAACACAAGATGCAACTGTAAGTTATAGTTATATTTTAACCTATCCTGACGGAGTAACGCAAGTAGAACAGTTATCAAATACATTTAGCAATTTACCAGCGGGTACTAATTACACAGTAATTGTTAGAGATAATAAATATAGCTGTTCGTATACAAGGCAGGTGGATATAATTGACCCTTCAGAAGTAGAAGCTTCGGCAAATATTACTGCAGATATAACTTGTAACAATGCTAATGCAACCGTAGTAGTGAGTGCAATAGGAGGTACAGGCGTTTATGAATATAGTAGCGATGGAGTGAATTTTGGTCCTGACAATACGTTTACAAACGTAAGTTCAGGTTCTCAAACATTCTATGTACGTGATGATAATAATTGTGAAGATACAGTTGTAGTAACAGTCAATGCATACGAACCTTTAGTACCAACTTTAGTAGTTGATTCAGGATTTGTTACCTGTAATGGAGATGCTAATGGAGTGTTATCAGCAACTGTAGCAGGCGGTTTCGGTAATTACGAATACCAACTGTTAGATGGTAGTAATAATCCGATTGATGGAACATGGACAACATCAAATACTTTTGGAGGTTTAGATGTTGGTACATATAAAATTAGAGTAAGAAGTACTAATAGATTTGGAGAAGTATGTACAGAAGATACTGCACCACATCCTATTGTAGAACCAGAACCTTTAGTAGTTGCTGAAAACCATACAGATGTAAGTTGTTTTGGAGGAAATGATGGTACTATTACAGTATTAGCCTCAGGAGGAAACTTAACAGGATATGAATACAATATTAGTACAGACCCAACAAATAAATTTGTTACCGATAATGTGTTCAGAAACTTAACAGCAGGTACGTATACCATTACTGTTAAAGATAAGGTTGGATGTATTGATACTATTGATGTAGTTATTGATCAACCACAACAATTTACAGCAACATTGGTAGGAGTTACAGAACAAACTTGTATTAATAATGCAACTCCAACAATAGAGTTAGATGTACAAGGAGGAACACAACCTTACTACGTAAGTATTAATAATATAGAACAACCTACACCATATACAACGAATACAATTGTGTTAGGAGCAGCAGAAAACATCCAAGCAGGTACATCTTACTACATTACAGTAAGAGATGAAGCAGGTTGTAATGTTGCAGACCCAATTAGAGTAACTACGGCTGAACCAGTAGATTTACAATTAACAGTTGATTTTGCATATACCTGTGAGGTAGGAAATATTATTAAAGCAATAGTTGATGAAGCATATAGAGCTAATATGTCTTACACATTATATGACGGAATAGGAAACCCTGTAGTAACAAATAATACAGGAGAATTTATTGATGTACCAGCAGGAATAGGATACTATGTTACAGCAACACATACAATAACTTCATGTTCTGAAAGTTCTACCAGTAGTCCAATTAGTATTGAAGATATTCAAGCATTAACCTTAGATATTGATGATTCGGTTAAGAATACTTTAATAGCCAATGCAGATTTTGGATTACCACCTTATGAGTATAGTGTAGATGGAGGTGATTTTGGATCAGATAATGAGTTCTTAATCTTACAAACAAAAGATTACACTATTACGGTAAGAGATGCTAGAGGCTGTGAGGAAACAGTAACTATAAGAGGAGAGTATATTACTATTTTCGTTCCAAACTTATTTACTCCAGACGGAGATGGAACAAATGATTATTGGTACCCTCGTGAAGTAGAAGAATATCATGATATTCAAGTGTTTATTTACGACAGATATGCACGTAACATTGCCGAGTTTAAAGGTTCTGTAGAAGGATGGGATGGTACTTATGAAGGTACACCATTACCATCAGGAGATTATTGGTATACTATTTACTTTAAAGAGTTATCAGGTCAAGAGAAGAAAATAATGGGACACTTTACACTATATAGATAAAAAGAAATGAGAAAAATAGTAATAATTTTAAGTGTAGTATTTAGTAGTGTAAAACTTGCTGCACAAGAAGTAGAATTACCCCAATATGTAAGTCATTTGGCAGACAATCCATTTTTAATTTCCCCAACCTATGCAGGTATAGGAACAGGTTTACAGGTTAGATTAAATGGAGTAATCCAATGGATTGGAGTTAAAGACGCACCCGATACACAATCATTAACAGTTGAAGCACGTATCGCAGATACTTTTGGTGGAGGAATCACGTTATTTAATGATAAAAACGGGTATACCACTCAAAAAGGAGCAAAATTGTCATTTGCAAGTCACTTAACATTAAGTGACTTTCATGATAGTTTTCTATCGTTTGCTTTAAGTTATAGCTTTACGCAATTTGGTATTGATACATCAGAAAATAACTCAGGACAAACAGTATCAAACAGAACTTTAAACAATTCAAACTTTGATGTAGGTTTGTTATATCGTTACGAACGATTTAGTATTAGTGCAAACATTATGAACATCTTAAATAAAGAGATAGAGGATTTTCAAACCGGTGAACCAGAAGTACTAAGAAAGTATGTGCTTTTTACATCTTACACCTTTACGAAATTAAGCAGAAACTTTGAGTTAGAGCCATCAATGCTAGTAGAGTATAGGGAAGCCGATAAACGCTCTAGAACAGATATGAATATTAAAGCAAGAAGAGGAATTAGAGATGGATATGTTTGGGCTGGTTTAAGTTATACGTTCTTAAATGACCAGTTTTTTCAACCAAATGCTATTGCACCATTACTTGGTTTAAAGAAAAATAATCTTTACATGTCGTATGGTTTTAGTATCAATATGAATAAAACACAAGATTATAATTACGGAACACACATGATTACACTTGGGTTTGATTATGAAAGAAGGCCAAGTTTAGCACGTTGTACACAAAAAATGATCATGTTTTAAAAGATAAAATCTAAAACATACAAGACAGTCTCGAAAGTATGTCATTTCGAGCGAAGTCGAGAAATCTGATTCTCTTAATTCGTGAAATGACAATATTTAGTACTTTTGAGACTGTCTTTTTTTGATTACATGGAAAATAATAATAACGATACATCAATAAATCTTAACAAGTACATTAGTAGTACAGGTATTTGTTCACGTCGTGAAGCAGAACGATTTATAACTGAGGGAAGAGTAACGATAAATGGGAAACCTACCCAGTTAGGAAACAGAGTTCATGAAGGAGATGTGGTAAAAATTGATGGAAAACCATTAAAAGCAAAACCCAAAACGATACATATAGCATTAAACAAACCTAAAGGCATTGTTTGTACTACTGATAGTAAAGAACGTAAAAATATCGTGAAATTTGTGGGGCATCCACAACGACTATTTCCTATTGGTCGCTTAGATAAACCTTCAGAAGGATTAATTTTTTTAACCAATGATGGAGATATTGTAAACAAAATATTACGAGCAGGGAATAACCACGAAAAAGAATACATTGTTACGGTAAACAAACCTTTTGATGAGCGCTTTATAAAAAGAATGAGTAATGGAATTCCTATTTTAGGAACTGTAACAAAGAAATGCAAGGTAGAACGTATAAATGATACCACATTTAAAATAATTTTAGTACAAGGCTTAAATCGTCAAATAAGACGTATGTGTGAATACTTAGGATATGATGTAAAGAAATTAAAACGCACACGTATTATGAACGTAATTTTAGGAAGTTTAAAAGTAGGAGAGTGGCGTGAATTATCATCTAAAGAAATGGATGAAATTAATAAACTCGTAGCAGGTTCGTCAAAAACATACGAAGAAGCAGAAAAAAAGAATCAAAAAGCCTCTCCTCAAAATAACAAACAACCAAAGAAGGAAGCAAGTTTTAAATCCAAGTTTGGAAGAAGAAGAAAAAGTTAAAAATTAGTAATAAGAAACTTTTAACTATCTACTTTTAAACATTCAACTTACATGTGTATCTTTGCCACTTATGCAATTTGACTTAAAAATAACCGATCCAAAAAGTAAAGCACGCGCAGGCGTTATTACTACTGATCATGGAACCATAGAAACTCCAATATTCATGCCTGTAGGTACAGTAGCTACGGTTAAAGGAGTACATCAATCAGAATTAAAAGACGAAATCAACCCTGATATTATTTTAGGAAATACATATCATTTATACTTACGTCCAAAATTAGAAACTTTAGAAGCTGCAGGAGGCTTACATAAGTTCATGAATTGGGATCGTAATATTTTAACTGATAGTGGAGGATATCAAGTATACTCTTTGTCAGGAAGAAGGAAGATAAATGAAGAAGGAGTAAAGTTTAAAAGTCATATTGACGGCTCTACACATTTTTTTACACCAGAAAATGTAATGGAAACACAGCGTACCATTGGAGCAGATATAATTATGGCTTTTGATGAGTGTACGCCATACCCTTGTGATTATAACTATGCAAAACGATCTATGCACATGACTCACCGTTGGTTAGATCGTTGTATAAAACACTTTGATAACACGCCTCCAAAATATGGATATAGTCAGTCTTTATTTCCAATTGTACAAGGAAGTACATACAAAGATTTACGTAAGCAATCAGCAGAGTATATAGCAAACTCAGGAGCAGAAGGAAATGCGATAGGAGGATTATCAGTAGGAGAACCTGCTGAAGAAATGTATGCAATGACAGAAGTGGTTACTGAAATTTTACCAGAAGGCAAACCACGTTATTTAATGGGAGTTGGTACACCAATTAATATTTTAGAAAACATAGCGTTAGGAGTTGATATGTTCGATTGCGTAATGCCAACTCGTAATGCACGTAACGGAATGTTATTTACAGCACACGGTAGCATAAATATTAAAAATAAAAAGTGGGAAAACGATTTTTCTCCAATTGATGAAATGGGCATTACTTGGGTAGATACCATGTATTCTAAAGCCTATTTACGTCACTTATTTGCTGCAAGAGAAATGTTAGGAAAGCAGATAGCTTCTATTCATAACCTAGGGTTTTATTTATGGTTAGTTCGTGAAGCACGTAAACACATAATAGCAGGAGATTTTACTGAATGGAAAGACAAAATGGTAAAACAAATGGATAAACGTTTGTAATTTGAAAATACTAGATTGGTACATATTAAAACGTTACTTAGTAACTTTTCTGTTTACATTACTTATTTTAATACCTATTGCGGTAGCTATTGATATTGCAGAAAAAGTTGATAAGTTTTTACGAGAAGAAAATTTAACATTGTTTGAAATAGTTAACGATTACTATAAAAACTTTATTATTTACTATGCTAATACATTTATGCCATTAGCATTGTTTATAGCAGTTATACTATTTACTTCTAAGCTGGCAAGTAACACAGAAATTGTAGCAATCAATAGCTCACAAGTATCATTCACACGTTTTTTATTTCCATATTTTATAGGAGCAACTATAGTTTGTGCAATAGCACTCTCAATGAACCATTTTTTTGTACCCTCAAGTAGTAAAACACGAAAAGCTTTTGAAAAGAAGTATTTAAAGAAAAAAAAGTATGCAGATAATTCCATCCGAGAGTTTAGCTTACAATTGAATGATAGTACTTATGTATACATTCAAAGTTTTGATTTAAAAAGAAATTCAGGCTATAATTTTTCAATAGATTTATATGACGGTATTAAATTAAAAAAGAAACTTATAGCTGATAATATTAATTGGAAGGAAAAAGATAGTACGTTTAAATTATATAACTGGAAAGAACGAAAAATTTTTAAAGAAAGAGATAGTATCTTTTCGGGGAAAAGTTTAGATACTACATTTACATTTACACCAGAAGATTTTAATTATAAAAATATAATGGCACAAGAAATGAACTCACCAGAGTTGATTAAGTTTATTGAAGTGTCTAGAAAAAGAGGAATAAAAAACTTAAATGCTTATTTAGTAGAATTATATAAGAGAACAAGTTTACCAATTGCGAGCTACATATTAACGTTAATTGCGGTAGGACTAGCACATAGGAAAACTAGAGGAGGCATAGGAGTTAATTTGGCAATAGGTATAAGCGTTATGTTTATTTATGTATTCTTTTTAAAAGTAGCAGAAGTATTAGGAGCTGTAGCAGGAGCAAATGCATTGTTAAATGTTTGGGGACCTAATGTGGTATTTGGTTTATACGCTGTTTATTTATATTTCAATGCAAGGAGATAAATTAAAGAATTACTTACTCTTACATTTAATAGTATTTATTTGGGGGTTTACAGCTATTTTAGGCGCATTAATATCAATTGATGCAGTACCTTTAGTTTGGTTTAGAATGTTGTTAGCAGTAGGTTTTATTGCTTTATATTTTTTAATAAGGAAGAAGTCATTTAAAGTAGAAAAAAAAGCATTAATTAAGTTTGCCATTTCAGGAGTAATTATAGCAGTACACTGGATAACATTTTTCAAAGCAATAAAAGTATCAAATGTATCTGTAGCTTTAGTAATGATGAGTACTGGAGCTTTTTTTGCCTCATTTATAGAACCTTTCTTTTTTAAAAGAAGAATAAAAACAATAGAAATAGTATTAGGCTTGTTAGTAATAATGGGATTGTACATTATTTTTAATTTTGAAAGTCAGTATACACTAGGTATTATTTATGCATTAATTTCAGCATTTCTCTCCGCATTATTTTCAGTACTAAACGGTTTGTTTATAAAAAAATACGAAGCAAATACTATTTCATTTTATCAGTTATTATTTGGAGTTTTAGGAGTAACTATATATTTATTATTTACACAAAAATTTTCAATAGAGTTTTTTCAATTACAAACAAGTGACTGGATATATTTATTCATTTTAAGTAGTATTTGTACAGCCTATGCTTTTATAGCTTCAGTGCAAGTAATGAGGTATTTAACACCTTATACAGTAATGCTCACGATTAATTTAGAACCTATATACGCTATTATTTTAGCATTATTAATATTTGGAGAAAAAGAACAAATGAATCCAGAGTTTTATTACGGGGCTTGTATTGTTTTAATAGTAGTATTATTAAATGGAGTACTCAAAAATGTTTCTTCTATAAAAAAGAAAATTATAAAAAAATAATATTTTAAGAAAAGTGATGAAGGTAAACTGTACAATTTTTTAGTATGTTTGCCCTTACAAACGACTAACTAGTAAATTAGAAAATCAAACTATATACAAGAATACAATGGAATATTTAGATTTTGAAATGCCAATAAAAGAGCTAGAAGATCAGTTGGCAAAATGTTTTGATATAGGAAAAGAAAGTGATGTAGACGTTACAGCTACATGTCAGAAGATTGAAAAAAAATTAGAAAAAGCTAAGAAAGATATATATAAGAATTTAACGGCATGGCAACGCGTACAGTTATCTCGTCATCCAAATCGTCCTTATACCTTAGATTATATCAAAGCACTTTGTGGAGATACATTTATGGAATTACACGGTGACCGTAGTGTAAAAGATGATAAAGCTATGATTGGTGGACTAGGTAAGATTGGAGACCAATCTTTTATGTTCATAGGTCAGCAAAAGGGATACAATACCAAAACACGTCAATATCGTAACTTTGGTATGGCAAACCCAGAAGGATACCGTAAAGCATTACGTTTAATGCGCATGGCTGAAAAATTTGGAATACCAGTAGTAACTTTAGTAGATACTCCAGGTGCTTACCCAGGATTAGAAGCTGAAGAACGTGGACAAGGAGAAGCAATTGCTCGTAATATCTTTGAAATGACTCGCTTAAAAACTCCAATTATTACCATAATTATTGGAGAAGGAGCTTCAGGGGGAGCTTTAGGAATAGGAGTAGGAGATAGAGTGTATATGTTAGAAAACTCTTGGTATTCAGTTATCTCACCTGAAAACTGTTCTTCTATTTTATGGCGTAGTTGGTCAGAAAAAGAAAAAGCAGCAGAAGCATTAAAATTAACGGCAGAAGATGGTATGAAACTAAAAATAGTTGATGATATCATAAAAGAACCTTTAGGAGGTGCACACTCTGACCGTGAAGGAACTTTTAAAGCTGTTAAAGAGCAAATTATAAAAGCGTACGAAGAACTTAATAAGCTTAAAGATAAAGAGTTGATAGCTCAGCGTATGGAGAAATACGAAAATATGGGAGTTTATAAAGAATAGCTTTATATCCTAAAAAACATACTATTAAAACTCGCCAATCGGCGAGTTTTTTTGTTTTATAAATATTTTACAATACGAATTATTTGTTAAATGAATATATATCTATAATTTTGCCGATTGAAATGAGTAATACATTTAATAAATATCTATTTTTATTAATACTTTTATTAAAAGGATGGTCTACATCATATGCAGACCAAAAGACTTTTGATACAACTACCTCAGTGGCTACTTTTAAATCTGTAAACGTAAAAGAAGAGCCACAATTTATTACTCAACACATCAGTAATTACGTTTTTAGCGAAAAATATCAAGATTCTGAAAGGGAGAGTTATTTCGAAATCAGTGAAATTGAAGACAAAACCCAAGACGAAAATGAAGTAGATGAAAGTTTGTCAAAATTCGGAAGTTACTTATCAGCCATTTTACATGCGCAGTTTTTTGAGTGCCAGTTTTGTGTAGTAAAAGAAAAAGCACAACGCTTTAAAGAGTACACTTATAGTGCTATTTTAAAATTGCATATTAAATTTCAAGTTTTTATAATTTGATACCCTCTTCGGTAAAGTAAACCTAAAGCTTTTATTTAGCTTACTTTATATACCCCACATAAAAATTTAATTAAATTTTTAGAATAACCATTGGTATTCAATGGTTACACACTCACTCTAACTTTACAAATACATACAAAAAATGAAAAAAAACTTCATTTTCATGAGTCTATTTGCGCTATTAATTAACATTAGCTGCGAATCAAAAAAGGAATCTAAACACCCAGAAACAAAGTTCCTTGTAACCAATCCCATTAAAAAAGATACATCAATAACCAAAGATTATGTAAGTCAAATACATGCCATTCAGCACATAGAATTGAGGGCGCTTGAAAAAGGATATTTAAAGAAAGTATTTGTTGATGAAGGACAGCATGTAAAAAAAGGACAAAACATGTTTCAAATATCAGCAAATGTTTATAAGGCAGATTTACAAAAAGCAAAAGCAGAAGCAAAAGCTGCTGAAATTGAATATAAAAACACGGAATTATTAGCAGATGGAAACGTAGTTTCTAAAAACGAATTAGCCTTAGCAAAAGCAAATTACGAAAAAGCAAAAGCTGAAGTAATGCTAGCCCAAACACACTTGGGTTTTACAAGTATTAAGGCTCCGTTTAATGGTATAATGGATCACCTACACGTTAGAAAAGGAAGTTTGTTAGATGAAGGAGAACTCCTAACAACACTATCAGACAACAGTAAAATGTGGGTATATTTTAATGTGCCAGAAACAGAATATCTAGACTATATAATGAGTCAAGATAAAGACAAGAAAAAAGAAGTAACACTTTTAATGGCAAATAACAAACCATTCAATCAAAAAGGAATAGTAGAAACGATTGAAGGAGAGTTTAACAATGAAACAGGAAACATTGCCTTTAGAGCAACTTTCCCAAATCCAGATGGAATTTTAAGACACGGAGAAACAGGAAGTATTTTAATGGAAGTTCCATACGAAGGAGCCTTAATAATTCCACAAAAAGCCACTTTTGAAGTATTAGATAAAAAATATGTTTTTGTAGTAGATAAAAACAATACAGTAAAACAACGAGAAATTACTGTAGAAGCAGAATTACCACACTTATTTATAGTAGAAAAAGGACTTACAGAAAACGATAAAATATTGTTAGAAGGAATCCGTATGGTAAAAGATCAACAAAAGATACATGTTGAGTTTAAAGAGCCAAATGCTGTAATGTCTAGTTTAGACTTATATGCTGAGTAATCAAAAACTAAAATTCAACAAAACATGTTTAGTCAATTTATAAAAAGACCAGTACTAGCAATTGTTATTTCGATAATAGTTGTTTTTACGGGGTTGTTATCAATAAAACAACTCCCAATATCACAGTTTCCACAAATAGCACCAACCACGGTAAACATATTTATAGCATACCCAGGTTCAAGTGCAGATGTATTGGTAAACTCAACACTAATTCCTCTAGAAACAGCAATCAATGGAGTACAAGGAATGCGTTATATCGCTTCTGATGCTACAAGTGCAGGAGAAGGAACCTTACGTGTAATTTTTGAACCCGGTACAGATCCCAACCAAGCAGTAGTAAGGGTAAAAACAAGGGTAGATCAAGTAATGCCTTTATTACCTGAATTAGTACAGCGAGAAGGAGTAATTATTACTCCAGTACAACCAAGTATGTTAATGTATGTGAACCTTTTTAGTAAAGAAAAAAATAACGATGAAAAGTTCCTATACAACTATGCATATACCAAAATGATACCAGAAATTCAACGAATCAACGGTATCGCCAGTGCTAAAATTTTAGGAAGTAGAAAATATGCGATGAGAGTTTGGTTAAAACCCGACCGAATGAGAGCCTATAATATTTCTGCAGAAGAAATTTTAGAAGCGATGGAAGACCAAAGTATTTTGGCAAGACCCGGAAGATTAGGAAGAAGTTCAGGAATCAAATCACAATCACTAGAATACGTACTTACCTATCAAAACAGGTATAACGAACCAGATCAGTATAAAGACATTATTATTCGAGCAAATGAAGAAGGAGAAATTTTAAAGTTAAAAGATGTTGCCGAAGTAAAATTAGGGAGTGAATTCTTCGATATTTACTCAAACTTAGATGGGCATCCATCAGCATCTATTGTTTTGAAACAAACTTTTGGAAGTAATGGTAGTGATGTAATAGCATCGGTAAAAGAAAAACTAAAAGAATTAAAAGAAGATCTACCACCAGGGATTGATTTTAAAATTAGTTATGACGTTTCTAACTTTTTAGATGCCTCAATAGAACAAGTAATACATACACTTAGAGATGCCTTTATTTTAGTGGCAATTGTGGTGTTTCTCTTCTTAGGAGATTTACGATCAACCTTAATTCCAATTATAGCAGTACCAGTATCTTTGATTGGAGCGTTCTTTGTAATGCAACTTTTTGGGCTTTCAATAAACTTAATTACCTTGTTTGCATTAGTATTAGCCATTGGTATTGTGGTAGATGATGCTATTGTAGTGGTAGAAGCAGTCCATTTAAAAATGGAGAAGGAACATCTTACACCTTACCAAGCATCTAAGGCAGCATTAGGAGAAATAGGGGGAGCTATTTTAGCAATTACATTGGTTATGGTCTCTGTATTTGTGCCAATTTCATTTATGACAGGGCCCGTAGGAGTTTTCTACAGACAATTCTCTATAACAATGGCGGGTTCTATCATTATTTCAGCAGTGGTAGCATTAACATTAACACCAGTATTGTGTGCAATAATGTTGAAGAATAACCACGGAAAAGAAAGAAAAAAATCAATAATAGATAAATTTATTGATTGGTTTAACAAAGGGTTTGAAAAACTTACAGGAAGATATGTAAAAGTGTTAAACAGAATCGTAGCAAGAAGAATGTTAACCTTTGGAGTATTACTAGCTTTCTGTGCAGGAATATTTATTACCAATAAAACATTACCAGCAGGTTTTATTCCTAGTGAAGATCAAGGAATGATTTATGCTATTATTCAAACACCACCAGGTGCTACTTTAGAACGTACAAACGAAGTAGCAAGAAAACTACAACAGATTTGTGAAGAAACTGAAGGAGTAGAATCCGTTTCATCTTTAGCAGGATATGAAATTATGACCGAAGGTAGAGGGTCCAATGCAGGTACCTGTTTAATTAACTTAAAACCATGGTCAGAACGTCATCATTCAGTTCACGAAATCATGGAAGAATTAGAAGAAGAAACCAAAGATTTAGGGGCGGTTATAGAATATTTTGAACCACCAGCAGTACCAGGTTTTGGATCTTCAGGAGGATTCTCAATGCGTTTATTAGATAAAACAAACTCAACAGACTACCATGAATTTGAACGTATCAATAACAAATTCATGGAATCGTTATCAAAACGAAAAGAGCTTACAGGTTTATTTACTTTTTATTCTGCAAACTATCCGCAGTACGAATTAAAAATCGACAATAAAAAAGCGATGCAAAAAGGAGTAACCATTGGTAAAGCCATGGAAAACCTAAACATTTTAATAGGTAGTACCTATGAACAAGGTTTTATTCGTTTTGGTAGATTTTTTAAAGTGTATACACAAGCAGCGCCAGAATACAGGAGAATCCCTTCAGATTTAGAAAAGCTATATGTTAAAAATGAGGAAGGAAAAATGGTGCCTTATTCAGCGTTCATGAGTTTAGAAAAAAAACTAGGACCTAATGAGATAACACGATACAATTTATATAATTCAGCAGCTATTAGAGGGTTACCAGCATCAGGATACACAAGTGGAGATGCTATTAACGCAATTAAAGAAGTAGCAGCAAAAGAATTACCAAGAGGGTATGATGTTGCTTGGGAAGGACTTACCTATGATGAAGCACAAAGAGGTAATGAATCGGTGTATATTTTTATCATTGTATTAGCCTTTGTATACTTTGTGTTAGCAGCACAATACGAAAGTTTTATACTGCCATTAGCAGTGATTTTCTCACTTCCAGTAGGAGTGTACGGGTCATTCACACTCTTAAAACTAATGGGCCTAGCGAATGATGTATATGCACAAATCGGAATAATAATGCTGGTTGGTTTATTAGGTAAAAATGCAGTGTTAATTGTAGAATTTGCAGTACTAAAACGAAGCCAGGGAGCTACAATTTTTGAAGCAGCTATTGAAGGAGCTAAAGAACGATTCAGGCCAATTTTAATGACTTCATTTGCATTTATAGCAGGATTAATACCGTTAGTTATAGCTCACGGAGCAGGAGCTATTGGAAACAGAACTATTGGTGGGTCAGCTTTAGGAGGAATGTTAATAGGAACCATTTTCGGAGTTTTAATTATACCAGGTCTCTATTACATATTTGCTAAAATGAGTGATGGAAGAAGCTTAATTAAAGACGAAGCTAATGAACCAGTTTCTGAAGAATTTATAAGAATAAATGAAGTTGAAGGAAGTAAAACAAAAGTTAAAATAACAGAGCTTAAAAAACTTCTAAAGAAAATAATTAAAAGAGAAAACAATGAAAACTAAACGAAGAAGTTCATTTGTAATAAAAAAAGCACACTTTTTAAGTGTGCTTGTCCTCTTAATTTTGTGCTCTTGCGTGCCAAATCAAGTATTAAGAGAGGAGAACAAAGAAGTACCAGAGAATTTTAAGAATCAACCAGCAGACTCATTAAGTACAGCTACTATTAAATGGCGTGACTTTTTTTCAGATTCACATTTAATTTCTCTGATAGATACAGCTTTATCAAAGAACCAAGAGTTGAACATAATGTTACAACAAGTAGCTATTTCAAAAAATAACATCAAAGCAAAAAAAGGTGAGTATTTACCGTTTGTAAATATGTATGCAGGAGCTGAATTAGAAAAGGTTGGGAAGTATACTAGAAATGGTGCTGTAGAAGAAAATTTAGATATCCGCGAAGGTGAAAAATTTCCTGAACCATTAACTGATTTTTCAATAGGACTTTCAGCTTCTTGGGAGCTAGATGTATGGAAGAAGTTACGAAATGAGAAGAAAGCAGCAGTATTAGAATACTTAGCTAGTGTTGAAGGAAAAAACTTTATGGTAACTAATTTGGTTTCAGAAATTGCAAATTCATATTACGAATTAGTAGCATTAGATAATGAATTATCTATGGTTTCACAAAACTTAGAGATTCAAAAAAATGCATTGCAAATGGTGAAGCTTCAAAAACAGGCTGCAAGAACAACTGAATTAGCAGTACGTAGGTTTGAAGCGAGTGTACTTAAAAACCAAAGTCACCTATATGAACTTCAACAAGAGATAGTAGAAACTGAAAATAAAATTAACTTTTTAGTAGGAAGGTATCCACAACCTATAGAAAGAAACTCAGACAATTTTATAGATAAACCTATTGAAGGAGTAAAAGCAGGAATCCCATCACAACTGTTACAAAACAGACCCGATTTAAGGAGAGCTGAATACGAATTAGCAGCAGCCAAATTAAATACTAAAATAGCACGAGCTAATTTTTATCCATCAATCGGTATAAAAGCAGGAGTGGGGTTACAAGCATTTAAACCTAAGTTTTTAACATCAACACCAGAATCGTTAGTCTATTCTTTAGCAAGTGATATTGTAGGGCCTTTAATCAATAGAAATGCGATAAAAGCAGCTTATAAAACAGCCAATAATAAGCAATTACAAGCTGTTTACGAATACGAAAGAGCTATTTTAAATGCGTATTTAGAAGTAGCGAACGAGCTTTCAAAAATTGACAACTTGAAAAACAGTTACGATTTAAAAAAGAAACAAGTAGAAGCGTTAAACGAATCTATAGACCTTTCAATTCGTTTGTTTAAATCGGCAAGGGCAGAATATACAGAAGTGTTGCTAACACAAAGAGAAGCATTAGAGTCTAAAATTGAAATCATAGAGACGAAAAGAGATCAATTATTAGCAAATGTAAAAGTATATAAAGCCTTAGGAGGAGGCTGGAACTAATTTTTCATTCGTTATTAACTATTAATTGTTGTTAAAGTGGTAGTTTTATAAACTATCCAAGAGACTCGCCAACTGGCGAGTCTTTTTTTTTCAATACATTTCAATTACCTTCGTACTACCTCATAAAAAGAGATTGTAATATCATAATTCAATGAGTAAAGAAGAGTTAGCTATAAAAACTACCTATTTTAGTATTCTAAGCAATACTAGTTTAGCAATTATTAAAGGATTAGCAGGTGTTTTCGGAAACTCATACGCATTAATAGCAGATGCAATTGAATCTACTACCGATATTTTTTCTTCTCTTTTAGTGTTGTTAGGGTTGAAATATGCGAAAAGACCCGCAGATAAGAATCACCCATACGGACACGGAAAAATAGAACCTTTAATCACTTTTGTAGTAGTAGCCTTTTTGGTAACTTCAGCTACAATTATTGCTTATGAAAGTATACAGAATATCCAAACTCCACACAAAACTCCTAAACCGTGGACGTTACTCGTTTTAGGGGCAATTATTATTTGGAAAGAAATATCTTTTCAAGTGGTTATCAGAAAGAGTAAAGAAACTAATAGTTCTTCCCTAAAAGCAGATGCGTGGCATCATAGAAGTGATGCAATTACCTCTGTAATGGCATTTATAGGAATTTCAATAGCACTTATTTTTAAAGATGGTTACGAAACTGCTGATGATTGGGCTGCTTTATTGGCTTCGTTCTTTATTTTATACAATAGTTACCTGATTTTCAGACCAGCTTTGGGTGAAATAATGGATGAACATGTATATGATGATTTGATAGATGAAATAAGAGAAAAGTCTATGGAAGTAGCAGGTGTTTTAGGAACAGAAAAATGCTTTGTTCGTAAAGCAGGAATGAAATATCATGTAGATTTACATGCCATTGTAGATAGTACTATTACAGTAAAAGAAGGGCACGATATTGCTCATAAATTAAAAGACTATTTAAGAGAAAAACTCCCAGACTTGGGGCATGTTTTAATTCATATAGAGCCTAATGAATATTAATAATAAATATTCTCCATATTGGATATTAAACCCTTTAACGAATAGAATAAGTATTAAAACTTATGGAGAATGGAGTTTTTTTTCATCCGAAGAAATTACAAAAGGGAAGTCCCCTTTAAATGATTTAGGGAGGAAGTTTTTTCGTTTGGCACATTATAAAGTAAGTCTTTATGATCGTAATTTATGGATTTTTAGAAACAAAAAATTTGATTATGATGACTGTTATAAGTTTTCTAGAATTTTAAAAGCAGTATCAGAAACATTTTGTAATTCTTATCTCTCTCAGCCTGGGGTTATTATTGAGTTTGATAATGGAAGTATAACCAAGCAACCAGCATCGCCAGAATATTATGAAACTATTGCTAACGAGAATTTTACAAACGGAAAGTTAATAAGGATTTTAAATATTACTGAAAGTATTTATGAAAAGAACTTGGTAGAATATTTGGCTGTTTTTGAATACTTAAGAGAAATTAAAAAGTCAAGTTTATTTATTTGTGAACTGGCTTTGTGGTCTTTTGTAGAACAACATTGGAAGGGTGAAAAAAAGAGTAACAATGAACTGGCTGAAAGTTTAAAGAGATTAGGGACAACAGTATATGATAGAAAAGATCCAGATTATGTAGAGTTTAAAAATAATCTTAAAACTTTTATTGATACTACGGGAGGAAAGAAGAAAAATTTATCAGACATGAGAAATCTTTTAGCTCACGGAACTTTCTTTAAACAAAAAAAGAATTGGAATAATAGGCAATGGAGTCTATTTGTTGAAATTCATGAATTTCTGTTTAATATGGTGCTTCTAGGTCTTGAACAGGAAATAAATAATTTTTAATATAAATCAAAAAAGCAACCTATTTAGGTTGCTTTTTTGTTTATGGTATATTTAAATATTTATGAGTTTGTAAGGAAATTTTCCATTGTGGATGCTCCATCACATAATCAATAATTTGTGGAGTCATTTTTTCCTTTTTACTCCATTCAGGTTGTAAAAACAACTTACATTTTTTACCAACTTTAGCGGCCTGTTCCTCAGCAAACTGAAAATCATTTTTATTATGAATAATCATTTTCAACTCATCTGCTTCTTGATAAGCACGTTCTAAAGGTAATTTTGTTTTTTTAGGCGATAAACAAAACCAATCCCAAACCCCAGAAAAGTCATACGCTCCAGAAGTTTCAATATGTGTTTTAATACCTTTTTCTTGAAGTTGCCCTGTAATATAGTCTAAACTCCACATTAAAGGCTCTCCACCTGTAATTACCACAGTTTCGGCATATTTCTTTGCATTTTCAACAATAATATCCGTTTTTGTAGGCGGATGTAAATTAGCATCCCAGCTTTCTTTTACATCACACCAATGGCAACCTACATCGCAACCACCAATACGAATAAAATAAGCAGCAGTACCAGTGTGTGCCCCTTCTCCCTGAATCGTGTAAAATTCTTCCATTAACGGAAGCATTTCTCCTGTATTAATTAACTCTTGTACTTCTTTTTTCAACATAAGAGTGCAAAGATAGGCAACATTAAAAATTAATGAATGATTTTTGTTACTTTTACGTGTTTTTATCACAAAAAAGGTCATAAATAATGAGTAAAACCGAAGAGTTTTTCAATTACATCAAAGAAGGCTATACAACAAAAGGAGAGTTTATTACGCTAGGAGCAGGAATGTTAGGAGAAGAAACTGTAACAAATGCTCATGTAAATATCCCTTTAAAAACATTAAACCGTCACGGGTTAATAGCTGGAGCAACAGGAACAGGAAAAACAAAAACCTTGCAAGTACTGGCAGAAAACATGTCAGAAAAAGGAATTCCTGTATTGTTAATGGATGTAAAAGGAGACTTAAGTGGATTAGCACAACCAAGCCCTGGGCATGCTAAAATTGATGAACGTCACGAAAAAATCGGAATACCATTTACTCCAACAAAATTTCCAATAGAAATTTTATCAATTTCAGAACAAGATGGAGTGCGTTTACGTGCTACAGTTTCTGAATTTGGTCCTGTTTTATTATCACGTATTTTAGATTTGACTGAAACACAATCTGGAATTGTAGCGATTATTTTTAAATATTGTGATGATAACCAATTACCGTTATTAGACTTAAAAGATTTCAAGAAAATCCTTCAATACATAACCAATGAAGGAAAAGAAGAGATTAAAAAAGAATACGGACGAATTTCTACCGCAAGTACTGGGGCTATTCTTAGAAAAATTGTTGAAATTGAGCAACAAGGAGGTGATTTATTCTTCGGAGAAAAATCATTTGATGTTGACGATTTAACTCGTATTGATGAAAACGGACGTGGTGTTATTTCTGTACTACGTTTAACAGATATTCAAGATAGACCAAAACTGTTTTCAACCTTTATGCTACAGTTACTAGCTGAGGTATATGAAACTTTTCCAGAACAAGGAGATAGTGGTCGACCAGAATTGGTGATTTTTATAGATGAAGCCCATTTAGTATTTGATGAAGCTTCAAAAGCGTTGTTGAGTCAAATAGAAAGCATCGTAAAATTAATTCGATCTAAAGGAATAGGATTATACTTCGTAACACAAAATCCAAAAGATGTTCCAGAAGACGTATTAGCACAGTTAGGAATGAAGATTCAACATGCCTTACGTGCCTTTACAGCAAAAGATAGAAAAGCAATTAAATTAGCTGCAGAAAACTATCCAGATTCTGAATATTACGATACTAAAGAGGTATTAACACAGTTGGGAATAGGAGAGGCGTTGATTTCTGTATTAAATGAAAAAGGAATTCCAACACCATTGGCACGAACCATGTTACGTGCACCTATGAGTAGAATGGATGTATTAACAGATAAGGAAATTAAACAAGTTTTAGATAATTCAAGATTAATCCCGAAATACAACGATACTATTGATAGGGAGAGTGCTTACGAAATGCTAAACGAGAAGATAGAAAAAGTCAACAAAGAAAAAACTGAAGAAGCACGCAAAGAGGAGGAAGAAAAAACAAGAAGAAAATCTTCAACACGTAGTAGAAGCACACGTATGAACCCAATAGTAAAGGTATTAACCAGTGCTACCTTTATAAGAGCAGCCTTTGGAATTTTGAAAAAAGTAATAAAATAAGAAATACAAGAAATAGACGTTTTAAATATAAAAGAAGACAAATGAGAACATTTATGAAACCTTTAGTTATCGCAGTAATATCAGTACTATTTATCCAGTGTGGTAATAGCAAATTTGATATTGCTAAAGGAAAAGTAGGAAAGTTAACAACGAAAACAACTGTTAACGAAATAGAAAACGTATTTAAGCAAGACTCAGTAGTTAAAGTATTAAGTGAAGGGGCTAAAGGAAATAATCTTTTTCAAGAAGATGATAAGTATTTAGTATATGAAAAAGGAGGAAAGCATTTACTAACAATTACTCCAAAAGAACAATTAGACTCTACGTCAACAATTAAGAGTATTGAGATTTTTGATGATCGTTTTAAAACAAAATCAGGAGTAAATATAAAATCTACTTTTCAAGAAATTAATGCAAATACTAAGGTAAGTAAAGTAGAGTCATCATTTTCATCAGCAACCTTATTTATTGATGATTTAAACGCAACAATAACGATTGATAATGAAGATTTAGGTTTAAAAGAATTTAGTACTCAAAAAGTAACCAAAGAACAAATTCCAGATTTAGCCAAAATTAAATCATTTACTATTTGGTTTAACTAAAATATTTGAAGCCGAAACATATGTTTCGGCTTTTTAATTAATAACAGCTATGTAATTTTTAAAAGATGGAAGTAATAAAAATAGCATTTTTTGTATTGGGAGTTTTCTTTGGAGAAAACAGTAGGATAGGAGCGGAGAAAACAACCGTTACCATAAACCCAAATAAGCAAACAATAACCATAGTTCAAGAAAACATATTTGCACTTATAGCGAATGAAGCAGATAGTATGCAAGTTAGTACAGAGCTAGAAAAGGTGATAGCAAGAAATTGGAGAAAAGAAATAGAAACCTATCCATCAAAATCATGTACTTTTTATGTTACTGATAAAGGGGATTTAAACGCAAAAATTATACTGAAGTATCCTTCTGAAAATGTATTAAGAGATTTTGCTTTAGATTTTAATAAAGAAGCTAAAGAATTCTCTTTAATTAATATCCCTGATTGGAATGTTGAAACAGAAGATGGAGCATTAAAAGGAAATTATTGGCGATTTAGTGCAGACGACAGCTTTACTTTTGTTGTTACTCCTTTTAAAAACATGCCTGATAAGTTTAAAGACGCTAAAAGAAATCTTGCTCCAATTTGGGAAGCTGAAAAGAATAGGTAAAAAATACATTATGAGTAAAAAATATAAGATTCAAAAAAGCCCGTTTGTAGTACCAACGACTGATGGAAAATTAATTGAAGAGCATTTTGGAAATGCTACTGATGGAAATTCAAAAGTAAGTATAGCACACATGATAGCACCTCCAGGCTGGAGTGAGCCTTTTCAAGCACCAGAATTTGAAGAATATACTTATATAATCAAAGGAAAAAAGCAATTCAATATTGATGGTGAAATTGTGGTGTTAGAAGCAGGACAATCGATTAAAATTGAAAAAAAGACACGTGTTCAATATTCTAACCCATTTACAGAACCCTGTGAGTATTTAGCAGTTTGTTTACCTGCTTTCTCAATGGGGTTGGTGCATAGAGAAGATAGTTAACAATATTCCTAAAATAATAGCAGCAAACTTTTGGTAGTTGAATTTATGGTTTTCCGTGCTTTCAAAAAGAATGATGGTTGAAATATGTAAAAACACTCCAACTATTAAAGCTGTAATTTCTGTATGGTATTGTTTTACTAAAAGAACGTTGTTAGATACTAAAATACCTAAGGGACTCATTAATGCAAATAAGGTTAAAAATAAAAAGACTGTTTTTTTAGAATACTTAGCATGTAATAAGAAGGTAGTTAAAACTATTGCAATAGGAATTTTGTGTACAACAATAGCCCATAATAAGTTGTCATCTGCATGATGAATAGGTAATCCTTCTGAAAAAGCGTGTACACACAAACTAATAAATAATAACCAAGGAAACTTAGACGAGTCAGAATGTAAATGTATATGTCCGTGTTCAGCACCTTTAGAAAAAGACTCTAATACCGATTGAATGATGATTCCCACTAAAATTAAAATACCAACTAATCTTGTGTTATTAGTGTAGAGATATACTTCTGGCAATAAATGTAAGATAGTTACTGAAAGTAAATAAGCGCCACTAAATGCTAATAATAAGCGAACGAAGGTATTACTAGGTTTTAGTGTAAAAACGAATAAAACACCTACTAAAACAGAGACAATTAGTAAAAAGTAACTCATTTAGCAACAATAATTAAGCGATCAGAAGATTGTGAATTAAACTCATTAAGACTGTAATCGCCAAAAACATGTGTTATTTGTAAATTGACACTACTAAAATATGATTGTAGTTTTTCTAAAGTTAAAAATTTTACACGCTCTGTATACGAGTGTGATTTTCCTTCAGCTGTAAAAGAAATATGTTTTAATATAAATCCGTCTTTAATTTCTTTTTTAATATTAAACTCAATACCATCAATAGTTTTTATTTCTTCTTTTATAAGTGTATTTTTTACTTTTTCAACATTTAAGAAGTCCAAGACAAATACACCGTTTTCTTTTAATCCGTTTTTAATACTTTTTAAAACAGCAATGTCTTCGTTATCATCTTCAAAATAACCAAAACTAGTAAAGAGATTAAATATAGCATCATATTTACTTTCAATAGGCTCTCGCATATCCCAAACTTCAAAATGAAGCGTGTCATTCTCAAACTGTTTGGCATGTTTAATACTATTTTTACTTAAATCACCACCCACAACGTCATATCCTAACGAGTTTAAGTATACTGCATGACGTCCTTTTCCACAGGGTAAATCAGCAATACGACTTAACTTAGGCAGTTGTAAGAAAGAAGTGATATTACGCATAAAAAACTGTGCATCGGCATCGTTTCTATGCTTGTATAAAATATGATAGTATGGTGTGTTAAACCACGAAGTAAACCAATCTGTTGTATTCATAATTATAAAGGTCTGCAAAAATACGCAAAACTTACGTTTTTTACATTCAAAGTAGAAAAGATTCATAACAACCCAAAATTAGCTGTACTTTTGTAATGAAATTTTACAGTTACATGGAAAAAGATTTTAAAATGACTGCCATAACCATGGCAGGTTTAGAAGGTGTTTTAGCAGACGAGTTACGTCAACTAGGAGCAATGGAAGTGAAAGAAGGAGTAAGGAGTGTTACTTTTAGAGGTGATAAAGGTTTTATGTACAAAGCAAATATAGCTTTACGTACTGCTATTCGTATTTTAAAACCAATTAAACGCAGTAAAATTTTTGATGAAGAAGATTTATACGAAGCAATTCAACGTGTAAAATGGGAACGTTTTTTGGATGTTGATGGAACGTTTGCGATAGGTTCGGTAGTAAATTCAAAAAACTTTACTTCAAATTCACATTATATTAGCTTAAAATCAAAGGATGCCATTGCTGATTATTTTATGCATAAGTATAAAAAGCGTCCGAATGTAGATTTAAAATATCCAGATGTAAAAGTTCATGTACATATTCACAAAGAATGGCTAACTATTTCGTTAGACTCATCAGGTGAATCGTTACACAAACGTGGATACCGAAGTGCTACGAATATTGCTCCGATTAATGAGGTATTGGCAGCAGGATTAATTTTACTTTCAGGATATAAAGGGGAAGAAAATTTTATTGACCCGATGTGTGGTTCAGGAACTATTTTGATTGAAGCTGCAATGATTGCGAATCAAATTCCTGCAAATATCAACCGTAAGCACTTTGCTTTTGAAAACTGGAAGGATTATGATGAAGATTTATACTTTGTTATTCAAGATTCGTTATTAAAGAAAATACGAAGTTCTCATTTCAAAATTATGGGGTTTGATAAGGCTCCATCGGCAGTTAGAAAAGCGCAGCAAAATATTATCAATGCTAATTTGGATGAGTTTATAGGAGTACATCACGTAAACTTTTTCAATTCTAAGAAAGAAGTATTTGGTAAAACTACAATTTTGTTCAATCCGCCTTATGGAGAGCGTTTAAATATTGATGTAGAAGAATTTTACAGAAAAATAGGAGACACCTTAAAGAATAACTATCCAAATTCAACTGCGTGGTTAATTACGTCGGATATTCAAGCGCTAAAGTTTGTAGGGTTACGAACGTCGAAAAGAATACCGCTTAAAAATGCAGATTTAGATTGCCGTTTTGTAAAGTATGAACTGTATGAAGGTAGTAAAAAAGCAAAGAAGAATTCTTCATTTAACGATGAAGAAGAATAAAAATAAAAACTCCGCTGAAAGGCGGAGTTTTTGTTTTTAGCGTAAGTATATTTTAACTCCTTTTATTATGAGAGGAGAGTATAAACCTTATCTTTTCATTAAATACTTATTAAAACTTTTTCCGTTTATTTTAGTGTATTTAGAGTCTATATCAAAAGCTACTTCCATTCCAGTAATATCAAACTCTCCTGATACTTTTGTGTACTTAATATTTAAGTCTTCTTCAAACTTTACATTTCTAAATGATACACCATCTTTAAATTCGGTATATTTAAAAATAGCACTTTCATTGAAAACAGAGTTTTTAAAGCTTACAAAACGGTTAAAATCTGCATACTTAAATGTAGCTGGTTCCTCAAAAGAGGTGTTTTCGAAAGTAATATCTCTATCAAATTTTGCGTACTTAAATGTTGAGTCACCTTTAAATTTAGTGTTAGAAAAGTTTGTGTTTCTCTCAAAATTTGAATATTTAAACATCGCTTTTTGTTCAAAAGTACAATCTTTAAATACAACAATATCTTCAAAATTAGCAACAAAAGTATATCCACTTTTCTCATGAGGAATGTAGGCTAAAACATCATCATCAAAAACACAATTTACAAAAGAAATTTTATTTGTAATTTGTTTTTCAACGGTGTTAGATCCTCCATTATTCCACCAACTTTTTCTTTTAGGTAATTTAGGTAACGCTTCATTCATAAAAGTAAAGTCTAATGTACCTTTAATAGTAGTGTTAGAAATTTCTATTGCTTTTCCGTTTTTAACATCTCTCATAATATCAGATGCATTTATAACTTTTTGAGCAAAAGCAGTTGAAAAGCAAAGTAAAAGTCCTGTAATAGTAACTATAATTTTCATTTTTAATGGTTTTTTAAGTTCTATATAAAAGACAACTAACTTTTGGTTTTTGTGACACTCAAAAAAAAAACAGTATTTAGTTGCCTAAATACTGTTAGTATATTTTCTTAAAAGAGGATATTAGTTTACTGAGTCACTTAAACCAGCACCAGCTTTAAATTTAACTACGTTTTTAGCAGCAATTTTTATTTCTTTTCCTGTTTGAGGGTTTCTACCAGTTCTAGCAGCTCTCTTAGAAACAGACCAAGTTCCCCATCCAACTAAAGCAACTTTATCACCTTTCTTTAAAGTATTAGTTACGTTAGTAGTTAAAGAATCTAATGCAGCTTTAGCGGCAGCTTTAGAAATTCCTGCATCAGCAGCCATCGCATCGATTAAATCTGATTTGTTCATAATTTAAATAGATTTTAAAATTAATTAATATTTTTTTGCTTCAATAGCTCAACAAATATAGACGGAACGTGAGATTGTGCAAGATTTGACTTGAAAAAAATACTCTTTTGTTAATAAGTTACCTTAAATTGTTAATAACCACTCATCTTTTTTTGTTAAAAACGCTAAAACCCCATGGATAAAGGGCTAGAGAACTTTTGCATCTTTTTCGAATTGAAAACCGTTTAATAAACTCTGAACATCCATTAACTTTTTACCAGAAATTTTAATTTGATGAATATTTAAGTAACCATCTGTAACAGCAATTTTTAACTCCTTTTTAGTGGTAACGATAGCACCAACCTCAAGATTATGAGAAGTAGGGTCTTTACTAACTCCGTATATTTTAGCAGAAAGTTCATCATCTCCATTTACAATGGTAGTCCAAGCAGCAGGATATGGATTTAACCCGCGAATATGATTATAAATATCATTTAAAGATTTAGACCAATCTATCTTACAGTTATGAGGGTACAATTTGGGAGCAGATTTCTCTTCTAATTCAGGTTGTTTAGTAGTTGTAACATCTCCTTTAGCAATTAAGTTTAAAGTTTCAGCAACTAGTTTAGCTCCTAAGTGCATTAATCTGTCGTGTAACTTACCAACAATTTCATTTTCTTTAATAGTTACCTCACTTTGTAATATGATTTCTCCTGTATCAATTTTATCATCAATAAAGAAAGTAGTAACACCTGTTTTCGTTTCGCCATTTATAATTGCCCAATTAATAGGTGCAGCACCACGATATTCTGGTAATAATGAAGCATGTAAATTAAAAGTACCATATTCTGGTAGTGCCCAAACGGATTTAGGTAACATTCTAAAAGCAACAACTACTTGTAAGTTAGCATCCCACTTTTTTAAATCTTCTTGGAATTCTTCGTTCTTTAAGTTTTTGGGTTGAAGAATAGGCAAGTTTTGAGAAAGTGCATATTTTTTTACAGCAGATTGATTAAGCTTACGACCTCTACCAGCAGGTTTATCTGGAGCAGTAATAACTCCTACTACATTATAATCATTCTCCACTAAATGCTGTAAAATGGTAGCAGCAAAATCAGGAGTTCCCATAAAAACGATGCGTAAATCTCTCATTTATTTTAAAAAGTATTTATTGTTTTTTGTGTGTATTTTTTCTTCGGAAAGAAGCTCTCGCAAAAGTATTAAAATGTTCGTTTCTTTTTCATTTAATAGCGAGCAGATTTCAGTAACTGTATAGGTTTTTTCTTTTTGTAAGTTAGAAAGAATATCTTTTTGGCTTATACTAGTTTTGTTTTTTCTTTGCAAACAAACATCACAGATTCCACAACTTTGAGAGCTGTGTTCACCAAAATAGGAAAGAAGTTGTACGCTTCTACAAACCGAATTGTTTTCTACAAACTGAAGTAAGTCTCTATTTTTTTGTTTTTTCTGTTTAATGTATTGTTTAATGTTTAGAGAAATTCGGTTGATGGTTTTATCATCTTCTCTAGGGTGTAAAAAGAAAAGTTCCGAATTGTTAGTAGCTTTTGTATAAGCTATTAATTCTTTTTGAGCTAACTTTTCTAAAGTATTGATTACGAACCAAGAGGTAGTACCTAGCTTTTTAGCAATGTAAAATTCATCAATTTTTATAAGGTTTTCAAAAATGCCACCATACATACGTAAAATTTGTTGGACAAAATTTTTAATTTGAGAGTTTTGATTTGTATGTGATATAACTTGTTTGCTTGAGGCTAAAAACTGAACTGTAGATTTTTGTTGGAAGCTATGATTTAATTCAATAATGCCATTATTATTGAGTATTTGAAGAGCATTGAATGTTTTATTGGGGATGAAATTATACTTATTACAAAAAGCTAAAAAATTAAAATCGAAAGCAGTTTCGATTAATTCACCTTTTGCAATTTGAAAATGTTGATATAGTTTTTGGTGAATAGTTTTTATTTCATCAATGGTTGGTAATGATTTTTCAAATAATTCACTACTTAAAGAAATATCACTATCGTTAGTTAATACTACAGAAAAAGACTTTACTCCATCACGTCCACCACGACCCGCTTCTTGAATGTAGTTTTCAATAGAAAAAGGTAGGTTAAGATGAATAACAACTCGAACGTTGGGTTTGTCTATTCCCATACCAAAAGCATTGGTAGCAACTATAATTGGAGTTTTCTCTGTCATCCAATTATCAAAAGCTAACTTTTTTTCTACAGGAGAAAGGCCTCCATGGTAAAAAGAACTTTTAAATCCATTAGCATTTAAGTAACTACTAATTTCTTTCGTTTTACTACGAGTATTTACATATATAATTGAAGGAGCTTTTGTTTTAGTAAAAATCTGATTGAGCTTACCAAGCTTGTCTTCAGTTTTAAAAATTTGATAGGCTAAATTCTCTCTAAAAAAAGATTTTTTGAAAACGGTAGGTTTTTCTAATTCAAGAGAAGAAACAATATCTGAAATTACTTTTTGAGTTGCCGTAGCTGTTAAAGCAATTATAGGGATTGTTGGTAGTAACTCTTTTAAAACAGTAATCTCTTGATAAGAAGGACGGAAATCGTGCCCCCATTCAGAAATACAATGTGCTTCATCAATAGCTATTAAGTTTACATTTAGTTGCTTTATTTTTTCTTGAATAAAACGAGATTGCAACCGTTCAGGTGAAATGTATAAAAACTTAGTATTTCCAAACCGAATATTATCAAAAAGTGTAATAATATCGTCTTGTGAGCTTCCAGAAGATATTAAAGTAGCTTTTATGCCTTTATCAATAAGATTAGCAACTTGATCTTGCATTAAGGCAACTAAGGGAGAAACTACTATACAAACTCCTTCCTTAACCAATGCGGGTACTTGAAAACAAATAGACTTTCCACCTCCTGTAGGCAGTAAAGCAACAACATTATTTCCTGCTAAAACTTCAGTAATTATTTCTTGTTGCGGTTTTCTAAAAGAAGTATATCCCCAATAATGTTTTAATATTTGTAGCAATTTATCATACATCGTGTTTTAACGAATGTAAAATAAAATCACAGCGCTCTTGTACCGAACCAAAAGGAACATCAATAATATTATAGCCTACTTCCTCGTAAGCTTCTTTTAAAAAGGTATCTATTTTCACTGATTGCTCGAAGGTTTCATAACGTTCGTTGTCAGATTTATAAATAGCCTCCCAAGGAGCGCACATAAATACTTTATTGTATAAATATTTATTGCTTTTTTTAATAAAAACATCTGGGTAGTCAGAACCTAAATAATTCATATAAGCGTGTACATCAGGAATCCCTCTATCAAAAAAGATAATCTCGGCATCACTTTGGTGAGCTTCTAAGTACTGTTGCTCTCTTCCTTCTAATAATAGTTGGCTAAATAATAAAGGTTGCTCTAAAAAAAGTTGATCAATACCATCTTTTTGAGCTTTAAGTGTAACCTCTCTTGAAATCTCTGGCATACATTCATACCCACGTCTAATAAATTCTCTTAAAATAGAGGATTTACCTGTGCCAGGACCACCTATTAAAACTATTTTTTGTTGCATGGGGCAAAAATAAAAGTTTCAAGTTATAAATATAATAAATAGTGTAATTTTGTGCATCATCACTACATGCTTTAAATTTTTGATGAGTTTTTATAAAATAGTAATTTCTGAGTTATGCAAGATAGAGAAGCTTTTTACGCAAAATTAAAATCACAATTAGAAGATACCACAACGTTTCCAGCTAAGTATTTATATAAATTTATTGTTCCTACTGACGGTAGTCAGGAGAAAGAAGTACAAGACTTATTTAATAATGCTGGAGCAGTTATCAATACAAAAAAATCTAAAACAGGAAAATACGTAAGTGTATCAATACATATTACAGTAAAGAGTTCAAACGAAGTTATTTCGTATTATAAAAAAGCAGAGGCAATAAAAGGTATTATTTCTTTGTAAATTTATAACAAAAAAAGTTTTACACTTTCATTTTTGGATGTAGTTTTTCTTTTAAAAAAAGAAAAATTATGGCTAAAAACCTTTTACTAAGCTAAAAGTATGGCAAAGAACTTGATGCAATAAAAAAGATAAGTAATTATTTCTAGTAAGGAAAAGAATGATAAAAAAGCTATGAAACAACTATATGGTTAGAGTAAGAAAAGGGGATTAATAAAATTTAAGAATACGTTTAACCAATAATACAAAGTGAGAAAATATATTTTTTTAACAACATTATTTATAATCGTTTCATGTGATCTTGTTAGTTTAAAAACTAAAAGGGTTACGAGTGAAAGACCAATTGCTACTGTTTATAATAAACATCTATACAAAAAAGATATTGCTGGTTTATTGCCAAAAAATCTTTCACCCAAAGATAGTTTAGTTATAGTAAAAGGTTTGATTAATTCTTGGGCTAAACAAGAATTATTGTACATTAAAGCAGAAGAGAATATCTCAGAAGTAAACAGTGAAGAAATACAAAACTTAGTTAACGATTATAAAAAGAGTTTATACATTAACGGCTATAAAGAACGTTTGATAAAACAACAATTAGATACGGTTGTTACTGAGGAAGAAATAGAGTTGTATTATGAGGAAAATAAAGAGAATTTTAAAGTAAGTGAAGAACTTGTACAATTTGAATATGTACATTTTGGTAAAGATTACCTGGATAAAAAAGAAACAATAAAGCAGTTTAAGTCAGAAAAAGAAGAGGATAAAGAAGATTTAGAAAGACATTTATTAAATTTTAAATCATATCGATTACAAGATTCAACTTGGGTAACTTTTGAATATTTAAAGAAAAAAATTCCACCTTTTCGTAACGAAACGAAAGAAAACTTGTTAAAAATATCAAAATTCATACAAAAAGAAGATAGTTTAGGAGTATATTTGGTCGCTGTAAAAAATATGTTACCACAAAACGCTACGGCTCCACTGAGCTATGTAAGCGCTAGAATAAAACAGATTATTTTACATAAAAGAAAATTAGAATTAATACGAGATATTGAAAAAACGCTGATAAATGATGCAATTGAAAACAAGAACTTTAAAGAATATTAGTATAGTATTTACGTTGTTTTTAGCAGGCTTAACAACAGTTAATGCACAAGGAACAAAAGTAGATGGTGTTGCTGTGGTGGTAGGTAAAAACATTGTTTTAGATTCTGATATAGATAAGTTTAAGCAAGAAGTAGAGTTAAGAAGTGAAGGAAAAGTAAAGATATCTGACTGTGAAATGTTAGAAGAATTAATGCAACAAAAACTATTAGCTCATCATGCAATTATTGATAGTGTAACAGTATCTCAATCTGAAATTGATAGTAGAGTAGATAGAAGTATTGCTTTTTTTACACAAGAATATGGAAGTGAAGAAAAAGTGGTTGAAGCTTATGGTTTTAATGATGTTGAAGATTTAAAGAAAGAACTAGGTAGAGTTCAAAGAGAGAATTTACTAATAGAAAAAGAACAGCAAAAGATCACTGAAAATATTGACGTAACTCCAGAAGAAATTCGCATCTATTTTAAAGGATTACAAGATAAGGGAGAGCTTCCTGAAATACCAGCTGAAGTTCAATTGCAACAATTAGTAGTTAAAGCAGAACCAACAGAAGAAGAGAAAGAGCGTGTAATAAACAAATTAAAAGAAATAAAAAAAGAAATAGAAAACGGTGCAAGTTTTAAGTTGAAAGCAATTATTAACTCAGAAGATCCAGGAGTAGCTCAAAATGGTGGGAAATATGTAATTACAAAAGATAGTCCATTTATTAAAGAGTTTAAAGAAACAGCATTTTCATTGGATGTAAATCAAATCTCAGAGCCTATTAAATCAGCCTTCGGATACCATATACTTCAACTGCATAAAATTAAAGGTAATCAACGAGAAGTATCTCATATTTTAATGCAACCTGAAGTTTCTGATGAAAAATTAAATGAAACTAAAGAACAAATAGAAAAGATAGTAGCTGATATAAAAGAAGAGAAAATAACTTTTGAAGAAGCTGTAAAGAAATATTCTGAGGATGAAGAAACAAAAAATAGTGCAGGTATTATAATGAATCCTTATACTCAAGAACCAACTTTTGAGTTAACGAGAATGCCGCCTGAGCTATTCGCAAGAATTAGTGAGTTGAAAAAAGGTGATTTGTCTGATATTTTTTATGATGAAACACGAGAAGGAGAAAAAATGTATAAAGTAATTTTATTAAAAGATAAAACAGATACACATAAAGCTGATTTAGTAGATGACTATGTAAGAATGCAAGAATTTGCTCTTGCTAAGAAAAAAGAAGAAGAAATTACAAAATGGACCAAGGATAAAATCCAAGAAACTTACCTAAAATTAAGTAACGATTATAAGAAGTGTACTTTCAAGAAAGATTGGAAGAAAGAAAACAAATAAGAAATAATAAATTTAGTATATTGTCATTCCCGCGAGAGCGGGAATTTCATTTTATAAAAGTTTGTAATTAAATTTATTGAACAAAGAAAAATTTTGATTTATGTCTGACGTAACAGCAGTAAACACACTTGTAGAAAAATATAGTCAACTACAACAAGAAATAGGTAAGGTTATAATAGGTCAGCAAGAAGCTGTAAACTATACATTACTTTCAATTTTTTGTGGAGGGCATTCGTTGTTAATTGGAGTACCAGGATTGGCAAAAACCTTATTAGTAAATACAATTTCTAGCGCATTAGGGTTGAATTTTAATAGAATTCAGTTTACTCCAGATTTAATGCCTTCTGATATTTTAGGAAGTGAAATATTAGATGAAACACGTCATTTTAAATTTATAAAAGGACCAATTTTTTCAAATATCATTTTAGCAGATGAAATTAACCGTACACCACCTAAAACTCAAGCAGCTTTACTAGAGGCTATGCAAGAAAAGTCGGTAACTGTAGCAGGACATCATTATAAGTTAGAGCTACCATTTTTTGTATTAGCTACACAAAACCCTATTGAGCAAGAAGGAACGTATCCGTTACCAGAAGCTCAGTTAGACCGTTTTATGTTTTCAATTAACTTAGAGTATCCAAGCTTTGAAGAAGAGGTACAAGTGGTAAAAAATACGACATCAATAGCTGAACAAACAGTCAACGCTATTTTTTCTTCAGAAGAAATTATTGAAGTCCAAAAGTTAATACGTAAAATTCCTGTAGCAGATAATGTAGTTGAGTATGCTGTTGGTTTGGTGGGTAAAACACGTCCTAATTCAGATAAAGCTACTGAATTAATTAAAAAGTACATTGATTGGGGAGCAGGACCAAGAGCTTCACAAAACTTAATTTTGGCAGCCAAAGCACACGCAGCGGTACATGGAAAATATTCTCCAGACATTGAAGATGTTCAAGCGGTAGCAATTCCTATCTTATCACATAGAATTGTGAAGAATTATAAAGCAGAGGCAGAAGGAGTGACTATAAAATATATTATAAACTCTCTATTTTAAAATGAAAAAGTTTTTAAGTATTGTTTTTTTAGTGATATTATTTGCTTCATGTAAGCAAGAAGCAGCCAAAACCGTTTCAGAAGAAACAGAAAAACAAGAGATTTTATCGGTGATGAAGGCACAAGAAGAAGCTTGGTCAAATCGCGATTTAGAAGGTTTTATGCAAGGGTATTGGAAGAGTGATTCATTAAAGTTTTACGGACGAAATGGAGTTACTTTTGGATGGCAAAAAACCTTAGATAATTATAAAAAAGGGTATCCAACAAAAGAACACTCAGGAACATTAACTTTTAAGGTTAATGACATTTCTAAAATTACTGAAGGAGCTTATTCAGTTATGGGGGAATATCATTTAAAAAGAACAATAGGAGACGCTAACGGCGTTTTTATGATTATTTTTAAGAAGATACAAGATGAGTGGAAAATCATAGCGGATACTTCGTGTTAAATAAAGAGAGATGAAAAAGGAAAAAGTTATAGTAATACTACTTCTAATAATTGTAGTATTCTCATGTAAAAGTACAGAAAATGAAAAGGAAGTAGTCTTTTTTAATAAGTCAAAAGAAGTTGTAGAGAGTAAGTTTCCTTCTCCGATAGGTTATGTGAATGATTATGAAGATATGTTCACAAATGATGAAGAGCAAAAATTGGAAAAACTAATTGATGATTATGAAAAAGAATCAACAAATGTTATAGCAGTTGTTACTGTAAGTAGTTATCAACCGTATGATAATATTGAAGATTATTCTTTAGCGTTGGCTAATGATTGGGGAGTAGGGAGAAAAGACAAGAATAATGGCTTAACAATTGTTATCAATAAATTAAAAAGAGAAATACGAATATCTACAGGGTTAGGAACAGAAGAAACGCTTACCGATGAAATTTGCAAAAAGGTAATAGGTAGTGTAATTGTTCCTGAGTTTAAAAACGAAAACTACTATAGAGGAATTGAAAAAGGAATCGGTAGTTTAATAAAACAATGGTAAAGTATTAGCTAAAAAAAGCTTCTGAAAGTATTTTCACTACTTTCTCAGCTTTTCTATTTTCAGAATAATCGTAAAAAGCTATTAGATAAACTTATAATTTAGGAAACTAGTCTTTAGTTTACTATGATGGGGTAATCATCTTTTCAGTTATATTTAGGAAAAGGAATTTTCTTATGCTCCATGTAATCAATTCCCCAAGCATGTAATGGGGCTAAAGCATTGACTAAATCATTGCCAAATGGAGTAAGAGAATATTCAACTCTAGGTGGAACTTCAGCATATATTTTTCTGCTAATAATTCCATCAGCTTCTAACTCTTTTAATTGGCTAGTTAACATCTTTTCTGAGATTGTTTCACATGCAGTCTTGATTTGTCCATACCTAAGTGGTTTTTCAACAAGTCTAGAAATGATGAATAACTTCCATTTTCCACATACAACTTTTGTAGCATAAGTTAAAGGGCAATAATCAGGTGAAAATTTTTTCATTTTTTTTCAATTCTATCTTTTTGGTACTAAAAAAACTAACCAAAAGGTGCGTAAGGTACAAAAATGTAACGTATTGTTTCCTGTAAAAAAGTGCTTTAGTTTCGTAGTTAAATAAGAAAAACATATAAAAAAATGAAGAAATTAAATCAACTGCTAATAGTAGTCTTAACTGTAATTAGCGCATGTAAAACAACGAATAATGCTATAAAAGAGACAGTAACAAAATTGCAATATATACGACAAGCTACTGTACTTTTAGAAGTGAATTCAAAAAAAATATTAATAGACCCTGTTTTGTCAGATAAGGGAACACAAGACCCAATTCCTTTTTCTAATGACAAACGTATTCCGATGAATGATTTACCGATACCTAAAAATAAAATTATAGAACAAGCCGATGCTGTTTTGATAACGCATTACCATCCAGATCATTTTGATGCTGATGCTGAAAAATTACTTCCTAAAAACATACTTATTTTTTGCCAACCTTTTGATGTAGAAAAATTAAAATCAAAAGGATTTACAAACTTACAAAGCATAGAGCAGGTTGTAAATTGGTCTGGAGTATCGATAAAACGCTACGAAGCACATCATCATGAAGGAGCAACAGGAGCAATGCCTTTTGGCGAATCATCTTCTTTTTCTTTAACATTTAAAGAAGATACAATATTTATTACAGGAGACGCCGTTTTAGATAGTCTTTTAAAGAATGCTTTGAAAATTGAAAAACCTACTCATATTATTGCAAATACAGGGGAGTGTACTTTTAGCAAGCCAAACCCTGTTTTAGAATCAGGTAAACATATGACGTTAAGTAAAGAAGAATTACTAAGGACAGCTGTTGAGAATACGAAGGCTATTTTAATAGCAATTCATATGGACGCAATAAACCATTGTGGACTAACGAAAGAGGAGCTTCGCTTATTTTTAAAAGAGCAAGAAAAATCTATTCAAGATAAAATAGTAATCCCTAATGAAGGTGAAGTATTACAGTTATAAAACAAAAAGAAGCCCAAAAGGCTTCTTTTTGTTTTATATTTTTCTTAGTTTTTAAGAAAACATCTTAGCAACTTTCTCAGCTTTTCTACTTTCAGAATAATCGTAAAAACCTTCACCAGATTTAACACCTAATTTACCTGCTGCAACCATGTTTACTAATAACGGACATGGAGCATATTTAGGGTTTTTAAATCCGTCATACATTACGTTTAAGATAGATAAACAAACATCTAACCCAATAAAATCGGCTAATTGTAATGGTCCCATTGGATGTGCCATTCCTAATTTCATTACGGTATCAATTTCAGCAACACCAGCAACACCGTTGTATAACGTTTCAATACTTTCGTTAATCATTGGCATTAAAATACGATTGGCAACAAAACCTGGGTAATCATTTACTTCAACAGGAACTTTATTTATTTTCTTAGTTAAATCAACTGTAAAGTCCATTACTTCATCAGAAGTGTTGTATCCTCTAATAATTTCAACCAATTTCATAATTGGCACAGGATTCATAAAGTGCATTCCAATTACTTTTTCAGGTCTATTGGTAGCTGCTGCAATTTGAGTAATTGAGATTGATGAAGTGTTGGTAGCTAAAATAGTATCCTCAGCACAAGCTTCATCTAAATCTTTAAAAATCTTAAGTTTTAAGTCAATATTTTCAGTAGCAGCCTCAACAACTAAACTAGTATTCTGTACACCTTCTTTAATAGAAGTGTAGGTCGTAATATTGTTTAAGGTATTATTTTTATCGTCTTCAGTAATTTTTTCTTTCGCTACCATTCTATCTAAGTTTTTAGTAATGGTTGCTAAACCTCTATCTAAGGCAGCTTGCGAAATGTCGATAAGTTGAACATTGTATCCAAATTGAGCAAACGTATGCGCAATTCCATTTCCCATTGTTCCTGCTCCAATTACGGCGATATTTTTCATGTTGTTGTGTTTTGGTATTTATATGGGCGTTCCCCTATGGGGCGGGCTTTCCGCTACAATCTTTTTTGTTATAATCTTTGCTTTGCGCAGCATAACAAAAAAGGATTTTCACTGCAATCCCTAACGCGGTTGTTACTTATTTACTTTATTCTAAAAACAGTCTATAATCTGATGTGCTACACGTAAAGCCTCAGTACCTTGACGTAACGAAACAATAGGCGTAGTATTATTGTGAATAGCATCTGCAAACGATTCTAATTCATCTAAAATAGCGTTGTTAGCTACTACTTCAGGATTATCGTAATAAATTTGCTTTTTAACACCTTCAGCATTCTGCAAAATCATAGCAAACTCATCAGGTTTTTCTGGTACGTCTTTCATTCTAACAACTTCAGACTTTTTTTCTAAGAAGTTTACTGAAATGTATGCATCTCTTTGGAAAAAACGGCTCTTACGCATGTTTTTCATCGAAATCCTACTTGCAGTTAGGTTTGCAACACAACCATTTTCAAATTCAATGCGCGCATTAGCAATATCAGGAGTTTCTGAAATTACTGATACACCACTGGCATGAACGCTTTTTACTTTTGAGTTTACTACCGATAAAATAATATCAATATCATGAATCATTAAATCTAAAACTACAGGCACATCTGTTCCTCTAGGGTTAAATTCAGCTAAGCGATGTGTTTCAATAAACATTGGTGTGTCAATCAAATCTTTTACAGCCATAAAAGCAGGGTTAAAACGCTCTACATGTCCAACTTGACCACGAACATGATGCTGGCTAGCTAAAGTTCTTATAGCTTCAGCTTCTAACACTGTATTCGTAATAGGCTTTTCAATAAAAATATGTTTTCCTTTTTCAATGGCTTGTTTGGCACAATCGAAGTGAGAAAGTGTAGGAGTAACAATGTCAACTACTTCAACAGCATCAATTAATGCTTCTACTGAATCGAATAATTTATAGCCAAATTCATCAGCTACTTTTTGTGCATTTTCTGTAAAAGGGTCATAAAACCCTACTAATTCATATTTTTCTGATTGTTGTAACAAACGCAAATGGATTTTTCCTAAGTGACCTGCGCCTAAAACTCCAGCTTTTAACATAAGTGAAAGATTATTAGTTATTTGATTGGTTTGTTGAAAAAGAAATGATTTCTACAAAAAATCAACGCAAACAAAGATACACTTTTATACAGATTTATTACTACTTTTATCCTCCTGAAATTTTATAATTAGTGAGAGATACAACCAAACACCAAGGACTTAGAAATCAATTAGCAAACGTTTTAGAAGCAAAAGGAATTAATGACGAGAGAGTATTAAAAGCTATCAGAAAAATTCCAAGACATTTGTTTATGGATAGTAGTTTTGAAGCGCATGCATATCAAGACAAAGCTTTTCCTATTGCTGCTGAACAAACAATTTCTCAGCCTTATACAGTAGCGTTTCAATCACAAGTATTAGAAGTAAAGCCAGAAGAAAAAGTATTAGAAATAGGAACTGGATCTGGATACCAAACGGCAGTATTATTAGAATTGAATGCTGTGGTGTATTCAATAGAAAGACAACATGAGTTATTTAAAAAAACTTCAATGTTTTTGCCAAGACTTGGATATAAGCCAAAAAGGTTTATTTTTGGTGATGGTTACAAAGGATTACCAGAAGAAGCCCCTTTTGACAAAATTATTGTTACAGCTGGAGCTCCGTATGTACCTAAAGCATTACTGGGGCAAATTAAAGTAGGAGGTAGGTTGTTGATTCCTGTGGGGGATCAAGAGCAAGTAATGACACTTTTTATAAGGAAATCACCAAAAGAATTTGAAAAGCATGAGTTAGGTGATTTTAGGTTTGTGCCAATGTTAAAAAAGAAAAATTAATCATTAAAACTAAATTATATTATGAAAAAAGAGAATGAAACAAAATATTACGTTATTACATGTGTAGGAGTTATGTTGTTATTAGTAATGGTGTTTGCCTTTGAAAAGGGTGCTCTGTTAGGAGAAATTATAGCAAAGTAAAAAACTAACACATATAAGATAAGCTCAAATCCTTTTCTATTTTAGAAAAGGATTTTTTGTTATGAGAAAAATCAAAATAAAAAAATCCGCCTAAAAAAGCGGATTTATTGAATTTGAATAAAGAAACATCAACTTATTCAGCGATTGCTATTTCAGTTGCATCTGCAACTACTATCTCTTGTTGTTGATGTTGTTTTTGTTTGTTTTGATTAGTTTTTGCTAATCCACAAGGACTAGTACTTCCGCAAGAAGAAAAACCTAATAAACTAACAGTACAAATTGCAATAAATACTACTTTTTTCATCATTATTCCGTTTTATAAAAATCAAATATACATATTTCTGATTAAGTCACCAGAATTTTCCTTCTTTTCAATAACGTTGAACTCCACCATTTTATTTTGTATGTCCGTAATTAAATTTTCGGAAATAGCTTCGCCGTCATTCCATTCAGTAATAGATAACCATTCCTGAATATCATCTATTTGTTGTTCATACCTATTGGAAAGAACTTTATCAATATTATCGAAGTCTTTAAAGTCTTTAGTACAAGCGTTAATGATATCGTGTACTTTTTTTACTTCTTCAAAATTATTTTCTAAGATTTCATCACGAACAGCAATTACAAAACAAGGCCATGGGGTAGGGCAGTTACCAACTCGCCTAAAAGTACCGTTATCAACCAATGGTTTTGTGGTAAAGTGCTCCCACATAAAATAATCGGCTTCTCCATTAGTTAAAGCGTCTATTCCTCCTTGTAAATCTCCAACTACTTTAAATTGTAGTTTATTAACATCCCAACCATTGTTATGGGCATTTACAATTGCCATAAGTTGAGAACCTGAACCAAATCGGCTAATAGCTACTGTAGCATTCTCTAAGTCATTAATGGTTTTGAATTTTGAGTTCGCAGCAACATGAATTCCCCAAACAAGTGGACTTTTTACAAAAGTTTGTGTAATTTTTGAAGGATTTCCATTAATAATATCTTTAATAATTCCTTCAGTAAGCACCAGGGCAATGTCAACTTCACCAGAGCGTAAAGCTTTCGTCATAGCTCCAGTACCTCCAGGATAATCTTTCCAGCGTAAGTTGATTCCTTCTTTGGTGTATTCTTTATTTTTTAATGTAATGTACCATGGGTAATTAAAATGTTCAGGAACACCACCTATTTTTAATTTCAGCATTTATTCAACTAATTTATCTAGGGTATATGCAATCAAATCATTTACTACTTTATACGGATCTTTACTAAATGTTCCGTTGGCTCTGTTAGCAATAATAGCATTCATTGATGCTGCATTATGACCTAGTAGTTTAGCCAACCCATAAATGGCTGATGTTTCCATTTCAAGGTTGGTAATTCGATTGTTATTATAGTTAAAACTATCAATCTTCTTATTTAAATCGGGGTCTTGCAAAGGTAAGCGTAAAACACGTCCTTGAGGACCATAAAAACCACCAGCAGTAGCTGTAATTCCTTTATATACTTTGTTAGATATTAATTTATCTTCTAAAGGTTTTCCGTTAGAAATGATTAACGGATATGATTTTTTTGCACTCCAATTGGTATGTTTTATGAAAGCTTCTTCTATATCTGGATGTGAGATTTCATCCACTTGATACGATTGTAACATTCCGTTTAAATCCAACCCGTGAGAGCTTAATAAAAAACTATCTACAGGAATATCAGCATGTAAAGAACCAGAAGTTCCAATTCTTGTAATGTTTAATTGTGTATGTTTTTCTTTAGGTTTACGTGAGTTTAAGTCGATATTAACTAGAGCGTCTAATTCATTTAAAACAATATCAATATTATCAGGACCTATTCCTGTAGAAATTACAGAAATTCTTTTTCCTTTATAGGTGCCAGTTGTGGTTTTAAATTCTCTTTTTTGTGTGCTAAATTCTATAGTATCAAAGTGTTTGGTGACTTTGTCGACACGATATTGGTCTCCAACAAAAATGATATCGGTAGCAATATGTTCAGGTCTTAAATTCAAATGGTAAATACTACCATCTGGATTTAAGATGAGCTCAGAATGTTGTATACTCATTTACGATGTTATTTTTAACAGCTTATCAGTAGAGTTTACGTAGAGATAGCTGTATTTTTTTGCGCCACCAAGATACGAAAAATCAGAACGAATTTTAGCATAATAGTTTGTTTGGTTTTGCAATACTTTCTTACCTGTTTTACTAAGTTTTACAGGATCAAAAGAGGTAAATAGCTTTTTAAGGCTTTCAAGTTTGTTAACGTATTGAATATCACCAAACCCATAGTTTTCTTGATGAGTTAAAAGACTTCTAAGCAGTTCATCTTGGTTTGCAAATGTATGCTCGTTAGCAACCTTTAAAATATTATTTTCTATATAATTTAATCCATTTTCAATTGAAGGAAAACGAAGTAAATGTGCTTTTATAGCGTTTTCTAGATATACAAAAGGTGATTTTGGATTAAATTTATGTGCATTTTCAAGAGGTAACGGACTATCTGAGCAATATAATTGCCATATATAGTCAGCATATTCTATATCATCTTGAGAAAGCTCTATTTTATTTTTAAAGTGCTCTTTTAATTGATCGTCAGATAATTCTCCTAAACCATATAACTTTTTAGAGTTATCTATTTTACCACTTGTAACTAAAGATATTTTGTGATTTTTACGGTATCTTTTTAGCCAGCTTATTACTGCTAACATATTTACTTGACAAAATAAATCGTATTCAAACCATAAAACAATCTCATCTTGTTGTTTTTGATTACATAGGTTTCGGTATTCTTTAAGGGTATAATCTATAAACTTCTTCTTAGTAATTTTATAAGTAGTTTTTAAAAAGTCAAAACGTGTTTTCCAGAAGTCTTCACTACCTACGTCTACTGATGTTTTTCCTTCACATAACATTTCACGCCACGTAATAATATCACCTTCAATATTTAGTTCTTGAAGTCTTTGAGTTGTAACGTCTCCATTGGTTATGTGTAATAAAGAATGTTTCATAATTTTAGGGAATTGGTTGATTTCTTTATTTATGTAAAATAAACGATTTATTTTATACGTTATTATTTACTGGTTGGTATTTAACACTTTACAAAAGTTGTAAATATAAAAAAAATGTCGAAGAATCAAATCTTCGACATTTTTTACTTATCCACCAACGCGTTTTACGTTGAATCCTTTATCTTTTAAAAGTTGCATTATAGTATCTCTATAATCACCTTGAATTATGATTTTATCATCTTTAAAACTACCACCAACACTTAGTTTGGTTTTGATTTCTTTTGCTAATTTTTTAAAGTCTTGGGTAGCCCCATTATAACCGTCTATTATAGTAACAGGTTTCCCTTTACGTTTTTCATACTTACAAAGAATGGGTTCATCTTGTAACCAGACGTCAGGTTTTTTTTCTTCAGGTTTTTCCTCAAACTGATGATCTGGGAATAAATTTTTTAATTGATCTTGTAAATCCATTAGATTTATTTTTTCAATCCTAATTCGCGTAAACGTTCATCTAAAAACTCACCAGCAGTAATATCTTCAAACTGCTTTGGATTGTTTTCATCAATACAGTTTTCTAAAACATCTAATTTCATATCAGAAACAGGATGCATGAAAAATGGAATTGAATAACGTGATGTTCCCCATAATTCTTTAGGAGGGTTAGTTACACGGTGAATTGTTGATTTTAACTTGTTGTTACTATGGCGTGATAACATATCACCTACATTAATCATTAACTCGTCATCTTCTGCTATAGCATCAATCCATTCACCTTTATGGTTTTGAACTTGTAATCCTTTTCCTTGAGCTCCCATTAATAAAGTGATTAAATTAATGTCACCATGAGCAGCAGCTCTTACAGCTCCTTTAGGTTCTGTTGTAATAGGAGGGTAGTGTATTGGACGTAAAATACTATTTCCGTTTTTGATGTAGTTGTCAAAATACGTTTCTTCTAAACCTAAATGTAAGGCTAATGAACGTAAAACGTATTTAGCTGTTTTTTCTAACATTTGGTAAGCTTCTTTACCCACTTTGTTAAATTCAGGTAATTCTTCAACTTCAACATTTTCTGGGTATTCTTTTGCGTATTTTGAATCTGCATCAACATACTGACCAAAGTGCCAAAACTCTTTTAAATCTCCTTCTTTCTTTCCTTTAGCACTTTCTTTACCAAAAGAAACATACCCTCTTTGACCTCCAATACCTGGAATTTCATATTTTTCTTTTACATCTGTAGGTAAATCAAAAAACTTTTTGATTTCAGCATATAAGTTATCTACTAATTCATCGTCTAAAAAGTGTCCTTTTAATGCTACAAATCCTATATTCTCGTAAGCGTCACCAATTTCATTGATGAATTTTTGTTTTCTTTCAGCATCGTCCGATAAAAAATCTGCTAAGTTTACGCTTGGAATTTTATTCATTGTTAATAAGTTTTATTATTCAGGCAGTAAAGTTAGTGAAATCAAGCGTATGCTGATAATTTATTTATTAACAAAAGGAATTAAGTACGATATTGTATAGTTGAATCCGAAGCCTGTACTGCTTTCAAAAACACGATTAAAACCTGGTGTATATAGCGTTTTAAAGCCTTTTTGATCGTCAACACTTAACATAATTTTATATGAAAAGCTAAAACCTATAAACAAGTTTTTAAAAGTTTCTGCTTTTATACCTAGCTGTAATTCAGTCCAATGAGCGGTAAGTCCGTCGTCAGACATAGGTGTTGTAACAGGGTTTGAAGGAAAATAAGGAGGTAAGTTTTCAGTACCTGAAGAAACATTAGGTTGATAGCTATTTAAGGTATGATCAAATATGGCAAAACCATAACGCATACCAACATAAATTTCGTTATTCATGTCTAACCAATTCTCGTAGGCGTTGTAGTTTGCTCCAAGTCTAATATAACTTCCTTTTGAACTAGAAGAAGAAAAATCTTCATAGGTAGTTTCATCTTCAAAACCTAATTCAGTAGCGATGTACCATTTTTTTGATACTCTATAATCACCTACTAATTCAAGTCCGCTATAACTTTTATCAATAATGGCAAGACCAGGTTTACTAATGTCTAATCCAATACGTAAGCCATATCCTGTTTTATATGTAACGGTATCTTTTTTTTCTTTGGTTTCTTCTTTAGATGTATTTATTTGTGAGTATCCGTTCACAAATACAAAAACGAAACATAGACTAATGAAATACTTGTACATGGGCGCTAGCTTGATTATCGATTAATGGAATTTCTGTAGTTGATAAACTGTTTATCCAACCTGTATCATTTAAAGTTACATTTTCATAAATAATTCTGAAACCACATGAACGAGACACAAAGTCTTCTTTAGGATTGTACTCAATGGTAAGTGTAGCCGTTTGGTTATTAGCTATATTGCCATCTACATCATTCATTTTTAGTGTATAGACTGTTTTTTGAGATAGGCTGTTTAAAGGAATAGCAATACTGTCTACTGTTCTATCGGTAAAAAGGCTATCAGTTTTTCCTTCTGCAATTACAGATAAACGTTCTACATTTTTTAAATCATTCGTATTATCCATATCGTAAAAACGAAGTACTAAATTAGGGGTTACTGGGTTTTGTGTACAGAAATCATCTTTTTCACAGGCCGTTAAACCTGCTATAAATATGAATAGAGCAATGTATTTTTTCATATAATGTTTATTTTTCAAATAGAACTACTGTTTCTATGTGTGATGTATGTGGAAATTGATCTACTAAACTAATCTTTTTTAATTGATATCCGTTTTTCATCAATTCCTCCGTATCACGAGCTTGTGTTGCTGGGTTACAAGATACATAAACCATTCTATCTGCATTTAAGTTTATGATTTTCTTAAGTGTTTTTGGTGCAATACCCGCACGAGCTGGATCTAAAATAATGGTTCTTATCTTATTTTTATATTGTGGGTGTTCGTTTAAGAACTTTCCTACATCAGCTGCATAAAATTGCAAACCTTCAATATTGTTACGTTCTGCATTTTTCTTAGCGTCTTCAATAGCAGAGGCTACAATATCTACACCAACAATTTTAGTGTTATTCGACTTTGAAGCAATAATTTGTCCAATAGTTCCTGTTCCACAGAATAAATCCATCACTACGGTATTGTCAATTGCATCTTTGTTTTCTAACGCATAATCAACTACTTTGGTATATAGTTTTTCGGCAGATTTAGGGTTGGTTTGAAAAAAGCTTTTCATGCTAATTTCAAAATTTAAACCTAATAACTCTTCAACAATTTTATCTTTTCCATATACTAATTTTACACTTCCTGAGGTAGCTATGGTTCTATCGCCAGTTTCGTCATTAATAGTATGTAATAAACCAGCCACTCTATCGCCAAATAACTCTACTAAATAGTTAGTAAATTCTTTTAAATCAAATTTAGGTAAATCGTGAGAAGTGGTTACTAAGTTGAATAACAATTCGTTGGTTTTGTATGATTTTCTTACCACAAAATACCTAAAGAAACCTTCTTTTTTAGGTCCGTGCCAAGGCGCTAGACCAGTTTTTTTACAGTACTCTCTAATGTTTTTGATGTTGTCTTCAACTTGTTTGTCAAATAAACCAGAATCTTTTTCAAGGTTATCACCCATCCACCAAACACCGCGACGTTTAAAACCTAAGGTAAATTCATCTACATCGGTTTTGTTTTCACGATCGTAACCAATGGCAGAAAAACCATATTCCATTTTATTTCTATAGTGGAATACATTAGGGGAAGCGATAAATTCATCAAATAAATCTTCAATATTTTCAACTTTACCAATACGCTTAAATAAAGATAACGTACTTTCTTGCTTGTATTTGTGTTGTAAATCTATAGGTAATTGAATATAAGGTGCTCCAGGAATATCTTGATAAGGAATAGCTACTTCGTCCTCAGAATGTTTTAAAACATCAATTAATTTACACTCTGCATACTTTTTCTTTGATTTGTCTACACGTGCTTTTACTAACTGTCCTGGTAAAGTGTTAGGAACAAAAACAACAAAAACACCTTCTTCTGAACGTATTCTTCCAATTCCTTTTCCGCCGAAGGCATAATCTTCAATTAAAATTTCAATGACTTGTCCTCTTTTTACAAACTTATTTCGTTCTCTTCTTGGCATTCTATACTATGATTTATAGTGTGCAAAATTAGGAAAAGATATGGTTTGAAGATAAAAAAAAGACCACTCATTGTAGAGCAGTCTTTTTAGGTATAGTTTGTAAAAGTTATTTTTTTATTGACGGGCTTCTTGTTTTGCTTCTTTTATCATTTGTTCATTTGCAACAATCGCAAACTCTACACGTCTGTTTTTACTTCTTCCTTCAGCAGTATCGTTTGTTGCTATAGGATCTTTAACACCTAGTCCTTTAGTTTCAAAACGACTGTTTTTTAATCCCTTACTAGCTAGGTAACTTTTTACAGAGTTAGCTCTTTTTTCTGAAAGCGTTTGGTTGTATTCAACCCTACCTGTACTATCTGTATAACCATAAATTACAATATTAGTATCTCCATAATCTTTAAAAACAGGGACTAATTTATCTAAGTTAGCTTTAGCAGTAGTTGTTAAAGTAGCTTTGTTAGTAGCAAAACGAACGGCGTTTTCTCCTAAGGTAAGTTTAATACCTTCACCAACTCTTTCAACTTCAGCACCAGGTAAAGCTTCTTCAATCTCACGAGCTTGTTTATCCATTTGATTACCAATTACACCACCGGCAACACCACCTACAACGCCACCTAAAATAGCTCCAAGTTCTGAGTTGTTTTTACTTCCTACATTATTACCTATTACAGCACCTATCACAGCACCAGCGGCTGTACCAATAGCAGCTCCTTTTTGAGTGTTGTTAGCATTTTGAATAGATTTACATGAGGTAAAAACTGTACTAGCTAAAAATAAAATTGATAAACTATAAATTATTGATTTTTTCATAATGTTTTATTAATTATTGTCTTTGAAATGAATAGGTAATGTTTTTTACTTGGCCAGCAACGTTTACTTTGTCTATTAAATCGAAGCTAGTTTCAGTAACATTATTTATATTTAATATATATCCTTGGTTTACTTCTTTTGCTTTGTGGTTATTTATAATTTTTAAAACAAAATTACCATCTTTATTAACATACCAAGTAATTGGAGAACTAAAGTTTTTACAATTTGTACTTGGATTATTTAAATTCATTTGTCCTTTATTATTGTTAGAGATAAAACTCCAATCACTACCAATAAAACAGTTAGAATCTTCTAAATTAAATGAGTTTACTTTTAAATAATTTGAACCCGGAAAACTTACAGCAGTAATGGTCCAGTTACCCTTTAACATTCGTTCAGTTTTGTTGTCAAGTTTTGTGTTAGTTACAGATGTAGATTTACAGCCGATTGTAACTATAGAAAGCAGTAGTAAAAAAAAGATTTTTTTCATAAAAATGATATTTAGTTAAATTCTCTTAAAGATAAAAAAAACTAATTAACTGTTGTTTTATTGTAAATAATAAAAAGTTAAGTAGTCTATATTTTTAGACCCTATAAAATCTAAGAAAGTCACTTAAATTTAATAATTTTGTAGTTAGGGATGATTTCTTTCCCACGCTGAATTTTCGAAACTTCTTTTTCGAAAGGATAAAGGTAGATAAGGAATGGTTATTTTATAAATTTTAAAAAATTAAGAAAAATGGCTGTTTTAGACCAATTAACTTCGCAACAAGCGATTGACTTAGAAAACAAATACGGAGCACATAACTACCATCCATTACCAGTAGTATTGAGTAAAGGAGAAGGAGTATATGTATGGGATGTTGAAGGAAAAAAATATTATGATTTTTTATCGGCTTATTCCGCAGTAAACCAAGGACACTGTCACCCAAAAATTGTAGGGGCAATGGTAAACCAAGCGCAAACATTAACATTAACATCTCGTGCTTTTTATAACGATATGTTAGGAAAGTATGAAAAGTTTGCAACTGAATACTTTGGTTTTGATAAATTATTACCAATGAATACAGGTGCAGAAGCTGTTGAAACTGCTTTAAAAATCTGTAGAAAATGGGCGTATGAAGTAAAAGGAATTGAGGAGAATGAGGCGCAAATTGTTGTTTGTGAGAATAACTTCCACGGAAGAACAACTACCATTATTTCTTTTTCAAATGATCCTGTAGCACGTAAGAATTTTGGACCATTTACTGATGGGTTTATCAAAATTGAGTACGATAACTTACAAGCTTTAGAAGAAGCATTAGAAAATAACGATAACATTGCTGGTTTTATGGCTGAACCTATTCAGGGAGAAGCAGGAGTATATGTGCCTTCTGAAGGATATTTAGCAGCAGCGAAAGCGTTATGTGAAAAGCACAATGTATTATTTATTGCAGATGAAGTACAAACAGGTATTGCACGTACAGGTCAGTTATTAGCAGTAAACCACGAAAATGTACAGCCAGATATTTTAATTTTAGGTAAAGCATTAAGTGGAGGTGCATATCCAGTATCTGCAGTATTAGCAAACGATAGCATTATGAGTGTTATTAGACCTGGAAACCACGGTTCTACTTTTGGAGGAAACCCTGTTGCTGCAGCGGTAGCTATTGCAGCTTTAGAGGTAGTTAAAGAAGAAAAATTAGCTGAGAATGCTGAGCGTTTAGGTAAAATCTTTAGAGAAGAGTTAGCTGAGTTTGCTAAAGAAAACGAGTTAGTAACGTTAGTACGTGGTAAAGGGTTATTAAATGCTGTTGTAATTAACGATACTGAAGATAGCTCAACTGCTTGGGATATTTGTATGAAGTTACGAGATAATGGACTATTAGCAAAACCAACACACGGAAACATCATTCGTTTTGCACCACCATTAGTAATGAATGAAGAGCAATTAAGAGACTGTATTAATATTATTAAGAAGACTATTACTGAGTTTAAAAAATAAGCTTACAGTATTGTATATAAAAAAAAGGAACGATTTAATCGTTCCTTTTTTTGTTGTTATTTATTAGTTTTTAATTACTAAAAGATGAAACTAACATTTTTCTAAATGTTATTAAAAATGTTTAATAGCAAGTTAGGTACTTTTCTGTACACTTTTTAAGTTGATAATTTTTTTGGTGTACAAGTGTTGTACACTTTTTTAGTTATGATTTTTTTTGGTGTACAAAACATAATTAGTTAGCCATTTCATAAATGTTTAAGTGCCTTTTTAAAATTCCTGAAGGTGTGTTTTTGGTTTCATCAAAAATACGAGTGTCTCCAAAAAGAATAAAGCTTTCTTTGGCTCTAGAAACTGCTACATTTAGCATGTTAGGCTTATTGTCTTTTTCAAAAAATAAGGTTCCTTCATCATCATTAGAATATACAGAACTGAACAAGATAATGTTTCGTTCTGCACCTTGTAATGCGTGTACAGTACCTAGTTTAATATCACTTACTTTATAACCCGCATCGGTTAAGGCTTTTGATAATTCTCCTTTCTGACTTGCAAAAGGAGTAATAATTCCTAAAACAGGTTCAATAGCATCTACATCGTATGCTTCTTGAATGGTTTCTTTGTTTTGTTGTAACCAAGAAATTATGGCTTTTACTTCACTAATGTTTTGACGACTGTTGTATTTGCGCTCACTAACTCCTTCTATATGATATGCCATCATTGATGGAAATGCCTGATTTTCTTTAGCTTTTCCTTTCATAGGTTTTAAAATACCATCGTATGCCAATTCGTTACAAAAACTAATAATTTCATCATTACATCGTCTATGTTCTAATAAAACCAATCCTTGTTCTTTTTTTGTGGGTAATGGTGTTTCAAATTCGCAAGCATTTTGAGCCATTTTCATAATACTTCCGCTAGAAGCTAAAAAACCTAATTCGTCTAAATGCGCGTCATTTTGGTTTTCAATAATATCAAGACTTGTTAAGTTTCCTTGGTCAATTTTTTTAGGAATAGACCAAATAGGTTCAATTTGTTGTAAATCACCTACTACAAAGGCTTTTTGAGTTAATGAAAATACAGGGATGCTTACTTCTGGAGTAACCTGACCTGCTTCATCAATAATTAATAAATCTAAAAAGTTGTATAGCGGTAAATATTCAAAAATAGGCTTTCCGTTTTCGTTTTCTCCTTGAAATTGACTGTATAAAAAGTGACTTGGTGCTGTGTAAAAGGTAGCTACAAAGCAAGGGGTAAGCATAGCTCTTCGTTTCCATTTTGCTTTAATAGCATATTCTCCTGTTCCTTTTTCGGTGTTTTCCTCTAACATTTCTCTGGTTTCTAGTAACCAGCGAGCCTCCCAATAATGGGTTGCTAATAAGAATGCTTTATGGCGTAAATCAATATCTAACTCATCATAAAAGAAACGTTGTGTTGCATCATTAGAGTTTATCTTTTCATATTCATATGCCCACATTTGTTCTTCTGAAACAAAAGGAAATCCTTTGATGTTATTTTCGTACTTCCAATTTTTTAGGCTTAAATGTGATTGCAGTAGCAGATTTACATTGTTTGTACATTCTTTTATATATGCTGCTGCTTTTTTAGCATCCAACAGTGTTTCAGCGTTAGCCTTAAAAATGTGTTCAGCATTTCTTGATTCAAACTGAGCTTCATCAATAAAATAGTGTTTTACTTTATCAATAAAATCAGTGTCTTTTGTAGCTGTTTTTAAATCGTTTAAAACAGTTCTCCATTCTTGTAGCTTGGAGATTTTAAATGTACTTTTTTGAACAAAATCTTCTTCGTGTACAAGTATGCTGTTAATATAATTTACAGCATTTATATAGTTTCTTGAGAAATCAACACCATCAGCTAAAATATTTTGAATACCAATAATTTCTTCTTGTAGATGGTTGCAAACATCGTCAAGTGAATTTGTTTGGGTATTGAAATACTGACAGTAGTTTGTTAAAAAATAGTATTCTGCTTCAGAGATATATTTTTCATTTTCTAGATTACATAGTGTTCCTTCATGACCAAATAAATTTCCTTTTAAGTAATTGATATTGGCTAGTTTTTTCTCACTTTTAGAACTGGATGGGAGGTAGGTTGCATATCCGTTAAAATCGGGTATCCAACGATTGGCCAATTCTTCCATAGTACTTTCAGAATTGATAAAACTATCAATAATATTCGTTACTGCTTGGTTGTTGTTAGAGCATGCTAAAATTATTGGAGCTTCTTCACCGTTAATAGCAGCTTTTACAAACTCGGTAGCAACCAAGCTTTGCAATAGCGTAGTTTTTCCAGTTCCTGGAGGTCCGTTTACAGCGGTAACTGCATTTTCTTCGGCTACTAAATAGGATAATAATGTTTTTCGCTGACTAACCGAAAGTGGGAACTTATTCGACATTTGTCCTAAATGCAAATGGTTATACACTAAAAATCCGTTATCGGTTATGGCTTCTTGTCGTTCTCTAGTATATGGGTTGATGATTTTAGAGAGTACAGGTAACTCATCCGTATTTTTAAGTAGATTTTCGTACAGAAATAGAATACTTTTTGCTGTAGAAATTTTAGAACTTAAAGCGAAATAAGTAAGTTCATATTGTGTGGTATGGCGTTCTACTTGATAACGATATAGGTTGCTAAAAGTTATCGCAGAAAACACTTCGTTAATATAGTTCCAGTATTCATCCCAAGGTATAGGTTCTTCGCTATTTTCAAAATCGGGAGCATCTAGGTCTTTGGCATCTAAAACGGTATCGATAGAAGAGAAGATAAAATCGTTCTTAACATCCGCCATAGGAGTTAGATAGTTACGAACGATTAAGGGAAATCCATCTTTTGGAGCTGATAATTGTCCTGAACGATTTACAATAGCACTAATCCAAAAAGGATGAATAGTACGTTGTTTAAATTTTGTATTATCCGTTTGATATACTAAATGAAAAGGTGCTATTAATATTTTAGTTTCTTCTACTTTATGCCACTTAGGATTGTCTTTTTTAGTAATTCCTTTTAACCGATTAATTCTACGTTCTTCAACATCTAACAGTTGACTTGCTTGTTTAGCGTTGATGAGAGCGTTACTTAAGTCGGAAGATTTTTGATGAAAAAGGTTTTTTATTTTACTAATATCAATCGCTAAGTTTTCACTATCAGATAAGCTGTTTTTATAATATTGTAACCAGTTTTTTTCGTCGTTCATAGTTGTTCTCGTACCCTTGAAATGTGATTTTTTCTGTAAGAAAGGGTGCGAAAATACTATATTCAACGGGTGAAAAAATAGTTTTTGTTAGCTTTTTATTAACGAAAAAATAGGAGAGAGGATAGTGGGTTTGTTTTCAGTAAATTAAAAATTATTGTTAAGATGTTGCTTTACACTATGCATAGTTTTCCATAAATATAGTTAGTTTAACTACGAGAGTTTTGTAATAAAATTTAAAGTAGTAAAAAAAATATGTGTTTATATAATTTAATTTATTATATTCGTGACCAAATGGAAAGTAATCGTTTAAAAAATAGCATTGCATATTTATTTCTTGTCCTGTTTCTATCAATGAAAGTGGGCGGATTGCACGTGCTATCCCATACAGACGATAAAGACCATACATCACACTGTACTATATGTGACCATACGGTTGCAAGTGATTTAACTCCGTTAGTTACTCCTGATGCTCTAGATTTTTCAGTAGAAAACACTGAGCACTTTGTTCAGAGAGAAGTAATTAAAAGTTATGATTTTATTATTTCAGGTACTATTACTGCGGAGCAACTTTTTTCTAGACCACCACCTTTTTTAGTGTAAGAGTTTTTATTTTTACATTTAATCTTTTTCTTATTAACGTTTTTTTATTCAAGTATTTGAGCTGTTATAGAGTATTAGCTTAAATAATGCTTGTGATGAATAAGAGATAGGTTGTTGTGATATCTCAGTTTTAAAGAGGAGAGAAAATACTAGCTTAAAAGCTCTTACCACCACTTTGTTTTTATTTTAATAACCTATTTTCTTTATTGTTTTAAAGGAATAGCTCGTAGTATATTTAGATGCAGGATTATCTTATCTAAAATATATTATAGCAGCTTAGATGTCTTTACGTGTTTTTAAGGGTTTTAAACAGTTATAGACATTAGATAATATAAGAAGTAAGAAAAGTACCTAAATATACTAGAGTATAGGTTATTACTAAAATTTAAATTTCAAAAGAATCTTTACAGAAATCTTTCAGTTTTTCAAAAGACTAAGTCTCATTTTGAAAAGCCTAGGAATTCTATTGGATTTATGTACCATAATATTAAAGAAGTTGCAACAAAGGGGATGCTGAAAACCTTATAAAATAGAGTAGGCCAAACTTTAAAATTTTTAATTATGAAAACCAAAGAATCAATGATTTCAGAAATTTTAGCTGATAAGTCTAAGCAAGCAGCTGGAACTACACATTGTAGTAATTGTGGGCACTGTGTTAACACTTTATAGTCCCAAGTTTATAGCGGTAGGAATTTATCCTACCGCTTTTTAAAAAGTAAAAACAGTTAAATATAATGGAAGGAAAAGTTACAGAAGAACAATTAGAAAAGCTCCTAACTTTTAGTGATGAAAATGTAATATCTAGGTTTTTAGATATGTATGATGTTACAGAAACTGAAGCAGAAGATATATTAACGGAAACTTTGAAGTTTTTGTACATAAGTCAAATTCCAGGAGTCTTCATTCCAGATGATTTATTAATTATAGACGAAATGTGGCACAATCTTATACTGTTTACACCACTTTACCATAAGTTAAGTAAAGAATACTTAAACACGTCTTACTTTCATCATCTTCCTGCAACTAAAAAAGAAAAAGATGAAAGAAGAGAGGCCATGAGAATTGCGCCAGATGAAGCAAAAGAAGAGTACCTCAAGAAATTGGAATTTTTGTTGTCTACAACCTACGATTATTTAGGTGAAGAAACCATGGTAAAATGGTTTAAAGTATACCCTCAAAAATACAGCAAAGAAAATATTAAAAAATTGAAAAAATAAGAATGAGCATTTTTCCCAAAAGAACCATTCAAGGTACCACTGTTACCATTCATTGGAACTTTAATACAGCACACTTAAAAGATAAACACTTATGTCCATTGGTAAAAATAGGAGTAAAAGATCCTAAAGGTAATGTAACAATTCTTTTTGAAAATCATGTTGTTGCTTTTCCAGAAGAAAATGAAAATAAGGAAGTAGTACCACAAAAATTAAAATATTTAAACAAAAACACTCCGCTTTTAGTGTTGGCTTCATATTTAGAAGGAGCTTGTAAACGTGAAAAGCTTGTAGAAATTCTTACAAACATACAAGCTGGTCGCCATTATTATTTTACATATAACGTTCCCGATAATGCTCCTTTAGGAAAATATACTCTCGTATCTGAGGTACATAATAATGGAAATATAAAGTACTCAAAAACTCACTTAGACGATCATTTTTGGGTAGAAAAAGTTTCGCTAATTAATGTAAAAAAAGAAGAAAAAATAGCAATGGTTTGCAATCATTCAGAAGAGAAAACTCCAGTAAAAATAGTAAGGTGCTTTATCAACTCTGAAGGTTGTATGAAAACAGAAATGGAAGCTTTTGAAATGAATCCAAATGAAACAAAATCACTTTCAATTTCAACAGGAAATACTTTTTTACTTTACAATGAAGAACGAGAAATAGTGCCATTATTAGAAGAGACCCCCATACACTTAATAAAAAATCACGAAATACTATTAGTTAGTAAATCACCAGAACTTAATTATCTCATGAAAAAAGATACTGATGAAGCTTTTTCTCTTACGTCAGAAGCAAAAGAATTATGGGATAAAGCCGATGGATTACTCACTAAAAACAGCCTATCAAAAAAAGAATTAGAGATATTTAAAGAAATGGAAGCTGAAGGGCTGATAAAGCAAGTAAGGTTATAATGACTAAAAATTATTTTAAATCAGAGATGTTATACCTTGAAAAGTTAGGAGGTAAAAAAGTTATATGCATACTATTTTTTAGCCTATTAACAAGTAGTTTTTTGCATTCGCAAACAGTAAAAATTTCAGGAGTAGTAACTGACAATTTAGGGATTCCTTTATTTCAGTCTCATCTCCAAATACAAGAACTTAATAAAAATGCAGTAACCAATGAGGACGGAAAATTTACATTTAAAAAGATTCCGAAAGGAAAATATAGCTTAAAAATATCTTATGTAGGTTTTAAAACAAGTTACCAGGCAATAGATGTTTCAGGTGAAAAAACGAATATAAAACTTACTATTCAGTTAAAGCCTGAGCAAAATCAGCTAAATGAGGTAACTCTTGAAGGAAAATCAACAGCTCAAAGATTAAAAGAGAGTACAGCTAACGTATCAGTTTTACAAATGGAAAAGTTTCGAGAGAGGAACATTAATACAAGTGATATTGTAAAACAAATTTCAGGGGTAAATGTACGACAAACAGGAGGCTTTGGTAGCGATGCAAAAATCTATGTAAATGGGATGACTGGAAAATCGGTACCCTTTTTTCTAGATGGAATTCCTTTATCATATTTTGGGGCTGGATTAGGGCTAAATGTACTGCCTTCAAACTTAATAGAACAAATTGAAGTTTATAAGGGAGTAGTACCTGTAGATTTAGGAGCAGATGCGCTTGGAGGAGCTGTTAATATAGTTCCTAGAAAATCATATTCAGACTATTTAGATGTTTCCTATTCAGCAGGATCGTTTAATAGCCATAAAATGAGTGTAAATGCGCAATTGATGAGTCCAGACAATCAATGGATGTTTGGGGTAAATTCATTTTTTAATCACTCTGATAATAGCTATAAAGTTGATGTTGAAATACCAAACGAACAAGGAAATCCAAAGCCTGCGAGAGTTAAACGGTTTCATGATAAATTTTCTAACCATCTTTTAAACGTTTATGCAGGAGTTTTAGATAAAAAGTATGCAGATCGATTGGTTCTTAGTGCGCGTTATTCAGGACTTGACGATGATATACAGCACAATGCTATTATGGCTCAACCTTATGGAGAAGCCACTTATAGTGAATCAACCGTTGGAACTTCTTTAGAATATGAAAAAAAGAATATTTTAAAGAAAATGAACATGAAATGGTATAGTGCTTATAACCGTACCAGAGGACATTTTATTGATACTACCCTAAATGCCTATACTTGGGATGGTAAAATATATCGTAAACGGACAGATGGTGGAGAAATTTCTGCTTCACGAAATTCTTTAAAATTAACCTCTCAAAATGTTTTAAATCGAGTTAATTTAAACTACTATCCTTGGGAAAAAGGAAAGTTTACGTTGAATCTTTTTTCATCTTGGTTTAGAAGAGTAGGAGAAGACCCAATTGCGGCTGAGTTTTATGGAGAAGATTTTTTTAAGAATCCAACCCAACTTTTTAAAAACGCATTAGGTGTTGCTTATGAACACCGTTTTTCAAAAAGTTTAACGAGTTACACGGGAGCAAAACATTTTTGGTTAGATGCGGATGGGTATGAAATAAAAAACCTTGACTTTGTTCCTAACCAGCAAGAAACATCTAATTTTGGATTTTTACAATCGCTTCGTTACCATCTTACAAAATCTTTTTTAGTAAAGTCTTCTTACGAGTATGCTACGAGACTTCCTGATGAAGTGGAGCTTTTTGGAGACTTTACCTTAATAAAATCCAATCCATTTTTAGAACCAGAACAAAGCCATAATTTTAATTTAGGTTTCCAGTTAAAAACAAAGAAAGTTAATTGGGATACGAATCTTTTTTACCGAGGAACAAACAATGTTATTTGGTTACGCACCTCTCAATTTTATTCTCAATATCAAAATTTACTAAAATCACGTACGCTTGGGGTTGATATGGAGCTGCGCTATCGTCCGGTTGATTTTCTTGATGTAAAAGCAAATGCTACTTATCAAGATTTACGAAACCGTTCACCAAAAAATATTACTGGGGCTGTGGATAATCGTTATTTTAATGCAAGACTACCTAACATTCCTTATTTTTTTGGAAATGCAGAAGTACGCTACCACAAAGAAAATTTCTTACACACAAAAAATAATATTTCAGCATGGTGGTCTGCAAACTACGTAAATGAATTTTATCTGTTTTGGGCTGTAGATGGTAATAAAGATTTAAAAAACACCATTCCATCTCAATTTACTCAAAATTTAGGTATCACTCTTTCTCACCCGGAAAATAGATGGACGGTTACTGCTGAAGCGACCAATATATTTAACGAAAAAGTATTCGATAACTTTAGTGTGCAACGTCCTGGAAGAGCATTTTATATAACACTTAGAACATTTATAAATTAAAAATAAACATCAATAAATAAAAATGAAAACACAATTCTTAAAAAAAATAAGTTTAGTATCACTTTACACATTTGTATTAGTTTTTACATTCATAGGGTGTAGTAGTGATGATAATTCACCAGTTGGAACCGATCCAGTAATTATTAATTTTGGGATTACAACAGTAAGTGGAGCATTTCCTAATCAGACCTCTTATATTCAAGGAAAATCAAGTTTAGAATTTTCAACGATAGGAAATGACAAGGCTTTAGAATTAACAGGAAATACAAGAACCGTTTCTTATAATAAAGAGTTGTATGCATTGCCTTTTGGCGCACCTGCAACCCTTGCAAAATATTCATTTAATGAAGAAGGAAATGCAGTCGAAGATCAACGTATTGTTGTTCCTGGGGCAAATACTTTTTCTGCCCTTTATTTTGAAAGTAAGGAGGTAGCGTATGCTTCAGTAGCAGGGGGGATTTCAAAGCTTATTATTTTCAATCCAACTACAATGCGTATTACAGACGAAGTAGCTTTAACATTAATTAAAGAAAAATTTCCTGAAGCTACGCGCACCTATTATACAGATATGATTGAACGAGATGGAAAGTTGTTTATGGGAGTACATTATGAGAAAAATTTTGCTCCAGTAAACGATTGGGCGTATGTAGCGGTAATTGATTTAAAAGAGAAAAAGGTAGAAAAAATAATTTCGGATAAAAGAACAGGAATGGTGTTTGGCGGACATGCAGCAAATGCAGGAATGGTTAAAACTACTAATGGAGATATTTATGTACAAGGTTTAGGAACTACAATGAGTAGTGGAAGTAGCCCTAGTGGTTTGCTAAAAATACCTAATGGAGAAACTTCTTTTGACCCAGATTATTTTATGAATATGCAAGAAGCAACAGGAAATGTATGTTATGGAATTTATCATGCACCTAATGGAAGAAGCTTTACAGCAAGAGTAGAGGAGGTAAGTGATTTTTATGAGTATCAAACTGGGCAACCTCAATTCAAATATTTTGAGATTGATGTTCAAAAAAAGTCGAGTTTAGGGGCTGTACCAGGACTTCCTACCACATATGGATCTCGTAGTATGATTATTCTTCCTTATAAAGACCAAAAATTATTATTTACAACAGCAACGAATGATGAAAATGCTGTGTTTAGTTTTGACACCAGTTCAAACACATCTAGTAAAATGTTTACGTCTACAGGTGGTTACATATCTGGTCTTGAAGATTTTAATAACGAATAGAATACACCATGTTAAAAGCACAAGATCTCACAAAAAAATATGGTGATTTTACCGCCTTGAATAGTTTAAATTTAAATATTAAAGCAGGAGATATTTTTTGCTTGCTCGGAGCTAACGGTGCGGGAAAATCAACAACTATTAATTTGTTTTTAAATTTTATTGAGCCTACATCTGGTAGTGCTTTTGTTAATGATTTAGATGTAACAAAGAACCCACAAGAAACAAAAAAATGGTTGTCTTATATTCCTGAAAATCTCCAGTTGTATCAATATATGACAGGACTGGAGAATCTTCACTTTTTCTGTGGTCTACAAGGTGTGGATATAGAAAAAGAAGCATTAGAAAACTTATTAATACAATCAGGTTTACAAAAAGATTTTGTTAAGAAAAGAGTTCGTAGTTACTCTAAAGGAATGAGACAAAAAGTAGGGATTGCTTTAGCGAGAGCTAAAGGAGCCAAGGTATTACTTTTAGATGAGCCTACCTCTGGATTAGATCCTAAAGCAAGTAATGAGTTTTCTGAGCTTCTACTTAACATGAAGCAACAAAAAGTTGCCACTTTAATGGCAACACATGATCTTTTTAGAGCTAAAGATACAGGAACACATATTGGTATTATGAAAGAAGGGGTTTTGGTTGAAAAAATGGAATCAAATCAAGTTTCTTTTCATGATTTAGAACAAAAGTACTTAAAACATATGCACGAATAGTGTGTAATAAGTCATTACGTCTAAAAAATAAAAATGTAAACAGATGATACATCAAGTATTTTTAATAGCTAAAAAAGAACTTACCAATATTGCAAGGCAAAATGCTTTAAAAATTTTGTTTCCTATTATTTTGTTTCTCTTAGGGTTTTCACTTTATGCTGGACATATAGCTTATAAGCAGGAAATGGGTATGGTGAAAAAGGCTCAAGAAGAAAGAAGAGCTGAGTGGTTAGAACAAGGAAATAAGCATCCGCATATTGCGGCTCATTATGGAACATATGTTTTTAAGCCTAAAACGCTTTTAAGTCTTTTTGATTTTGGATTGGATACTTATACAGGAACCTCCGTTTATTTAGAAGCACATTATGCACATGAGTTTATGTTTAGACCTGTACAAGGATATGGTAATATGGCTCGTTTTGGAGAATTGAGTGCAGCTTTGGTTCTTCAGTTATTATTACCACTTCTTATTATATTCATCACTTTTCAAACTTTTAGTAAAGAAAAAGAGACAGGAACCTTAAAGCTGCTAATAGGACAAGGAGTTTCAATGAGATCCATTTATTTAGGTAAAGTTTTGGCTTATTTTTTAATAGTTCTACTCATATTAATATTGTTTTTTACAGGACTTTATATTGTGGGAATAATTGAAGATAATAGTTTAGTAGTGCAAGATGTAGGCTTACGAGTTTTATTTCTCTTTTTCCTTTACGTTGGGTATTTATTTGCTTTTACAAACTTTTCTGTTTGGGTTTCTTTTAAGTCTTCAAATGCGCGAAACTCTCTTCTAACTTTATTAATGTTTTGGATTACAACTGGTATTATTATTCCACAAACCTCGGCTAATATAGGAGAGAGTTTATATCCTTTACCATCTCTTAAAGCATATAAAGAGAAAATTAAAAAGGATATAGATAAGGGGTTGCCTAAGGATGGCTCTAAAGAAGAGAGACTTGTTAAATCAAAGGAACAGTACTTAAAAAAATATGGAGTAGACTCTTTACATCAATTACCACTAAATTTTGAAGCAATACGAATGCAAGAGGGAGAAGAATATGCTTATAAAGTACAAAAAGTTCATGATTCTCTTCTTAACAGAAGGTTTGAATATCAAAATAGAATAGGAAGTATAATAGGGTTTGTTGCACCGTACATTTCAGTAAGAAATTTTTCAATGGCTTTTGCAGCAACAGATGGGTACAGTTTTAATGATTTTCAAGAAAAAACAAAAGTATACCGCCTTAAATTAATGAGAAAAATGAATAATGATATGGCTGTAAATTCACGTTATGGCGAGTTTTACGAGTACAAAGCAGGAAGAAATTTATGGGAAACGGTTTCTGGACTAGAATATCGTACACCAAGTGTAATGAAAATCTTTAAAAATTACAGAATAGAATTAATATCATTAATTTTTTGGGTTTTAATAATGTTCTTACTAATACCTTCTTCTCACAAAAATAAATTGATATGAAATTAACGATATTATTATGGAGACGTGAAGGTATTTCAATCGTTAGAAATACGTTTCAAATAGTTTTACTTACCATTGTGTTTTTATTGGGGATTTATGCTGTTTATTATGGGCACTCAAAAATAACGGAGCAGCGTAAAATAATTGAGAATGTTAAACATATTGAAAAGAAAGAATTTGAACAGTATAAAGAGAGTTTTTATACCAATCATACTTCGTTAAAAGATAAACAGTTATTTGACATAGCTTCTAAGCCTGCTTATGCATGGTATCGACATGGATATCATGCAATTTTACCTCCTCATGGTTTAGCACACATGTCTTTAGGCCAAAGAGATATAGAACCTTATTATTATAAGTTAACGGGAATGAGCTTATATTATCAATTGTTTGAAAATGAACTAGCAAACCCGCTTAAACTCTATGTTGGAAATTTAGACCTATCGTTTGTTTTTGTTTATTTGTTTCCATTGCTTGTCATAACTTTTACTTATGGATTATATGCAGAGGAGAAGGAAAACGGAATGTTACCCTTATTAAGGTTACAATCTATAGGACTAAGAAAAATCCTCTTAATTAGAATTGCTTTTTATTATGTTTTAGTTTTAGGATTAGGAGTCCTTTTGTCTATAATAGCTTTTACGGTTGCTGAAATAGTAAGTGTTTTAAGTGCTTGTTTATGGTTATTAGCAGTCTTTTGTTATTTCAGCTTTTGGTTTGTCTTAATGTTTCTTTTAATAAGCTTTAAAAAGAATTCTTCATTAACAGCCATTACTGCTGCTGGTTTATGGTTACTTTTTTTAATAGTTTTCCCAGCAGTATTAAATGTATATGCAAATATTGTACATCCGATAGACAATACTTCATTAGCTGATATAACCAGAAGAAGAAGTCTTGAAAATGAAGAGAACATAGAAGAAGCTAAAGCTGTAGTTGTTGAGTATTTAGATTACCGAGATGATTTAAAAGGAGCAAAATCTTTAATAGATGTAAATACAATGGCCAAGGCTTATGCATCTTTTACTGCGCTTAATGATAATCATCACAGAGAAGAAGTACAGGAGTATTTTAAACAAATTGAGTTAAGACAAGAATGGGTTTCTAAATTTCGATGGGCAAATCCAGCGGTAAATGCTCAAGGAATGTTTAATGAAATAGTTGAAACGGATTCTGAAATTTTTCAATCTTTTTATCAATCAATTGAACTTTTTCATAGAGATATTACCAATTTTTATTTTAATAAATTGTTTTTAGGTAAGCAAATAACAATAAGAGATTATGAAAGGTTGCCTAAGTTTAAGTTGAATGCTGATTATACTAAAAGTCAAAGAATAGGAAAAAGTTTATTAGAAGTAATACTTATAACCTTTATAATTTTTGGTACATCACTGGTCTTTTTTAAAAAAATAACTTCTTAAAAGAGTGGTGCAAATATGAGTTCCGAAATAAAGAATAACACAAAACAAAAGCTTGATTTTATTAATGATAGCCTTTGGGGTCTTATGTTACAACTATCTGTTCCAAGCATTTTAGGTATGATGGTTATATCTATAAACGGGCTTGTAGATATATTTTATACAAGCTATTTTATAGGGATAAAAGCTTTTACAGGGGTTTCAATGTTATTTCCCTTAATGCTAGTTGTTACAAGTATTACTGTTTTTATAGCTGCAGGCTCTGCATCTGTTCTTAGCAGAGCTATAGGAGCTAAACAAGTTGAAGTTCAAAAGAAAGTAATTCCAAACATGATAGCCTTATCTCTCATAGGGGCAACTTTAGTAACTGTTTTAGGAATTATTTTTTCTCATGAAATAGTCTCAGTAATAGGAATTTCAGGAGAACTATTTACGTATGCTTTAGAATATTTTAAAGTATACGTTTTGGGAGCATTATTCAGTATTTATGGTCTGTCAGCTAATAGCTTAATACGGGCAGAAGGAAGCATAAAAGTAGCAATGCAATTCACAATAGCTTCAGTAATTTTAAATATTTTACTAACTCCCATCTTTATTGGCGTTTTACAGATGGGAGTAGCAGGTGCTGCATGGAGTAGTATTATAGCAATGTTTATTTATAGTTTGTTAACATCTTTATACTTTATCCGTGGAAAAGCAACATTTAAAACAGGGGCTTTTGGAATAAGATTGGAGTATAAAATACTTAAAAATGTTTTAAGCATTGGTTTTTCAGCATTTACAATGCAACTATCTAATTTGTTTAGACAATTTTTACTTTTCAGGTTAGTGGTTTTCTATGGAACAGTAGAAGCTATGGCATTTTTTAATGCTGTTTTTAGGTTGTTTACTTTTTTAGCTATCCCGCTTTTAGGACTTTACCAGTCTATGCAGCCGATTATAGGAATTAATTACGGAGCTAACAAGCCGTCTAGGTGTTTAAAAGGAGTAAGGGTATACAGGTTAGCAGGGGTTGTTCTTGGTGCAGGACTATTAATTCCGATACTGATTTTTCCTGAGGCAATGGTTAATGTTATATTACCTAATGTAAAACTTAATGATACAGAAATTTTTAATGTACGAATGTTGCTAAGTATTTTATTAGTTATTCCAATATCTTCTAGTAGCATAGTTCTTTTTCAAGCTATAGGAGAAGCAAAATTAGCAACGTTGTTACCTATTGGAAGACAATTATTGTTGTTTGTTCCGGTAGTATTACTTTTAACTAAATACTTTGGAATAGAGGGGATATATTACAGTTTAGCTTTAGAAAATATTTTATATGCTTTGGTTTTATATATTGTATCTAGAAAAACACTTAAGCAAATATCCAAGGGAATAATATAGGGGTAGGTATAAATGAGTTAGTTTATTATTTTATAAGGTGTTTCTTTTTTGCCACAATATGAAAAACATGCCAAAATTTTTCTTTTCCAGATAATGTTTTTCCTTTTTTAGAGATTTCATTAAAATAAAGAATCTCAAACTTATCAAATAAGTTTTTTACATCTTGTATATTGTGAAAAGTCATATCAGAATTAGAACTCCAGGAATCTTGTGGTCCAAAAAAATGTCCGCAAAAAATTCCTCCAGGGGATATGCATTTAATGATATTCGACCATAACTTACCAAATTGATTAGGAGAACAAAAAGGAAGTGAAAAAGATGCATTAACCAAATAAGCTAAAGGAAGCTTTTCTAAATTCTCAAAAGAAACGTTACTAAATTTTAATAATTTAGAATGTTTAGGAGCTAAGTTTTGTTGCAGGTAAAGTAATGAGTTAGGGTTACTGTCTATGGCAACTACAGAAAAACCATTTTCTAATAAAGCAAATGTATCTACCCCATTACCACACCCCAAGTCTACAGCTGTTTTTTCTGTTATATTATCTTGGGTAGCTATAAAATCTAAAGCTTTACGAAGTGTATAAGCTGGGGGATGTTTTTCTTTTTTAATTTTATTATAATGCTCTTTCCACATTCTATATTTTTTTCTGAGATAAACAAATATAATGAAGTATTACACTGTTTAAATTAAAAAAATAAAACATTCTATTATATTTTAACTTTTATAAGAGTAAAAGGTTTATTATTATGTGTTTAACTTTATTGAGGTATTTGTTTTTTGGATGAAAGCAAGTGTGAAATTAACACCTTTTTTAAGTTAATTTTAGTAGGTTTGTAAGTAATGAAAAAAGGTTGGTTAAAGAGAAGTGTAGCCTATTTATTTCTTGTGTTTTTTCTTTCAGTGAAAATGACAGGAATTCATGTATTGATGCATACGGATGATATGGATCATGCAGTGCATTGTACCATGTGTGACCATAGCATAACACATGATTTAACTCCTGCGCTTACTCCTAATTTCCAAAATTTAATTATTGATAAGTTTGAAATAATAGTTCAAAAATCAATTATTAAAAATTACAAGTTTACTGCCACAAGTAACTTTGCTTTGTATCAACTTTTCTCCAGACCTCCTCCTTTCTTATTATAATTTTTTAGAGAAAAACAAAGTAAAATATCATCTTGGTTTTTTATAAGTTATTCTAGTTTCTTTTAATGATAGTGTAATCAAAAGTTAAAAACTTTGGATTATAAAATGCATCTAAATATTTAGAGTATATAAAAAGCTATGTGTAAAGAAAAAACATTTTCACATTCAATTTTTTGAAAATAATTACAACTTTTTTAAAAAGGAGTTGAAGAACATTTTATGCAACTAATTGTAATGAAAAACTTCTAGAACTTATAAAACCAAAATAATTCATTCTTAAGTAATACTTAATATTTAGGTATCTGTGTAAAAACAGAAATTAAATAAGCAGAATGATTACAGGTAGATAAATCTATCTAACTAAAAAATAAATTAAATAATGAAAAATTATATCAAAATACTTGTACGTTACTTTTTAATTCTTTCCCCATGGCTTATTTTTTCACAGGAGGTTGAAGTAAAAGGAATTGTTAGTGATGCCACAAATCAAGTATTACCAGGTACAACTGTTTTTATAAAAGGAAGTAATAAAGGAACAGTAACCAATTTAGACGGGAAATATTCAATAAAAACTACTAGAGGAGCTGTTTTGGTATTTTCTTTTGTAGGAATGATTACGAGAGAAAAAAAAGTAACTGATGAAGAAAAGATAAACATAACCTTAAAAGAAGATACTAATGCGTTAGACGAAGTAGTGGTTAATTTTAAAAAACCGCTTATTGAGGCTAGTAAAGGAAAATTAACATTTAACCTAAAAAAATCTACTCTTACAACAGGGCAATCCGCTCTTGATATGTTAAAAAAAATACCAGGGATAAATGTAGCGCAAAACGATGCTATTTTATTTAGAGGGGCGTCTGGGGTAAATATTATGATAGATGGTAAAATGACCTATTTATCTGGAGGGCAATTGTCAAATTTATTAAAAGGAATGAGTGCTGAAGACCTTAAAAAGATAGAATTGATAACATCACCAACAGCCGAGTTTGATGCAGCAGGTAATACAGGTATAATTAATATTGTTCTCGAAAAAAAACTCAAAAAAGGTTATGCAGTCAATTTACGAACTACCATTTCAAAAGGGAAATACTGGATGACAAATGAAAATATTTTGGCAAGTTTACGTACAAAAAAAGTGAATTTATATGGTTCTTTTGATTATAATACGCCTCATAGATTTACCAAAAACAAGAGTGGAAATACCATCAATGAAAATGGAGAATCTCTGTGGCTTAGTCGCAAAAACGAAAGTAATTATAAAATAAAATATTATACTTGGCGATTTGGAGCTGAATGGCAATTTTTACCTAAACATAGTTTAAGCATTAATTATCATGGTTACTTAGATGACTTTAAAAAACAAAATTATTCTACAGTTAATAAATTCAATAATTTTAAAGAACTACAATCCTATACATTAACTGATAATAAAATAATTGAACCTTATCATTACGATGCGGGGAGTATGCATTATATGTTTGTTATGGATTCTCTTGGAAAAAAGTTAACAGCAGATGCCAATTATACATCCTATCGAAATTATTCAGATGGAATACTGATAACAGACAATTATGATGCAAACCAAAATAAATTAGATACCAACGTACTCAAGTCACACCAACCAGGAAGTGTAGATATTTTTTCTGCACAAATTGATGCTAATTTGCCTTTTAAGAAGTATGCTATTAAAACAGGGGTTAAATATGCTAAGGTTAAAAACGACAATCAATATGAATTTGAATCGTTAGAAGAGGATACTTATGTAAAAGTACCAGCATTAAGTAATCATTATAAATATAAAGAACAGATTGCAGCAGCATATATAACTGGATCAAAAGAAATAAATAAAACAACAATTGATGCTGGACTTCGTGTGGAATATACCAGGGCAGAAGGATATACAGTAAAAGAAAATGAAACAAATCAATGGCAATACACCAAGCTGTTTCCCTCTTTTTCAATAGGACAAGTTTTAAATAAAGACAATAAAATTGATTTTTCGCTTAATAGGCGTATCAATCGTCCATCTTATACCGATTTAAATCCAGTAAGATGGTATAGAGATCAGTACTTCTATTATTCAGGGAATCCTAATTTAACACCTGAATTAGCTTGGGTATATTCGTTTACATATAGCTTAAAAAATAAATATGTTTTTTCTGCAACGTATAACCAAAGCGATAATTTTATAAATCGAAGGCTTTTAGTAGATGATAATGGTACTACCATAAAAAGTCAAAGTGATAATTTTGGTAATAGAGAACGTTTTGATTTTACTGTGTCAACACCATTTAAATTATATTCGTTTTGGAATTTACTTTTCTTTTCAGATATAAGTTATACTACGTATCCTATTTCACAAGTTTCAGGAGAAAAACAACTATCAAAGTGGGCTACAACATTTACATTACAACAAGATATTTCTTTACCAAAAGATTATAAAATAAATCTTTCTGCACATTGGTTTTCATCGGAGTTACTTGGTTTGTACAGTACAAAAGCAACAGGTTATGTAGATTTTGGAATAAAAAAAACATTCCTAAATAAAAAACTAGTAGCGCAACTGACTATAAGTGATATATTTAATACCAACCGTTATGAAGCCTATTCTCAAAGTGATATTATAGATTATTACTATAACAATAAACCAGATTCAAGAAGGTTTGGTGTAACCTTGCTTTATCACTTAGGAGGAAACTTAGTGAAAGAAAATAGAAAAAAAACAGAAGAACAGAAAAGGTTATGATTTTTTTCAAGAATTAAATTACGAGATAGAATTCCATAAAAAAACAAAGAATGACGTTCTAAAAGGCGGTATTCTTTGTTTTGATTAGGTTGCTTTTACTTAAGTAAGTAATGTTTATTTAAACTTGTGTAAAATAAATATTACTGCCTCGCGTAATAATGATAATCTTTAATCACAGTATCTATAAATTTAGCAGGCTTTTGCTCGGTAGTAATTCCTGTTAACTCAATAACTTTTGTGTATAGTTTCAAAATTACTTTATGATTTCTTTTCTTTATGGCATCTCTATATACTCTTGTGATAGTGTGAATATCATTATCACTCAATAGCGTTACCTGTGAATAGGTTGGTGTGTAGTTATCTACTACATCGCTTGCAATAGTATCTTTTAACGTAATTCTTTTCTTTTCAGATATTACAGTAGTCCCTGCAGCAATATCTCCTAAACGTTGTCCTTTTCCGTTTAATAAAATGGTAAGTACAGCAACAGAACCACTAGCTAAAGTGAAATCAACAAAACGTAATAACCATCTAATTAAATAACTTCCAAAAGTGGGTTTAGAACCATCTAATTTAACCACTCTTATTTGGTTAAAGTATTTGCCAGGAGTTTGCCCGTTCATTAAAACCTCAAAAAGTAAACTATAAAAGAATACAGGAAGTCCTAATAGAACAAAGAGACTCATATATTCCATACTCATAGGAATATCTAACATGCCTATTATAATAGCAATGATAATGTAATATCCAACAATAAATAACGCATCAATTAAATAAGAACCAATACGAGTGGTAACATGAGCTACATTTTGACTAATAGCAATGTTTTGAGCTGTTTCTATTTGAAAATTATCCATGAACTAGTTTTTCACTTTTTTTTGTTGATATTTATGCAACTTTTTTTAGTTTAGCGAAGATAAAAATATTCTATGATTAGAGAAACTTCTCAACAAACATGCTTTAATTTTTTAAACTCATGAGAGAAGCTGCCTTTGTAAATAAAAATAAAGAAAAGTGGCAACTTTTTGAAGATGCGTTGTACAACAAAACAGTTATTTCACCAGATAAACTATCTGATTTATATGTGGAGTTAACTGACGATTTGAGTTATGCCAAAACGTTTTATCCTAACGGAAATACGGTAATATACTTAAACTCGATAGCATCTGCAGCACATCAAAAAATTTATAAAACTAAAAAAGAAAGTAAAAACAGGTTTGTTAGCTTTTTTAAAACGGAATTTCCTTTAATGTTTTATAGTCATCAAAAACAATTACTGATTGCGTTTTTAGTATTTGCTTTTTTTTCTATTTGTGGTGCTTTTTCAGCCGCAACCGATATTGATTTTGTCCGTTTGATTTTAGGAGATGGTTATGTAAATATGACTCTGGAGAATATTGAAAACGGAGATCCAATGGCTGTATATAAAAAAGCTAATGAAGTAGACATGTTTATTGGAATTACTGTAAATAATATAAAAGTAGCTATGTATGCCTTTGTGTTAGGAATGTTATTTTCGGTAGGAACCTTATACATTATGATGCAAAACGGAATAATGTTAGGTTCGTTCTTATATTTTTTTTACGATAAAGGGTTGTTTTGGGAATCGTCAAGAACCATTTGGATTCACGGAACCATAGAAATATCAGTAATTGTTATTGCAGGATGTGCCGGATTGGTATTAGGTAACGGATTACTATTTCCAAAAACCTATTCACGACTAGAATCATTTAAAAGAAGCATGAAAGATGGATTAAAAATAATGGTAAGTACCATTCCGTTTTTTATAGTTGCAGGATTTTTAGAAGGTTTTGTAACCCGTCATACAGAAATGCCTGATTGGTTAGCAATCTTAATAATTGCTACCTCATTAGCACTCATTATATTTTATTACGTCATATACCCAATTAAAGTTTATAAAAATCAACAAACCCATGCATAAAGAATACGTAGAGTTTAAAAAAGAAAGAGATTTAGGAAGTATTATTTCAGATGCCTTTAAGTTTATACGATTAGAAGGGAAACAGTTCTTTTTAACCATTTTAAAAGTAGCAGCAATACCTATTGTTATAGCGGTTGCTTCTATGATTTACTACATGATGTCTATTTCTTCAATAATGAGCCAAGATACAAGTGCAGTTGCAGGAATGGTGGGAGCGGTGTTTATTATGATGATTGCTTATTTAGTAGCCATTGTTTTTATAAACTTGGCAGGTATGTATTATATTAAATCATATATAGATAATAAAGGAGTAGTTAGACAAGAAGATGTTATAACCAATACAAAAGCTAAGTTTTGGTCGTTTACAGGATTTGGTATTTTGGCAGGGTTACTATTATTTGCAAGTGCAATGCTATGTGTATTACCTGTGTTTTATACTTGGCCAGCATTATCTTTAGGAGCTTCAATTTTAGTATTTGAGAATGAAACAGCTTCTGGAGCAGTAGGAAAATGTTTCAACTTTATAAGCGGATATTTTTGGGAAACTTTTGGGGTGATTTTCGTTGTGTCTATTTTAGTAAGTATTTTAGGATATGTTTTTCAAATACCAGCAACTATATATCAATTAATAAGCATGGGGATAGGTTCAGGAAGTGATGACCCAGCGCAAGTTTTTGGATTTTTTGGTGATCCTATTTATTTGATTTTAAATGTTATATCAATAGCAGGCCAGCTACTATTTTATTCAATTACCTTGATAACGAATGTGCTTTTATATTTCGATATTAATGAAAGAAAAAATCTTACAGGAACTATTGAAAGAATTGATAGTATAGGACAGTAATCTTTTGAAGCAGTTTCTTTTTTACATAACGTTTTTTATTTGTTCAATCACTCTATTTTCACAGGAAGAAAAAAGAGAGGTGCAGTATGATGATACTATTATTGAACAAAAAAAGTTTGATACTCAAAAAATAGAGGAGTACAAACAAAAAGATGAATTTATATACATTGTAGAAAAAAGAGAACCTACTATTTTAGAAAAAATATGGGACTGGTTAAAACGAACCGTCATAAAAATTCTCTCTTATATTTTTGATGATATTACACCAGCAGTAGGATTTTTACGTGTTGTTTTAAAAGCGCTACCATATGTAATTGCAGGGTTGGTGTTGTACTTCATTATTAAGTTCTTTTTAAAAGTAAATGCACGCAATATTATTGATGGTAAAAAGGCTAAACCTATTGTGCATTTATCGGAAGAAGAAGAATTGATAAAAGATAAAGACTTACCAAAGTTAATTCAAGAAGCAATTTCAGAAGGAAATTATCAACTAGCAGTACGTTATTATTATTTGTTGCTGTTAAAAAAACTGTCAGATAAAGAGTTTATTTCTTGGCAACAAGAAAAAACAAACGAAGATTATATAAAAGAGTTATCATCTAAAAAACAACTGTATACAGACTTTAAAGAGTTAACTTATTTGTACGATTATGTGTGGTATGGTGAGTTTTCTATAGATAAAGAAAAATTTACACAAGCGGAGAACAACTTTAAAAACACACTAGCTAAAATTTACTAATTTGGATAAAAAACTTAAAATATACATTGGTCTGTTGGTGCTTATAGTGCTCGGTATTTTTTATGTTGAATCTGTAAAGCCTAAAGAAATCAATTGGTATCCAAGTTATGCTGCAAAACATAAAATTCCATATGGTACATATGTATTGCATAAAGAAATGCCAAGTTTATTTCCAAAAAGTGAAGTAAAAGATATATACCAAAATCCGTATGTGTACTTAAAAGACGATAAGAATAACGGAACCTATTTTTTTCTTGATAATAAAGTGAATTTTGACAAAGATGAGTTGAATGAGCTTTTAGAGTTTGCAGATAGAGGAAATGATGTGTTCATAGCAACCAATGGAATATATTTAGATACGTTGCAAACAAAGACAAGTTATTTAACAACTTCAGCGTTTGAGGAAAAAGCCTATCAAAAAATGAGTAACCCTATTTTTGGTGGAAAAGAATATCATTTTGATAGAGATTTTTCAAAGCTGTATTTTTCTGAAGTTGATACGCTCAATACAACTATTTTAGGCGAGTTGGTAATACGAAATGAAAACGATTCAATCATCAGTAAAAAGCCGAATTTTATCAAAGTTAAACACGGAGAAGGTAATTTTTATTTGCATACGTTCCCGCAGGCATTTACGAATTATAACATGCTATTAGATAATAATTATGAGTACGTAGCGAATGTGTTATCATATCTAAATAACCCGGGTAATAAAGAAGCAGAGGTGGGTTCTAATAGTAACAATACCATTTTATGGGATACCTATTATAAGACAGGAAAAAGTAGAATAACCTCTCCCATGCATTATATTTTATCAACCCAATCGTTAAAATGGGCATATTATATAGGATTGATAGGGGTGTTGTTCTTTATTATTTTTAAAGGAAAGCGTAATCAGCGATTAATTCCTGTTATTACACCGTTAAAAAATCAAACACTGGCTTTTACACGTACCATAGCCAATATGTATTACGAAAAATCAGATCATAAAAATATAGCTGAACATAAAATCAACTATTTTTTAGAATATATCAGAATAAAATACCGATTATCAACTTTAAACATAGACGAACGTTTTTATAAAAACCTTGCTAATAGAAGTGGTAATTCAGAAGAAAAAGTAGTTGCTTTATTTAAAAAGATAGAGCAAATACAGTCAAAATCAAGTATAACCGAAGAAGATTTAATAGCCTTAAATAAAGCTATTGAAGCTTTTAAAGCATATAAAAAAGAATAGGATGGATACAGAAAACAACCCAATAGAAAATACGAATGAGTTATTTTCAAGTAGAATAGATTTGTCAAAGTTAAAAGAAGCGGTTGTAAAAATAAAAGAGCAACTAGGGAAAGTAATTGTAGGTCAAGAGGAGTTTATGGAGTTACTGTTGGTTTCTTTACTGGCTGACGGACACGTATTGATTGAAGGTGTTCCTGGAGTAGCCAAAACAGTAACAGCAAAGTTATTGGCAAAAACCATAGCAACCGATTTCAGCCGAATTCAGTTTACGCCTGATTTAATGCCTTCGGATGTATTAGGAACTTCGGTTTTAAACATGAAAACATCTGATTTCGAGTTTAAAAAAGGTCCGATTTTCTCTAACATTGTGTTGATTGATGAAATTAACAGAGCACCAGCTAAAACGCAAGCAGCATTGTTTGAGGTGATGGAGGAAAAGCAAATTACAATGGATGGTGAGCGTTATGAAATGAATCCACCCTTTATGGTATTAGCAACTCAAAACCCAATAGAGCAGGAGGGAACGTATGCCTTACCAGAGGCTCAATTAGACCGTTTCTTATTCAAAATAAATGTTGGGTATCCGAATTTAGAGGAAGAAATACAGATAATCACTGCTCATAACGATCGCAAAGGAGCGTTACCGCAAACGAAAGTGGAAGCTGTGTTAACAGAAGCTGAGTTATTAGAATACAGAAGCAAGGTTTTTGAAGTATTGGTAGAGGAAAAAATAATTAAATACATAGCACAACTTATTTCTAATACACGTAACAATGCACATTTGTATTTAGGAGGTTCACCAAGAGCAAGTATTGCAGTATTAATGGCGTCTAAAGCATTTGCAGCAATCAATGGACGTGATTTTGTGATTCCTGAAGATGTAAAGAAGAGCATTTACCCTGTATTACGCCATAGAATTATGTTAACTCCTGAACGTGAAATGGAAGGAATGACAGCCGATAAGGTGATTGAAATGATTGTACAATCTGTAGAAGTTCCAAGATAGTGATTCAATTCTTTAAATCGTTATACGTACACAATCGCTTTTTTATCTATATAAGCGTTATTTCGGCATTATTTTTAGTGTCGTTTTGGATTCCTGCGCTTTATTCAGTAACATGGATGCTTGTGTGGTTATTTGTAATAACGATATGTGTTGATGTGTTTATCTTATACCGATTTAAAAATGGATTTTTAGCGAAAAGAATTACATCAGAAAAACTATCAAATTCAGATGCTAATGAAATAGCCATTACGCTTGAAAATAATTATCCGTTTCAAGTTTTTATTTCATTGATTGATGAATTGCCAGTACAATTTCAAAAAAGAGATTTTGAACATGCAATGTCTTTGAAGCCTGGTGAGAAATCAACCTATACCTATAGTGTTAGACCAGTTGAAAGAGGGGAATACAAATTTGGGAAAGTAAATATATTCGTGTCTTCTTTTTTACAAATGTTTTCCAAACGTTATTCCTTTGCTGCGGAAGAAAGTGTGAAAGTATATCCGTCATATATACAAATGAAAAAGTACGAGTTTCTGGCGATGCACAATAACTTAACGGAGTTTGGTATGAAGAAAATCCGACGAATAGGGCATACCATGGAGTTTGAGCAGATAAAAAACTATATTCCTGGTGATGATGTACGTACCATAAACTGGAAAGCAACAGCTAAAAGAGCAGAGTTGATGGTGAATCAATATCAAGATGAAAAATCGCAACCCATATATTCTATTATCGATTTAGGTCGTGTCATGAAAATGCCTTTTGAAGGGTTGAAGTTATTAGACTATGCAATTAATTCAACCTTAGCTTTTTCAAACATAGCCTTATTAAAAAACGATAAAGCAGGGATGCTTACCTTTTCCAAAAAGGTTGAAAAGATAGTAGCTGCTAGTAACAAAAAAACAAACTTATCGGTTATTAACGAAGAGTTGTATAATATTACAACCGATTTTTCAGATGCTAATTTTGCGTTATTGTATGCGAATATTAAAAGAAAAATAAATCAACGTAGCTTGTTAATTTTATATACCAATTTTGAGCATATATCGGCGTTAAAAAGGCAATTACCATATTTAAAAGCAATAGCTAAAAAACACTTGCTAGTGACTGTTTTTTTTGAAAATACGGAGTTAGATACGTTGATTACTGAAAATGCAGAAGATTTACAAAGTGTGTATCATAAAACAATTGCCGAGAAATATGCTTACGAAAAACGTTTGATGATAAAAGAGCTAGAGAAAAACGCTGTGCATGCTATTTTAACAAAACCACAACATTTGTCTGTTAATGTAATAAATAAATACCTAGAGTTTAAAGCAAAAGGAATGATATAAAAAAAGCGACCATTTGGTCGCTTTTTTATGAGTTATTATTGATATTGTTCTAACTGTCTGTTATATTGTTCCATAAGAACATCCCAATCTGTTGTTGCAACTCTATAAATAGTCATTGACAAATAAATGGCATTTAATATTAAAGCAATCATAGCAACTGTTTTAGCTGTTTTTATAGACTTGATTGTAGCAGCATTGTATTGCTCAGGATTTGCTTCAGCTTCTTTTAGTTTATTGTTTGCCATTATAAAAGCAGGTGCAGCCAATACAATACCTAATCCAGCAAAACAACAACATAGGAAGCTAATTATAGGATAGTACATAAATAGCCGTTGGATTGAATTGTTTTTCCATAGTTTTCTAAAGTTTAAATTAATTGATTCATTTTTATAACATAACTACTCACTATAATAATTATGTTAATGATAGCCAATATACTGATTATTTTTTGAGCATATTTTACTTTATAGAAGAAGTTAATGCCTACAACAAAAGCTAAAAGCAATAAAGTATATATTGCAGGGTACATTTTAAAAGCAGCAACGAACTCTCCTTGTGAAATTAAGCTCAAAGCACGCTGTATACCACAACCTAAACAGTCAACTCCAAAGAATTTTTTGTTTAAGCAAGGCAACATATAATCTTCTAATTGTACAGGCATAACTTATTATTTGAACATATCCATTCCAGGAATATTAGGCATTCCGCTTTTAGCAGCAACAGCTAATTCCTGTTCGTTAATTTCACCAGCACGTTTTAATGCTTTGTTTAGCGCTAAGATTAAATAGTCTTCCAATTCTTCTTTATCATCTAACAAAGACTCATCTACTGTAATAGCTTTAACTTCACGATTAGCGGTTACGGTAACTTTTACATTTCCTTCAGCAATTGCTTCATCAATTAAAACGGTATCTAATCGTTTTTTTGTTTCTTCTACTTTTTGTTGAGCTTCTTTTAGTTTACCCATCATTCCAGAAATATCTCCGAACATATTGTACAGTTTTTATGATTTATTTTCCAACAAAAATAGTATTTTCACAAGAAATATAAACCAACTTAAAAAATGAAAAAAATAATGCTACCGGCTTTGTTTTTTAGTCTTATTTTTGGTTCTTGCAAAAAACAAGAAATGAATAAAGATATCAAAGCCCCAGTTGCTGAAAAGCAACCAATTAAGTTAGAGAAACACGGAGATATACGTACTGATGATTATTTTTGGATGCGTTTAACTGATGCTCAAAAAAATGCAGAAGTTAAAGACGAACAAACTCAAAAAGTATACGATTACTTAAATGCAGAGAACGCTTATTATGAAGAAATGACAAAAGAAACTAAAGAGTTTCAAGAAGAGTTATTTCAAGAAATGAAAGGGCGCATAAAAGAAGATGATGAGTCAGTACCATACAAAAAAGATGGATACTTTTACATAACTCGTTATGAAAAAGGACAGCAATATCCTATTTATAGCCGTAAAAAAGAAACTTTAGAAGCAGAAGAGGAAATCATGTTCAATGTGAATAATGAAGCAAAAGGATATGATTATTTCCAGCTAGGAGGGTTAAATGTGTCACCAGATAATAAAATGACAGCTTTTGCTACAGACACAGTTAGTCGTCGTCAATATTTTATTAGAATTAAAAACTTAGAAACTGGTAAAATCTATAAAGATATTATTGAAAATACCACTGGAGGTTCTGTATGGGCTAATGATAATAAAACGTTGTTTTATGCTAAAAAAGATCCTGTAACGTTACGTTCTTCAAAGATTTACAAACATACATTGGGTTCTGATGCATCTTTAGATGAATTAGTGTATGAAGAAAAAGACGATACGTTCGGAGCTTTTGTTACCAAATCAAAATCTAAAGATTATATCATAATAGGTTCGTATAGTACTGTTTCAACAGAATATCATGTATTAGATGCTAATAATCCTGATGGAGAATTACAAATAATTCAACCACGTGAGCGTGATTTAGAATATGAAGTAGCACACTACGGAGATCATTTTTATATTAAAACCAATAAGGACGGAGCAACCAATTTTAAGTTGATGAAAACTCCTGTAGATAAGCCTGGGAAAGAAAACTGGGTAGATGTAATTCCACATAGAGAAGATACCTTATTTGAAGATTTTTCAATTTTTAAAGACTATTTAGTTTTAGAAGAAAGAAACGAAGGATTGAATAAAATCCGTATTAAACGATGGGATGGAACTGAAGACTACTACTTACCTTTTGAAGAAGAAACCTATTCAGCAGGAGTATATGGTAACCCTGAATTCGATACAGAGGTAATTCGTTACTCATATAATTCAATGACAACTCCAAGCTCTGTGATTGATTTCAATATGAAAGACAGGTCAAAAGAAGTTAAAAAGGAGCAAGAAGTTTTAGGAGGAAAGTTTGATAAAAATAATTATGTAAGCAAGCGTATATGGGTACCTGCACGAGATGGTAAAAAAGTAGCGTTATCAATTGTACACCATAAAGATACGAAGCTTGATAAAAATACACCAATCTTACAATATGCGTACGGTTCTTACGGATATACAATTAATGATGGGTTTTCAACAACACGTTTAAGTTTATTAGATCGTGGATTTGTATATGCTTTAGCGCATATTAGAGGAAGTCAGTATTTAGGACGTGAGTGGTATGAAGATGGTAAAATGTTGAACAAGAAAAATACATTTACCGATTTTATTGATTGTTCTAAATATTTAATTGATAACGGTTATACATCTCCAGAGCATTTATATGCTATGGGAGGTTCTGCAGGAGGTTTATTAATGGGGGCTATTGTAAATATGAATCCTGAGCTATATAACGGAATCATAGCTGCGGTGCCTTTTGTTGATGTAATTTCTACCATGCTAGATGATAGTATTCCATTAACTACAGGTGAATATGACGAATGGGGGAACCCGAATAATAAAGAATATTACGATTATATTAAGTCGTATTCTCCATACGATCAAGTTGAAGCAAAAGCATATCCAAATATGTTAGTAACTACAGGTTTACATGATAGCCAAGTGCAGTATTGGGAGCCAGCAAAATGGGTAGCGAAACTACGTGAATTAAAAACAGATAACAACATGTTATTCTTACATACTAATATGGAAGCAGGTCATGGAGGAGCCTCAGGAAGGTTCGATGCTTTAAAAGAAACAGCAGAAGAATATACGTTCTTTTTAATGTTAGAAGGTAAGTTAAAAAAATAATTATATTTTTGCGCTCGATTGAGTGTAAGTGTCATTGCGAAAGCAACGAACAATCTCAACAGATTTTTCGTGTCTAATTTTCGTAATGACACTTTTTCTTATTTATAAAACATAATGAAAAGACATCAAGGTATTACCAATTCAATAATAGATTTAGTAGGTCAAACCCCCATGATTCAACTGCATCGAATTACCCAAGACTTACCGGGTACGTATTATGCAAAAGTTGAAGCTTTTAACCCAGGTCACTCTGCTAAAGATAGAATTGCATTGCATATCATAGAAACAGCAGAACAAAAAGGAATCGTAAAAGAAGGAGATATTATTGTTGAAACAACATCTGGTAACACAGGGTTTTCATTGGCAATGATTAGTATTGTAAAAGGATATCGATGTATTTTGGCAGTGAGTGATAAGTCTTCTCAAGACAAAATAGACATGTTAAAGTCTATGGGAGCAGAAGTACATGTTTGTCCTGCAAATGTTACTCCTGACGATCCTCGTTCGTATTACGAAGTAGCTAAAAGATTGCATAGAGAAAATCCAGGGTCTATTTATATCAATCAGTATTTTAACGAATTAAATATTGAAGCACATTATAAGAGTACGGGACCAGAAATTTGGGAACAAACCGACGGAAAAGTAACCCACGTAGTTGCAGCTAGCGGGACAGGAGGAACGATTTCTGGAACAGCACGTTATTTAAAAGAACAAAATCCTGATATTCAAATTTTAGGAGTCGATGCGATGGGCTCAGTGATTAAAAAGTATCATGAAACAGGTGAGTTTGATTCAAATGAAATTAGTCCCTATAAAATAGAAGGTTTAGGTAAAAACTTAATTCCTACTTCTACTGATTTTGATGTGGTAGATGTGTACGAAAAAGTATCAGATAAAGAGGCGGCTTTAAAAGCTAGAGAATTAGTAAAAGCAGAAGGAATTTTCGCAGGGTATACTTCAGGAGCAGCTTTACAGGCTACACAACAATATGCAGACAATGGTTTTTTTGATGAAAATAGTGTAGTAGTCGTAATTTTACCAGACCATGGTTCTCGTTATATGAATAAGATTTATTCTAATAACTGGATGAAAGAACAAGGGTTTATGTAGTGGTTTATCTTATTTAATAGAACGCTATCTTATATTTTTTAGCCAGTTTCTATGCCAAGCGATTCGGTATTTATCTTTCTGTTCAATGTTAGAGTTAAAAATATCAATGAGTTTTATTTTTTTTGACTTACTAAGACATATTGTGCAAACTAGTGAATCAATTAAACCAGAATCCCTTAATTTTCTTGTCCTATAATCAGTATCATAAATCATTATTCTTATATAACTTGTTTTTAAAAAACGTCCCCAAAAAGGGTGTATTTTTCGTTTTGAATGTTTTATTCCCTTTTTTACAATTTTCTTGTAATTATTTTTTACGTACTCAAGAGCATTTTCATTTCCAAATTCATTTAATACAATACTCATATCACTAACAACAATTGAGTACTTTCTCCTATGTTGTTTAGAATCTCTAATCGAATATTTTTTTCTAAACTTATTTTCAGTTTTTTTGTGAAAATCATCCCAAAGGCTTTTTTGTTTTATAATAATGTAGAAGTTAAAAAAAGCAGAAAGAAATTGAGGGATTTTAAATTTTGGAACAAAAAAAAATAAATTATTCAGTAAAACATTTTTGTAGTCTTTTAAGTTTTCGCTTTTAGCTTCCCTATTAATTTTTAGTATTTTACCATCATAACCACCAAATCCAATTAAACTACTATAAGTAGCTTCTATGGATAAATAATAACGTTGATAATTTCTTACAAAGTATTCAGAAAGAATAGCTGTTCTACAGCCATAATAATTAACTTCATTATGAGTGCGACAATTAGTTTTTATAAAGATGTTTAGCTGTTCTTCATTGTTTATAGTTTTGTTACTCAAGCAATCTTTTATTTCCCATTGAGGTGTGCTTCCTAGTGCTTTAAGTTCTTCAATAGCTATACTTTGAGGGTAAGAATACTTTTCTTTCTGTAAAAACTCTCGATTATTTATTAAAAATATTTTAAAAGCGAGTGCAACTCCGTTAACTATGTCAATTAAATTGTCAAATAAATCAATAATTTTTTTAGTTCTAATTTCTTTAGGATCTCCTCTTTTACCTTTGTAAACTGTTGAATGTTCTAAATAGCTTACGTTACCATGTGCAATACCATTTCGAATAGTATGATCGTAAGGCTTAGTTAAAGGTGATAATTCAGTTTTTTTTAATTCTTCAACTATATGATATAAATCTAACCGAGAAAAAGACTTATCTCTATATAACCTTTCTAATATGGCAGGAAGTTTAAGGAAAGTAGTATAGCTTGACTCCAGTATTTTCAAGTAATTAAAATGAATACTATTTTCAATAAATTGAATTGTGACTAGATTATTAGCCTCAGGAATTAAACAATCATGAATATGAAGTTTGTTAATTTCGTTCAAATTGTTAATACCAATATCTATTTCCTTAGAGTTTTCCTTAAAAAAAGAAATAACTGCGTTTGGATTTTGTAGAATTCCGTTTTCTAAATTATTAAGATATAATTCAAATGAAGAGTTACAAAATAATTTCTCAGGATAACTTTCTAGATACTTTTTTAAATGTAGAACTCTAGAACTTGGGTTAATTCTATTAAATTTACTAAGAATTTTTTTAGTAGATATTCTATTCTCTTCTTTGGTAATAGGACATTCTTCTAATAGCATTTTTTAGTGATTTTTTGCAAAGTTTATTAATGTTCAACTAAGCTTAGTCAATTACTCATACAACAAATACAACTCACGTATCTTTTTAAAGTCGTTTAAACCTTGTTGCCAACTTGCTTTGATTTCTTCTTCAGAAAGTCCTTGTTCAATTTGTTCTTGTAGTTTCTTAGTACCAGCTAGTTTGGTGAAAAAAGCATTGAAAAACTCTTTTTTGGGAGACTGCTTATAGGCTTTCACTAACCAACTAAGGTTTAGGTTAACTAAACGTTCAGAAGTGCTTAAATCTTCTCCAAAACACATTTTTTCTTTATGTTTTGGATGTTTTGCACCTTCATTGGGTTGTGGTGTAAAACTAAAATCAGTTTTTTCTAAATGTGGTGAACCATAAATTTGAAATTGTTTATCTGTTCCTCTTCCAGCAGATACATTGGTTCCTTCAAAAAAACATAAACTAGGGTATAAGTTTATTGAAACATCGTTCGGTAAATTAGGCGATGGTTTTATCGGTAAACTATATGTTGATTGATGTGTGTAATTTTCTAGCGGAATTACGGTTAAGTTACACTGAATACCATTTGCTAACCACTTTTCACCATTAATCATTTTACCGTATTCACCAATTGTCATTCCGTAAACTACAGGAACAGGGTGCATGCCTACAAAACTTTTGTGTTCAGGTTCTAAAATAAGTCCGTCAATATAATGTCCGTTTGGGTTTGGTCTATCTAATAAAATTACAGGAATATTAGCCTCGGCACAAGCTTCCATCACATAATGTAACGTAGAGATATAGGTGTAAAAACGTGCGCCTACATCTTGAATATCAAAAATAACAACATCGATTCCATTCAATTGTTCAGGCGAAGGTTTTTTGTTTTTTCCGTACAACGAAATAATTGGAATCCCTGTTTTTACATCTTTTCCATCAGCTATGGCTTCACCAGCATCAGCTTTTCCTCTAAAACCATGCTCAGGAGCAAATACTTTTTGAACGTTAATTCTATCGTAATTATGTAAATAATCTACTAAGTGATGTTGTACCATTTCAGACCCCATAATGTTGGGGGCAACTTCAGCTCGTTGTAACACTTGCAATACGGAAGTTTGATTTGCAACTATGGCAATATTTTTATTCTTTAAAAGAGGAAGGTAAGCTGTAGTTCTATCAGCACCCGTTTTAATTGTTTTTGGCTGTTCTTGTATTGGCTCTTCTTTAGTAGTTGATTTTTTTTGTTGTTGTGCACAAGAAGAAAATTGAAAACTGAATACTAAAAAAAGTAAAAAAACGTAATTAAAAGTAAGCTTCATCTATAAAAAATTAAAACATAAAGGTACAGATTTCTATTTTTTAAGAATAATAAAAGTTAAAGAATTAAAACCTAGGTATTCTTCTCTTTCTTTACATAAGAATTAGTTACTTTTGGTTTGTAAAAAAGAAAACATTTGAACTTCGAATTATTTATAGCAAAACGAATCATTGCTGGAAAACAGTATAAAAGCAGTATTTCATCACCAATTATTACCATTGCAACCATTGCCATTGCTCTTGGTGTAGCTATTATGTTAATTGCAGTGTCGATTACCTCTGGGTTTCAGAATAAGGTGCGCGATAAAATGACAGGCTTTAAAGGGCATATTCAAATTGTAAATTACGATAATAACAATTCAGATGTTTCAACAGTACCGATTGATATTAACCAAGAGTTTTATCCAGAGTTTAAAAATATTGACGGCATAAAAAAAGTGCAACCTTTTGCTAATGTTGGAGGGATAATTAGAACTCCTACTGATTTTGAAGGAATTATTTTTAAAGGAGTTTCGGCTGATTACGATTTTACTTTTTTTAATGAGTGTTTAGTTGAGGGTCGTTTACCAGATTTTACCCAAGATAGAAACCGAGAAATTCTAATTTCTCAATCTATTGCAAACCGATTGCATTTTAAACTAAACGATACCATTCAAACATGGTTTGGAGCAGAAAACAGTAGTTTGAAATTTAAATCAAGAAAGCCAATTATTGTGGGAATATACAATACAGGTTTTGAACAGTTTGATAAGATTATGTTGTTGGGAGACTTAAGAGAGGTTCAAAAAATTAATCGTTGGAAAGACAATGAAATAGGAGGCTTTGAAGTGTTGATTGATGATTATGATATGCTTAAAGAAAAAGGAGATGAAGTGTATACAAGTATTGGAGCAACCTTAAATAGTATTACCATTGTAAATAATTATCCTGCTATTTTTGAGTGGTTAAAACTATTAGATAATAACGTATGGTTTATTATTGGAATCATGGTGTTGGTTGCTGGAATAAACATGGTAACAGCATTGTTGGTTCTTATTCTAGAACGTGTACAAATGGTTGGAATTTTAAAAGCATTGGGAAGTGTAAATTGGAGTATCCGAAAAATATTTTTATACAATGCTTCTTACTTAATTTTAAAAGGATTGTTCTGGGGAAACCTTATTGGGCTTAGTATACTTTTAATTCAAAAATATACGAAGTTAATAAGTCTAGATCCTGAAACTTATTATGTATCAACAATGCCTGTAGATATTAATTTCTTGGCAATTTTATTGTTAAACATAGGTACGCTAATACTTTGCTTTTTAATGTTGATAGTACCTTCATATATCATTACAAAAATTCGCCCTTCAAAATCCATTCGATTTGCTTAGTTTTGCATAACATTAATAAGATATGAAGTACGCAAAAAATATATTAGAAACTATTGGTAACACACCTTTAGTTCAATTAAACTCAGTAACAAAAGAAGTAGATGCTTTAGTATTAGCTAAAGTAGAAACGTTTAATCCAGGAAACTCTGTAAAAGACCGTATGGCACTTAAAATGATAGAAGATGCTGAAGCAGATGGTCGTTTAAAGCCAGGAGGTACCATTATAGAAGGTACTTCAGGAAATACAGGAATGGGATTAGCATTAGCAGCTATTGTAAAAGGGTACAAATGTATTTTTGTAATTTCAGATAAGCAATCAAAAGAAAAAATGGATATTCTGCGTGCTGTAGGAGCAGAGGTAGTTGTTTGCCCTACGAATGTAGAACCAGATGATCCTCGTTCATATTATTCTGTATCTAAGCGTTTAGGGGAGGAAACTCCAAACTCTTGGTATGTGAATCAATATGATAATCCGTCAAACGCACAAGCACATTATGAACAAACAGGACCAGAAATTTGGGAACAGACCGATGGTAAAATCACACATTTTGTTGTTGGAGTAGGAACAGGAGGAACGGTTTCAGGGACTGCTAAGTTTTTAAAAGAAAAGAATCCAAATATTAAAATTTGGGGAGTAGATACATACGGTTCCGTATTTAAAAAATATCACGAAACTGGTATCTTTGATGAAAATGAAATCTATCCATATATTACGGAAGGAATTGGGGAAGATATTTTACCTAAAAATGTTGATTTTTCTTTAATTGATGGATTTACAAAAGTAACTGACAAAGATGCTGCTATTTACACACGCAAAATAGCTAAGGAAGAAGGGATTTTTGTAGGGAATTCAGCAGGTTCAGCTATTAAAGGATTATTACAGTTAAAAGACGAGTTTAAACCTGATGATGTAGTGGTAGTGTTGTTTCACGATCATGGAAGCCGTTATGTAGGAAAAATGTTTAATGACGATTGGATGCGTGATAGAGGATTCTTAGATGAAGAAATTACTACAGCTGAAGATTTAATTAAAGATCATATAGATAAACCATTAGTAACTGTTCAAACAGAAGAATTAGTATCGCATGCTATCGAAAGAATGCGTGCATTTAAAATATCACAGATTCCTGTAAGAGATGTAAATGGGTTTGTAGGTTCAGTAGATGAATCAGCATTATTATATAGTTATTTAGAAGATAAAAATATAGCAGAAAAGCCTATTAAAGATGTAATGGGAAGAACATATCCTACAGTTAAAAAATCAGCTTCTATTGATGAGGTATCTAAGTTAATTAACAAAGAAAATCAAGCAGTTTTAGTTGATTTAGAAAATGGAAAACACCACATCATTACAAAATATGATATAATTAGAGCTATTTAAAATTAGCATCTCTAAAGAGAATAAAAACAGGAAGCCCACTCAATTTGAGCGGGCTTCTTTGTTAATCAACTAATTCAAATAATTTACACAATGAAAACAATGTTACTTGCTTACGGTATTGTTGTTTCCAATATCTGTGCCAAAATTATAAATAAAAAGCGGTACTTTATTTAATTTTTAATTATTTGACATTTTTTTAACGTTAAACCGTTAAAAAGTTAAGGATATTTTAATTTAAGGTTAGCTAGCGTGTTTGTGTGCTTTATACGATGAACGTACTAAGGCACCACTTTCTACATACATAAAGCCCATTTCTAACCCTAATGTTTCGTATTTTTTGAATTGTTCTGGTGTTATAAATTCCTTAACAGGTAAGTGTTTTTTACTAGGTTGTAAATATTGACCGATAGTAATAACATCCAATCCAACATTACGTAAGTCTTTCATGGTTTGTATTACTTCATCTTCTGTTTCGCCTAAACCAAGCATAATTCCAGATTTAGTACGCATTCCGTTTTCTTTTAGGTATTTTAAAACCCCCAAGCTACGATCATATTTTGCTTGAATACGAACTTCACGAGTTAAGCGACGTACCGTTTCCATATTGTGAGAAACAACTTCAGGAGCTACTTCAATAATACGGTCTATTAATTTTTCGTTTCCTTGAAAATCAGGAATAAGAGTTTCTAAAGTAGTATTCGGATTAGCTCTACGAATAGCCTGTACTGTTTCAGACCAAATAATAGAACCTCCATCTTTTAAATCATCACGGTCAACAGAGGTAATTACCGCATGTTTAATATTCATTAATTTAATAGAACGAGCTACTTTTTCAGGTTCATCCCATTCAACGGTGTCTGGACGTCCAGTTTTAACACCACAAAACCCACATGAACGTGTACAGATGTTACCTAAAATCATAAAGGTAGCAGTACCTTCTCCCCAACATTCACCCATGTTTGGACAGCTTCCACTGGTACAAATAGTGTTTAATTTATATTTATCAACAAGTCCTCTTAGTTCCGTGTATTTTTTTCCTACAGGTAATTTTACACGTAACCATTTTGGTTTTTTCGTTCTTTCTGGTGTTGCTACAGTTTCGTTTGCCATTCCATAAAAATTGAACTGCAAATTTACGAAGAAAAGATTTATAAACTAAGTAAAAACCAAATACTAAATCCGAACAAAAAAACAATACCTATAAGACTCAAAATGCGTAAACCAATATTTGGTCTGTACTTTTTTGGCGTATGCTTACCAGTAATTAAGATATAGTTGAGAATAGCATAAAACGGAGCTGTTAAAAAAGATAAAACTGTGGCTATTCGTACAAGAAATACCATATCACTTAAAAAACAATATAAAATAACAGAGGTTCCAAGCGTTAACAGTAGTAACCAAAACCAGTAGCCTAATTTTATTGTTCTTGTTGTTCTCGGAAAAAGTAAAAAAGAAGATTTTTCCATAGCTCTTGGTGAAGCATCTAATGTTGTAATGGTAGTACTAAACATAGTTGTAAAAGCTGCAATACCAATAAATACAGAAGAAAATTCTCCTAAGTTTTTTGTGTATAAATTGATTAGTTGAGAAGCAAAAATAGTTCCTTTACTAGAGAATGATTCTCCTGATTGATGCATAACTAAAGCACCTAACATAACGAAACAAACTCCTAAAAATAAGGCTCCAATATAGCCAACATTAAAATCAAAAATGGCTTGTTTAGGCTTTATTTTTACAAAAGTAGTTTTGTCTTTTTCTACCGACCATAAAGAATGCCAAATAGAAATATCCAACGGAGCGGGCATCCATCCTAAGAAAGCAATTAAAAAGGTTACTTGAGCTGTTCCGCTAGGTATTATTTGTTGAAAGCTAAAACCCTTGTCAGTTTTAAATAGGGCAATGTTTACGGCTATTATAGTGCTAATGGTTAAAATAGCAATAATATACTTCATTAAGTTATCTAAAAATTTGTATTTCCCTATGCCTAGTAAAACAATACTAATGAACATAATTAATACAGACCACGCTACTAAATCAAGTGAAATACCAAAAATATTAGAAGCTAAACTGGCTGTAACAATAGTTACTGCAGCTTGAATGGTAAACATAGTTGCAATATTTAATATGAAATAGCTGATTAAAACTCCTTTACCAAGTTTTTTATAACCATCTAAAAGCGTTTCGCCTGTTGCTGTAGCATATCGAGGGCCAAATTGAAAAAAAGGATATTTGATAATGTGTACTAGGAGTAAAGCCCATAGTAAACCAAAGCCAAAATCGGCACCAGCTCTAGTTGATTGTACTAAATGGGAAACACCTATGGCAGCACCAGCAAATAATAGTCCAGGGCCTAATAGGTTTAAGAGAGATTTTTTCATGAAAAAGAGAGCTTAAAAGTTTAAATAGTCACCATCTTTTAACTTTTCAAACAAAGTTTTCAGATGCTTTTTTTCTTCTCTTTTTGGTTGAAATTCTTTTTTATGTAGATATTTTCTTATTGCATTAAACTGTAAAATCATAAAGTTTTGATTTTTATGGTTTTGCAATTTATGATTTCTTTATTATTTCAGCTAATAATTTTTTTGCACGTAATAATTTTACTTTTACATTATTTATCGGTTCCCCAATTTGCTCAGAAATTTCTTTATAACTTAATTCTTGAAAATACCGAAGGTTGATGACATCTTGATATTTTGGTTTTAATTTTTTAATGTCTTTTAGAAGTTTCGCTAAGTTTTGTTCAGTAATAATTTTGTCTTCAGGAGAAGGAGCGTCATCAACAACAGCATACACTTCTTTTTCTTGTTCTTCAGTTGTTTGTGTATATATGGTAGATTTTTTCTTCCGAAGAGAATCGATGTATACGTTTTTTGAAATTGTAATTAACCAAGTTTTGAATTGATAGTTTTCATCAAAAGTTTCAATTCTATCAAAGGCCTTAGAAAAAGTCTGAATAGTAATATCTTCAGCATCATTATCATTTTTGGTTTTTTTCAGCTGAAAAGCATACACGCTCCCCCAGAAAGTATCTAATAAATAATTAAAAGATATTTGATTTCCTTTTTTAGCTTGTTGAATGTGGTGAAATACTTTTTCTTGATTTATGTCCAATGCTTGGGTTTCAAAATTTGATTTGATATAAATATACTAATTTATAGCGATATTCGGTAAATACCAAGTATACCAGCTATAAAAAACTAAGTAACTCTAGTTATGGAAGAGTAATATCTTGAACGATATAACATCTAAACATAGATTTTTTTACTTCCTTTTGCAAAATAGTAGCTGCTGTAAGAGAGAAGGGTAAAGTGATAAATTCTAAAAAAGATTAGTTAATTGGTACTTGTTTAATAATTATGTTGAGGTTCACTACAAGTATCAAACTGGTCTGGAGTTTTACCACAAAATCCACAAGCTTCACCACTCTCATTTAACATCGGGTTTTGGCTAGCACAAGTACCAGCAAACTCTCCGTCTTTTTTTGCCCAAATTTTAATGGCAATTCCAGCAAATGCTAACGCTAATAATCCTATGGTAACAAAAATTAATTTCATGATGTATTGTTTTGTACTGCAAAGATACGAACTTCATATTTTTTTGTATGAAATTAAATAAATTTATACTAATGAAATTGAAGTATGGCTAAAATGTTAGAATTAATTGTAATTTTATAAAATAATGTTTACCTCTATTTCTAGGTTAATATTAAACTTTTCTTTGATAGTGTGTTGAATATTTTGTGCCAATTCATAAATTTCATTTCCCTTTGCATTTCCGTAATTTACTAAGACTAAGGCTTGCTTTTCGTGGACTCCATAGTCGCCAAAACGCTTTCCTTTAAATCCACTTTGTTCAATTAACCAACCAGCTGGTACTTTAATTTCAGTATCAGAAATAACATAACTAGGAGTATTAGGATACTTTTTCTGAAGTTTTTCAAAATGTTCTCTTGAAATTACTGGATTTTTAAAGAAACTACCACTGTTTCCTATTTCTTTTGGATCGGGTAATTTTGATTGACGTATGGCGATTACAGCATCAGAAATATCTTTTATAGTTGGATTTGTAATATCTTTTGAAGCTAACTCAGACTCAATAGCTCCGTAGGAAGTATTAAGTTTGTGATTGTTTTTAGTGAGTTGAAAACTTACTGAAGTTAACACATATTTCCCTTTGGCTTCGTTTTTAAATATGGAATTACGGTATCCAAACTGACATTCTTCCGCAGAAAAAGAAACTAATTTTCCTGTTTTTATTTCAACAGCTTCTACTTTTGTGATAGTATCTTTTACTTCAACACCGTAAGCACCAATATTTTGGATAGGACAAGTACCTACATTTCCAGGGATTAGAGATAAGTTTTCCAATCCACCATAGTTTTGAGAAACGCACCACAACACAAATTCATGCCAGTTTTCACCAGCATTTACAGTTATGTAGATGTCATTATTATTTTCTCTATCAATAGAAATTCCTTTAATATCAATATGTACAACTAGGTTTTCAATATCTTTGGTAAGTAACATGTTACTACCACCAGAAATTAAAAAAAGATTTTTTTCCTCTTTTAAAAGCTGTTGTAGTTGATATACAGAAGTAATAGAAACAAAACGTTTGGCATTTACATCAATGCCAAACGTGTTGTACTCTTTTAAAGATATGTTTTCTTGAATATTCAATTAACTATTATATTTTTCTAAGGCGATTTTTAATATCTCAACTGAACGTTTTAAATCGGCTTTGTTTAAAACATAGGCAATACGCACCTGATTTTTTCCTTCACCTTCGGTAGAATAGAATCCACTTGCAGGAGCTACCATTACCGTTTCATTATTATCGCTGAATTTTTCTAAAATCCATTGAGCAAAGTCATCAGTATCTTTAACTGGTAATTCAGCAACACAGTAAAAAGCACCTTTAGGATTGGCAACTTTTACACCTTCAATTTTTTGTAACTCAGAAATTAAGGTATTTCTACGATCTTCATATTCTTCTATAACTTCATCAAAATAACTTTGAGGAGTATCTAAAGCAGCTTCACTGGCAATTAAGGCATAGGTTGGTGGGCTTAGACGTGCTTGAGCAAATTTAATAGCTGTTCCAATAAAATCTTCGTTTTTAGAAACAATACAACCAATTCTTGCACCACACATACTGTAACGTTTCGATACAGAATCAATCATAATAGCATTTTGTTCTAATCCTTCTAAAGCCATTACCGAGTTATGCTTTTCACCATCATAGGTAAACTCACGATATACTTCATCAGCAATTAAAAACAAATCATGTTTTAATACAATTTGTTTTAGTTTTTCAATTTCTTCTTTGCTGTATAAATATCCAGTTGGATTCCCAGGGTTACAAATTAAAATTGCTTTAGTTTTTGGAGTAATTAACTTCTCAAAATCTTCAATAGCAGGTAAAGCAAAGTTATTTTCAATTTTAGAAATAACAGGAACTACTTTTACACCTGAAGCTGTAGAGAAACCATTATAGTTAGCATAAAAAGGTTCAGGTATAATGATTTCATCTCCTGGATCGGTAATACTACCAATAGTAAATAATAAAGCCTCTGAACCTCCTGTAGTAGCTATGATATTATTAGCCGTTACATGGATATCATTTTTAGCATAATAATTAGCTAGTTTGGTTCTGTATTCTTCTGAACCTTCAGATCTAGCATATGATAATACTTCAATACTATTGTTTTTTACTGCGTCTAAAGCAACTTGTGGTGTTTTAATATCAGGTTGACCAATATTTAAATGATAAACTTTTGTTCCATTTTTTTTAGCAGCCTCAGCAAAAGGAACCAATTTACGAATTGGTGATTGAGGCATTGCGTTTCCTTTACTAGAAATTGATGGCATTTTTAAATTAAATTAGTTGTTTGAAAGGCAAATTTGCAAAATATATTTGAGAGTATTAGAATGTTTACGATGAAAAAATCGGTTAAAAAAATCATAAAAACCAGAATTTCTAAAATGAAGGTTGTATATTTAAGTATATAACTATAAAATAAGTTCTTTTGAATAGATTATTACTATACTTTTTTATACTTTTTTTAAGTACTTCAGCTTTTACTCAACAAAACTTTCAGTTTTTAGGTAAAGAGATTGATAAACAATCGATAAAGTTTCAGTTAATTAACAATTTAGTCGTTATTCCATTGGAAATTAATGGACACAAACTATCATTTATTTTGGATACAGGGGTAAATAAGACAATTTTATTTAATCTAACTTCTAAAGATAGTATTGGTTTAAATAATGTAAAAAAAGTGTTTATAAGGGGGTTAGGGAGTGGAGCTCCAGTAGAAGCATTATTTTCTAGAGGTAATAATTTTAGAATTAAAAACATAGCTAGTTCTAATCAAGGGTTATATGTTATTTTGAAAGATACTTTTGATATTTCTGCTAAAATGGGAACAACCATTCACGGTATTATAGGGTATGATTTATTAAAAGATGTTATAGTCAAAATTAATTATGCTAGCAAGAGGATTGATTTTTACAACCCTAAAACTTATAAACTGAATGTATGTAATAGATGTGAAAGTTTTCCTTTACAATTTTATAGAAATAAACCTTACATAGATGTAAATGTGCAAGTTGATACTTTGAAAACAACAATGTTACCAGTAAAATTATTAATTGATACAGGAGGTAGTGACGCAGTTTGGTTGTTTGAGGGAACAAAAAAAGAGTTGAAAACACCTAAGAAGTTTTTTAAGGATATAATAGGAGAGGGGTTTAGTGGTACTATCTATGGAAATAGAAGTAGGCTTCAGAAAATTTCTATAGGAAAGTTTAAAATAAGTGAACCAACAGTATCTTTTTTAGATTCTTCATCAACCTTTAATGCCAGACAATTTAAAGAAAGGAATGGTAGTATTGGCGGAGGAATTTTAAAACGTTTTAAGGTATGGCTTGATTACCCGAATAAAAGAGTAATACTGAAAAAGAACGCTTCATTAAATAGAGGCTTTTATTATAATATGAGTGGTCTACATATAATATATGATGGGCAAGAGTTAATAAAAGAAAAAGGAGCGATTAAGTTTGAAGATGCTTATGGTTCAAATAATCAAACACAAAAAAGTAATGTAATTTCTTTAGTAAGTACATATTTTTATCGTTTTAAGCCTAAGTATAAAATAGATAAAGTAGTAGAAAATTCACCAGCTTTTAAAGCAGGTCTTCAAATTGGAGATGTAATAAAGAGAATTAATGGAAAGGCAGCACATGAATATCATTTAAATGAGATTATAGATATGTTTCATACAAAACCAGGTAAGAAAATAAATATAGAAGTAGAAAGAGCAGGTGTTAGGCTAAGGTTTATGTTTAAGCTAGAACAAAGAATATAAAAAAAGCTCAACATTTGTTGAGCTTTTTTTTATGTATAATAAGTTTTTAGCTATCGCTTACCGTACTTTTCTCTTTGGCAGGAGTTGCATCCTTTACAATGAATCCTTTAATTTTAACTCTTTTTCTTTTGTTTTTAGCATTTGAAATAACAGTTAAAGTTTTAGAAAAACCACCTAATCTTTTTGTGTCATAAGAAACTTCAATTTGTCCTTTTTTACCAGGCATAATTGGTTCTTCAGGTTTAGTAGGTACTGTACATCCACAAGGAGATACGATATCCTTAATTATAATAGGAGCTTCACCTACGTTTGTAAATTCAAATACGCGTTTTCCTTCAGACCCATAAGCTATTTTTCCATAGTCAATAGTTTCAGTTTCAAATTTAAATTCTTGAGCGCTTACTGTTAAGGTAATAAAGCAAACAGCGATAAATGATAAAATTGTTCTCATAATGTTAAAAATTAATTTTTTAGGGTATTAACCGCTACAAATTTAGTATTATTTCTTTAAGTTCTAAAAAAACAACCTCTAATTTTCTGTACCTCATAGATAGTTGTATTTTTGCTAATCGAATTTCAAAAACAATGCCAAAGGTTAAAAAATGTTAAATTATTAACCATAAAGATACACATAACATATGAATATTCCATCAAAATATAATTCCAAAGAAGTAGAAGGAAAATGGTACGATTACTGGATGAAACACAATTACTTTCATTCAGAAGTAGATGAACGCGAACCCTATACAATTGTTATACCGCCACCAAACGTTACAGGAGTATTACATATGGGGCATATGTTAAACAATACAATTCAAGATGTGTTAATTCGTCGTGCTCGTTTACAAGGAAAAAATGCGTGTTGGGTTCCAGGTACTGACCACGCCTCAATTGCTACTGAAGCAAAAGTAGTAGCGAAATTAAAAGAACAAGGTATTGATAAAAATGATTTAACTCGTGAAGAATTTTTAGCACATGCTTGGGAATGGAAAAATGAGTATGGAGGGATTATTTTAGATCAATTAAAAAAGTTAGGAGCTTCTTGTGATTGGGAACGTACTGCATTTACCATGGATCCTGCATTGTCAGAATCAGTAATTAAGGTATTTGTGGATCTATATAATAAAGGGTTAATTTACCGTGGATATCGTATGGTAAATTGGGATCCAGAAGCAAAAACTACACTTTCTGACGAAGAAGTTATCTACGAAGAACGTCAAGGTAATTTATATTACTTACAGTACGATATAGTAGGTTCTGAAGAAAAAGTAACTATCGCAACTACACGTCCAGAAACTATTCTAGGAGATACAGCTATTTGTATCAACCCAAACGATGAGCGTTTTACGCATTTAAAAGGTAAAAAAGCAATTGTTCCTTTATGTAATAGAGAAATTCCAATTATTGAAGACGAATATGTAGATGTTGAGTTTGGTACAGGGTGTTTAAAAGTAACTCCTGCACACGATGAAAATGATAAAACCTTAGGAGATAAGCATAAGTTAGAAGTAATCGATATTTTTAATGAAGACGCTACCTTAAATTCTTTTGGATTACATTATGAAGGAAAAGACCGTTTTGTTGTTAGAAAGGAAATATCTAAAGAATTAGAGGAGAAAGGTTACTTAATTAAAACAGAAGTTCATACTAATAAAGTTGGGACTTCAGAAAGAACGAAAGCGGTAATTGAACCAAGATTATCGGATCAATGGTTCTTAAAAATGGAAGAGTTGGTAAAGCCAGCTATTGAAGCTGTATTAGGAGAAGATAGAGAAGTTAAGTTATTCCCTAAAAAGTTTGAAAATACATACCGTCACTGGATGGAAAACATCCGTGATTGGAATATTTCTCGTCAGTTATGGTGGGGGCAACAAATTCCTGCTTTCTACTTTGGAGATGGGAAAGAAGACTTTGTAGTAGCTGAAAATATTGAAGATGCAGTAAAACTAGCCCAAGAAAAAACAGGGAATACATCATTAAGTGTTTCTGATTTAAAACAAGATCCAGATGCGTTAGATACTTGGTTCTCTTCTTGGTTATGGCCAATGTCGGTTTTCGATGGAATTCGTAATCCAGAAAATGAAGAAATAAAGTATTACTATCCAACCAATGATTTAGTAACTGGACCAGATATTTTATTTTTCTGGGTGGCACGTATGATTATTGCCGGATATGAATACAAAGATGAACGTCCGTTTGAAAACGTATACCTAACAGGGTTAGTACGTGATAAGCAGCGTAGAAAAATGAGTAAATCCTTAGGGAACTCACCAGATGCTTTAAAGTTAATTGAAGATTTTGGAGCTGACGGAGTTCGTGTAGGGTTATTATTAAGTGCAGCGGCTGGAAACGATTTATTATTTGATGAAGATTTGTGCCAGCAAGGAAAAGGATTTGCTAATAAAATTTGGAACACCTTCCGTTTAATTAAAGGGTGGGGAATAGACGAAAGTTTAGCGCAACCAGAAACGGCTAAAATAGGATTAGCTTGGTATGAGGCTAAGTTTAATAAAGTGTTGTTAGAAATAGAAGATCACTTTAGTAAGTATCGTTTATCAGATGCTTTAATGGCAATTTATAAGTTAATTACTGATGATTTCTCATCATGGTTATTAGAAATTGTTAAACCAGGATACCAACAACCAATCGATGCAAAAACATATAAAGCTGTAATAGAAGTATTAGAGAATAACTTAAAAGTATTGCATCCATTTATGCCTTTCTTAACGGAGGAAATTTGGCAACACATTACAGAAAGAACTCCTGAAGATGCATTGATTATAGCTAAATATCCAACAGTAGGAGAAACAAATGAAGAATTGATAACGAATTTTGAATTTGCTACAGGGGTCGTTTCAGGAATTAGAACAATTAGAAAAAATAAAAATATTTCGTTTAAAGACGCGGTTGAATTGTCTGTTGTAAATAACGAAAAGTTTACAAAAGAGTTTGATGTAGTAATTCAAAAGCTAACAAATGCTTCAGATATAAATTATGTTACCGATAAGGTAGAAGGTGCAGCATCTTTCCGTGTAAAATCAAATGAATATTTTGTTCCAATTTCATTGGATACAATCGATGTAGAAGCAGAAATAACTAAGCTAAATGCAGAGTTAAAAAGAGCTGAAGGTTTCTTAACAGGAATTCAAAAGAAGTTGTCTAATGAGCGATTTGTAAGTAATGCACCAGAGCAAGTAATAGCCCTAGAGCGTAAAAAAGAGTCAGATACGTTAGCAAAGATTGAAACAATTAAAGCTAGTTTAGCTTCTCTACAGTAAGTTAATTGTTTTAAATAAATAAAAAACTCCGCTGTAAACTTACAGCGGACTTTTTATATAGTAAGATACTTTAATTTCTATCAATAACATTTCCAGAGCCTAAAGAAGTCTTATCTATGTCTGAAGGGTTTCCTTTATAATATATACTTCCAGACCCTACTATTGTAGCTTTAATCTTATTGTTAACGGTTACTGATACATCACCAGAGCCAGCAATACTAGCTTTTAAAGAACTTGTTTTTAAATCGTATGCTTTTATATTTCCTGACCCACCAATAGCACATTTTAAGTAGTCACTTTTTCCTTTTAGTTTAATGTTTCCAGAACCGCCAATAGAAGTTTTAACAGTATTAGCGTCTACACTGGCTATAATATTTCCGGAACCTCCTAAACCAAAAGAAATTACATCAGCCTTAATACGTTTTTTTGCAATTATATTTCCTGATCCTCCTAAAGCTACGGCTTCAATTTTTTCAAAAGGAATAGTTACTGTTAGCTTTTTTGTAGCTTTAATATTGGTGTTTTCTTTAAAGTGTATATTTAATTTTCCGTTTTTAACTTCAGTTTCAATATACTTTAAAATATTTTCTTCTCCTTCTAAGGTTACTTTACCTTCGGTTCCGTTAATTAAATAAACATCAAATGAGCCTCCAATGTTTACTTTGTCAAAAGAACCGATTTTTCTAATTTCTGTAGTAACGTTTCCGTTTCCTTTAATTTTTTTTGAATTCCACCAGCTTTGTGCTTGTGTTTGAAAGCTAAAAAAAAGAGATAATAATAAGATTGCTAATTTCTTCATTGTAATATAATTTGTAAGTTGGTTAATCATTTAATTTTAAAGAAACACCTCCGTATTTAGATTTTATGGTAATGGTAGAATTAGAATTTCCTTTACCAAAAGTTCCCTCGTAGTATTTTTTAGATGATTTATTAATGCTTTTAAACATGTTTACATAGTTTTCAGGATATCCAAATCCAGCATAACCTAAATCAACAGTAAAAGTAAAGTTGTTATTACTATTCGTGCCAAGTTTAATTCCAGCATAACTTCCATCAACAACAATACTTTCAAAGCCTTTTTTAATATTTCTAACTCTAACACTACCGTAATCAGTATTAATTTTTAAGTTTTTTCTAATAGCACCTATTTTTATGCTAGCATAATCAGAATTACCATTAATGTTTGAGGCATCATCTATAGAAATACTTCCATAATCACTATTAAAATCAATATCGGTTACAGTACCTATTTTCATGGTAGAATAATCGGCACTTACTTTTAAGTTCTCTGATTTTATAATAGCTAACTTAGAGTAGTCAACACTTAAGTTTCCTGATTTCATAAAGTTAATTTCAGAAGTACCACAATAATCTAAGTTAATGTTATTAGTTCCATTTAATAATTGATCAATTTGTATTTTACCATAATCACAATTAATATTAGACTTACCTTCTAATTTATCTAGCTCAATGTTTCCGTATTTATTATTTAAATCAGCATTGTTGGTGATTGGCATTTTAACAAAGTAGTTAATTTTGTAGTTGGTGTTATTATTACCCCACCAAGACCAGCTTGATTTTGTTTTTTCAATAATGGTTCTGGCTTCTATTAAACTAGGTGTAGCTTCAAATTGAACATCAATTGCTTTTAACTTACGTTCAACGTTAGATAAGTCATTGCCCTTAACGGTTATTTTGATATTAATTTCTATTCTGTTTTCGTTCCAAGTAGCTACATTTATATTACCATATTTATTGTTAATGTATAAGGTTGCGTTTTTGTTAACCGAAAATGTTTTACGTATGTTTTTGCTTTTTTCGTGATTTTTATCATTAGCTACTAAAAGAGTAGGAATTAATAACAGTAGGAAAAGTATTTTATATAATTTCATCTTCTAATATTTCTAATTTTGCGGGGTTTTGTTGTAATTCTAATCGTAAAAGAAGTTTTTCTAATACATCTAATCGTTGTTGATAATTTTGTATCATTTCTCTGATGATTTGATGTTTGTTATCTTTTTTAGATAGTTCTTTTACGAGCGTTTTGTATTGGTCTTCTAGCTCTTCAATTTCATTTAAAGAATCTTCAATAACTATTTCGGTTTCTAAATTCCTATATTGTTCAACTTCCTTTAATTCTTGATTTATAGTTGTAACAAAAAAGTTTTGAGCCTCTGCCATTTTGGGCGAAATATCAGCTAAGTCATAGGTGTTTTTTTGTTGATAACTACCAAGATAAAATCCTAAAAATAATACGATTGAAGCTGCTATGCTCATCCAAAAATAAGATGGTCTTTTAGCTCGTTTTGGCGATTCTAGTTTTCGTTGAAATCGATTTAAATGTCCTTGATGAGGCTCGAAAACATCAAAATCATTTTCTTTAAAAAACTGATGTAGTTTATCCTCCATATACTTGTGTTTTATTAGTATTAGCTGCTAATACTTGTTTTAATTTCTTTTTTGCTCTAGATACTGTTGTTCGCACATTTTCATTGGTGTAATTTAATATCTGAGCGATTTCATCATAATCATAACCTTCAACAAGGTTCAAGGTCAATACAATTCTGTAATTATCCTTTAAACTTTGCAAACAGCTTATAACTCTTTTAACTTCTAAAGAACTATAGTCTATCTCAATATCTTCTACTTCGTAGTTAGGAATCACATCCATTCGTACTTCATCATATCGAGTAACTTTCTTTAATTGGGTTAAACTTTTATTAATCACAATTCTTTTTAACCATGCACCAAAAGTAACCTCACCTTTAAAGCTATCTAACTTCATGAAAGCAGTTAAAAATGCTTCTTGGATTAAATCTTCTGCCTCAAACTCGTCTTTTAAGATACGATATGACGTATTATACATAGCTTTGTAATAGTTTTGATAAACCTGCATCTGAGCAGCATTATCGTTCTTTTTACAGCGTTCGATTAGTTGGTTAATATGTGTATGTTGAGACTCCAATAAAATCATTCTACACTAGAGACAATTTAACTTTAAAATTGTGACAGTTTACATCAATAAAAGTAAAATTTTTTTTATAGTTTTAAATTTTATATTGATATTTTGTTGATAATTAAAGTGTTGTGTGTTTTGTTTTTTGTTAGGGATCGGAAGATTAAGACAAGTGAAAAAATGAATCAAAATATGTATATTTGACACAATGGTGAATAGTGTTAAAATTATTGAATGTCCAAGGGACGCAATGCAAGGAATTAAAAGTCATTTTATTCCTACAGAGGCAAAGGCTAAGTATATTAATTCACTGTTAAAAGTAGGGTTTGACACTATTGATTTTGGAAGTTTTGTATCACCAAAGGCAATTCCGCAAATGAGAGATACAGCTGAAGTTTTATCGATGTTAGATTTATCTACTACTACAAGTAAACTTTTAGCAATTGTAGCAAATGTTCGAGGAGCAAATGATGCTTCACAATTTGAAGAAATAGATTATTTAGGATACCCTTTTTCAATATCAGAAAACTTTCAAATGCGGAACACGCACAAAACAATTGATCAATCTATAGATACCCTAAAAGAGGTATTAGCCATTGCTAATCGAACAAATAAAGAGGTCGTAGCTTATTTGTCAATGGGATTTGGAAATCCGTATGGAGATCCTTGGAGTGTTGAGATAGTTGGAGAATGGACCGAAAAACTTTCGTCGTTTGGTGTTAAAATATTATCTTTGTCAGATACAATTGGAAGCTCAACACCTGAAGATATAGATTATTTATTCTCAAATCTAATACCAAGTTACCCTCAAATAGAATTTGGAGCTCATTTACATACTACACCAGTTAAGTGGCACGAAAAAGTTGATAGTGCATTTAAGGCAGGTTGTCGACGTTTTGATGGAGCTATTAAAGGGTATGGGGGGTGTCCAATGGCTAAAGATGATTTAACAGGTAATATGCCTACGGAGAAATTGTTATCTTACTTTACATCAAATAAAGTAATAACTAATATAAAACCAATGAGTTTTGAAAGTGCATATAATAAAGCCCTAGAAGTTTTTTAAAAAAATGATGAAATTAAATATTGTTTTTCTTTTTTTCTTTATTTCAGCTTTTTCTCAATCTGTTGATAGTGAAAGAATAGGAGTATGGGACGTGAAAGGCAATAAAATAATTAAAAATCATTCTGTAAGTGATGAATTAGCTTCTTATTATTGGAGTGAGTTTAATAGAATTTTTCCAAAAGAGCTCACTCAAAAATATATAAAGCGTATTGTTTTAATGACAGATGGGGTTGATGAAAAAACAGGTGCTTTAGTAGCTTTGAGTTCAAAAAATGATAAATGGCAATTAGAAATTGATATTAGAGATGTAAACTTTGAAACTAAAGATAAAAGAAGATTACACGAGTCTGTTTATACCTTAGTTCATGAGTTTGGACATTTGTTAACACTTAATAGAACTCAAATAAGGCCAACGAATAAAAGAAAGCAAGAAGAAGGAGAGTTATATTTAACTCATGAGGGAGAGGCTTATAAAGATAGTTATATTAACAGGTTTGTTAATATTTTTTGGAAAGGAGCCCTTTTAAACCGTTGGGATGTTATTCAACGAAAATACTGTTATACAGAAGCAAATTGTGTAGAAAAACTATATGATTTATATTTAAATAACAGAACAGAGTTTCTTACAGACTATGCAGCAGAAAGTCCAGAAGAAGACATCGTAGAAAGCTGGACAGCTTTTGTGTTAAGGCCTAAAATAAAGAAGCCTAGAACTATAGCACATAAAAAAATAAATTTCTTTTATCAATTCCCTGAATTGGTAGAATACAGAAAAATGATTAGGCAAAACACACGTCAATATCTTCACTAAATTTGTAAATTTGATTTCTTTATCAAAGTAAAATCAAATGAAACAAGTTAGAATTCTTATAGTATTTCCCATAATCTTTTTGTTTATAGTTAGTTGTAATTTAAATAAAAAAACAGCTAATGCTTCTACAAACAAATATCAGTTTACAAAAGATGCCGATAAAACGTACTTTACAATACTTCAGTTAAATGATGTTTATGAAATAGCGCCAATACAAGGAGATAAATATGGCGGAATGGCACGGGTGGAAACCGTACACCAAGACTTACTTAAAGAAAATGAACAAACAATGTTAGTGTTGGCAGGAGATTTTTTATCACCTTCTTTGCTTGGAACAATGAAGTATAATGGAGAACGAGTAAGAGGAAAACAAATGGTAGAAGTTATGAATGCTATGAATTTTGATTTAGTTGCTTTTGGTAATCATGAATTCGATTTAAGTTACACACACTTACAAGCGAGATTAAACGAGAGTAAATTTGAATGGATTTCTGCTAATGTTTTGCATAACATAGATGGTAAACACTCGTATTTTTATAAAATAATTGATGGAGAAAAACATAGTTTAAAAGATTCTTATATAAAAGAATTTGTAAACCCAGATGGTACAAAATTAAAGGTAGGTTTTATAAGTGTTTGTATACCTTCCAACCCTAAGAGTTATGTATATTATGGAGATATGTACGAAGAAATAAAGCGGGCATATAATGAGATTAAAGATAATGTTGATATAGTTATTGGGTTAACCCATGCTTCGCTAACTCAAGACAAAGAAATAGCAAAAATATTACCTAATGTGCCTTTAATAATGGGTGGACATGAGCATACCAATAGTTACGATAAAGTAGGAGAGGTAGTAATTACCAAAGCAGATGCAAATGCTAAAACGGTCTATATTCATAGATTTGAATATGACCCAGCAACTAAGAAAACTCAATTTAAGTCAGAGTTAAAAGAGATTAACGATTCGATAACTTCAAATAAAAAAGTAAAAGCTGTAGTTGATAAATGGCAGGTTGTTTTACAAAGTAAAATTCAAGAAGTAGTTTCTAATCCTTATGAAGTTATATATACAGCTAAAGAACCTCTTGATGCAAGAGAAAGTACTATTAGAAGTGTTCAAACAAATATGGGTAAGATTATAGCTGAGTCTATGAGTTTAGCATACAATAACGAAGTTGACTGTGCATTAGTAAACGGAGGTTCTGTTAGGATAGATGATGTACTAGCAGGAGATATAAATGCCGTTGATATTTTCAGAGTTTTGCCTTATGGAGGTGAAGTTTTAAAAGTAGAAATCAAAGGAAGTCTATTAAAAGAAGTGTTGGACTTTGGAGAAGCTGCTTCAGGAACAGGAGCCTATTTACAACGATTCAATGCTAAAAAAGAAAAAGGAGAATGGGTGCTTAAAAACGGTAAACTTCAAGAAGATAAAATTTATACAGTTGCTTTTTCAGATTATTTATTAAGAGGTCTTGATATACCTATACTTTCAAATAAAAGTAAAGATGTAATACATATTTATAAACCAAAAAAAGATGAAATGGCTTATGATATCCGTAAAGCCGTTGTAAACCTTTTTGAAAAAAATAAATAGATTAATTTTACTTCATGTGTAACTAAGTAAAATATGTTGAAAATTATTTAAAATAAGTCTTAATAAGATTTGGTAAAATAAATTTCTTACATAAATTTGCCAGTAAATTTAATTAAAACTTAATCTAAATAAAATGAAAAGAGTATTTCTTTCAATGTTAGCTATATCAGCTCTAGTATTTACATCTTGTTCAGACGATAATGATAATGATGTAAAACCACCAGTGGAAGCTCCAGCTACCTACGCTTTTAATGGAAAAGATAATAAATCTAACGTTAGTTTTTCAGGACAAGTAGCACGTTTAAAAATGGCTAAAGAGTTAAAGGATGCACTTGGAGATAACGTTAAAACTCAGGCTCAGTTAGAAGAAATGTTTAAAGATGGTACAGGGTTTGAAGATGCATCATTAAACACTTCAGGAAAAAAACTTAGAGGTACAGTGGCTTCAGCTACAAACTCTAATGTGGATGCTGTTGAAACAGATGAGTTAAGGCTAAAAATGGATGGATGGATTAAAGATCATGCAACAGAGGTATATGCTAATTGGAATACAGATGCTGCTGCTGGTACAGCAGGAAAATTAACTACAGGTAGTAGAACAGTTTATGTGAGTGCTAAAGGAGTTGAGTATAATCAAGCAGTAGCTAAAACATTAATAGGTTCTGTGATTGCAGATCAAATGATAAACAAGTATGTTTCTCAAAAATTTATTGATGATAATAAAGCAGATCATGAAGCAGGAAAACCATACAAAGGAGATGATACCAAAAATTATACAGCTTTACAACATGGTTGGGATGAAGCTTATGGGTATTTATTTGGTTTAGAAGAAGATCCTGCAAAACCAGTTAATTCTTTAGACGACAGAAAAGGCTTCCTAAACTCATATATTAAAAGTGTTGATAATGATAGTAAGTTTAAAGGAATTTTTGATGATGTTTATAATGCATTCAAATTAGGAAGAGCAGCAGTAGATGCTAATGATTATGAATTAGCAAGCAAGCAAGCTGAAACTATTAGAGCATCAGTATCTAAAGTAATAGGGGTTATGGCTGCACATTACCTATTAAAAGGAAAAGGAGCTAAAGATGCAAATAGTTTACATGCATTATCAGAAGCATACGGTTTTTTACAATCTTTAAGGTTTGTTGAAATTAATGGAGAACAAGTTGAAAAAAACCAAATAGCAGGAACTATCGCAATGTTAGAAGCTGATAATGGTTTATGGTCTATTACAGACGATCAATTAGACCAAATTGCATCTAGATTAGGAACCTATTTTGGATTCTCAACAGAAGATGTAGTTAGTTTAAACGATTAAAACCATTAAATTAAGATAAATTAAAATAGCCATGTATAGTTACATGGCTATTTTTTTTTATTTTTGCGTGTTTATTTAGATTAATAAAAAATTAATTAAGACAAAATGAAAAAAATCGTATACATATGTGTACTTTCTTTAATCGTTGCATGTAGCTCAAGTAGTAGCGATAATCCTAGTACATCAAACCCAGATGATTTTAATAGAAAAGAGATGTTGACTTTTTGGGCTGATCAAATGATTATTCCAGGATACAATGATTTTGTAGAGAAAACACAATTATTAAACGAAGCAATAAATAAATTTACAACAACAGTAAGCACAGCTAATTTAGTTGAAGCAAGAACTGCTTGGAAAAATGCTTACGTAACTTGGCAAAAAGTTTCTTTATATCAAGTAGGTAAGGCTCAAGAGATAAACATGGTTGGTTATATGAACACAATACCAACTAACGCTACTCAACTAGATGATTATGCTAAGTCAGGGACTTATAACCTAGAATCACCTAATTTAATAAGTGTACAAGGTTTTCCTGCTTTAGACTATTTACTTAACGGGAAAGGGACTGATGAGGAAACTGTAACTTTTTACACAACAGCAGAAAATGCAGCTAAGTATAAACAATACTTAAAAGATGTAAGTAACAGAGTTTATAATTTATCTAAAGAAGTTAAGGATGATTGGAACGGAGGTTACAAGCAAACTTTTATTGAAAATGATGGATACTCAATATCAAGTAGTGTAGATAAATTAGTAAACTTTTATGTTGTAGCTTTTTTTGAAAAACAATTAAGAGACCCTAAAATAGCCAATCCATCAGGAGCAAGAACAGGTATACCAGATGTAACCTTGGTTGAAGGATTTTATAAAAAAGACATTTCTAAAGAATTATTTATAACCGCATTAACAGCAACAAAAAATTTTTATAAAGGAATAGGTTATAATGGAAATAATGGTAAAAGTTTACAGCAATATCTTGAATTTCTAAAAAGAAAAGATTTAGCAGATTTAATAAACACAAACTTTACAAATTTAGAAGATAAGGCAAGTTTAATAAAAGATGATTTTACAGATCAAATTCAAAATGACAAAAACGTGTTTTTAAATACTTATGAGGCTATGCAAACAGTATTAAAAAACTTTAAACCAGATATGATGAGTGCTATGAGTATTAAAAATACTTCGAGCGACGCTGATAATGATTAATACATTACAAAAATATTTCAAAAAAAATACGGAAGCTGCTCCACTTGCAGTATTTCGTATTTTTTTTGGTTTTATGATGTTTTGTAGCATACTACGTTTTTGGTTAAACGGATGGATAGAAGAACAGTATATAAAACCAAAATTTTTCTTTTCATACTACGGATTTGAGTATATAAAACCATTAGGTAACTACACTTATTTATTATTTTTAATTTGTGCAATAGCTGCACTATTTATAATGTTAGGTTATAAATATAGAGCAGCAGCAATTACTTTTTTTTTAAGCTTTACCTACATAGAATTAATGGATAAAAGCTATTATTTAAACCATTATTACTTTGTAAGTTTAGTAGCATTTATTCTAATTTTTTTACCAGCAAATGCTTATTTTTCTGTAGATGCAAAACAAAACGAGAAAATAGCCTATCAAAAAATACCTAATTGGACTATAGATGCTATAAAGTTACTATTAGGTATTGTATATTTTTATGCAGGATTAGCAAAACTAAATTCTGATTGGTTGTTTAGAGCATCACCATTAAATATATGGTTACCCGTACAAAACAATTTACCGTTAGTAGGTTTTTTAATGGCTAAAACATGGTTTCACTTTGCTATGAGTTGGGCAGGAGCCATATACGATTTAACAATACCTTTCTTATTATTAAATAAACGAACACGCACAATAGCGTTTATTGCAGTAATTATATTTCATGTATTTACAAGAATATTATTTTCAATAGGAATGTTCCCTTATATAATGATTGTCTCAACCATTATATTTTTCAATCCAAAGCTACATCATAAAATACTAAATACCATAGCAGCCATATTTAGAATTTCTAAGGATTATTTCGATCAGGGAAAAACCTTAGTAACTAACCAAAAACTAACATTAACAAGAAAATTTTTAATACTATTTTTTGTACTGCAAATAATTATTCCTTTTAGATATTTGTTGTACCCTGGAGAATTATTTTGGACTGAAGAAGGATACCGTTTTTCTTGGCGTGTCATGTTAACAGAAAAAGCAGGCTATGCAGAGTTTAAAATAATTGATGAAGAAACAAAAAAGCAAGTATATATTGATAATAGCGACTATTTAACAACGTTACAAGAAAAACAAATGAGTTTTCAATCAGATTTTATACTTGAATTTGCTCATTTTTTAGGAGACACCTACAAGAAAAAAGGAATGAAAAACCCTAAAGTGTATGTAGATAGTTATGTAACATTAAACGGTCGACTTAGCACACAATTTATAGATCCAAAAGTAGATTTATATCAACAAAAAGAAAGTTTTAAACATAAAAATTGGATTATACCATTTAATCATGAAATCAAAATTAAAGGCCTGTAGCATTATTTTTACCTTATTTTTAGCTGTGCAAACAGTAGTAGCACAATATACCATTTCAGGAAAAATAATTGATGAAAAAGGAAACCCTATTAATAATGTTGAAGTTTTTGATGCTTCAGGCGGAAAGTTAGCAATATCAGATGCTCAAGGAAATTATAAAACCAAACCATTGCAATCAGGAAACTATTCATTGGTATTCTTTTCTTATAATTTCGAAATAAAAGAACATGCACTAACTATTACAAATAAAAATATTGTAGAAAACATAACACTTTTAAAGTTAGATGAAGAATTATCAGAAGTAATTATCAATCAAAGACTAAGAAAAGTGTTTAGTTTAAAAAGATTAAAAGCAGTAGAAGGAACTGCCATTTACGAAGGAAAAAAAACAGAGGTAGTTTTATTAGACCAAACAGTAGGAAACAAAGCAGCTAATAACGCTCGCCAAATATACAGTCAAGTAGTTGGACTCAATATTTACGAAAATGATGATGCAGGATTACAGTTAAACATTGGAGGTAGAGGCTTGGATCCTAACAGAACATCAAACTTTAATACACGACAAAACGGTTACGACATTAGTGCAGATGTATTAGGATATCCAGAAAGTTATTACACACCACCAGCAGAAGCCTTACAAGAAATACAAATTGTAAGAGGAGCTGCATCATTACAATACGGAACACAATTTGGAGGCTTATTAAATTTTAAATTTAATGAACCTAATAAGAGTAAAGAATTTGAGTTCATAACAAGACAATCTACAGGATCTTTCGGTCTTTTCAATTCTTTTAATAGTGTTGGAGGTACAGTTGATAGAACAGGTTATTACGGTTACATAAATTATAAACGAGGAGATGGTTTTAGACCAAATTCAGAATTTAATTCAATAAATATTTATGGTCATGTAGATCATAAACTATCAGAAAAAACAACTTTAACAGTAGAGGCAACATATTTAAATTATTTAGCTAAACAAGCTGGAGGGTTAAATGATAAAATGTTTAATGAAGATCCTTTTCAAAGTAACAGATCAAGAAATTGGTTTCGTGTAAACTGGAATTTGTGGACGGTAAAACTAGACCATAATTTTACAGAAGACACGCGCCTAAGTGTTAACTTATTTGGGTTAAATGCTTCGAGAAAAGCCATAGGGTTTAGAGGAAATTATAAATCAAGTAATGTAAGTCCTATAACGTATGTAGATGAACCTTTTGCAGATGGAAATTATGCTACGAGAGATTTAATTAACGGGCAATATAAAAACTGGGGAACAGAAATTCGCTTTTTATCAAACTATGATTTTAGAGGGCAAAAGAATACTTATTTACTAGGTGTAAAATATTACAAAGCAAATAATTCAGAAGAACAAGGAGCAGGATCTAATGGTGTAGATGCAAACTTTACATTTGCAGATGTAGATGCCTATGCCTCATCTAATTTTAAATTTCCCAATACGAACGTAGCATTATTTGGAGAACATATTTTTAAACTATCAGATAAATTTTCAATAACTCCTGGATTTAGATTAGAATACATAAAAACTGGAAGTAACGGAGATTATAAAACAGTATTGTGGAATAATGAAGATCTACAAAACGGAGTGCCGTTACCTAACGGAATTAATACGTTTAGAGACGATAGAACAAAAGAAAGAAGCTTTGCTTTATTTGGTATTGGAGCAAGTTATAAACCATCAACAAAGTTAGAAATTTATGCAAATGCTTCTCAAAACTACCGTTCAGTAACCTTTAATGACATCCGTACGGTAAGTCCTACTTTTAAAGTAGATGAAAACATAGATGATGAAGAAGGAGGCACAGCAGATATTGGAATAAGAGGAAAAATTAAAAACATAGTAACCTACGATCTAAGCGGATTTGGATTGTTTTATAACAAGAGAATCGGAATTTTTTGGGTAAGTAGCGGACCCGATGCAGGAGATAGGTTAAGAACTAATGTAGGAGACGCTTTTATTTATGGTTTTGAAGGTTTTACAGATGTTAGTTTGGCAAATGCATTTAAATTGTCACCAAACTACGTGCTAAATACCTATGTAAACCTAGCGTTAACACAATCAGAATATACAGATTCATTAGAAAAATCAGTAATAGGAAATCAAGTAGAGTTTATACCGAACCTAAACTTAAAAACAGGAGTGAAGTTTGGATATAAAAACTTTTTAAGTAGCTTACAGTTAACGCATTTGTCTGAGCAACAAACAGATGCTACACATGCAACAGTAGATAGCACACATCCTAGTTACGGAACAATAGGGCCTATACCAGCATATACAATTGTAGATGCTTCTTTTTCATATTCGTATAAAAAATGGAAGCTAGAAACAGGAGTAAACAACCTATTAGATGAAAAATACTTTACACGTAGGGCAACAGGATACCCAGGACCAGGTATTATACCATCGTCTCCAAGAAATTGGTATGTAACATTACAGTTCAAAATTTAAAATAAAGGGAGATATTTAGTTTTCTCCCTTTTTTAGTTAGTTACATGGTATTAGCACATAGTTTCATTGTGTTTATAACGGTTTTCTCTTACTGTAAATAATATTTACTTTCCCAATAGGAATATGAGAAATTTCACAAAAGACAAATTTCTCTATAACCTCTATAAAATAGTAACAAACTATTTTTTCTTTTCTTTTTATAATTGTAAATTTAGCCAATAACCAAATTAAAATTATAAAAACATGGGAAACCCAGTAAACGTTAACGGAGTTACATTAGAGTTAAAGTACTTTAGAAAATTTGATACAAATATTAGTGTTGATAATGTACCTACAGGTCCTTTAGTAAACATGTCTAGAGATGAATCAGGAAACAGTGCAACTCCTAATACCGTAACGGTTTTAGCTTACTTACCAGACAACACATTAAATCCAGTAGATAATACAAGTGGATTACAACTACAAGGAAACGAAGTATACTTAAATTACTACGGAGTTACACCAACGCAAATCTTAAACAAAGACGGTGGATATGATACAATAAGTTGTAGAGATTTTAGAGTAGAGTTTAATTGCGATGAAGTAGCAAGCCAATACGATTTATATTATGTACAGTTCGCTTATCAATTAGATGAAGGAACTCCTTCTGTAGATATGATTTTAGTACGTAGTGAAAATGATGACCCAGTAACAGATAGAGGAACTGTAACTACGCCTGCTAATGGAGGGCAATAAATTTTTCTATATTTTTATTTTTGTTTTTTCTACTTGTTTTTCTCAAGTAGAAAAAACAAATGATTTATACGATCTTTATAAAGATGGAGATAGTATATCAAATGTCTCTGGAAATGAATTGTTTTCTAAAGCTTTTTCTTTTTATAAAAAGAAAAAATATGATTCTTGTTATGCTTTTTCGTCAAAAGCTTTATTGAATACAACTTATCTAGAGCATGAAGATATTTTAAATTATATACAAGGGGTTAGTGCTATTGAAAAAGGACTTTATAAAAAAGCTTTAAAAAGTATTTTACTGGTCAAAAGCCCTAAGTATGAAAGTTTAACACAACAAAAACTAGGTAGAGTATATCTCAGTTTAAAGGATTATGATAAGTCAATATTTCATTATAATAAATGGATTCAATTAACAGATAGTAGTTCTGTTGATAAATTAAAAAAGGCATCTTTTCATAATCTAGGACTAAGTTATGTTCATAAAAAAGAATATAAAAAGGCAAAAGAATATTTTACTAAAGAACTTTCTTTGATTGAACAAAAAGATACGGCTGCTGTTATAAGGACTAAAATGGACTTAGCAAATGTCTATTATAACCAGTATTTAGATGATGAAGCGATTCCATTATTTAAAGAGGCGTATGATTTAGCAAAAAGTTTTTCTGATTTAGAATTGAAGCAAAATTCTACGAGAAATATGGCGGTTGTTGAGAAGAATAGAAAAAACTACCAAAAAAGTATAGAGTATTATACGGAATATGGTAATTGGAAAGATTCTATTTGGAACCGTGATAAAATTTGGGAGCTTACAGAAAAAGACAAACAATTAGCCGTAGCTCAAAAGCAACAAGAAATAGCTTTACAAGATGAACAATTAAAGCGTCAAGCAGTAGTGCAAAAGAGTTTAGTAATTGGAGCTTCGGGTTTATTAGTTTTTCTCGGGTTTTTAGGTTATTTTTATAGAGAGTTAAGAAGTAAAAATAGATTTATAACCCAGCAAAAAGAGGAGTTAAACGTAGTTAACAAAACGAAAGACTATTTATTTTCTGTAGTGTCTCACGATTTACGTTCGCCAATTAATACAATTAAACGACAGCACGAAAAGCTAAAACGACAATTAAAAAATAAAGAATACGACGCGGTAAGTGAAACTACCAACAATGCTATTGCATTAACAGAAAGTACAAGTCATTTATTAAACAATGTATTGCATTGGTCGTTAGAACAAAACAACCAGTTATCGTTTAAAGCAGAAGAATATCCTTTAAAACCGTTGGTAGAACAGGCTGTTTATAACTTTGAAGAAATTGCAGAAGCTAAAAACATAGCACTAACTACAAAGTTAGAAGCTACTATTTTGGTAAAAGCAGATAAGGAATCCTTGAAAATAGTATTGAGAAATTTGTTAGATAATGCACTAAAATACACAGGAGAAAAAGGTGAAATAGCAATAAAAACCTATAAAGACTCTGAAGAATTTAGTACTATTGAGATTAAAGATACAGGTTTTGGAATTTCAGAAGAAAAACTAGCAAAAATTAAAGGATTAGAAGATTTAAGTATTGACAAAATTAACAGATCTGAGGGTGTAGGACTAGGTATGTTACTGTGTCAAACACTTATTAAAAAGAATAATGGAAAATTACTCATAGATAGTGAGTTGGAAGTGGGGACAACTATACGAATTTTGTTACCCAACGCAAGCGCATAAATTATGAAAAAACTACAATTACTATTGCTAGAAGACTTAGAAGAAGAAGCTTTAGAACTTTCTTCTTTTTTAGAAGATAATGATTATGAGGTATCATTAGCAAAAAATGCGGTAGAAGCAGAAAAGCTAATTAGAAATCGCTTTTTTGATGTTATTATTTTAGACATCATGATAAACGGAAGACCAGACGGAATTTCGTTAGCACACCGTTTGAATAAAGAAGGGATTAATGTGCCTTTTTTATTCCTAACAAGTATGCAAGGAAGAGAAATTTTTGATGAAGCAAAACTAACCAATCCGTTAGTGTATCTTCTAAAACCATATAACAAACTAGAATTGTTATTTTCTTTAGAATTGGCAATTGAGTCGTGTTATCAACAAAACAACAGTATTAGTTTAGCATCAAACAATGGTGTAATAAGTCCGTCTTTTTTATTTATAAAGAAGAAAAGAAGTGTGGTAAAAGTAGATGTAGCTGCTATTAATTATGTAGAAGTAAAGGAAAAATACTGTAGTATAATTTGCGACTCAGGAAATTATCTAATAAAGTTATCGCTAACCAAGCTAAAAGACATGCTATCTAATCCAGATTTTAGACAAGTACATAGAAATTACTTAGTTAACGTAAAGAAAATCAAAGAAATTTACTTTGAAGATAATCTTATTGTCTTAGATAATGATGAAAAAATACTCTTTAGTGAGCGTTACAAAACAGCATTTATAAAAGACAATACAATTTTTAGGTAGTTATACCACTTTAGAAACTAAACTTATAACAAAGCCAAAGCCATTTTCAATATTAGAAATAGCTTTGGCTTTTTCATTATTACTAATAGTAGCATCATCAATAAGTTTAAGTGTTTTTATGGCGTTTGCATTGGTAATTTTACTTTCCTTAATAAAAGCATCCACTTCGCTAAGCTTTAGGTTTGTTAAACTAGCCAATTGTTTGTTAAACTCAGCATCAGTTTGTGAAGCAGCTTCTTTAGCTATATTGTTCCAGTCTATAGAGTTCATAATCGTTATTTTTCAGAAATTACTTTTTCAATGGTTATCAATTTATTTAGGGCACTTCCAGTTTTATCAATACTCTGATTAATAGTATTTTCAACCTTTTTTATATTAATTTTATCACCTGTAAGTTGATCTATTGCCGACAAAGCATCACTTTCTGTAGTTTTTATTTTCACTGCAGAGTTGATTAAGTTTTGAAGCGAAGTAGTTGCTTTACTATAATCGCTATAATTTGAGTTTAGCTGGTTTAAAATATCTTGTCTTTGTGAATCCAAAACACTTTGAAGTGAATCTTTCTTGTGATTAATAATAGGAACAATATTATTTAGAATATTAGGTAGTTCTTTTTTATAATCTAAAGAATCTGGTAATAAACCCTCAAACTTTTTTAATAGCGTAGGGGTGTACTTATTTTCAATAAATAAATTGATTTTTTCTTTTCGCTCATCAAAAAGTTTATTGACTAAAGCTACATTTAGTTGATGCATATTATCAGCTTCTTTAATAACTTCTTTAGTAAGTGTTACAGTAGAGCTTGGAATACTGGCGCAGGAAAAAAGAAAAAAAGAAAAAACAGATGCATAAAAGTATTTCATAAGTATAGTTAGTTTATAATAAAAAAGAGGTTACTACAGTATTGAGCTAAGTTTGGTTAGTATGTTGTAAGCTCTATTATAATCACTTAACAGTGCAACCTCTTTTATTTTTAGTAATAGTTATTTATTGGGTTTAGGTACAATAAAAATAGATTTAACCCTATCTATAATGCCTTGTAATATGCTAAAAATAGCTTCTGAAGAAAACCCTCCAATCAGAGCCAAAACTCCTTTATTGAAAAGGTTGATATCTTCAGGGCTTTTGGTGTAAAATGAAATAATTTCCGACATGATAAGTCCAGCAATAATACCAAGTACTATTTGAGCCAAATAAGAAATAGACTCCTCTGAAACCATGGTTGATTCTCTAATAGAATCGCTAACCCTTTTCAATAAATAAAAAATAACACCTAAACCAGCAACAGAGGCTAAGTAGGAGAGGTTTAAAAGAAGTGGTAATCCAGAGTTATTCATTAAGCCTTTATCTAATGAGTTATTATTTACATCAGGAGAAAGTGCAGTAACAATAAACAAAACCAAAAAGAAAAGAGCTAAAAAAATAAGGTTCCTAACCACAGGAAGCTTGCTAAAAATCGATTTGTTTTGTCCTTCTTCACGCAGTGCTTTAGTGTATTCTATCGATTTTGGTGTTGCAGGAGCAATGTTTTTAACAAGAATATTATGTGCATTTATCAAGTCGTTTAAATCCTTACTTTCAATTAAAGAATTCACCTCAGTATTAATAACAATACCATTATAAATAGCATACGATAGCATGTTGTTAATTTCAGTAATTAATTCTTTAAATACCTTAGGATAAACATCGGTAGTGTTAACTATTTTCTTGGTATCTTTTATGAGGGTACTGTTCTCCATTAGTTGTAGGTTTATGAATAGGAATAGGGTAAACACATACTAAAATTAAGAATGATATATAAAAGAATGAGCAGAGAAACCTTGAGCGTATAAAAGTTGATTATTAGCGTTATTGATAGAAGGGTAAAGCAATAAACAAAAGATAAAATATAAAGCGATTTACTTAACTTAAAATTAAAGGTAGTTTTTGCATTATTTGTAGTATATTTGCATGCAATTAATTAACAACACACTAAATTGATTGCATATGCAAGCTCATCAAGCTAAAATATTAGGAGAAGGATTAACGTACGACGACGTTTTATTAGTTCCTGCCTACTCAGAAGTACTTCCAAGAGAAGTTTCAATCCAAACAAAATTTACAAGAAACATAACAATCAATGTTCCAATAGTATCAGCAGCTATGGATACGGTAACCGAATCTGCTATGGCAATTGCTATTGCAAGAGAAGGAGGAATAGGAGTGTTACATAAAAATATGACAATTGAGCAACAAGCTCAAGAAGTTCGTAAAGTAAAACGCGCAGAAAGCGGAATGATAATCGATCCGATTACTTTGTCGTTAAGTGCAATCGTTTTAGATGCTAAACAAGCAATGCGTGAGCATAAAATTGGAGGTATTCCAATTGTTGATGAAGCAGGAAAATTAGTAGGAATTGTAACGAATCGTGATTTGCGTTTCGAAAAAAATAACGAGCGTCCTATTGTTGAAGTTATGACCTCTGAAAACTTAGTAACTGTTGCAGAAGGAACTTCTTTAAAAGATGCTGAAGTTATCTTGCAAGAAAACAAAATAGAGAAGTTACCTGTTGTTAATGACGATGATAAGCTAGTAGGATTAATTACTTTTAGAGATATTACAAAGCTTACACAAAAACCAATAGCTAATAAAGACTCATATGGACGTTTACGTGTAGCTGCAGCATTAGGTGTAACGCATGATGCAGTTGATAGAGCAGAAGCCTTAGTAAATGCAGGGGTAGATGCTGTGATTATTGATACAGCTCACGGACATACCAAAGGAGTGGTTTCTGTATTAAAAGAAGTAAAAGCTAAATTCCCTGAATTAGATGTTGTTGTAGGGAACATTGCAACACCAGAAGCAGCTAAATATTTAGTAGAAGCTGGAGCAGATGCAGTAAAAGTAGGAATAGGACCAGGATCTATTTGTACAACTCGTGTAGTTGCAGGTGTAGGATTCCCACAATTTTCAGCAGTATTAGAAGTAGCAGCTGCTATTAAAGGAAGTGGAGTTCCTGTAATTGCTGATGGAGGTATTCGTTATACAGGTGATATTCCAAAAGCTGTTGCGGCTGGAGCAGACTGTGTAATGTTAGGATCATTGTTAGCAGGAACCAAAGAATCTCCGGGAGAAACTATTATTTACGAAGGAAGAAAATTCAAATCGTACCGTGGAATGGGATCTGTTGAAGCAATGAAACAAGGATCAAAAGACCGTTACTTCCAAGATGTAGAGGATGATATTAAAAAGTTAGTTCCAGAAGGAATTGTAGGACGTGTAGCTTACAAAGGAGAATTACAAGAAAGTATTCACCAATTTGTAGGAGGTTTACGTGCAGGAATGGGATACTGTGGAGCAAAAGATATTGAAACATTAAAAAATACAGGGAAATTTGTTCGTATTACTGCAAGTGGAATTAACGAAAGTCACCCACACGATGTTGCTATTACTAAAGAAGCACCTAACTATAGTAGACGATAAAATATAAAGTTATTATTACCTTAATTAAGGTAAAGGTAAAAGCTGTTAATTTAAATATTAACAGCTTTTTTTATTTTAGCGGAAAAATTTATTTATATGAGAAAAGTAATTTTATCAGTAGCACTTTTATTAGCAAGTGGAGTCTTCACATCTTGTACAGATGTATCCGAAGATAATATTCAAGAACAAGAAAAATTAGAAATTCAAAATACAGGCGGGGAAAATGATCATGACCCTGATGAAGAGGATGATGAAGTGTCAATAAAAGGTGGAAAAGAAAGTATTGATACGGGAGGTGAAGAGGATCCAATAGATGAAGAAGAGGAAGATCCTAATCCACCAAAAATACAAAAATTTGAAAGTACTGATACAGGAGGAGAAACCGACCAAGATCCTGATGAAGATGAAGAGGTACCCACAAAAGGTGGAAGATATGAAAGTATTGACACGGGAGGTGAGGATGGTCAAACTCCAGTAGAAGATGAAGACGAAGGTTAAAGCAATCTAAAATATCAAACGCCGTTAATTTAATTATTAACGGCGTTTTTACTTTCTATAGAAAAACCTTCTTTCTCCAAAATGTAAGGTGTAATAGGATCTAATTCTTTTAACGTTTCAGGATGTACGCCTCTAGCTGTAAAAAACTCTCTTTCTCCTTTTGTATTACTTCCGTACCAAAAATTCTCCTTACCGTTTGTAAAAAACTCCATATCCTTGGTAAGTGTTACTTTTTTAAAACGATCAATATCTATATGGTAAGTTGTATTATCTATTGAATTTAGATAATAACATGGGATTTCTTTATAATGGTCTTTTTCCCAAACGATGCAGTTGCTTTTTTCAAATAAAATATCTTTATAAAAAATAAATACAGAAACTAAAAGAATGGCACCAATTAAAATTGATGCCTTCTTTTTTAAGAGAATAGTTGAAATTCCTAACTTATTTTTTCCTTTTACTTTTTTACCAGTTAAGTTAATTTCTTCACTTATTGAAAAAGGTTTTACAGGATCTATAGTAATACTCTCCTTATAGTTTTCAAAGTCCTCAAAACCCAAATATTCAGCCATTACATCTTTTACAAAAAGATCGGGAACTCCAACAGGGATATTCTCTTCTTTTTCTACATATTTTTTATGCAATCTACTAATTGTTTGTACACTTACATGATTAAATATATCATGCCTTCTTTCTAGTAGTTCTTGTACAAAAAACACAGCTTTTCCATTTCGACTATCAATTCCTTCATCTGTCTCAATCTTTTTAAAAAAATCAACAATTAGTTTTTCAATCATGGTTAATCAATTATTAGACAAGTTGCGGTCAAAAGTAAAGTTGTTGTACAAAAATTGATTACGGTTATCCATAAACTAGACAAAAACCAATTGATCAAGTTTTGATAAAAGGTAAAACTTGGATTTTCAGAATCTTTGCAGTGGCACTGATCGAGAAATTAAAAAGAAAACAAATTGATTGGTTCTAATTAAAAGATGAAATATCGGTAGAATTTCTTAGGGGGAAGCTACTTAATAATACCGATGTTCATCTCTACTTCCCGCGAAAGAGGCGCGCGACTCTTTTAAAAATTCTACACCCAACAAGGTGTAACTGTAGCTAAGCAAAGTGCTTGGACAGGATAAATATTATCAATTTTTAAAAGTAACAAAATGAACAAGGTTTTATTAATTATAACATTTTTAGTAACAAATGGAATCTATACTATAAATACAAACTCAACTACTGTAGTACCACAAACCAATTCTACAGAGACAACGACAAGTGATACAGGGGGAGAGGATGGTCAAACTCCTGATGAAGATGAGGATGAAGGATAAGTAGTGATAAAAGAAGGCTTTTAAAGCCTTCTTTTTTATTTTAGCATAAAGTTTATTTATATGAGAAAAGTAATTTTATCAGTGACACTTTTATTAATAAGTTGAGTATTCACATCTTGTACAGACTTATCCGAAAATATTGTACAAAGAAAAATAGAGCAAGAGCTTCAAAGTACAGGAGGAGAGGAAGACCAAGATCCAGACGACCTGAAGATCCAGATGAAAGTTTAACAAGTAAGTAGAAAAAAATTAATATTTTAGGAGGATGAAAATGATTAAGATTTTATCCTTCTTTTTTTTTGTGTTAGTTTTTTCTTGCAAAAAAAGTATAGATGTTCAGAATAATGAAGTTATAAAGCTGTATAGTTTATCTAAAAAAGATTCGTTAACAACTTTACAAAAAAGAGTATTTTTAGAAAAAGCATTTGAAGTACTAAAGTTAAAGAGGAATGATTCCTTGGAATTAAAAATGCTAAATTACAATGTAATTCTTTATAGAAAAGAAAAAAAATATAAAGAAGCGATTAGAGCTTCAAGAAAATTATTATATACAGCTCAAAAATATAATAACGAAGAAAATATAGGTGAAGCTTATTATAAAATGGGGTTGTATTATTATAGAATGAATATTGAAGACTCGGCGTATGTATATTATAAAAAATCTTTAGGTGTTTATAAAAAACTTAAGGATAGTGTTAAAATAGGAAGAAGGTTTTTAAATATAGCAATTGTAGAGTCTAACTATGGAGATTATCTAAAAAGCAATACAACTGCGGTTGATGCTTTAAAATACTTAAATGAATCTAAGAAAGAGTATATAGCTTCTGTTTATAACTGTTTGGCTATAAATGCACGAAAACAAAAAGCACTATCTAAATCTATTGAGTATTATAATAAAGCAATAGATTTTTCAAGGAAAAAAAATAAAATAATTATATACTATAATAATAAGGCTAATATTTATAGGGATCTAAAAGAGTATTCAAAATCAATAAAGCTTTTAAAAGAAATATTAAAAGATTCATTAGTTAATAAAAAATTAAAAACAAAAGCAAAAGTCATAGACAATTTGGCGTATACAAAATGGCTTCAAGATTCAACTAGAAATGTAGTAGCTGACTTACATTTAGCAGAGAGTATAAGAGTAGCAGAAAAAGACAGAAATGGTTTAATAGCTTCGTATTCACATTTAGCAGATTATTATAAAGACGTAAATGTTAATAAATCACTAGGGTATGCTTATAAAATGAAGAGTGTTGCAGAAAAAGAAAAGAGTGTTTATGATATTATTGAAGCCTTAGATAAAATAAAAGTACTGGAGAAACCCGAAAAAGCAATTGTTTTAGCGAATAGAAGAAGTGTTTTAAAAGATAGTATTGAACTAGCTAAAGATAATACGCAAGATAAATACGCTTTGATAAAATATGAAAGTGAAGAAAACGAAAAAGAAGCTATAGAAAACAAATTCTTAGCAGAACAACAAAAATCGCAAAAACAACTCTGGATTTTTACAGTTATTCTTACCATTCTATCCTCAATAGTCTATTTCTTTTATAAAAGAGAAAAAAATAAAAAAGAAAAAGCCATAGAAGTTTACAACACAGAAACCCGCTTAGCTAAAAAAATACACGATGAATTGGCAAACGATGTATACGCGGTAATGAATACACTACAAAATACATCAATAACAGATGAAAGGTTGCTCACGAGAGTAGAGAAAATATACGCACAAACCAGAGATATTTCTCACGAAAACAGTCCTGTACTCACAGGAGAGCACTTTGAGAATTTCTTAAAGCAACTGTTTTTAGATTTTACGAACGATCGTTGTAAAGTAATCCATAAAGGATTACAAGAAGCAAACATAAACCAGTTAGCTAAAGAAAAACAAATAGTAGTGTATAGAGCCTTACAAGAGCTCTTGGTAAACATGAAAAAATACAGCGAAGCAACGTTGGTGCTTATCACTTTTTCAGTAGAAAAAAACAAATTATCGATAGCGTATCAAGACAATGGAATAGGTGTAGAAAACCTCTCTGTAAAAAATGGTTTGCAAAATATGGAAATCCGTATTAAATCAGTAGGAGGGTTTATTACTTTTGAATCAAAGCAAGAAAAAGGATTTCAAGCAAAGTTTCAATTTAAAAAGTAGTTATGTTCAAAAAAGTATTGATAGCAGAAGATGCTGATTTTATGTCAAGCGGAATAAAAGTAGCCTTAGAAAATATGCAAATTCCTAATGTTGAATATGCACAATATTGCGACGAGGCTTTTTTAAAACTAAAAAAAGCATGGTTAGACAATGAGCCGTTTGATTTATTGGTAAGCGATTTATCATTTAAAGACAACATACATGAACAACGATTAGAATCAGGAGAAGATCTCATAGCCGAAGCAAAAAAACTACAGCCTACTTTAAAAACAGTCGTATTTTCTGTAGAAGATAAACCCTACCGAATTCAGCAATTATGTAATGAGTTAGCAGTGAATGCGTATGTATGGAAGTCTAACCACGGACAAAGAGAGCTAAAAAAAGCAGTACAAAGTGTGTTTAACGGTGAGTTTTTTATCACCCCACAATTAGCACATGCGCTACGCGATAAGGAAGCCTTTGAAGTAACAGACTATGATGTGTTTTTATTAAAACATTTAGCAGAAGGCCTAGATCAAAAAGAAATTAGCGAAGCATTAAAAAACAAAGACATAAAGCCCAGTAGTGTTAGTTCGGTAGAAAAGCGCTTAAAGCTATTAAAAGAAAACTTTAACGCCAATAACCCTACACAATTGATTGCCATCACCAAAGATTTCGGACTTATCTAAAATAAACCATTATTCTGAACGGTAGAAGGAATCTCATTCAAAAGAGAAAAACGATTTAGTCTGATAGTAATAAAAACAAAGCGGTTTAGATAAACATCCAAACCGCTTTTGTTTATAAGGTTATTCTACATGCGTAAAAACCTTAGCTACAATTTTCCATTCATTCTCTATTTTGTTTAGAGATAAATAGTCATAGTAATTATAACCCAACATAGGTACATGTAACTTTGCCATGGCAACTTTCCCTAAAATATCAACTCCTACAATTTTCATGTTAAAAGTTTCTTTTAAATCATTTGGACTTTGCCTGTTAGCAACCCCTTCAATATAATTTTCAGAACTTTTAAAATAGTCAGCGCCTTTAATATCTCCATAAATAGGAGTATTGTTATGAAAGCATGATTGAAGTTTTTGAGTATCTCCATAAAAAATACCCTCAAAGTAGTTCGTTACTAAAAGTTCTATTGCTGTTATATTCTCTTTATACATCTTTTTTAGTTTTAAATGGCATGACCAACGGTGTGACCACCAGCCACATTCATAGTTTCACCTGTAACAAAATTTGAAAAAGCTAAATAGTAAGCAGCTTCAGCAATATCAGTTACCTCACCAATACGGTTTAACAAGTGTAACCCAGCTAAACTATCAGCGTCTTCAATACCTATTTTGCTTTGTAGCGGACTTCTAATAATACCTGGAGCAATAGTATTTACTTTAATATTATCATTACCAAACTCAGCAGCGAGTTGTCTGGTTAAGGCATGAATTGCACCTTTGCTCATTAAAGGAGCAGTAGCAGGGAAACCAGCTATGGCATGATCTACTAAAACAGTTCCTATATTTATAATAGCTCCATTTTTTTGTGCTACCATACTCGGAATAACAGCTTGAGAGGCAAAATAAGTTCCTTTTAAATTCACATTCCAGTACAACTCTAAATCGCTTTCTTCAACCTCTAAAAAAGGTTTAGGAGCAAAGATTCCTGCATTGTTAATTAGTACATCTATACTGTTGAATTTTTCTAAAGCTAAGGCTACTAATTGTTTACTTGTTTCTTGTTTACTAATGTCTCCAACAAGAAGCACAGCGTTTAACGGACTACCTAACTCTTCATAAGCTTTTTGTAGGTTTTCTTCATTAGAAGCATTCATTACCACATTGCATCCTTTTTCTATGAAAAGTTTAGCAATTTCTTTACCAATACCTGTTGAAGCTCCTGTAATAATTGCAGTTTTGTTCTTCATGAGTCTTATTTTTTAGTTCCTAAATACTGTTTACCATCGTGCCCCCAATTACCCATAGGAACTTCTTCAATAACAATATGGGTAGTTGCAGGATTTTTTTGGAGTACATCAACTAAAAGCTGCGTTGTTCCTTCAATAAGTTGACGTTTTTGTTCTTGGGTTACCTGTTCGTCGGTAACTTTAATGTTTACAAAAGGCATAATAATATGTTTTAAAATTATACTACAAAGTTGCAGTGGACGTACAACTTTAGACAGGAGCTATGTCACACCTTTAAAGTGATGTATGTCACATGCAAACAATAAGAAATATTAAAAACTAAGAATTAAGCCTGCTAAGAGTTTCTCTAGAAACCCCTAAATAAGCAGCAATCATTTTTTTAGGAACCCGTTGAAAAAGGGTAGGGTATTGTTCTAACAGTTGATCGTATCGTTCTTTTGCAGAATTTTGTAAGAGCGATACAATTCTTTTTTGAAGAGCTATTCTGCCCATTTTACTCTTTTTAGCCCAAAAACGTTCCATTTTGTGCAAAGAGGCAGTTAGTTTATCACGGTTTTCGTAAGTAATGTATAGTAGTTCGCAATCTTCAATACAATCAATTGCTGTTTTAGAAGGTAGTTGCTTTACAAATGATTCATAATCGGTAATCCACCAATTTTCCATAGCAAATTGAAGAATATGCTCTTTACCGCTATCTTCAATAAAATAGCTCTTTACACAACCTTTAACCACCCAATATTCTTTATTGGCAGTTTCGCCCTCTTGCAGTAAATATTGATGTTTACGTTTAGTAATAGGCTGAAAAAAACTTAGAATATAGGCGAATTCCTCATCAGTAAGAGGTATAATTTCTTCAATATGTTGTCGTAAAGGATGTGTCATTAAGACGGTACTATTTTCTTTTTACTATATGCAAATATAGCTGTAAAGTAAGTAGTATAAGTAAAAATACTTTTACAAACCATCATTCCGAGGAAGGTATGACGAAGTAATCTATTTATTTAGAGTCCCAAACATAAAAACTACACGTTTGTCTCATAACAACGTTATAAAGAGAAGTTTTTCCTCAAAGATTATTGTGGTATTCTTTTTCTTGATAAAAAGAAACAAAAATCAAGACTTACAATAAAATCGTGAGAAAATACTACGACATCCTCCACTGATAAAAAGAACTCGCTATCGCTCAAACAGCTTTTTATCTTACATCCATCACTGCTGTCTTGATTTTCAAAGATTTTCTTGTAGGTCACAAGACATACCGTTATTCCGAACGTCACTGAAATTAAGATATATTTTAATTGAAAGTATGTTGCAAAGCAACTGAGAAGGAATCTCATTGAAAAGTGTTACTCTTTTTTTATTGTAATCACTGTCAGTTCGAGTGATTTTTATTGAGTGATAACGAAATAAAAATAGTATCTAGAACTATTAGAAAACTTCTCGATACAAAATTATTTTTATTTCATTTCAATAATTTTACTCGAAGTGACACTGGATGATAAAAAGAATATAGAAAAAAGAGAATAGAACAAAGACCTATAAATAAGTCTTTACTCTAACAGCGAAGCGGTCTATTCTCTTGGCTCTAAAAAACAACCGTCATAACGAGTAGCAATAGCAACGTAGTTATCTCATTATTCAAAATCCATACGCTAACAACTAAGCATTCTTTCATAGTGTTTAACCCTAAACAAAGTTAGTAGAAGTACTTATTAAGTACAAACAAAGTACACGATCCGTATTTGCTTAGTACAAAGAGATTTAATAATAAATATGCTAGCTTTTTAAATAGAAAAATTGTAGGTTTGATACGTTGAAATTGCTAAAGATTACTTCAACAAGAAAAAAATATAACTAAAAACGATGCTATGAAATATAGAACTATGCTGTTGTTTAATAACAGAGAGATAGAGGTACTAACCTATAACTTTGGTTTTAATAGAAACATAAACGTTTCTGACCAACCCACAAGCTCCGCTAACTTTGCAGGTTTAGAATTAGAAATAGAATCAGGTAGTAATACTGATTTTGAAGAATGGGCTTGTAAAGAAAATGCTATAGACCAACTAGAGTTAAAAATATACTACCCATATTTAAAAGGGGGCTCTAAAACAATGACTTTTTTTGATTGTTACCTAAAGAAATATGAAACAGTATTTTCTAATACAAACGATCAGCCTATAAAAGACCGATTAATTATTACGTGTGCAGGAGTAAAAATGCCTAATTCTTCGCTAGAATACTCTACGTACTGGAGAAAAACACTTTCAGGAGCACAAAACGAAGTAACTGATAACGGAGATACTGCTTCAGGAGGAGGTGATACAAACTTTAGTGTAACCCCAAAATTATCGTAATATGCCAAGTTTTGTCCCCCTAGGAATTGCTGATTACAGCGGAAATAGTGAAAGAGGCTTTGTACAATTTACTTACCAAATAGCCGATAATAATGCCAAGGAACTAACGCTACAAATTAGAGATGGAAGCTCGGTGATTTTTGAAGAAAAAATAACTGATGCTAACAAACTAAAACAAGGAGAACACATTTGGAAATGGGATGGGTTTGATAGCGGAGGAATTTTAGATACTGCTAAACTAACACAATACGAAAATTTAAACTTGTATACTATTGGCGTAGATAACTCAAATAACTATAGCAGAAAAAAGTTAGATTTTAGTATGCGTTACGATGAGGTTAGGTGGGTTGATGTAAAAATTGATAAAAACTCTAAAAGAATAGATGTTACATTACGAGTTAACTTAAAAGATGGAGGAGCAAAAGGAATAGAGTGTTATGAAAAGGATATTGACCCAGATCCAAAACTTAGAGTTCCAATGAAAGTATGTCCTTGGGATAAAATACCAGAAGAAGATTTGATAGCTGGTAAATCTCCTTTAACAACACGTACAAGAAGTTTTGAAGATTTAGAAAGGTTGGCTTTAAATGGTATTAACTATCACTGGGGCAGAAACAGGGAGCACTACATAGCAAAAGATGTTGATATTAATGGAGAAAAATATGAAGTTTATGTAAACGCAATAAATACAACGGAGAAAACAATGGATGATGTTAGTTTAATCTTTAATACAAATGGTGATTGGATGCGCTCAGGAAACCCAGGAACCGTGGAAGACCCTATTTCTTTTGTAGGAAATATTGTTTCTAGAGAAGCTGTATGCTATAATGTTGGGTATATTTATGAGTATTTTTATGTTGATAGTTGGGATTATCAAACCTCAATTAATGAAGATAACGAGTTCAAAGAAACTTCAGCGCATGAAATAGGGCATACTATTTTAAAAGCGTATGGAGGTACATTTTATTCGTATGGTCACAAAGGAAGTGTAAATACGATTACTCAAAAACAAAAATCATCAGCCCCAGTTTACCCAGTTTCTGGAGAAGTTGATATTATGCCATATTTGAAAAAGAATAAATATGGAGGAAAACGAAGACAACCTAACATATATAAAAGACTTGTAGCTTCAGAAAAAGATGTGCTAAGTTTACTTTGGTTAACTAAATTAAAATTGAAATGAGAAAGCTGTTTTTAATAATTTTGCTGATTGTAATAACTCAATCTTGTTCAACAAAGTATCACGGTTATGTTTATGACTTTGATAAAGAAACTCCTTTAAATAAAGTGAAAGTTTATTATAAAGATTCTACAGATTTTGTTCTTAGTAATAAAGAAGGATATTTTGAGGTAAAAAAGAGTGCTACAATAAAATACCTTCTCTTTGAAAAAGAAGATTATCGAAGATTTAGTTTAAGTACATTCGATAGACAAAATGAATTTATAAAAGAACAGCCATTTGGAGATACTATCTATTTAATATCAAAAAATAGTAAACATAGAAGACCTCAAATAGCATTACCTATTAGAAACTAAAAAATGAGGCTTTGTTACTTACTAATAATGACATTTATTTTAAACTCATGTTCATCAAGAATAGAAAGACCCGAAATTAAAGGAACACTATACGATTCTTTGACATATAAACCAATTAAAGGTGTATTAATACAAATTGATGATGAACAGATAAAGTCCGATAACCAAGGAAAGTTTACCATACAGAGAGTAAAGAAAAGAGTGATGTTTAATTTTGAAGGCGGGCATGTTCCTTTATCTTATTCAATGGAATTAAAACATCCAAAATACAAGAGTATCAAAATAGAAAAAGGAACAAGAGGGAGTTTTGGAGAAGAGGCAATATTGTATGATTCAATCTTCCTAAAGCCAATTGAAAAGTAAGCGTATTCTAGACATGTTATGTAGCTAAAATGAAAAACGTATTATTACTAACATTATTACTTTTAACAGTTTCTTGCAAACAAGAACTATGTGATTGTTACCACGGCTATGTATTAGATGAAAACAAAGAGCCAATAAATAAAGTAAAAATAATAGAAAGCTCATCTTATTCACAGCATACCTATTCTAAAAGTGATGGCTATTTTTATCTAAACAGAAAAGCAGATTTTATTAGTGAATTAATTTTTGTTAAAGAAGGTTATATCTCAGATACTATTTCTCCTTATACAGCGAACAGAAGAGGAGATAAATCGTTATTCGTTCATAGAAAAGACACTTTATTTATGAAGAGGAAAGAATAAAATGAGAAAACCCCTATTCATATTTTTCATTGCTTTATTACTATTCTGTGAAGAAGAAAGCAATACTTCCTTTAGAAGACTAAAATTATAATGAAAAAGTTATTTTTATTTACTCTAACTATAAAAATAGAATAATAGCAAGCGAAAAAGATGTATTAAGTTTAATTTGGTTAACTAAATTAAAATTGAAATGAGAAAGTATATTTTAATCTTATGTATTTTATCTTATTCTTGTGAATCAGATAGAAAGTTTTACCACGGCTATGTATTTGATGAAAATAAAAAGCCGGTATATAATGTAAAAGTTCAAGAACAAAGTAAAAGGGATGTTCAAACTTTTACAGATACTTCAGGATATTTCAAGCTAAAAAAGTACCCCGATTTTTCATCTAGTTTAATCTTTTCTAAAGATGGATATCAAATAGATACTATTAAAACAGTTGTAGAAAGATATGATGGAGTCAAATATATTTTTGTGAATTATAAACCAGACACTTTATTTATAAAGAGGATAGAATAAAATGAGAAAGCAAGTATTATTAGTTGTATTAATTACATTGTTTACTTCTTGTACAGAAGGGACAAAAGAGTATTTTGAGGGGTATGTTTATTATAAAGAAATCTCTCTCAAAGGTGTAGTAATAACTGAAGGACACTCTGAACCTAATAACGTGTTTTCAACAACAGATAGTTTAGGGTATTTTAAATTAAAGCGATTTTCACAAACTTATGTAGATAAACTAATATTTAGTAAAAAAGGATTTAAAACAGATACCGTTTACCTACTAAGAGGTAGAAACTCTCCACCTCTATATACACTATTTTTACGTGAACAATCAGACACTTAATTTATGAAGAGGATAGAATAGGATGAGAAACTTAATATATATAGTATTAGCAATATCTTTATTATGTTTTGCATGTTCTAATGAGACTAATAAGACTAATAAGTATAAAGGGTATGTGTTTTATAATAATAAGCCTTTAATAAATGTGACCGTTATTGAAGATGGAGTAACAGAAAATTTTACGAAAACGAATGAAGACGGGTATTTTATTTTAGAAAGAGCATCAAAAAAAGTAACTAGAGATTTAGTTTTTAAAAAAGAAGGATACTTTACAGATACATTGAGGATATTAAGAGGAAAAACGGGAGGCAAAATTTATTTTCTTTTTTTACGTGAACAATCAGATACTTTATTTATGAAGAGGAAAGAATAAAATGAGAAAGCAAGTATTATTAGTTGTATTAATTACATTGTTTACTTCTTGTACAGAAGGGACAAAAGAGTATTTTGAGGGGTATGTTTATTATAAAGAGAAACCCCTCAAAGGTGTAGTAATAACTGAGGGACACTCTGAACCTAATAACGTGTTTTCAACAACAGATAGTTTAGGGTATTTTAAATTAAAGCGATTTTCACAAACTTATGTAGATAAACTAATATTTAGTAAAAAAGGATTTAAAACAGATACCGTTTTCTTATCAAGAGGTAGACATTCACCTCCATTTTATCGTTTGTTTTTACGTGAACAATCAGACACTTTATTTATGAAGAGGAAAGAATAAAATGAAAAAAGTAGCATTCATATTTATAATAGTAACATTAACAAGCTGTTTTGTAAAAAGAGTTAGTAGACCTCCTATCATGGGTTATATATATAACTCTGAAACATTACAAAGAATAGATAGTGTTGATGTAGTAACTTGGGATTCAGTAAAAAAAGATTATTCTACTGAAACCAGTAGTGATGTAAACGGGAGTTTCTTTTTAAAAATGAAAACTTACTACGATAAAATGGCCATAGGAGGTGAAGCTCCTATGGGCTTTTTTAAGTTTAGTTTAATAAAAAAAGGATATGAAAAAAGAAGTATTGAGAGAAGAGGTAGGTATGGTTTTACAAAAGACACTATAAGATTCGACTCAATCTTCCTAAAACCACTTGAAAAGTAAGCGTATTCTAGATACGCTGTGCAGCTAAAATGAAAAAGTTATTTTTATCTATTCTCTTGTTGTCTTTACTTTCTTGTAAGAAAAAGATAGACTATTACCACGGTTATATTTATAGTAAAGAGAAAAAGCCTTTAAGAAACTTAAAAGTAGTAGAAGATGACAACCTTAAAACTTTTAGTTTAACAGATGAAAAGGGATACTTTAATATACCAGAGTTAAATAGTTTTGGAGGTAATTTAGTTGTATATACCGAAAATAATAAGGTGATTGATACCATACATACCATATTCTCAAATCGTGGAGAAAAATTGAATTATCGTTTTATTAATGGAAGAAACGATACTCTTTTTATAGATATGAGTAGGTTTAAATAGTTGTAAAAATCTTATTCAAGGATGCTACCGTATCTTTTTATCGTCATTACGAGGAGGATACGACGAAGTAATCTGTTTATTTAGAACTCAAAACTTAGAGATTGCTTCGTTTTAGCCTGTCTTGAGCAACAGCCGAAAGGCTCGTAATGACGTTAACAAACAGTAAACCGTCATTCCGAACGATAGAGAGGAATCTCACTCAGAAGTGTTACCCTTATTCTTTTATTGTACGTCTTAATTTTTGTTTCTTGTTATCAAGAAAAAGAATATAAAACTTCTTTTTGTCTTCATTACGAGGAAGATATGACGAAGTAATCTGCTTATTTAGAACTCAAAACTTAGAGATTACTTCGCTTTAGCCTGTCTTGAGCCTTTCGACTTCGCTCAAGATAAACTTAAATCGAAAGGCTCGCAATGACGTTAACAAATAGCAAACCGTCATTCCGAACGATAGTGAGAAACCGTAAGGTTCAGCGTAGCTAAATCTCACTCAAAAGAGTTGCACTTATTCTTTTATTGTAATCACTGTCAGTTCGAGTGATTTTTATTGAGTGATAACGAAGTAAAAATAGTATCGAGAACTATTAGAAAACTTCTCGATACAAAATTATTTTTATTTCATTTCAATAATTTTACTCGAAGTGACACTAGATAATAAAAAGAATATAGAACAAAGACCTATAAACAAGTCTTTACTCTAACAGCAAAGCGGTCCATTCTCTTAGCTCTAAAATAACCGTCATAACGAAGAACGATACAACACCGTATAAAACATTGAGAATTTTGTTAGTTATACTAGTTAACACCTAATACCCATTAAAAACCATAGCAAATAAGAAATATAAAAAAAGTACGAGCATATAGCTCGTACTTTTTACGTTATTAGATTTTGTATTAACCTTCATACACTACTGTATGAAGTCACCCGACACTACTGTATGGTGTCACTCGACACTACTGTATAGTGTTACGATACAGTAAGAGTATATGTAGACTCAGCTATCATAATATCCTTTAAAAATCGATCAGAACTAGAAGTAGCCTGCGTTTTAATTCTAACACGGTAATTACCCGCAGCAAGGGCAGGAGCTTGACCAATAATCTTCTTATAGCTGTTTTGTGCCAAATAAGATACCTTAGTTTCGGTACCATCCTCGGCAACAAAATACAAACCAACCTCAGGTAAGTCACCAGCAACCTTTAAACGCAAACCATTCAGCTCAAATAATCCGTTGGCAGATAAGGTGGTATTCGTAGTTGCTGTGGTAATATCTTTTAAATTATTAATAACTGTGTTGGTAATAGGAGCAGTTACTTTTTGTAGCGGAATATCGTCTTTAATTTCGTTGATTAACTTTCCGCTGTTGAGGTTTACGTGTAGTTTATGAGTTTCAGGATTAAAACCATCTTCCTCAGTATCAAAAACCCCAGAAATAGAGTAGCCAATATTTAGTAAGGGTAGGTTAATATTATCACCGTCTTCTATCGACTCGATAATTTCTTCATAGTAAGAATTAAGCACCGCCACAATATCGGTTTTACTTACTAGGTTACGTTTACTCAACATTTTATCAATCAACTCGTCTTGATTAATAGTACGCTCTGTTAATACGCGTGCTGAGTAGTTGGTTTCATCGGTTAACTTGTTTTCAATTAAATAGTACTTCATCATATTGATTTTTAAAATTACATACTTTTCCTTTTGAATCCTTTTTGGGGTAGTAACAGTTGGGGTATTGGAGCAATAACCAATACATGCCAAAACATTTACTAACCTTGGTGTTATTCATCACCAAACAGTCAGGTACAAGTGTACCTTAATAGCATTAGCTTCGTAAAGATGTTGTAAAATTGAATGTGATTGAATAGTAATAAGAGATAGCAATTTACTTTTTACAAACAATTTTTATAGCTGACACTAAAATAGTTTTTTTTCGTTTTAACCCTCTGACTTTATGAGTTTTTTAACGTTTTAGGAAGTGTAGGGGAGGTATGGGAATAGAAAACGCGGATGTGAAATCCGCGTTTTATAATATTACTATTCTTCAAGTTTAACTTTTTCTACGATTGAGAAACCTTTAGTTTTTGTAAACTTCATGTTATGGACGAAGTTTAGCATGCTATCTGAAGGGTCAATTGTTTCTAAATTTAAACTTTCAATTGTTTGAGGAGGAAAAATGACAGACAGAATAGGTTGTTCTTCTAAGTGACCTGTTTTAGTATTTACAATTTCACTCATCGCATTTACTCTAGCATAATCAATAGGTAAATACGCAAACACTTCTCTAGCAACACGCATTGATGCACTACATATATGATCTTGATACAATTCATTAAACTTTGACTTTGGCATATTTTTTTTAGAAAGCTTTCCTGTTGAGGTTTGTCTTAATTCATAATCAGGTATAACGTTAAGACTATTAACATGTAAATCAATATCAATGTGATTTTCGTTGAAAGCAAAACTGATTTTTGTACCTAATTCTCCAATATCAGAAAAAGGGTCAAAATAATGAAGAGCTTTTTTATAAGAGGAAGTTTCTCTTTTTTTTATACCAGAACTAATATCTTGGAGTTCATTCCAATTATTTAGTTCATTTAAGTAGTTTTTATAAACAATATCAAACTCTTTTTTATCTTTTTGTTTAGCTTGTTCTAATTGATTAGATAACCTTTTTATTTTCTTTTGAGTAGAGCCAAATATTTTGTCAAAAAAAGAAGGTTTAAAGTTTTCTAACCTCTTCTTAGCAAGAGCTTCATTTCTTGTTTGTAAATTTGGTTCTATTGGTTTTTCAGTCTTTTCTATTTCTAGCCAGTCAATAGGTTCTGTGCAGTTTTTATGAACAGACTGTATGGTTTCAACATAATTTTTCCAATCTAAAACAGCTTGTTTAGCATTTTTTATTTCTTGTTGTTTCTGTTGTTCTTTAAACCTTTTGGCAGCTTCACGAGCTTGTCTTTGTTGTTCTCTTTCTATTCTTCTAACTGAAGCGCCATATGAACGTATAGCTCCTTTTAAAGTAGTCATTTTAGTTTTTTTAAGTTAGTATAACACAGAATAATCATATCATAATGATTATTTTTATCAGTAAAATTACAATACATACCCTGTTGATTCTTACGGTTTTCCGCAACCTAAATTGCAGATATCCGCAAAACATACATTATTACATATATAATTACCATTTAATAACACAATAGTTGTTATTACTAATGATATTTTACTACTTTTAAATTGTTAATATGCAGTTATGTAGAGTTTTAACTAGTGTTTTGCTGCTGGTTTTAAAGATTGTTGTAGCTGTATGTGTACAAAAAAATAACTAACCAAACTAACTAAAAATTATGAAAACCCTATGCACTTGCTTAGCACTCTTTTTTTATGTGCTATGCATTAACGGACAAACACAAACTATTAACTGTGAATTTGAAATTAAAAAGCTTAACAAAGCTTATGAGAATCATTTAGACTTTATAAAAGATAATAAAGAAGAAACTAGTCTAGTAAAAAAGGTTATAAATGAACAAACAGTAGAAGAACTTAATAAATTAATTGAAGAAAGAAGAAAATATCAAAAAGCACTACATAAAATTTATAATAAGTTTACAAGTTTTAAAGATGTGTGTACCAGTATTCCTATAGATTCTATTAAGGAATGGTTTCCTCATAAAAAACCTCTTAAGTTAGAAGAGGTTAAAGAAATAGAGAAAAAGAAGGAAAAGGAGGAAAAGAAGGAGGAAAAAAAGAAAGATTGTGAATCTGAAATAAAAAAGTTAATTAAAACATTTGAAGATTATGAGAAAGCTAAAGAAGCAAAAGAAAAGGAGATAAACGAAGTTAAAAAAGTAATAACTAGTGAAACTTTTACAAAGTTAGGTGTCTTAAAAGAAGAGAGAAATAATATTATAAATTCGTTAGGAGAAACGTACTCTAAACTTGAAGCGTATAAAATAGATTGCCCTTCAGTGACTTTAGAAAATATAAAAGAATGGTACAAAGAAGAAAAACCTTCTGTATTAGCAATTCTTTTTAAAGGAGAAGAAAATGAACCCGTAACCTACAGCTATTTTAACGAGAATGTAATTATAAGCGAAGATATAAACGGAAAGGATACAAAACAGAAAAAGATATTTAATCAGGTATTAAAGCAAGTAAATCAAGAAACTTACCTAGGGGATATTACGATACCTAAAGATGGACAGGAGTTTTGTTTTTATAATAATAAATTTGAACGTCAAGATGAGGAAAAATATACGTATAAATTTAAAAAGATAGATATAGAAGTGCGTGATGGTAGTTTTGCTGATATACAGGTATTGGTAGAATATAAGGGAAGTTTGTTATTATTTGAAAATTATAAAGGTGTGAGTTTTCTAAGGTATAGTCATTGGGCAAGAAAAAACTACCTTTTTTATTCACAAAAACAACCAACAACCAATGTTGATGAAGCAGAATTTAAAGACCTTCGCATTCGTTTAAGTGATGTACTGATGTATAAGTACAAAATAGGAAATAACTACATACCATACGATTTAACATTAGAACTGCCTAAAGAAGATATTGATGGAAATGAAACCAATTTAACTACAGCGGCAACCTATCAAATAAAACAAGATACTTACTTAGATAAAATAGTAGAACTACGCGCTTATACCGACTTTTTAGCACTCTTTGGAGAGTCTGATAATGGTTTAGTGCAACTAGAAGGAAATGCAAAGTTTTATATGCTTCCTTTTTCAAGGAGCATTAGCAACTTTCCTATTTTCTCTAGGTATATATCTTCTATCCAATTTGAGTATTTTAAATCGATTACCCCATACGTACACTACGCTAAGTTTGAAGAAGATAAAGGGTTAGTTGCTGCAACAGGTGGTGTAATAGGAAATACATTAGATTTGGTAGAAAAACGCTTTTTAACTGTTGGTGGTGAGATGAATTTATTTGAGATATATCAAAAGAGTTATCCTATGAGAATAGGTTTGTTTGCTGCAGCTGATTATAATCTTACAAGAGTTCAAAATGATACCCAAGGAGTAGAGAATATAAAAGCAGTTAGTTATGGATGGGGGGTTAATATGTCGTCAAAACGATTTAACAACTTCGGATTCAATTACAAACTGGGGTTTCACTGGTTTGATTATAAAAACTATAACGGCTCTAGCACTATAGATTTAGACTTTAAAGTGCCCGTAGTAAAAAATCAAGCAGAGGTGTTTTATCACCCTAACAAGAATCCTAATCAAGCTATTTTTGCAAGATTAGTAACTTATAATTATAAAGGAAATACTAATGATGAGGCTTTTTACCAGTTTCAATTCGGGTATAAGTTCTCCATAGGCTCAAGAACAGTAAAGAAATAAAACATAAAAAGAGGTTATTTGTTAAGAATAACCTCTTTTTATATAACAGTTTTATGAGTTCTATTAAAATCTAACAAAATTCTAATTTCATCGTGTCACTCGAACCTGTGGGAGAGGTCTTAAGGTTATGAGTTACTTCTTGTAATAAGGTTCCTCCTCGTGCCTCGTTCGGAATGACAGATAACTTAGAACAAAGAAACAAGACCGCTTCGCTGTTAGAGTATAGATTTATAAGCGTCATTTCGACCAGCGGGAGAAACCGTAAGGTTCAGCGTAGCTAAATCTTTATACTCTGAACTCTCAACAAACAGATTACTTCGTCGTATCCTCCTCGTAATGACACTCTGTTTTATGACCTACAAGAAAATCTTTGAAAATCAAGACAGCAGCGATGGATGTAAGATAAAAAGCTGTTTGAGTGATAGCGAGTTCTTTTTATCAGTGGAAGATGTCGTAGTATTTTCTCACGATTTTATTGTAAGTCTTGATTTTTGTTTCTTTTTATCAAGAAAAAGAATACCAATAATAATCTTAAGCATGTTTGTTGCTCCTTTTAATAAGATTCCTCCTCGTACCTCGTTCGGAATGACAGATAACTTAGAACCAAGACAAAAGACCGCTTCGCTGTTAGAATATAGATTTATAAGCGTCATTTCGACCAACGGGAGAAATCTTATAATTGTATGTTAGGAACTGTTAAGAATGTTCTAGACTTAAATTAAGCAGATTCCTCTCTATCGTTCGGAATGACAGTATACTTTTGTATAAGCTAACGTCATTGCGAGCCTTTTGACTGTCGCTCAAGACAGGCTAAAACGAAGCAATCTCTAAGTTTTGAGTTCTTAACAAACAGATTACTTCGTCACTCATTTCGACTTCGCTCAATGACCTCCTCGTAATGACGATTTACCACTAACCACTAACCACTAACCAAGCTTCTCACGTATTTTATCCAAACACAAATTATCAATACTACCCACATGTGTATGTTTTTTAGAAGTATCGGGTGTATATGTACCATTGACAACTTCGCCACCAATTTTTTGATAAGCTTCTCTAAAACTCATACCGTTTTCTACCAAGGTATTCATATTGTCTACTGTAAATAGATATTTGTATTTCTCATCCTGTAAGTCAATATCTTTTACAATAACTTGCTGAATAGCATAGTCAAAAATATCTAACACATCTTTTAACTCTTCAAAAGTATTGATGATATTTTCTTTTAATAACTGATAATCTCTATGATATCCACTAGGTAAATTGTTGGTGATTAACAAGGTTTCAGTGTACAACGCTTGAATCTTATTACACTTTCCTCTAATGAGTTCAAACACATCAGGATTCTTTTTATGCGGCATAATGCTACTACCTGTAGTCAATTCATCTGGGAAAGAGATAAAATCAAAATTCTGACTCATATACAGGCAGATATCCATCGCAAAACGAGCTAGTGTATTACTCACACTACCCAACGCCATGGTAAGGGTACGTTCACTTTTTCCTCTACTCATTTGTGCTGCCACCACATTGTGTTTTAAGGTTTCAAAACCTAGTTCTTTAGTGGTGAATTCTCTATCAATAGGGAACGAACTACCATATCCAGCTGCAGAGCCTAAGGGGTTTTGATCTACCGTTTTTAGTGCTGCATTAACCATGTACAAATCGTCAATTAGTAATTCAGCATACGCAGAAAACCATAATCCGAAAGAAGAAGGCATTGCCACTTGTAAGTGGGTGTAGCCTGGTAATAACTTGGTTTTATGTTCTTCTGCTAACTGTAATAATGTATTGAATAGTGTTTTTGTTTTATCAGAAATCAACTGTAAATTGTCTTTATAATACAATTGTAACGCTACTAAAACCTGATCGTTTCTTGAACGTGCGGTATGAATTTTTTTACCAACTTCACCGCACATGTTGGTTAATTCAAACTCAATTTTAGAATGTACATCTTCAAACTGAGGATCAATAACAAAAGTACCTTCTGCCACTTGTTGTTGTAGCGTAGTAATTCCAGCAGTTACTTGTGCTAATTCTTCCGAAGTAATAATACCGATGGAAGCCAGCATTTTTGCATGTGCTAATGATGCTTGCAAGTCGTACGGTGCAATGTGTATGTCTATTTCTCTATCGTTTCCAACAGTGAAATGTTCTATTTTTTTATCTATGGATAATCCTTTGTCCCAAAGTTTCATGTTTTTAAGTTTTTTAATTAGTACTGAGTATTGAGAAGTTAGTATTGAGTGTTAAACACTATAACTAACAAAATTCTCATTGTTTGTTTGTCACCTCGAACGTATGTGAGAGGTCTCAAACTTATGAGTTACTCTTTTTAATGAGATTCCTCCCTCTGGTCGGAATGACGATTTGCTTTAGAAAAAGAGGTCTTGTATCTCTTTTCTATGTTTTTTATTTGTTATTTATAATGTCACTTCGAGTAAAGTTATTGAAATGAAATAAAAATAACTTTGTATCGAGAAGTACTCGAATGGTTCTCGATACAATTCTTACTTCGTTATCACTCAATAAAAATCACTCGAACTGACATATAAAAAGGCATCTAGTTTCTTGCCTCATTATTCTATTTTTTTCTATAATACGTTCTCTAATAGCTTAACATACAACTCAATTCCTTCCTCAATTTCTTGAAGATAAATAAATTCATCAGCAGTATGTGAACGAGTGCTGTCTCCAGGTCCTAATTTTAATGACGGACAGCTCAACACTGCTTGGTCAGATAGGGTAGGAGAACCATAGGTTTTTCTTCCTAAAGTAATACCTGCTTGTACCAAAGGGTGTTCTTTTGGTATTGATGATGAATTCAAATTCAAACTTCTTGGTTGTATGTTACAAGGCGCATTTTGCTGTAAATAGTCGCTAACTTCTTGATTGGTGTATTTATCGTTTACACGAACATCGACCACTAATTTTACTTCGGAAGGAACAGCGTTGTGTTGTTTTCCTGCATTGATTTGTGTTACCGTGAGTTTTACGTCTCCCAAGATTTCAGAAGTTTTTTCAAACTCAATATTTTTAAACCACTGCAATACTTCAATGGTGTTGTAAATAGCATTATCATGGTTCGGATGTGCTGCATGACTAGGGGTTCCGCTTACCTCAGCGTCAAAAACGACTAGACCTTTTTCAGCAATAGCTAAATTCATTAAAGTAGGTTCTCCTACGATGGCTACATCAATGTTAGGTAAGGTTTTTAGTAATCCGTTTAAACCGTTAGGACCGCTGCTTTCTTCTTCGGCAGTTCCTGCAAATACCAAATTATACGCTAAGTTTTCTTTTTGATAGAAATAGGTATAGGTTGCTAGTAATGATACCAAACAGCCTCCCGCATCGTTACTTCCCAAACCATAGAGTTTTCCTTCTTCCACAATCGCTTTAAAAGGATCTTTGGTATAGCCGTTATTAGGTTTTACGGTATCGTGGTGCGAGTTGAGTAATAACGTAGGTTTGTTAGCATCAAAATGTTTGTTTACCGACCACACATTGTTCTGAGTTCTAGTGTATGGAATATCAAACTCTTTAAACCAGTTTTCTAGCAGTAGGGCAGTAGCATCTTCTTCCGAAGAAAAAGAAGGCGTTTCTATTAGGTTTTTTAACAGACTGATGGCTTTTGTGGTAAGTCTTTGTATCATGATAGTTGTAATGAGGTGTGTTTGTTTTTTGAGTTAAATAGCATAGTTGTATTGCCTATGTGTACTTTTTGAACATTGTTTTTTAGGGCATGAAAGCAATTGTCTAACTTAGGAAGCATTCCTTCAAAAATGACTCCATCAGTTTTTAATTGCGCGTAGGATTCTAAGGTGATTTGTTCGATAATAGAGTTGTCATCAGTTACATCACTTAGCACTCCTGATTTTTCAAAACAGTAATATAGTTCTGTACTAAAATGAGCAGAGAGACCTATAGCAATTTCTGAAGCTATGGTGTCTGCATTTGTGTTCAATAACCGTCCGTTAGCATCGTGCGTAATCGCACAAAACACAGGCGTTACTTCGTTATTAATTAATATGGTTAGTACTTGCGGATTTACGGTAACAACGTCGCCTGCAAATCCGTAATCTATAGGTTCAGCAGGACGTTTGGTTGATACAATAGTATTTCCATCCGCTCCTGTAAAACCTATAGCGTTGGCGTTATGCGCTTGTAACTGCGCAACAATTTGCTTGTTGATTTTACCTGCATATACCATAGTAATCAAATCTAAAGTTTGCGTATCGGTTACACGTCTGCCATCAATCATCGTCACAGGAATATTCAACTGTTTAGCCAATTCAGAAGCTAGTTTACCTCCACCATGAACTAATACTTTCGGACCTTTTAGTTGAGCGAAATCAGCTAAGAAACTATGTAAGGCTTTCTCATCATTAATGATGTTTCCACCTATTTTTACAATCTTTATAGTTTTCATTTTTAGTTTTAAGTTTAATTTATTGTTCATTTTTTCTTGATAAAAAACGAACCAAAAAATCAAGTCAGTAAAGAGAAAATTGCTACGCACCACTCATTTTCAAAGCTTCATGCTTAAAGCTACGCTTAGCACTTCCGCTTTTTCATTCATTATTTTTTTTACAGACAGTTTTCATATTTTAATTCTCTTTTCATTAAATGTCACGTCGAGTTATTTTTCGTACTGAAAGGAAGAAAAATTGTATAGAGACGTTTTCAAGTAATTCTCGATACATCTCCCTGCGGTCGACACTCGAACTGACAAGTCAAAATTTAAATTCAACTTAAATGAGTTAAAATCTCTTTTAATACTATCTGTGCTGCAAAAGTTCTGTTATTGGCTTGTTCAATCACAAGAGAATTCTCACCATCTAAAACCGCATCTTCCGCTACCACATTTCTTCTGATAGGTAAGCAGTGCATAAATTTAGCAGCGCCTATTTTTTCCTGAGTAATCATCCAGTTAGGATCTTCGTTTAATACTTCACCATATTCATTAAAAGAACTCCAGTTTTTAGCATAGATAAAGTCGGCATTTTCAAAAGCTTTCTCTTGATCGTATTCGATAGGAAACTCTTGAGTAATTTCTGGATCTAGCTCATAACCTTCGGGATGCGTTATAACAAATTCTACCTCCATGTTGTGCATGAGGTGTACAAAAGCATTAGCAACTGAGTGTGGTAATGCTTTGGGGTGTGGAGCCCAAGACAACACAACTTTAGGTTTGTCCACTTTTTTAGTTTCCGTAATAGTAATTGCATCTGCCAAGGCTTGCAACGGATGATCAGTAGCGCTTTCCATATTGATAACAGGCACCGTAGCGTATTTTATAAAACTGTTGAGTACAATTTCAGAGGTATCTTTTTCTTTGTCTTTCAACGTCGGAAAAGCTCTTACCGCAATCATATCAGCATATTGAGAAATTACCATGGCAGCCTCTTTAATATGTTCTGAAGTATTTAAATTCATCACAGTACCGTCTTCAAATTCCATATTCCAAGCATTAGTAATGTTTAATACGCTTACCTCCATACCTAAGTTTTTAGCCGCTTTTTCGGTGCTTAACCTTGTACGTAAACTAGCATTGAAAAAAATCATGACTAAGGTTTTGTATTTTCCTAAATCAGTAAACTGATAGGGATTTTCTTTTAATTGAATGGCCTTTTGAATAGTTTCTGAAAGGTTTTCAATATCGTTTAGGCTGGTGTATTTTTTCATGACAGTTCCTTTTTTAAAGCTTCAAAAAACACATCGATATGTTGCTTTTGAATGGTTAGTGGCGGAAGAATTCTTAATAAATTTGGATTCTTAGCACTCCCTGTAAAAATGTGATGTTTGAATATTAGGTTCTTTCTTAGCTCAGCAATAGGAAAATCGAATTCCAACCCTAACATTAAGCCTCTTCCTTTTACAGTTGTTATCTGTGGAATAGAAGCTGCTTGTTCTGTAAAATACTTAGCAATTTGTTGTGCATTTTCCATCAATTGCTCTTTTTTAATGGTTTCAATAACTGCTAAGGAAGCAGTACAGGCTAAGTGATTACCGCCAAAGGTAGTTCCTAACAAACCATATGAAGCTTGAATACTTGGGTGGATTAAGATTCCGCCAACAGGAAATCCGTTTCCCATTCCTTTTGCCATAGAAATAATATGCGGAGTAATGCCGTGTTTTTGAAAAGCAAAGAAATCACCCGTTCTACCAAAACCACACTGAATTTCATCAGCAATTAATAGCGTGTTGTATTGCTTGCATAGTTTTTCTAACCCTTGGTAAAAAGTAGTTGATGCTTCGTCTAATCCACCAATACCTTGAATGGTTTCAATAATAATGGCACAAACATCATTGTTCTTTAAAGCCTTTTCAACACCTTCCAAGTCTTCAAATTCTAAGAAAATTACTTCTTGCTGTGCATTGATAGGAGCCACAATTTTTGGATTATCTGTAGCGGCTACCGCCGCAGAAGTTCGTCCGTGAAACGAATTCTTAAAGGCAATTACTTTTTGTTTACCAGTATGAAAAGAGGCTAGTTTTAAAGCATTTTCATTGGCTTCAGCTCCCGAATTGCATAAGAATAGTTGATAATCGTTACAACCCGATATGTTTTCTAGTTGTGAAGCTAACTCAACTTGTAACGGATTCTGAATAGCGTTGCTATAAAAACCTAACTTACTTACTTGTTCGCTAATATTTTTTACATAGGTAGGGTGTGAATGCCCGATAGAAATTACGGCATGTCCGCCATATAAATCTAAATATTCTGTGCCTTTATCGTCGTATACATATACATCGTTGGCGGTTACTGGGGTTATATCAAATAGAGGATATACGTTAAATAAACTCATTAGTTTTCTTTTTTTATGGTGTTAATTTTGTTAAAAGAGGCTACCATTCCTTGTATTAATGCTGCACTTAATCCTTTGTGTTCCATTTCATTCAAACCTTCAATGGTACAGCCTTTTGGAGTGGTAACTTTATCGATTTCTTCTTCAGGATGATTTCCTGTAGCTATAAGTAAGTTCGCAGCACCTTCACTGGTATGCATCGCAAGTTCTTGTGCTTCTTTTGCATCGAAACCTAACTGAATAGCAGCTTGCGTAGTTGCCCGTATTAAGCGCATCCAAAAAGCAATTCCACTAGCACATATTACGGTAGCTGCTTGCATTTGATCTTCAGGAATAATCATTGAAGTTCCTAGTTGATTAAAAATAGTTGTAGCTATTTCTAAACCTTCCTTCTTTTGAGTATTACCACTAAGACAAGTCATCGATTTTCCAACGGCAATAGCAGTATTAGGCATGGCTCTGATAATAGTAGTATCTGAACCAATAAACGCTTCCATTTTTTCAATAGAAAAACCAGCAACTGTAGAAATTAACTTATGATTACTTGATAATAGAGGAGCAGTTTCTTTTAAAAGAGTTTCTAAATGTGTTGGTTGTACTGCAAAAATTAGCACATCAGATGCTATGATTGCTTCCTTGTTATTAGAACTAATGAGAACGTTAGACACTTCTTTAAATTCACTGAGCTCTTCAATATTTCTTTTGGTTAAGAAAAGTTGAGAAAACGAATTGTTTTGTATCAATCCTTTAGCGATTGATTTTCCTAAGTTACCTGTTCCTATAATTGCTATTTTCATTTGAGAAAGTTTAGTTTAGATAAAGTGTTTTGTATTATTCACTTCTTGTATTAAGACATTCATTTTGGTTTACTTAATCCCTCTGTGAGGGTTAAAAATAGTTGGCTTTTAATTGTAATCCTGTATTCTCTTGAAAACGAAACATTAGGTTCATATTCTGGACTGCTTGCCCAGAAGCTCCTTTTAATAAATTATCAATAATGCTTGTTATGAGGAGCTTATCTCCGTGTTTATGCAAATGAATTAAACACTTGTTGGTGTTTACTACCTGTTTTAAGTGTAATTCATTATCAGCTACGTGTGTAAAAAGAGCCTCTTTATAGTAGCCTGAATACAGTTGTTGTGCTTCTTCTAAACTTCCTTCAAAATCTGTGTATAACGTTGCGTGAATACCTCTGGAAAAATCTCCTCTGTTAGGAAGAAATAAAACCTCTGATTTAAAACTAGATTGAAGCGTATGCAAGGTCTGATTGATTTCTCCTAAATGCTGATGTGTAAAAGGTTTATAGTATGAAAAATTATTATCTCTCCATGTAAAATGAGTAGTTGCTGATAGTGAAGTTCCCGCACCAGTAGCACCAGTAACCGCATTAACATGCACATCATTCTGTAATAAACCAGTGTCAGCTAATGGAAGTAAACCTAATTGAATAGCCGTAGCAAAACACCCTGGGTTGGCAATATAAGAAGCATTTTGTATTGCCTCTTTTTGAAACTCTGGTAAACCATATACAAATTGCTTTCCTTGAAAAGTACTATCAGCTTCTAGTCTAAAATCATTTCCTAAATCAATAATCTTAGTATGATTTGAAAAGGTATGTGTTTCTAAAAACTTTTTAGAGTTTCCGTGTCCTAAACATAAAAACAGTACGTCTACAGAAGCATTGATTTTATTGGTGAATACTAAATCGGTACTCCCCACCAAATCCTGATGTACATTCGCTATTTTATTACCGGCATTAGAAGTGCTATACACAAAATTAATAGTCGCTTTTGGATGTTGTAATAAAAGTCTAATTAACTCTCCTGCTGTATAACCAGCACCTCCGATGATTCCTACTTGTATCATATTGTTTGTTGTTTTTTAATAGAATCAGTTCTCTTTCATTAGATCATCATGTCGTTATCACTCCTCATAATGACGTGTCATTGCGAGTGAAACGTGGCAATCTGTTCATTGATAACTGATAATTGCTTACTGATTCACCTGTTGATATATTTTATTCTGATTTCCTAATAGTTTGATGAAGCCTTTAGCATCTTCAGCTGTCCAACCTTTGTTTAGTTCACCGTAGCTACCAAATTTGGCATTCATTAAATCATGTGGAGAATCAATTCCATCTAAGGTAAAGTGATATGGTTTTAGCGTCACAAAAACATCACCCGTAACTTTTGACTGACTGTTTTCTAAAAAAGCTTCCATATCTCTCATTACAGGATCTAAATACTGACCTTCATGTAAATGCATCCCATAAAAGCTAGCTAAATACTCTTTGTGTTGTAATTGCCACTTGGTTAAGGTGTGTTTCTCAAGTAAGTGATGTGCTTTAATAGTAATTAACGCTGCAGCAGCTTCAAAACCAACTCTTCCTTTAATTCCTACAATAGTATCGCCTACGTGAATATCTCTACCAATCCCGAATTTTGAGGCTAGGACATTCAATTGCTCAATGTTTTGTACAGGAGTTTTTTCGTTGTCATTGATAGCCATTAATTCACCTTTTACAAAAGAGAGTTTTACTTGTTCAGGTACTATCTTTGTTACTTGAGAAGGATAGGCGTGTTCTGGTAACGGATGTTCAGAAGTCAACGTTTCTTCACCACCCACGCTGGTTCCCCATAAACCTTTGTTTACAGAATATTTAGCTTTTTCCCAAGATAAATCAATACCGTTATTTTTTAAGTACTCAATTTCTTCCTGTCTTGAAAGTTGTAAATCTCTTATAGGTGTGATGATTTCAATTTCAGGAGCAATGGTTTGAAAAATCATATCAAACCTCACCTGATCGTTTCCAGCACCTGTACTACCATGCGCAATATAGTTAGCGCCAATACTTTTAGCGTAGTTTACTATTTCTATGGCTTGAATAATTCTTTCAGCACTTACCGAAAGAGGGTATGTGTTGTTTTTTAACACATTACCAAAAATTAAGAACTTAATTACTTTGCTGTAATAATCAGTTACTGCATTAATATTTTTATATGTAGACACGCCCATGGTGTAAGCATTGTGCTCAATCTTTTTAATTTCTTCGGAAGAAAATCCGCCAGTATTAACGCTAACAGCATGAACTTCATATCCTTGTTTTGATAAGCTTACTGCACAGTACGAAGTATCTAATCCGCCACTATAAGCAATTACTAATTTTTTCATTTTTTATCTTTTTTTAGGAAGATGCTTTCCTTGATTCTTTTTAGCCTTTGAAAGACTTTCTCTTTTACTTTTATGTTCTGAGTTTTTTTGTTAGGATCGTATAGCATACCAGTACACAAACACATTTTTTGTTGAGTACGTTGTAGCACGTCGTAATTTTTACAGGTCTGACATCCATTCCAAAAAGACTGATCTTCTGTGAGTTCAGAAAAGGTTACAGGTTTATAGCCTAGTTCGCTATTCAGTTTCATAACCGCCAAACCAGTAGTAATACTAAATATCTTAGCATTAGGAAATTTAGCTTTAGAATGCTCAAAAACTACTTTCTTAATTTGTTTGGCTAAACCAATACCTCTATAGTTTGGGTGAACAATCAACCCAGAATTGGCTACAAATTTGCCATGACTCCAGGCTTCGATATAACAAAAACCAGCAAATTGATCGCCATCTAAGGCAATAACAGCGTTACCATTTTCTAGTTTTGTAATGATGTATTCTGGTTTTCTTTTGGCAATTCCTGTGCCTCTAACCAGAGCAGCTTCGTCAATAGTTTGACAAATAATTTCGGCATACTTACTATGCGATTGATCAGCAATAACAACTCTCATTGAAATTGATTTTAGATAAACATTTTGTTAAAAATCGGTGGTTTAAAAAGAAGAACCGGACACACCTAGGTTCCCAAAATGAAGTAGTACCCTTACGGGCGACGTCGGATAAAAATAGGTCGTACAACAGTAATGTTATTGAAAACAATAACAAGAGTTAATAACGATATAAAAATGTAGATTATAGAAATCAAAAGAATGAAAATAAAATTATACAACACTCAGTTTAGGACAAAAGGAAGACTAGCGTCGGTTGAAAGACCGCACTAAAAAACTGGGTATATAGTTGTATATTTTATTTGTTTGCATAACGGCACAAATCTATAAAATAAATTTTGATAAATGCTAAATAAAAAATAAAAACTTTTATAATGTTAAGTAAAACAGTGGGTTAGGAGGTGTGTTTTTAAGGGGAGAAATAAAAAAGTCAAAAAAATATTAGGATAACTAAAAAATAATTTCAAATATTTGTGATATCAGATGAAAAAACAAATATTAAATATCATTTCTATTATTATTGTCATTGTGATTATTTCACAAGGATAGGGAAGCGGTACTTAATATTTAACATATAAATTAATAAAGAAGGCTTCCTAAATTTAGGAAGCCTTTTTTAGTTGCAAAAAACATGAATCAAATTTTTAACATCGTGGTAATTATTATTGTCATTATTAGCTCTCCACCGAGTTGATACAGATAGTTATTGCCTATAAGGAAGCCTGTATCTAACTCTAGATACAGGCTTTTTTTATTCCGTGAATATCATAATGATTTGGTTTTAAGTAATTGGTTTTGAGTTTTTTGCTTGTTTTTTGGAGTCAGTGAAAATCATCAAAGCCTTACAAAACAAGAAAGTAAATTAAAAAGCGAAAAATAATTTTGAACAGCAAAACAACTGAAAAAATGTATTACAACGAAGAAACAGTAATCTATTACAACGGAGAGTTTATCAAAGCCGTAGACGCAAGCGCTAACTTGTATAGTCAAAGTTTGCACTATGGAAATGGGGTTTTCGAAGGTATAAGAGCATACAATACCAACGAAGGAACTAAAATTTTTAAGTCATATGAGCATTACAAAAGGCTTAAGTATGGAGCAGAAGTCATGAATATTCAATTGAATTATTCTGAAGAACAACTAACTCAAATTACTTACGAATTGTTAGAACGTAATGGTCTAAAAGATGCTTACATCCGTCCGTTAGTCACTACAGGATCAGATATGAGTTTGTTAACTTCTAAAGAGACGAATTTAGTAATACAATGTTGGGAGTGGGGCAAGTACATGGGAGATAAATTACTTAAAGTAAAAACATCATCGTTTCAGCGTCCGAATCCGAAGTCATGTTTTGTAGAAGCAAAAGTAACAGGGCACTATACGAATTCAATATTATCAACTAACGAAGCAAAGAATAACGGTTATGATGAAGCATTGTTATTAGATATGAATGGCAATGTTGCTGAATGTTCTGGAGCAAATGTTTTTATGCAGAAAGATGGGAAGTTATACACGCCTCCAAGAGGTCATATCATGGCAGGAATTACCCGTGCTACGGTTATCGATTTATGTAAAGAAGAAGGGATTTCTGTTGAAGAAAAACATTTCACTTTAGAAGAATTAAAAAACGCAGATGCTTGCTTTTTTACAGGAACAGCAGCTGAAGTAGTTGGTTTACAGTCGTTAGATGACTATCAATTTCCACTAGCGTGGGAAAAATCACATGGACACAAACTAATGAAATTATATAAAGACGAAGTATTAGGCTTACGTCAAAAACGAAAAGCAAGCTAACATGGAACTAAACAAATTTAGTAAACAAGTAACGCAAGACGACACACAACCAGCAGCACAAGCTATGTTGCATGCTATAGGTTTGTCGAAATCAGACTTAGAAAAACCCTTGGTAGGAATTGCAAGTACAGGGTATGAAGGAAATCCGTGTAATATGCACCTAAACGATTTAGCAAAATTGGTGAAAGAAGGAACCGAAAATGCCGATTTAGTAGGATTGATATTTAATACCATTGGTGTTTCTGATGGAATCTCTATGGGAACTCCAGGAATGCGCTATTCGTTACCTTCTCGCGATGTCATTGCTGACTCTATGGAAACGGTAGTGCAAGCGATGTCATATGACGGATTGGTAACTGTAGTAGGGTGTGATAAGAACATGCCAGGAGCCTTAATGGCAATGTTGCGTTTAAATCGTCCATCAGTTTTAGTATATGGAGGAACCATTGCCTCAGGATGTCATGAAGGAAAAAAGTTAGATGTGGTATCAGCTTTTGAAGCTTGGGGAGAGAAAGTTGCAGGAACTATTACTCAAAAAGAATATCAAAGTGTTATTGAGAAAGCATGTCCAGGAGCTGGAGCTTGTGGAGGAATGTATACTGCAAACACGATGGCGTCAGCAATTGAAGCCTTGGGTATGAGTTTACTTTACAACTCGTCTAACCCTGCGATAAGTAACGATAAAGAACAAGAATGTGTAAAGGCTGGTGAAGCGTTACGCGTATTACTAGAAAAAGATATCAAACCATCAGACATCGTTACTAAAAAATCGTTGGAAAATGCAGTACGGTTGGTAACGGTTATGGGGGGGTCTACCAATGCAGTATTACACTTTTTAGCCATAGCAAAAGCAGCAAATGTGCAATTTAATTTGGAAGATTTTCAACGTATTTCTGATGAAACACCATTCTTAGCCGATTTGAAACCTAGCGGAAAATATTTAATGGAGGATGTGCATAAGGTAGGTGGTACACCGGCAGTTTTAAAGTATTTACTAGAAAAAGGGTTGTTACATGGAGATTGTTTAACCGTAACAGGAAAAACAGTAGCAGAAAACTTAGCAGTAGTTCCAAATTTAACGGATGGGCAGGAAGTAATTAAGCCAACAGAACAACCTATCAAAGCTACGGGACATTTACGAATGCTCTACGGAAATTTAGCTAAGGAAGGTTCTGTTGCAAAAATAACAGGAAAGGAAGGATTGTATTTCTCTGGAAAAGCAAAAGTTTTTGAAGGCGAATACGCAGCAAATGATGGGATACGAGATGGAAAAGTTGAAAAAGGAGATGTAGTCGTAATTCGTTATGAAGGACCTAAAGGAGGACCAGGAATGCCAGAAATGCTAAAGCCAACAGCCGCTATTATGGGAGCAGGATTAGGTAAAGAGGTTGCGCTAATTACCGATGGACGCTTCTCGGGAGGGACACACGGATTTGTAGTAGGGCATATCACACCAGAAGCACAAGAAGGCGGTGTAATTGCTTTAGTAAAAGATGGAGATACCATAACTATCAATGCAGAAACGAATACGATTAATCTAGAAGTTTCGGAAGAAGAATTAACTAAAAGAAAACAAGAATGGACTGCTCCACCTTTAAAAGTTAAAAGAGGAGTACTATATAAATATGCAAGGACAGTAGCATCAGCATCTAACGGATGTGTTACCGACGAATTTTAATCGCAGGGCGATAGCCAGAAGATAAATTTCTTGAGGCTTGCCTAAAGGTGTTTGAATTTTAGATAAAGACGAGAGAATTAAGATTCAAGACTACATATAGTAGCACTAAAAATTTAATAAAAATAACTAAGCATATAGCTAAAAGCTAAAAGCATAAAGCTGAGTTTATGGAAACAAAAACGAAACAACAAACAGAACAAGAAATCACACAAAAAGTAACCATTACAGGTGCAGAAGCTGTAGTAAGATGTTTATTAGCAGAAGGAGTCGATTTATTGTATGGGTATCCAGGAGGAGCTATTATGCCTGTATATGATGAGCTGTATAAATATCAAGATAAATTACATCATGTATTAACACGTCACGAGCAAGGAGCAACTCATGCAGCACAAGGCTATGCGCGAGCTACAGGTAAAGTAGGAGTTGCCATGGCAACTTCGGGTCCAGGAGCAACTAACCTAATTACTGGTATTGCCGATGCACAGATAGATTCTACGCCAATGGTATGTATTACAGGACAAGTAGGAGCACACTTATTAGGGTCTGATGCTTTTCAAGAAACAGATATCGTAGGTATTTCAACTCCAGTAACGAAGTGGAATTATCAGATAACCAAAGCAAGTGAGATCCCCGAAGTAATGGCAAAAGCATTTTACATCGCCCGTTCAGGAAGACCAGGACCTGTTTTGGTTGATATTACTAAAAATGCACAGTTTGAAGAGTTTGATTTTGAATATAAAAAATGTACTTCAGTACGAAGTTATCAACCTGTTCCAACGATGAACATCCAAAGTGTTGAAGCAGCTGTTGAGTTGATTAATAACGCGGAAAGACCATTTATAGTTTGGGGACAAGGAGTAATACTAGGAGAGGCAGAAGAAGAATTTAAAGCTTTTATAGAGAAAGCAGGAATTCCATCGGCAAGTACGTTGTTAGGCTTATCGGCTTTACCAACCAAACACCCTTTACATGTTGGAATGGTAGGAATGCATGGTAATTACAGTCCGAATAAACTCACCAACGAGTGTGATGTATTAATAGCTGTTGGAATGCGTTTTGACGATCGTGTTACTGGGGATTTAAGCCGTTATGCGAAACAAGCTAAAGTAGTGCATTTTGAAATAGATCCTGCGGAAGTTGACAAAAATGTAAAGACAGACGTAGCTGTTTTAGGAAATGTAAAAGAAACCTTAACGGTAGCACTTTCTCTTTTAGAAGAAAACTCACACAAAGAATGGTTACAAGAATTTAGAAACCTCGATGCTATAGAGTTTGATAACGTGATAAAAAATGATTTGTTTCCAACGAAAGAAGGGTTAACAATGGGAGAGGTTATTAAGCAAATAAATGAAGCCTCAGAAGGAAAAGCCATTGTAGTTACTGATGTTGGACAACACCAAATGATAGCAAGTCGTTATGCAGAATTCAATCAAACGAAAAGTAATATTACATCAGGTGGATTAGGAACTATGGGTTTTGCTTTACCTGCGGCAATTGGAGCTAAAATGGGAACCCCAGAGCGTGAGGTAGTTGCTGTAATTGGTGATGGTGGTTACCAGATGACCATACAAGAACTTGGAACGATTTTACAAACTAAAGCAGCTGTTAAAATAGTAGTATTGAATAATGAATTTTTAGGTATGGTACGCCAGTGGCAACAGCTGTTTTTTGATAAACGATACGCTTCTACCATAATGACAAATCCAGATTTTGTAGCAATTGCAAAAGGTTATCATCTAGCAGCTAACAGAGTAACTAAAAGAGAAGAATTAGCAAGTGCTGTAGTAGAAATGATGGCAAGTAAAGAGGCTTATTTCTTAGAGGTTTGTGTAGAAAAGGAAGATAATGTATTTCCAATGATTCCAACAGGAGCGTCAGTATCTGATGTTCGATTAAAATAAGAAAATATGAGTACAAAAAACACTTATACAATTTCAATATATACTGAAAATAACGTAGGGTTGTTAAATAGAATATCAGCAATATTTCAACGAAGACATATCAATATTGAGAGTATTAACAGCTCTTCTTCAGAAATTAAAAGTGTGTCGAGAATTACACTTTTGGTTAAGATTACAGAGGAACAAATGAAAAAAATAATTAGTCAAATAGAAAAGCAAGTAGAGGTAATCAAAGCTTTTTATCATACCGATGAAGAAACGATTTATCAAGAATCGTGTTTATTCAAACTAAGTACCGATTTGTTAACGGATAATGATGAAATTCAAACTATTATCAACCAAAGTAAATCAAGAGTCATTAATGTAAATAAAAGCTTTTTTGTTTTGGAAAAATCAGGACGTAAAGAAGAAGTAGAAGAACTCTATCACATATTAGATAAACATGGTATAAAGCAATTTGTTCGTTCAGGAAGAATTGCGGTTACTAAAGAAGAAATGCCAGTATCGCAACTATTACAATTAATACAGCAATAAACAAACAACACAAATACAATAGAAATGAAAAATTATTTCAACCAATTATCATTAAGAGAGCAGTTAGAACAATTAGGAAAATGTAGATTTATGAATGCTGAAGAGTTTTCAGAAGGAATCACAGCATTAGAAGGAAAAAAAGTGGTAATTGTAGGATGTGGAGCACAAGGATTGAATCAAGGATTAAACATGCGTGATTCAGGGTTAGATATTTCGTATGCTTTACGTGAAGCAGCCATTAAAGAGCAACGTCAATCGTATAAAAACGCAACAGAAAATGGGTTTAAAGTAGGAACATATGAAGAATTAATTCCTACTGCCGATTTGGTATGTAATTTAACGCCTGATAAGCAACATACACAGGTAGTAAACGCTGTGATGCCATTGATGAAATCAGCAGCAACCCTATCGTATTCTCACGGATTTAATATTGTTGAAGAAGGCATGCAAGTGCGTAAAGATTTAACCGTAATTATGGTAGCGCCAAAGTGCCCCGGAACAGAAGTAAGAGAAGAATATTTAAGAGGTTTTGGAGTACCAACTTTAATTGCGGTACACCCTGAAAACGACCCAGAAAACAAAGGATTGGCCCAAGCAAAAGCTTATGCGTATGCTACAGGCGGACACAGAGCAGGAGTATTGGAATCGTCGTTTGTTGCTGAGGTAAAATCGGACTTAATGGGAGAGCAAACCATTTTATGTGGTGTGTTACAAACGGGATCTATTTTGTCGTTCAATAAAATGGTTGAAGAAGGAGTAGAACCTACCTATGCATCTAAGTTAATTCAATACGGATGGGAAACGATTACAGAAGCATTAAAGCACGGAGGGATTACCAATATGATGGATCGTTTATCAAATCCTGCAAAAATTAAAGCTTACCAACTTTCTGAAGAATTGAAAGAAGTGTTAGCTCCGTTGTTTAATAAACACATGGATGATATCATGTCAGGACATTTTTCAAAAACCATGATGGAAGATTGGGCAAAAGATGATGTAAATCTATTAACATGGAGAGCAGCTACTGGAGAAACGCAATTTGAGAAAACAGCAGCTACTTCTGAAGAAATCTCAGAACAAGCCTATTTTGATAAAGGAACTTTATTAGTTGCTTTTGTTAAAGCTGGAGTTGAGTTAGCTTTTGAAACGATGGTGAAATCAGGAATTATTTCGGCATCAGCATACTATGAATCGTTACACGAATTACCATTAATAGCCAATACGGTAGCACGTAAGAAGTTGTTTGAAATGAACCGTATTATTTCTGATACTGCTGAATACGGATGCTACTTATTTGACCATGCAGCAAAACCAATATTGATTGATTTTATGAAATCGATAAATACTGATGTTATTGGAAAAGAGTACAGTGCTACCAACGAAGTAGATAATCTAGAATTAATTAAAGTGAATAGAGCAATTCGTAATCATCCTATTGAAAAAGTAGGAGCAGAATTGCGTGAAGCAATGACGGCTATGAAGGTAATAAAAACCAATGTAAGCAAAGAAGAACCCGTTTTAGCATAATCGTATGGAAGTTCAAAAAGAAACCTATTTTCCTAAATTATCTGCAATACAACAAGCTGCTACGACTTTACAAGAAGTCGTAGCAGTTACACCTTTGCAAGAAAATTTTAATTTATCCCAGCAATTCAATGCTACTATTTTATTAAAAAGAGAAGATTTACAACAGGTCCGTTCCTATAAAATTAGAGGAGCTTATAATAAGATAAGTTCATTAACAGAAGAGGAACTAACTAATGGAATTGTGTGTGCTAGTGCAGGAAATCATGCACAGGGAGTAGCCTTAGCATGTAGAAAAAAAGAAATCTATGGAACTATTTATATGCCTGCACCAACACCTAAACAAAAGGTAGAGCAGGTAAAAATGTTCGGTGGTGATTTTGTGGATATTCGATTGATAGGAGATACATTTGATGATGCTTACAAGGCTGCAAAACTTTTATGTGATAGTTTGCAAAAGACATTTGTACATCCATTTGATGATGAAAAAATTATTGAAGGGCAAGCCACAGTTGGTTTAGAAGTTTTAGAACAATTTGAACAACCAATAGACTATGTTTTTGTACCTGTTGGAGGAGGTGGATTGGCTTCTGGTTTATCAAGTGTTTTTAAGTTATTATCTCCAAAAACAAAGATTATAGGAGTAGAGCCAGCTGGAGCACCTTCTATGAAAAAGTCGTTAGAAACAAACAAAAATGTTGTATTAGAAAACATAGATAAGTTTGTAGATGGTGCGGCGGTACAGCAAGTAGGTGAGTTGACCTATAAAATTTGCCAAGAAAATTTATCGGATATGATTACCATTCCTGAAGGAAAAGTGTGTCAGACCATTTTAGAAATGTATAACAAAGAAGCAATAGTGGTTGAGCCTGCTGGGGCTTTGACTATAAGTGCACTTGATTTTTACAAAGAAGAATTGAAAGGTAAAAATGTAGTGTGTGTTATTAGTGGGAGTAACAATGATATTACTCGTACCGCCGAAATAAAAGAACGTGCATTGTTATACAGTAAATTGAAGCATTATTTTATTGTTCGTTTTCCACAACGTGCTGGGGCTTTAAAAGAATTTGTAGCTGAGGTATTGGGAGAGAATGACGATATTACTTTTTTTGAATATTCTAAGAAAACCAACAGAGAAAATGGTCCTGCTGTTGTTGGTATAGAATTAGAGAAAAAAGAGGATTTACAACCGTTAATTCATAGGATGAAACAGCGAAATTTTTTTGGCGAATACCTGAATGATAAACCTAATTTATTTGAATTCTTGGTGTAAAATAGATAAAGCTGTCTAAGGTGTCATTTCGAACGAGGGACGAGGAGAAATCTCTCAAAAACGAGTAACAAACAAAAGATTTCTCCCTTTGGTTGAAATGACGTTTTTGACAGTCTTATTTTTGACCAAGATATACCCAATGGTCATTTTCTTTACAAAAAATAGAGTTTTCGTGAATCACATCGATACTACTATTTTCCATAAAAAAAGCTTTGAATTCAACTGTAGTTTCTGTTGTACGTAGCACTTCTAGTTTTATCCAATTAACAGCTTTTGTCCAAGCTAAAATATCTTTCTTTTCTCGCTTAGAAGGTCTGGTGCTGCTGTGGTGACTTTTTTGTAGGTAATTAATATCTGCTAAAACAAAAGCACTATATCTTGAACGCATTAGAGCTTCAGCTGAGGTAGCTGAATGAATATTTTGATGTGCTTTTTGACAGCAATCACTGTATTTTTTATTAGGGTTACATGGACACTGCATATTTATTTAATTGATTAACTCGGGCTGTTCTTGTATTCTAAAACAGCGTTCTTCTCCTAGAAATAAGGGATTTCCGTGTTTTTCAGACCAAAATCCATCTAAGATATTTTTAGAAAGGCAAGAGTACACAGCGACTCCTTTATATATAGTGTTATCATCGCCTCTGTAGTTAAAGTTAATAACTAAAATGTTTTTTTTAAAGAAACCGGTACCAAATTGTTCTTGTTGCTTGTTAATAAGCCATTTGGCAATAATTCTGTTGTCTTTATCAAGAGTTAAAGAGAGTGTGCCTTTGTAGGTGTTATCACTTTCATCTTGATTACTGCCTATAATATCATAAGTTCCTACTAAATCTTCTATTGTCATTTAATGTTCAATAATTAAGCAAAATTAAGATAGTTTATGATAAGTGACTACTTTTTTTGGTTAATAAGAGCAGTATTGTGTTTTTTTATTTTAATTTTTACATGCTTTGAGGCAGGCATATTACTACCTTTAACAGTATTGTGAATTGACACTAAAACATTAGTTTCCGGGAAATAAGTAACCGTGTTTTTTTCAGGAATAGGATATTCAACAATAATAAATAGTGGAGCAATACGCTCTGTATTGTCATCATAATTGTACAAGTCTACTTTATCACCTGCATTAAATCCTGCTTTTTCAATATCTTTTTTATTCATAAAAATTACACGACGCTCATTATAAACTCCGCGATAACGATCATCTAATCCATAAATAGTAGTATTGAACTGATCATGAGTTCTTACCGTAGCCATTAAATACTCATCATCAGCCAATGTGTTTTTAGGCAATGTGGTTATAGAAAATGGAACACGATCTCCAAACTCTTTAGTTTTAAACCGTCCTTCACGAGCCGCATTAGGTAAGTAAAATCCGCCTTTTTGTTTTACACGAACATTATAATTGTCAAAACCTGGAATACATTTCTCAATATCATCTCTCACAGCATCATAACTATTCATATAACGATTCCAATCAACCACACTTTTACTTCCTAAAGTAGCTTTTGCAATACGGCAAACAATATGAGTTTCGTTGATAAGTTTGTCAGATATTGGTTTTAATACTCCTTTAGACCACTCTACGATTCCCATGGCATTTTCAGCACTTGTATACTGATGCTCACCATTAATCATATCAATTTCACTTTTAGAAATAGTAGGCAAAATTAAAGCTTCTTTTCCATGAATTAAATGGGTTCTATTAAGTTTAGTAGAAACAGAAACAGATAAGTCTAGTTGTCTTAATCCGTTTGCAGTATAGGTGGTGTCAGGAGTAGCAGACAAGAAATTACCTCCCATACTAAAGTGTACTTTAACTTTTCCTTCATTCATTGCTTTTATAGTATCAACTACATCGTAACCGTTCTCTCTTGGCGGGTTAAAACCAAAAACTTCGTTAAGTTTATCTAATTGTTTTTGGGAAGGATGATTATTAATCAACATTGTTCTGTTTCCTTGTACATTACTATGACCTCTTACAGGACAAGAACCCGCTCCGGGTTTACCAATACTTCCTTTTAAAAATAAGAGATTCAGAACTTCTTTTAAAATATCAACCCCGTTAGGTTGTTGCGTAAGCCCCATTCCCCAACAAATGATAATTCGGTTTTTATAAGCTAACATTTCAGCAGCTTTTTGAATATCTTTTTTTAGAACACCAGATATACTTGCTAATTCATCTACGTCATAATTTTCAATTTGCTTAATTAAATTGTTATAACCAACTGTTTTATTTTTGATAAATTCTTGATCGAAAACTTTACCTGGGGTTTCTTTTTCAAAATGAAATAGTAAGCGTTCGATAGCTTTTAGCAGTGCTAAATCTCCATTAATTTTAACGGGAAGGTGTAAATCGGCAAGTTGGATACCTTTTCCTAAAACACCACTTATTTTTTGAGGATCTCGGAAGCCCATTAAACCAGCTTCGGGAAGAGGATTAACAGCAATAATTTTAGCTCCATTCTTTTTCCCTTTTTCTAAAGCGCTTAACATTCGTGGAGAATTCGTTCCTGGATTTTGACCAATAATCATAATGATATCAGTATCGTAGAAGTCTTTTAAAGTGGCTGTTCCTTTTCCTATCCCTGTAACTGAGGCAAGGGTGAAACCAGAGGTTTCGTGACACATATTGGAACAATCAGGAAAGTTATTTGTTCCAAATTCACGTACAAAAAGTTGATATACAAAAGAAGCTTCGTTACTTGTTCTTCCAGAAGTATAAAAAGCAGCATTATTTGGAGATTCTAATTTATTTAAGTGCTCAGCAATTTTAGCAAAAGCATTGTCCCAGCTAATAGGTTCATAATGTGTACCATTTTTAGGCAAGTACATTGGTTCAGAAAGTCGCCCTAAACCACCTATTTCATAGTCACTCAAGTTGGTTAATTCTTCAATAGAGTTTTGTTTAAAGAAGGAAGCAGTAATTTTTTTATTAGTAGCTTCTTCTGCTAAAGCTTTAACTCCGTTTTCGCAATATTCAGCAATAGGTGATCGTTCATCATCTGGATCAGGCCAGCCACAACTAGGACAGTCAAAACCATTAAACTGATTCATTTTAAATAAAGCTTTTCCTCCTCGCGTTAGAGTTTTATCTTTAATTAAACTTTTTATAGCGTTAGTAACTCCAGGAATACCCGCAGCCCAATCTTTCGGAGCACCAGTTCTTAAACTTAATAGTTTATAAGGAGGTTCTGCAGAAGGTTGTTTGCTTTTGTCTTTTTTATTTTGATTTTCCATAATTATAAATAGACTGTTGTTATGAATAAAAAGCGTTTCATTATAAGTCTTTATAAAACTAACAAAAAAAGACTAAAGAGAAATGCTTAATTTGTAACAGTATTATTTTTTTTATATATTGTATGAAAATTGTTCAAAATGTTCATCGATACTTTTTGTTCATTCATCGATAGTTAGGTATAAGTAGTCTATTTTTAGATGGAGTGTTAAGAATTTGCATTAATATTGGTATAGTTAATAAATATATCAGAAAACAAAATGAAGAAAAATCTTAATGTCCTTTTAATAGAAGATAATACTATTGAAGTAATGAAAATGGATAGGACAGTTTCATTACTTAAGCTAAAGCATAAAATAATAGAGGCTAAGACAGCTGATGTAGCACTGGAAAAGTTAAATGAAGGATTTGATCCTGATATAATTTTGCTTGATTTGAATATGCCGAAAATAAGTGGTATTGAGTTCTTGTCAATAATTAAAAAAAATGAAGATTTTAGGCACATACCAGTTATTGTATTAACAACGTCTAATAATAAAAAAGACATTGTAGAGTGTTATAAAATAGGTATTTCAGGGTACATTTTAAAGCCTTTAAAGTATGAAGATTATATTACGAAAATAGATATAACATTGTCGTATTGGGCTATTAATGAATTAAAAAATAATTAATGAAAGGAATTGTTTTTACAGAGTTTTTAGATTTAGTAGAAGAAAAATTTGGTTTAGAAATGGTAGATAAAATTATATCCCAATCAGAGTTAGAATCTGATGGGATATATACTTCTATAGGAACTTATAGTTTTTCTGAAATGTTACAATTACTTGAAAACCTAAGCTCGAATACAGGTGTTTCTATAGATGACTTGTTACTTATTTATGCGGAACATTTTTTTAGTGTTTTGAAAGAAAGTTATTCTGGACTTTTAGAGTCTTTTAATGACCCCATAGAAATGCTTTCTTCAATAGAAAATCATATTCATGTAGAGGTGAGAAAAATTTATCCAGATGCAGAATTACCCACTTTTATAGTTGAAAGTAGAACAGACACATCATTAGTAATGATTTATAAGTCCAATAGAGCAATGCATCATTTCGGATTAGGTTTAATGAATAAAACATTTGAACATTTTAATAGTAGTGCAACAATAATATTAGAAAAGATTAAAGAAGACGGAACAGAAGTTAAATTTATTATCAATAAAAATTAATGAGTCAAAATGAAATAGAGATATTAAAAAGAGCTTTAAAAAGAGAAAAGGCAGCAAGAAAAATAGCTGAAAAAATATTAGAAGATAAATCTAGAGAATTATTTTTAATTTCTGAAAAACTAAAAAAAACAAACGAAAAGTTAGAGGAATTATTAAATGAGAAGTCTTCACAACTAAAAGGAGTTTTTGAAAATATTAACGACTCTTACCTAGTTATGGATCTAGAGGGGAATGTCTTAACAATGAACGATGCTGCTAAAGAACTTTTTGGCTATGATATATCAAAAGAAGATTTAAATGTAAAATCTTTACTACATCCTGAAGACACAGTATATGCTTTTGAGTCGTTTGGTAAACTGTACGAAACAGGTACTTTTTCAAACTACACTTCCAGAATTATTAGTAAGGATAAAAAGGTAAAATGGGTTCAAATTAATGCAAGTATAATTTATAATAAAAAGAATGAAAAAATAGCTGCACAAGGAATTATTAGAAACATTTCAGAAAGTAAGAGAGCAACAGAGTTAATTGAAGAGCAGAAGAGAGAGTTAGATATAATTGTTGAAAATTCATCTTTAGGAATAGCATTAGCCAAAGACGGTAAAGTTATAAGAACGAATAAAGTTATAGAAGAACTTTTAGGGTATTCTAAAGAGGAGTTTGCAGGATTAACTATTAAAGAAGTGTCTTTTAAAGATGATGTTTCGTTGTCTATGAACCATTTAGGTAAGATGGAAAGAAACGAAATAGATAATTATGTGATAGATAAACGATATAAAAGAAAAGATGGTTCTATTTTATGGGCTAGAGTTAATGTAAACTCTGTAAATGATGCTCTAGGACAAACAAAATTTCAAGTTGCTATCATAGAGGATATAACATTACAAAGGGAAAGAGCATTAATTATTGATATGATTAATGAATTGGCTAAATCTATTTTAGGAAAAGATGATATTTATGAAATAGCCTGGGAAGTAACTGAAAAAATAGCTGAATATTTAGACTCTCAAGACTGTGTAATATATTTGTTAAACAATGATAATAACACATTAGAACAGATTGCTTCATATAGTTTTGGACTAGATAGAGGAGAGATAATTAAAGATGTTTTATCAATTGGAGAAGGTATTATTGGAAGTGTTGCAAAAACAGGAAAAGGCGAAATTATAAACGATACTTCTTTAGATGATAGATACGTTGTTGGTGAAAAGGTTAGATATTCTGAGATAGCAGTTCCTATAATTAATGAAGGTAAGGTGATAGGTGTTATTGATTCTGAACACGAAGAAAAAAATTATTACAGAGAAGAAAACTTACATACATTAGAAAATATAGCAAGTCTTGTATCTATGCAATTAAAGAGTGCTATAAACTTAAGAGAGAGAGAAAAAGCTGAAAAAGAAAATTTACAACTTTTAAAACAATTAGAGAAAAGTAATAATGAGCTAAATGAATACGCACATGTTGTTTCTCATGATTTAAAATCTCCATTAAGAAGTATTGATGCTTTAGTTTCTTGGATAAAAACAGATAATGAGGGTAAATTAGATGATACTACACTTCAAAACTTTAATTTGATAGGAGACACTTTAGAAACAATGGAGAATTTAATTTCTAGTATTCTAGAGTATTCTAGCGCAGGCTCAGAGGTAAGAGAAAAAGAAGAAGTAGATTTAAATATAATCATAAATAACTTAATTCAAACACTATATATACCTGAAAACATTTTTATAAATGTCCTAGAAGAGTTACCTACTGTAAAAGGAGACTCTATTAAATACCAGCAACTTTTTCAAAATTTAATAAGTAATGCAATTAAATTTTCAGATAAAGAAAAAGGAGTAATAAACATAAGCTTTACAGAAAAACCTTCATTTTATCAGTTTTCAGTACAAGATAACGGAATTGGAATTGAAAAAAAATACCATGATCGTATTTTTAAAATATTTCATTCTTTAAAAGAAAGTAAAGAGTCAACAGGTATCGGACTTTCTATTGTAAAGAAAATAGTACAGTTGTATGGAGGAACACTGTGGTTAGAAAGTGAATTAGGTATCGGTACAACGTTTTACTTTACCATAAAAAAATAAAAAATATTACATTAAGTGCAACTAGGATAAATACTACGATGTTTGCGTCGAAAATTAAGAACTTTTTTTATAAATACTTCATAAGCTTGCTCTGATGTAGCTAACTTAAATATATGTATATGTTTTTAAATCAGGTTTTTGTATTGCGATAAAACGAAAATTAATATGAGTTTTCATATAAAATTATTATTTTAGATTTTATAAAAAGTAGAAGCCCCCAAAATAATAAGTATGGAAACCCCGAATTTAAACTATGTTAATGAGTTAGCAAGAGGAGATGAGTCAATAAAAAATACATTGATAGATATAATAAAGACTGAATTTCCAGAAGAAAAAAATGATTATTACGAGAGCTTAGAGGAGAGAGATTGTAAAAAATTGGAAGATAATGTTCATAGAATTAAACATAAAATTAGTATTTTAGGTCTTGAAAAAAGTTATGAATTAGCTAATGAATTTGAACATAATTTAAGAGATAATAAGATTGATAAAGTTGATGAGTTCGAAAAAATATTAGTTATAATAACAAATTATTTGAAAACCATTTAAATTTTATGAATTGTATTATTATTGATGATGAAAAGTTAGCAAGAGCTATTATCAAAACTTTGTGTGATGATATAAGTACTATAAATGTGTTAGGAGAGTTCTCTAATGCTTTACAAGCAATTAAATTTCTAAATGAAGGGCACAAGGTAGATCTTGTTTTTTTAGATATTCACATGCCTGATTTTACTGGTTTAGATTTTGTAAAAACCCTAAAATCACCACCCCTAGTTATTCTTACAACATCTGACCCTAAGTTTGCAATTGAAGCTTTTGAGTATGAATGTATAATTGATTATCTATTGAAACCATTGGATGTTAACCGTTTGAAAAAATCAGTAGAAAAAGCTCATAAGAAAAATATAGAAAAACCATTAGAAAAAATAGCTTCACCTACTGAAGTAAAAAATGATTTTTATATAAATATAGATAGGCGCCTTATTAAAATAGATTTACCTTCAATATATTTAGTAGAGGCTAAAGGAGATTATATAAATATAAAAACAGAAGAAAAAAATTATATAGTACACTCCACACTAAAAAAAATAGAAGAAAAGTTGCCTGATACATTGTTTTTAAAAGTACATCGTTCTTATATAATTAACTTAAAAAAAATTATAGATATAGAAGATAATAGTGTTTTAATAAAAAAAGATGTTGTTCCTGTAAGTAGATCAAAAAGACCTGAGTTAATGAAGCGTTTAGATTTACTGTAGCATTCCATCTAAATAAAAATGCATTTCGTCTATACTAATAACTAATACAACGTGTTGTAAACTTTTTAAAGTATTAATAGTCATAGTTTTGTGATATATCAAACACAAAATATTATGAAAAACAAAACTATACTATTAAAAAAAATATTATACATTAAAATAATATTACTTTCTTTTTCAAGCATAGCACAGGAGCCTTTTAATTGTGTGTACGATGCATATTTATTTCAGTATAACGATGTTTATTCCATTGATTTAGCATCAGGAAATTCTTATTTAGTTAAAGAAGATATTACCCAAGGAAACATAAATGCAGCAGCCTATAATCCAACTGATGGATATATTTGGGGGTCTTTAACTAGTCCAGAAAAAACTATTGTTCGTATTGGAAAAGATTTTTCAACAACAACTTTATATGTAAATGAATTACCAACAAATAATAGGTATGTGGGTGATATTAGCTCAGAGGGAGTATATTTTTTAAAAGGAGGAGGGACTACTTTTTACAAAATAGATTTAAACCCTAACTCGCCAACATATGAAAAACACCTAGAAACCGAAACATTATCTCAAAATATCAACATTCACGATTGGGCCTTCAATGCGGTAGATGGAAATTTATACGCAGTAGAAAAGAAAACAAATATTTTATACAGAATAAATCCAAGAACTTATGAAGTTGAAGCACTAGGAGTAGTACCAATTCTTTCAGGGCTAAATTACACTTATGGAGCAGTATATTTTGATTTATCAGGGCGTTTTTACGTATCAGCAAATCAAACAGGAACAATTTACGTAATTCAAAATGTACAAGATATAAAGCTGCCTACCGATATTGAGTCAAATTTATTTGCTTTTGGACCATCAAGTGCTAGTAACGATGGTGCTAGATGCCCAACTGCACCAGTGCCACAAGAAATATGTGATAATGGGATTGATGATGATGGAGATGGATTAGTAGATTGTCAAGATCCGTCATGTTCAGGTTTTGGAGTATGTGGAGTAATGTTAGCTCCTACATCTGGAGGTAATGAAGGAGGATTGGAAAGTAATGGAAGATTATCTGAATTAATTAATAAGAGGAACTACAATAGAACCAAGGTAAATTATAAATTTAATAGAGCAAGTGCAAGAAAATTAAAAAAGTCAGCAAAGTATAGCAAGAGGTCAAAAGGAGAAATTATGTTAGAAAGTTTCATCCCTTTAGAAGTAATAAAGGAAGATAATGTAATAGAATCAACACCAATAGACCTGCTGGCTATTACAAATGCTACAGAAATTTATTCAGTAGATTATATGAAAAACGATGTTCCTGTAGCTTCTATATTAGCAATGAAAACCGAAAATGGAGTTTATGAACATTCAAAATATATCTGTGATCGTTTACTAGGGGCAGAGTTAGTTTCAGTATCAACAATTGAAATTAAAGGAAAACAGTTTATAAAATCACTAATAAGAAATGCTGATAATACAGTTGAGTTTGTGTTAAGCTTATCAGCTAAAGCAACAAATAATGAAACCCATTTTTCTATAGAAAGCCATTGGAATTTAGATAAATATGAAAAAGATATTACTTTTTATAATTTTCAAATATGGTCAAACTCGTTAGATGATTTATATCTTCTTGCTGATGAAGTAATTAATTTATTAGAAGTAGTAAAACCAATTTCAGCTTATTATTTATCGTCTGCACCAACAGTTTTTGTTAGAAAAGGTAAATATGTTAATGGAATACTTGATCTAGAAATAATTAATACAAATAAGAGTGATAAAGTAACTTTTGACTCAGGGTTTAGAAGAACGGAAACAGATGTTTTTAATAAAGCAAGTCAACCATTAAATTTAGAAGAAAATTATATTACAAATATAAAAGTACCAACAGGAAATTTATTTGATATAGGTTTTAGAATAGGTGATGGTATTGCTACTCCAGATGATTTATTTATGTCTGATGGTCCTTGGGGGGTTGATGACTCACAAGAAAACACAACCATAGTAGATTATAACGTATTTCAAAATAAAAATAAATTTAGTGAAGATGATTTCCCTATAGAGAGGAATATATACTTAAAGGCAACAACAGAAAGTTATTTTGCTGCATATAGAGCATTAACTCCACGTTTTAGCGCTGTAGATTTATCTGACTATAATAGTTTTAACTTTAAAGCAAGAGGTAATGGTAATGTAGAAATAGTTTTATTGAAAAAAAGTATAACATCATGGGAAAATCAATTTAAAACAACAATATTATTGACTGATGAGTTAAATGAGTTTAAAATTCCTTTTTCAGAATTTAAGTCAAAAAATGGAGAAGAACTACTATTAAACGATATAACTACAATAACATTTACAATGACTTCAGATGATGGCAGTATGGTAGTTAAAGAAATGAATTTACAAGATGTTTATTTTTCTAAAAATAGTAAATTAGAGGTGTCAAACTTTAACTTACAAACTAATCAAGTTAAAGTAGTACCTAATCCTGTAAAAACAGTATCTAAAATTTATTTTAACTCAAAGTATGAAGAATTGGTTAATATTAATATATATAACTCAATGGGTAGGATAGTAAAAACTATAACTTTTGAGGCTAAAATAGGAGAGAATATAGTTTCTTTTATAAAAGGAGATCTTAAAACAGGAATATATTTATGTAAAATAATAGGAACAAAACAAAAGTATAAAACAGTTAAATTATTAGTAGAATAAAAAATTAAAATAATTGACTGTTAAAAAGAGGTTTTTTGAATAAATACCATTTAAAACGAATTCCAATCTCAGAAAAAACAAAACCAGCAGCTGTAGTAGATGCAATATTACTTTGATTTCCAAAAACGTTCAAAAAACTTCTTCTATTTAACTTATAACCTATTTTACCTTGAAGACGGTAAGTACTTTGTTTTTCGTTATTTTCAATAAATTGATAACCTACAGCTGCTGTTAATTCATAAAACCATTTATGTGTTTTAGTATCATTTTCATTTTTAATTATATTTAAGAAGAGCTCAGAAGCGTTAAACTCTTTTGGACTAAAATACAGTATTGGAACTTGATTTTTAAAAGAAATATATTGATAGTTAAGACCTATCTTTAAAGAAGGTCTCTTTAATACATTGTAGTATAAAGATGTAAAAAGTAAATCTCTTTTATTATTATCATTTTGTGAAGTGTAATAATATTGTGTAAACCATCCCAAATTAAAGTTAGTATTTAAGTTATAATTAACAACAAAATTATTTTGAACAATTTCTCTTGCTATTAAAGCAGCATTAAAATTTTGAACCTCTCTTTTGTAAGCAAAACTTAAATTTTGAAGTTTAAAAGGTTTTATGTGTAAGCTTACATCTGTAAGTAACTGTTTGTAAGAATTTACCTTTGTGGTAGAAGAAGTTATTCCAATACTACCATTGAGAGTAATGTTGTTTTTAAGTTGATAAGAAGCTCCTAGTAAAAGGTTATTGGAAGTAGCCTCATCTTCGGTATCAGAATTATTAGTTGTTCTGTAGGTATAATTAGCTGAAAATTTAAGTTTAGTATTTACTGGAAACTCAACGTTGGTTAAAAAAGAATAAGCGTTATTATTACCATTATCAAAAGAGTATAATACTTTAGTTTCTGTAAAAGGAGTAAAGGTTTTATTTAAATTATTTATAAAATTTAAGGCATCTTTTTGGTTGTTATATATCTGTAGAGTTCTGTATGCACTATTGTAAGCTTTTTTATAATAACCAAGAGCTTTTAATGTGTTAGCCTTACCAAGGTTACCGTCAAAAGAAGCAGTGTCTTTTTTTAAAATAGTATTATAGTCAGTAAGACTTTTTTTAAAATCACTCTTATAAATATTTAAGGTAGCCCTTAAAGAAAGCATCCAGTTTTCTGGAGTTTCTTTTGTAGCTAACAGTTTATTTATTTCTTTTTCAGCCAAACTATACTTTTGATTCCAAATCAAAGCTTGTATATATCTTTCTTTTGTTTGATTTATAGTTTTAGCATCGGTAGTTATATGTATATTTTTAATAGCTTTTTCACTAATTTTTAAGGACTCCTTTTCTTTAAAATTTAAATGATTTGTGAGTGATAAACCATTTAAAGAAATTAAATAATTTTGGGGATTATTACCAATAGCGAGGTATGTTTCTTCAGCTTTTTTTAATTGTTTGGAAATAAGATATAGTTCTGCTAAATTGAGTAATGTTTCTTTATCATTAGGAAAAAAATGTAAGTTTTTCTTTAAGTAGTTTTCAGCAATAGTATATTTATGGTTATTTTTTAAGAAATTAGCATAACCTAAATGAATGTATTTTTTAGATAATAAAGCATTATTATTTTTTGGGGAAATGATTAATGCTTTGTTAATGTAAATTAATGCTTCTTTGTATTTTTTTAAGTTTGATAAGGTGTTGGCATAACCTAAAAGTACTGTAAAGTTTTTTGGAGCTTCTCTTAATAATTGTTCATAATATTTTTTAGCAAAGGTATAATTGTTATCCCATAATAATGATTCTGCATAATTTATCTTAATTTCAAAATCATTAGGAAATTTTTTTAATAAATTTTCAAATAATAAAACAGCTTTTGTTGGATTTCCGTTTAATCCAACGGCTCTTCCATAACATAATTTTGCAGTTTTATTGTTTGGGTATGTTTTAAGAATTTCTTTAAAAAATGCAAGAGCTTTATCGTATTTACCTGTCTCTAAATATGTGTAACCTTGTTGCATGTCTTGAGCAAGGCTATGTAGACTAATAAAAAGAAATATTAGAGGGGCAATATATTTAAGTTTCATATTATTTTTTTGTTAATGCAAGTTAAGCATTAGTATTTAATCTTTCATCGAAAGTAAATTGTTTTTCGTCGATAAACTGTTTTTTTTGAGGATATTAAGGAGATATTTGTAGTGTTAATAACCTATAAAAACTTTAAATCATGGCTTTACAAATTTCAGAAAACAACGGAACTTTTTATTTAAACGGAAAAATTAACAGTACAACAGTTAGATCTTTCATAATTCATTTTGAGTACTGTATAGAAAAGTGTAAAAATGTTGTAATTAACATTGATAACGTAAATGAGATTGGAGTAACAGGCTTGAATGCTATTAAAACATTAATGGCAATTGCATTAAAACAGCATAAAATGTTCTCTGTAGTAGGGTATGGATGCAAAGAAGTTTATGATCATTTTTATTCTTCACAAGTAGCTTAACAACAAAATAGCAATCAGTATGATAGCAATAACAAAAAATAATTATAGAATTAACTCAGAGCATTTATTTATGATAAGTGCTCTTTTAGTAAATGGAGGAAATTATATTTATAACCTATTACTAGGTAGAATTCTTGGGCCAGAAAAGTTTGCTGATGCAGCAATTATGATAACTTTTTTATTAGTGTTTTCTTTTGTCGCTATGACTTTTCAATTAGTTACAGCAAAATTTTCTGTGATATTTGAGCAAAAAATTCTTAAGTCGTTTATTTATAAGATGAATAGAATAGCTGTCATATCTGGAGTTGTTTTAGGTATAGCAATAGTTTATTATTCTAAAGACTTACAACTTTTTTTTAAAACAACAACATCTAATATGTTCGTTATTTTTGGAGTAGGGGTTCCATTATACTTTTTAATGAGTATTAATAGAGGTTTTTTTCAGGGTAAAAAAAAATTTGGAGCTTTAGCAGTTACTTATCAATTAGAAATGATAAGTAGACTGGTGTTTACACTAATATTATTATATTTTTTAGAAATAGATTCATCAATACTTATTGCAATAGGTATTTTTTGCTCTTTTTTATTTGGGTTAATACCTTTCAAGATTCAAAAGATAAAACCAATAAAAGAAATTAAATTAAGTGTATCTCAAAGAAAAATGATACGTAGCTTTTTTTTAATTACTGTTTTTTATGAGCTTACTCAAATAATTATTAACAATAGTGATATTTTATTGGTAAAACATTATTTTGAGACTTATGATGCAGGTTTATATGCTTCACTAGCTTTAATAGGTAGGGTGGTTTATTTTGTAACGTGGATGTTTGTAATGTTATTGTTACCAAAAGTAGTACAATTAAAAAAGGAAGGCAAACCCACACGTTCAATTTTATTAAAAAATGTAGGTTATATTTCATTGCTAATTGTGGTATTAGTTGCTGTATGCTCTCTTTTTCCTAAAGAAGTTGTATTAATATTATTTGGGAAAGATTATATAGCTATAGCTCCTTTATTATGGAAGTACGCACTTGCTACGGGAGTTTTTGCAATATCTAACGTTTTTGCATACTATTATCTATCTTTAGATAAATACATACCAGTCGTAGCATCTGGTATTTTTGGGTTACTACAAATTATCTTTATAGTATTGTATCATAACACATTAGGTCAAGTGGTAAATATGCAAATTTTAGCAATGACACTATTATTAAGTTTACAATTAAGTTATTTTCTTTTAAGAGATACTAAAAAAACCAACAACATCTAAACATTAATACCATTAAACTACAGATATCTGTATTTCAACTAAAAAAAGGGCTTAACTTGTTGTTTTGTAGGATCTTTGAAATGTAAATTAAACAATACTAACCATGAGACTAGCAATTGTAACAGCATATCCACCAAGTAAAGTAACGTTAAATGAATATGCATATCATTTAGTTAAAAACTTTAGACAAAAACAAGAAGTAACGGAGCTTATATTGTTAACAGATACAACCAAAGAAATAAAAGATGTTAGTTTTATTGAAAATGGCTGCAAAGTAACAGTAAAAGAATGTTGGAAATTTAATAGTTTATTTAATATTATAACAGTAACTAAAGCTATTAATCAAGTAAAGCCAGATGCTATATTATTTAACCTACAATTTATGAAGTTTGGAGACAAGAAAATTCCTGCAGCTTTAGGCTTAACTTTACCACTGGTTTGTAAACTAAAAAAAATACCAACAATAACTTTGTTACATAATATTTTAGAGCAGGTAGATTTAAAGAGCGCAGGTTTTACTTCTAATAAGCTTTTACAAAAAACTTATAACTTTATTGGTACTTGTTTAACAAGGTTAATTTTACAATCAGATACTGTAGCTGTAACTATTGAAAAATATGCAGTGATTTTAAAAGAAAAATATAAAGTTAAGAATGTAAAGTTAATACCTCATGGTACATTTGAAATTCCAAAAAAACCATGTTACGAGTTGCCAAAAGGTCCCATGAAAATAATGACTTTTGGAAAATTTGGAACTTACAAAAAAGTAGAGGCTATGATTGAAGCAGTTGAAGTAGTGAGAAGTACAACAGGATTGAATTTAGAAATAGTTATAGCTGGTACTGATAATCCGAATGTAAAAGGGTATTTAGAAGGAGTAAAGGAAAAATATAAAAATGTATCTCAGATTGTTTTCACAGGATATGTAGAAGAAAATGAAGTAGAAAATTTATTTAAAGAAAGTGCTGTAGTAGTTTTTCCTTATACCTCTACAACAGGCAGTTCTGGAGTTTTACATCAAGCTGGAAGTTATGGAAAAGCAGTTGTAATGCCTAATTTAGGAGATTTAGCATTGCTTGTAAAAGATGAAGGTTATAAAGGTGAATTCTTCGAACCAGAAAGTGTAACAAGTTTAGCTAAAGCAATAGAAGCAATCGTAATAGATGAAAATTATAGGGTAGAATTAGGTAAAACAAATTATAAGGCGGCAACAAAATATCCTATGGAAAGAATAGCAAGTTTATATCTTGAAGAGTTTTCTAAAATTATAGAAACAAAAAAAATAACATCAAAAAACTTAGTAACCAATTCTACTGTTTAGAAATATATTTAAAAGAAGGTTTCTTTTCCCCATTATTTTTAATAAACCCGAATTTTTTTTGTGGGTTTACTCTCCAAGGGCGTTTACCTACAACGCCCTTTGGTATTTTACTAAAATCGTATAAAGTCCAAGAAAGAAAAGGAATATTGTTTGTTGTTAAAATATGCTGCATGTTTTTAAAATATTCAGCTTGTTTTTTTTCAGACCCCTCAAAAAAATTCCATATACCACTATATGAAGACATACCAAACTCTCCTAAAACAATGGGTTTGTTAGGCAAATTAGATTTTAACTTTTTATACTTTTTCTCAAACATTTCTAAATTATCATAATAATGGAAAGAAATAAAATCTAATTTATCACTTAAAAGGTGAGCACTTTCAGTGTTTGACCAGCCAATAGTTACAGGGTGTTTTGTATCAATGGATTTAACCAAGTATAATAAATGTTCTAACCAAGGAATAACGTTTTCTTTCCCTCTGGATTTAAAATCTAAATTAGGTTCATTTTTTAAATCCCATGCTAAAATGGCATTATGGTTTTTAAATTTTGAAACAATTTTCTCAGCATGTTTGAAGGTAAAAGTCCAATCTAGCACATCGTAATTTCCATAAAAATCAAACAGAGTAACAATTACCTTTATTCCTTTTTTATCAGCTAAATTTAATAGTAAATTGAGTTTTTTTAATTTGTTTTCATCCACATTTTCCTTCCCGAAATCGTCATAAGGAACAAATATCCTAATAGTATTTAAATTTGCTCTTTTTATAATATTAAAGTCTTCTTCAATAATTTTTAATTCAAAATTATCACCAAACATGCTCCATGGAGTAGCTTGAGGGTAATAATTAATACCTTTAATATTAGTATATTCTAGATTTGTTTTCTTTAAATCTTCTTGAAAAGAAGATGAACCTTCTTTAACAAAATGTCTTATACGCCAAAAACCATCTTCAAGTAACAAAATAGCTTTATAGTTTGAAAACTCTGTAGTTTCATGAATATTATATTTATTTTTAATTATTCTTTTATACTCTAAAACATTTTTATCTTCTAAAACAGCTAATTGTCCGTCTTCACTAAAAAAAACAATATCAGGATTATGCTTTAGAGTTGTAGCGTCTATTGTAATGTTTAGGGAATCATTATATTTAATGATATTCTGTATATTTTTACGAGCATTTTTAGTGTAATAATCGTTTATACCTGTAGTAAGATTAGATTTATAAGCAATATGTTTAACATACCAACCATCTAAATAATCTTTTTCAATTTCAGTTAAGGTTTGTGTATCCATAATTCTACCTTCATTTCCATCTTTTACCCAGGTTATTTTAGGTATGTAATTACGAATATCTTTTAATTCGGTGTGTAATACTTTACTTCTATCAGCACCTGTGTTAAGGTAACTGTATAAAGAGCTAATTAAAAAAAGGAGCATAGAAATAATAATAATGTAAAATATTATTAAAGATGAACGCATTATGTTTTTATCTATACCTACCATAGTTCTATGTTTTTAAATTCTTTGTAAATACCAGCAGCGTCAGTAGTTATTTTATATATCCCTTTTGGTAAAATATTAGGGTTTAAGTTAAAATATACATAACCATTTTGTGTTTCTTTGATGAATTCTTGTATCAAGATGTTGTTTTGGTATAGTGAAACTTTAACCTTTAATCCATCAGGTATCATTTGCCCCATAAAACTTTGTAATGGTCCTATACTAATAGTTCGATTCTTTTCAGTAAAAGAAACTATATAATTTTTAATAGCCTTTTTATAATCTAATATTATCCTATCACTTTCAGCAATTCCAATAACATAAGCTTTTACAGACCATTGATCTTCATAATCTGGATGAACTATTTTTGCAGTAGCAATACCGTTGATAGTAGTACCTGATGTTTTCAATACATTTCCTTTACTATTAGTAATAAAAAAATCTACAAAACTACCATCACTTATAATATTATCATTAGTGTCTTTTAATTGTGATGTATATAAGGTTGTAATTTGATTTCCATCTGCATACTTGTGATGTCTTTTAGCAAAAACGTTAAAATTAACAGGAATTGCAGGCATTATATTAATATCATATTCCTTAGAGTGTAATTTAAAACAGTTTGAAGAAATTAAAACTCTACCGCTTTTTGTAGGAGAGTATATGTTTTTGTATCCGATTAAGTTTTTAGTAAATACTTTTTCTTTTTGGGTATCTGTTAAAAATTGTTGATTTATTGTAATAGGGGTGTTTTTTTTAAGAGGATTGTCCAATATATCTGTTGGTATGGTAACAATCATTGCATAATCTTTTCCACCTGCTTCTATACTAGGGGGACCTAAGTAGGTTTCTATAAATGTAGGTTTATTTTGTGCAATTATAGTAATTTTACCAGAAAGTACTTTTTCAGTATTAATGAGTGACCAGTTAATGATACCTTTTTTTTTGCTTAAAAACATTGGAATATCAAAGATTAAAGAATCTTTTTTAGAGGGGGTAATTATAGTGCTACCATAACTATTAGCGCAATATAGTTTGTATTTTGTAGATTTATGAGTATTAAACTTTAGTTGAATTAAAGTTCCTGCTAAAAACTCTTTTTTTGTGGATAATAACTTTAAAGTTGTATTATTACTTTCATTGTATTGTGCGTTTACACAACTAATAAATAAGCATGTGATACTAAAAAAAAACTTCTTTTTAAACATCGTTACTTTGGATTTCCTATAAAGTTATTCATTTCAATTTTTACATATTTATATTTAGGGTGTGAAATTTTTTGCAATTCTGAAAAAGCGTGATTTTTAACCCTATTTGGAATCAATTTGTTAGAGATTTCTTCGTTGGGAAGTCCATTAACAAAACAATTTTGCATATCATCATTAATAAATATGATTTTTTTATCTTCTAACAATTTATAATTAAAATGTTTTTTGCGTTGTTGTCTAATGCCACTTTTAATAAATAAATGATCTACCCAAGCTATTTTTTTATCTTTATTATAGTATGTAATGATTAATTGAGGTACGGTAATCTCTTGAATTCCACTGTTAAACAATGTTCCTTTTATGTTTTTTTCTTCTATAATAAGCTCACTTAAGGCAAGGTCTTTATATAAATCAGAATTAGAAACATTTCCAGCTGCTTGTAAATTGAATTTAGTAGGTTGCTCTTCAAACTCAATAGGTGTAAACTCATCAGGATTAAATGTTTTTGGTATGGAATCAAGTGTTTTGGACCAGGCTATACCTTCAAAATTAATCCTAAAAGAACTAATCTCCTTAGGCATTAGTTTATGTTTTATATGATACTTTGCATTATAAGTAGCTAATTTTTTATTCGAATCATTATATAAAGTACCTTTAATAACAACATCTGCAGGTACATTATCTATGTTTTGTATTTCACCAATAATAGCATAATGATTATCAAATTTCACGAGCTTAGCTGTAACGATTTCTAAAACAGGTTGTTTTAAAACATCTTCATGGTGAGTTTGTTCAGTTGTAATTCTTTTTCTTCCTTGATTAAAATATCCTGTTTTATTATTTGAGTAAAGTTGATCAGGAGGTAAATCAAAATCAATTACATCAGGTTGTAAAAACCATTTACCGTTTAGTTTAATAGCCGTTTTATAATCTGTTTTATTAATTTTTTCTAAAGGTGTAATCCATTTTGTATGCACAGTTATAGTAGCTAAGCTATCTGTTTTTTTAGTAACAACAGTATTTAAAGCGTCTAGTTTAGCATAAGAGCTTAATAAACCATCAGTAACCGAGACTTCTAACATATATTGTGCTATTGAAATATTACTTTTTGGATTAATAAGGTTGTAAGCTTTTTCAAATTGTTTAAAATCTAAAGCATCATAATAAGATATTACAAGGTTTTCGGGCGATTGCTGTGTATTGTTTTCAAGATAAAATTTATACATACCAAAAAAAGAAATAACAGTTAAAAACAGTAACCATATATGAGCAAAGGGTAATACTTTTTTTGTAAATCCAGAGTAATTTTTATAGGCTTCAATACATAGCACGTAAGTATTCTTTCTCATTTTTATGTGCTTGTTAAATAAACTCTTGACATTTAAAAGTAAAGCGAAAATAACAGTTAGAAAAGGAACTGTTCCCCAAAGTAATTTTTGCCATATAGCTACATCTTCTTTTGGTAAAATAGAAGAGAGAGGTGGAATGTTTAATTTTTCCCAAACTATTATACCGTTTTCTAAAGGAGATAATCTTTGCCAACCACAGAAATATAAGATGGGATCATAAAATTTATCATTAGAAAAAATATATTTTAAATTATACTTTTCTGGAGTTGTTAAAAATTGTTGAAGCGATCCAATACCGGCAATACCTTTGAATTTTGAATTTTCAAGTCGTTCTATAGGCCTTGTTGTAAGTTCTGGTAAACGTCTTGCAGAATGATAATTTCCATCTACAGTCATAGCGTTTGTTTGAGCAGATAACCATGCCATTTGATCTCCAAAACCAAGTGTAAGATAACGCCATTGGTCGTGTTGATCTTGGTTTAGAAAGTTAATAATAGGCAACATTTTTATTTTTTGAGGCTGTGATGGTCTAAAATAGCCAAGACTCATTGTAAAAATAATGGTAAATAAAAATAAAGAGGCTATTAATCCTGCAAGTAAACGGTGGTAAATTCTTCCTAATTTTTTATGAATAACGTTTTTTAAATCACCATGTATAAAGTGATAGGTTATTTCTCCAAAAAGTGGTATTGCCATAATAGAAGCCCATAGGGTAAACCTATCTAAGGTTAAAATATTAAAAGCATTTTCGCCCAAAAGTTTTAAAGGAACTGGGGTAGTACCTCCTGTTCCTAAAATAAAAAGCATAGTAAAAGAAATACCAATAAATAAAAAACGCTTACTAAAATATCTATAAAAAAAATAAGGAAGAAAAACTAAAAGTATTCCCCAAGGAATCATAAAAAAAACCAAACCAGAAGATGTAACTTCTAGAAAATTATCTCTAGAACCATGTGGTATTGGAATTTGTGTAATAGGATTTTTTTTAGAGTTAATCCAGTAAGGTAGTAAGCACCCTACTATGATTACTAGAGCTAAAATTATAAAAAGGATATTATACTTAAACTGAGATTTAAATTTAACTAAGAATAATTTAAATGTAATTTTCTTATACGATTTAACTTCATCAAAACAAACATCCATAATAACCATTCCTATTAAAGGTAAAATAAAAAATACCATTCCAAAAATAGGAGTAACATGATGCGAGGTTACAGTAACTGAAATTAAAGAAAGAGATGTAAGTAAATATTTATATTTTTTTGTTTTTAACCACAAATAAATCTCGGGTAAAGCATGCATTAAAACAGAAACACCAATAATACTGGGTAATTGTCCAAAAATATGTAGTGTTTCTAAAAAAGAAGAAGAAAGAGCAGCTGTAATTGCTGCATAACCAGCTATTTTTTTATTAGCAGTTATAAGTAGAGAAAAACGATATGCACCAGAAATAAAAAGTATAACGCCTATTATAGCTACAGTAAAAAGCCCAAATTTTAACCCTCCTATATACGACAAAGCAGCAATTGATTGATGTACCAGAGGTGGGTAGCTCATTACCGTAAATCCAGTATACCATTTGTAGTTCCAAGGCTCAAACCAATTACTTGCATAATGCTCTGCAAAAAACAAATGTATTAGAGCATCATATGTGTTTTCTAGGGTAAAAAAGATAAAAGAACCATGAAAAGCTATACCCAAAAGAAGCGCTAATATTAAAAGTTTGTTTGATTCCTTTCTCATTGAAATTTATATAGTTAGCTTTTGTTATTGTAAATATAAACGATTTAAAGATATAATATTTTTTGTTTAACTAAAGTAAACTACCATTCGTCTAAAGAAAACATCCCTTTAAGTGTTGTAAGTCATTAAAAAAAAGATACATAGCTATTTTTGGATCAAATAACTGTTAAAAATTTAATTATGAAAATACTAGCTATAGATGATCAAAAGCTAATATTAATCCCCCTAAAGAAGAGATTGTTAGAGTTAGGTTATGATGTAAAAACTGAAACGAATGCTTTTGAAGGTATGAAATTGTATGATTCATTTCAACCAGACTTAGTTATAGTAGACATGAATATGCCAACAATATCGGGTATGGAGGTTATAGATTATATAAGAAACTCTAAAAAAACGTCTACATCAGTAATTGTATTATCAGGAAATACAGATGATAAAATGATAACTAAAGGTTTTGATTTAGGAATTGATGATTACATGAAAAAGCCATTAAGCTTAAATGAAATTTGTGTTAGAGTGAAAAGGCTAATAGGGGCTCCTGAAAATATAGTAAGTATAGAAAAACAAAATAATCTTATCATTAAAGAAAGGTGTGTTGGGGTAGTAATACCTTGTTACAATGAGGAGAAAAGATTACTAAGTAAAGAGTTTACCAGTTTTATTGACGAGAATTCAGGGTATCACTTATGTTTTGTAAATGATGGAAGTACAGATAAAACTTTAGACGTGCTAAATAATTTGAGAAATGGAAGAGAAGATTTTATAACAATATACAATTGCGAAAAAAATGGAGGTAAAGCAGAGGCTGTTAGACAAGGAATGCTACACATGGCAAACTTTAAAGATTTAGATTATATAGGTTTTTTAGATGCAGACTTATCTACAGACTTGTTAGATTTTGATGACTTAGTTTCTACAATTGAAAAATCTAACTTTAAAATAGTTAGTGGATCAAGAATTACTAGAATGGGGGCTAATATAACAAAAGAATCTGCTAGAAAAATAATTAGTCTTACCATTAATTTTATTATAAGAAAAATATTATCAATGGATTTTAAAGATACACAATGTGGAGCTAAAATTTTTCATAGAGATGTAATTGATATCGCATTTAAAGAAAAGTTTATTACAAAATGGTTATTTGATGTAGAGATTTTTTTAAGAATTAAAAAGCATTTTAAAATTGAAAAAGCAAGAGAAATGATGTGTGAAAAACCTTTAAAAAGATGGATACATGCAGACGGGTCTAAGCTTTCTATGAAAGATTCTATAAAAATAATAGGTCAATTAGGTCAAATAGCATGGAATTACAGAGTAAAAAAAAAGAAAGACTCAACGCTAATTGGTAAAATGAAAATGGAAGAATTTTCAATAACCTTGAATAACTAAGCAAGTATAAATAAAAAGATTTAGCAAGTAACTATTAAAATATTAAGATATGATTAATGAAGCTACACAAACATTTAATTTATTAGCGCTTACAGGGCAGATTCAAAATTATGATTGGGGAGGTGATAATTATATCACAAAGTTGTTAAAAAGAAAAAACGACGGAAAAAAAATAGCAGAGTACTGGTTAGGAGCACACAGAAAAGCTCCATCTATAATAAAAACATCTGTTGGAAATCAAACTTTAGATAATTTTTTAAAAAGAAACTTAAAAAAATGTTTAGGTAAAAGAGTAGCAAGAAAATACGGAAGATTACCTTTTTTATTTAAAGTGTTAGATGTAAAAAAGACATTGTCAATTCAGGTTCATCCTTCAAAAAAAAATGCAGAAAAAGGATTTAAGGAAGAAAATATTTTAGGAATTCCATTAACAGCACCTTACAGAAACTATAAAGATGATAATCACAAGCCGGAAATTATGGTTGCTTTGAGTGAATTTTGGTTATTACACGGTTTCTTACCCAAAAGTAAATTAATAACAAGATTAGAAGAAACACCAGAATTTAAAAAGTTAGTTAATATATTTAAAGAAGAAGGATATTTTGGATTATATAAAAATGTGATGGAAAAATCAAATGAAGAAGTATATGAAATATTAAAACCTTTAATAGATAGAATTACTCCATTATATAAGAACAAAAAATTAGATAAAAATAGTCCTGACTTTTGGGCAGCAAAAGTTGTTGATGAATCTACAAATAATAAAAAACTAGATAGAGGAATTTTTTCTATATACTTTTTTAACATAATGAAATTAAATAAAGGAGAAGCTGTTTTCCAAAAAGAGGGAGTACCCCATGCTTATTTAGAAGGTCAAAATATAGAATTAATGGCTAATTCAGATAATGTTTTAAGAGGAGGTTTAACAAAAAAACATGTAGATGTTGCTGAGCTATTGAAGAATATTGTTTTTGAAGAAACAAATCCAGAAGTTTTGTATGGTTGTTTGAAAAAAGATAATTTAGAAAGAGTGTATGAGACAGAAGCAAAAGATTTTGAATTGAGTAAAATTAATATTGGAGAAAGTCAAGTATACAAGGCAAAATCTAGATCAGTAGAAATTTTAATAGTCATTGATGGAGAGATAGAAATAGTAGAAACAAAATCTGTTTTAAATTTAAAAAAGGGACAATCAGCCCTCTTAAAAGCAGGAAGTATTTATAAAATAACTTCTAAAAAGAAAGCAACAATTTACAAGGCAAAAGTACCTTATTAAAATTAAAGTTTTTTCAATAAGCCTTTTTTCTTTTTTGAAGCTTTTAAAAGTCGGATAAGATTGTTCATTCCAATAACAACTAATATAGAAATACAAGCGGCTGTACCTAATGCGCCTCCATAACCATTAAAAAAAGTAGGACTAACCGTATAGATAAATCCAAAAACAATTCCTGCAAAAATAATTGAAGTATAGTTACGAGTAAGTTTACTAGAGGTCATACCAACAAAAGAAGCACCAAAAAATACCCAAGGAATTTGATTGGCTATATCTTCAGAAAATAACTCAGAAAAAAGAGAACATGTACTAGCAACAAAAAGAGTGAGTAGAGCAGAAGCTCTTACAGGACCCTGTTTGTATTTTGTACTTACTAAAAACGTTAAAAAAGCCCCAAGTATGCTTGTTAAATATATTGATATGGTGGTAAGCACTATGAAAGAATTAAAAGAAATAACGATGAAATAACTACACTACCAAAGGCAAGAGTACCCAGTTTACCACCAACTCCATTAAAAAGGTTTTTAGAGAGTATAAAAAAAATACCCGCTATGATACCTGCAATAATTATAAGGCTATAATCAATAGCAACGTTTTTTTGTGACATTCCTACAAAACAACCACAATACATAGCATTGGGAATATTTTGTAAAACCTTCGACTTTTTATTTAAATCAGGCAAAAAAGAAGCAACTGTACCAATAAGTGTTGCTGCAAAAACAGAATTTAATTTAGTGAAAAGATGTAAGTAACTTGTAAGTATAGCTCCAATTATAACAAAAATTACTACATAGAATGGCTCAAAATCTACTCTTTTAATTTTAAAAAACTTTATGTAACTATAAATTATAAGTGTAGTAATAAGTGTTGTTAACGATAGTATTGTAAAAGTATTTTTATGCTCAAACAATAATGCAGTAATAAATGCAAATTGAGTAAGAACTAAAAAAATGATAGAAAAAAAGTGAAAATATTTTTGTCTCAAAACAGAGTTATTCTGCAATTATAATATAATGGCAAATTTACGGTATAAACTATGATTTATCAATTAATTTCCTTGAATTCTAACCCAAAGATCTGTTAATAATTGTTTAGCTTTTTCACGATTTCTAGGCACTTCGTTTATAACTATTTTATTTTGCTTTTTTGTTATTTGAAAACTAAAAGCAAACTGCTGAAAATTAGGAGCTACGCTTAATAATCCAAAACGTAAATCATTTAAATAAATTAAATTATTCTTTTCTGAAATTGTATACCAACCTTTGGTAATTTTAATAAGTCGTTTTATTGAAACATTATTTTTATAATCGTCTAATAAATGATGATTTTTAGGGTAGGAATAAAATTCAATTGGTTTAGTATCAAAAAAAGAATAATAACCTATTAGATAAGCATCATCTGTTTCAACATTTGCAGACCATAAAATGGTGTTAAAAGGCGTAGGTTTGGTTTCTATTTCTTTATAAGAAATCCCTTGTTCTTTTAAAGCATGTGAAAATTTAGAGTAAGTGATTCCTTTAATAACAAGGGTAATTGCCATGTAAGAGCTACTAATAATTAGTCCTAAATTGTTATACTTTGTTCTTTTAGCTGTCCCTTTACGTTGAAACATTGCCATTAGTAGAAATACTAAGAAAGGTAATGTGTATAAAGGGTCAATAACAAATATATTTTTAAAAGCTAACCGCAAATCAAGTGGCCAAAAAAGTTGAGTTCCCCAAGTGGTATGTGCGTCTAGAATTGGATGTGTTATAAATCCCCAAAACATAAGTAGAGCCCATTCTTTAGTGGAGGCATTTTTTTCATATAAAGAGATAAGCCAACCAAAAATCCACCCGAAAACAATTGCAAAAAATACAGAATGTGTAAAACCTCTGTGTATTTCTAGAGCAGTAACAGTGTCAAAAAGCTTACCAACATAAACATCTAAGTCTGGAATAGTACCAGCGATGGCACCATAAAGCATTGCTTTGTTTCCTACTTTTTTACCTAATACAGCTTCTCCAACAGCTGCCCCAAGAACAATTTGTGTGAGTGAATCCATTAGGCAAAAATACTTATAAAACGGTTAGTAAATAGTGTTATAATATTCGTTAATCCATTTTGTAGGATATTTATTATATAAATCGTTAAGAAGTAACTTGTTTGCTTCGGAAGTTTTAAAATCTTTATAAAAACTACCAAGAACCCAAACAGTTTCTCTAGATAACTCTCTTTTATGACACTCTAAAAGAACTTGCTTCGATTTTATTGAAGAGTCTGTTAATAGTAATACTAAAGCTCCCGCTGTTTCAAAATTGAACTCATTAAAGAAAGGCGTTATTTTTTGAGCTCTTTTTAAGAGTATTTCATTCTCTAAAAAAAGAGATGCTTTTAGTTTTTTTCGTAAACTAGGATAGCTAGTATATGAGTTCACCTTGATAACAAATTTTAAGTTTTCTAAAAACTCGCTATACTTTGTATTGTACAGGTTTTCTATATCATTTAGTGAGTTCACTCCAAAGAGTAAATATACCGTACTAGGTCTTAAAATATTAATATTATATCCCTCACCAAGAGACGAAAGTGTTTTTTCAATTCCTTTTAAGAAAAGAGGGTAATTGTTTTCTTTTACTTTTGTAATAATACCTAATCTAGAGGCGTGAAAATAAGCATCAATAATTTTTTGCTTGTCTATTCCTTTTAAAGCTTTTGTTAGTGTTGCATTAATATCATAATGACGATACGGATAAAATTGACCTTGAAATTTATGGAGTAAAGCTTCGTTTTCGCTTTCAATAAAAAGATCAATAATTTTACTTGTGGTAAGTTTACCTAAAGATTGATATTTTTTTTCTTGTAACTGTATTATTATCTCTCTTTCCATTTATGAGATGTGTTTTATTAATTGTTGATGTTTTTAATGAAAAACTATAGCTGCTTTGTTGTGAATACTATGTTTTGCAGCTTTGAACAACTCACACCAAACTAGTTTTTCTTTCCAAAAATTTTCTTCTGCGTTTATTGATTTATTTACAGCTTCAATATTTACAATAGTATCGTCTTCATCTAGTTGAATATTAAGCTTATTTGCTATAAATTTTAATTCCTTAAATAGAGTGTATGACGAACCAATCATTGCACCATCAGTAGGAATTTCATCATTATCAAAAACAATATCGATAAAATCTACAGGAACATAAAAACCTGTACAATCTGAATGACATATAAGATGACAAGTAAGGTCTGATGCATGATCATCTATAATAGAATCTTCACTAGGCTTACTGTTAGGGCTAAATGGAATAGGAGTCCAATCTTCATATTCGGCACAATAAGCATAAAAACGCCTTAAGTGATGAATAAAATCGTAAGAAAACCCACCAAGTTCTAAAGAACCACCTTCTAATTCGGTTGGTTCTTCGTAAGGTGTAAGCCCATTTAATTCTAGTAGTTTGTTAACATCTTTAAATACTGAAGAATAATGTTTAAAAGCTTCTTCATCCATTTCTTTAAAGCTAGCAAGTGCTCCGCTAGTAATGTATAATCCCATCTTTTGTTTTTTAATTTAATTGCTTGTAAAAGTATAAACAAGTATAAGTAGAAAGTAATCTGTTTTATAAGCGTAGTTAACCGTTGTAAATTTGAAAAAAATGAATCTACTTCCAGATACACAAAGTAATATAATTTCTCCCTATGCGCAGAATGCAGAATATTTTATCTGTGGGCCTGGTACTATGATAGAAAATACTCAAAAAGTATTACAGAGTATGGATGTTCCAGATACTCGAATTCTTATTGAAAGCTTTGGAGGAGGAAGATTAGAAGAAACTACAGAAGTCATCGATAATGCTCATTTAACTGCTAGTTTAGATGGAGAAGAAATAAACATACATATTCCAAAGGGTAAAACTATATTACGCGCTATGTTAGATAATAATTATAATCCTCCATATTCATGTGAAGGAGGAGTATGTTCTAGCTGTATGTGTAAATTGAACAAAGGAGAAGTTTTTATGAAAAAGAATCTTACTTTATCTGAAGAAGATGTTAAAGAAGGATATATTTTAAGTTGTCAAAGTCTTCCCTTAACACAAGATATAGAAATTGTTTTTGAATAATTTTATACAATAGTTTCGAACAAATAGAAAACAAAGTATTATGTATAATTACTACTTATAAAGTTTTGGGTAAGCCCCAACTCCAGGCTAGGGAGTCGGTAGCTTCAGGCTTTATTTTTCTTCAATAGTATCCATGCTTCCTTGTTTCAAAAAAGGATAATCTGTATATCCTCTAGCATCCCCACCACCAAATAACGTATGAGTATTAGTAATTTTGTTTAATGGAGCATTTAGTTTTACTCTTATCGGATAATCGGGGTTCGTAAAAAAATTGCGTCCAAACCCAATTAAATCAACCAGCTCTTTTTCTAGTAAATCTTCTCCTTGTTCAGGTGTTTTATTTCCTCTAGCAATAATAGTTTTGCTAAATGTTTTACGTAGGTTCCCTCTAAAATTATTAGGAATTTCAGGAGCATCATCCCAATCTGCTTCACATAAATGTAAATAGGTAATTCCAATATTTTCAAGTTCTTGAGTAGCAATCATTATAGTGTCTAATATTTCAGGATCATTCATGTCTTTAAAACTAATAAAAGGGGAGAGGCGAACTCCGGTTTTTTCATTACCTATTTCCTGAGCAACTGCTTGAGTGATTTCGGTTAGTAATCGAACTCTATTATCTTTAGTTCCCCCATATTCGTCAGTTCGTTGGTTAGAATTACTTCTTAAAAATTGGTCTATCAAATATCCATTGGCTCCGTGAATTTCAACACCATCAAAACCTGCTTCAATAGCATTTTTTGCCCCCGTTTTAAATTCTTCAATTACTTGATTAATGTCTGATTTTGTCATTGCTCTAGGTTCTTCTACAGGTACAAAAGTAGCATCACCATTGGGAGCTCCATCAAAAATATAAACATTGGTGTCTTTGGCAATTTTTTTAGAAGGAGCAATAGGTTGTAATCCGTTTACTTTAGAACTAGATACGCGACCAACATGCCATAGTTGTAAAAATATTTTACTTCCTTTTTTATGGACTTCGTCAGTAATTAATTTCCAACCTTCAATTTGTTCTTGTGTGTAAATTCCAGGTGTTTTAGCGTAGCCTTTTCCTTGTAATGAAACTTGAGTAGCTTCAGATATAATTATTCCTGCAGAAGCTCTCTGTCCGTAATATTCAGCCATTAGTTCATTAGGAATATCACCAGGCTGTGAGCTTCTAGAACGTGTCATGGGAGCCATTAAAAATCTATTTTTTAATGTCAAGCCATTTTTATTATAGGGTTGATACAACTTTTTAAAAGCCATGATTTACAAAGTTTTAATTGTTTAATAGTACAAATTTACTACGGTTTGAAGATGTTTTTGTTGTATAATTTCATGTTTTACTTGTGAAAATACATTGTCTTATTCCGCAAACTCTACAGTTGTAAAATGTAGGGTGGTAGTACCTATGTTTTCTAGATTATGTATAAAGTAGTTTTTAGTGCTTAAGTTATTAAAGTACTTAATATCATTAGGTTTATAGGATGTTTCAATTATAGAACCATTAGAAAAATAAGAACGAGAGTTACCCCTTGTATGACAAACATAAAAATAAGGTTTATCATGTTTATGAAACGGAAGACTTTTTCCGGGTTCCAATTCAATATGCCATATTTTAACACGTTTATTTTCTAATAATAATTGTTGTCCAATTTTATGACTATTAACTCCTAATTGAATGGCTTTTTTTAAGGATTCTGTCCAATGTACAGACCAATTCCCAGCGGTGTTTATGGTTTCTACTTTCATAAGAGTTTAATTATTAATTTATAGTATATAATAACCATTCTTTAAACTCATGCTTAGGAAGAATGATGTCTTTTTTAAAGCTGAAACCTAATTTATTGAGTAACTTTTGAGAGCCAGTATTACTAGGACGTGTAATAGCCACTAGGTTTTGAATTCTGAAATCATTTATAGCTACTTCTTTTATTTTTGAAGCACTTTCAAAGGCATATCCTTTACCTTCAAATTGAGGTAAAAAAGCAAAGCCAAAATCAATTCCATCAACTCCTTCACGATCATAAAGTCCCACAGTTCCTATTTTTTCATTATCAGATTGTCTAATTACAGTATAGCTAGAGTATCCTAATTGCTTGAGTTGCTCAAGCATAATTGTTTCAATATATTGCTTTGCATGAGTAGTAGAAGTTATGTTTCTATCTCCAATGTTTTCAATCCATTTAGGAGTATTAAATAAGTTGAAAATAAAGTCGGTATCTTCAGTATTTGTCGGTCGTATGATTAACCTCTCAGTTTGATATTGTGAACTCATTTATTTTGATTATTTACGGAATGTTACTTGGTTTGTTTTATCGAGCACTATGCTTTCAGGGTTCTTTAACCCTTTTAACTCCAATCTTTTTCTAATTGAAAAGGTAATTAGTTTTGCGCATTAATAATTGTTAGTGTACTAAATACAAGGTATAAATAGATTGCATGTTTCATGTTGATACTCTTATTTGTTAAATTTTATTTCGGCGTTATCAATTGGTGTATTAGGATCGTTTATTACCATTTTAGCAATATCATCTTTACGCATAAATACTACACCTTCATGTTGTTTTGCATATTCAATAAATTGATTTACAACATTAATTATTGCTGGAGTACCTCCAATTCTATCGTGTAAACTCACACTCATCATTCTTCTTTTAGAGGAACCTTCTTTATAAAGCTGATTGAATTCTGTTTTTAGTTGGAATAAGAATTGATCTGGCGACCAGTTTTTACCTGTAATATTTACAATGTCATTGTTACGCAACGTATAAGGCATTACAACAAAGTTTTTAGCTCTTACTTTAGTAATGAAAGGCTCATCACGACTTACATCATCAATATGATATAAAAAGTCAAGTTTTTGTAAAACCTTAAGAGTGTTGGGACTTCTACGTAACCAATTGGCATTGTATCCACGTCCTCTTTTTCCTGTAATTGCTTCTACTGTGTCAATTCCTTTTTTAACAAAGGCAAGTTCTTCTTCGTAACTTAAATTCCACTGATTGTCCCAAGCAATTCCGTGAGCAGCTATTTCGTGTCCTTTGTTGGCCATAGCCTTAGCGATTTCAGGATATTTTATTGCAGCTTCACCTACTACATGAGAGGTTACTTTTATATTGTGTTTATCCCATAAATCCATCATCCGCCACATTCCTTCTCTAGCTCCATAACGAAACCAGCTTTCAGCAGGCAAATCAGGATTTCCTTTAGGTAATGGGTTTCCTGAAAAAGGACTTTCAGCTCCTTCAGGTTGTCCTCCTGTTTCAAACTGCATTGAAAAAGAAATGACTAATTGTGCTCCGTTAGGCCAATAGCTTTTTTTTGCCACATTTTTTGTTGAAGTAGAACTTATTTTACGTGTATTCTTTTGCTCTTTTTTACAAGCATTTAATGTTAAGCTTACCGCTATGATAACCAATGCTATAATGCTATTATTTTTCATTTTATATTGTTTAATTAACTGTTGTGACTGCAAAATTAGCAGCTATTTTAAGTTATGCTGTTGTATGAATACATTGTATATTTGTATAAAAACATTCTAATGACACAACGTTTTTATATTACCAAGAACTTAGATGTATTTGAGTTTGATGCAGAGAAGGAGTGGGGCTACCCAAGACATAAGCACCATTTTTTTGAGTTGACTTTTGTTTTAAAAGGAAGCGGAAAACATGTTTTAAACGAAAGTGTTATTGGTTATAAAGAGGGAGATTTATTTTTTTTAACTCCAAAGGATGAACATGAGTTTATTATTGGTGAGCCAACAAAATTTGGAGTGCTAAAATTTACAGAACAGATGTTTTTAGAAAAGGCTACATTTTCTACAAGTACTTATTGGAGAAAGAATTTAGAGGCAGTAATTTTTCATCGAAACATTGTAGCTAAAAGTGTAATTAGTTGTGAAACAGATAAAGAGCAACTTTTTAGACTTTATCATTTGATAAAAAGTGAATTGCATAGTCCGTTAACTTACAGTCGTAATGTATTATCTGAATTGTTTGGAGCTTTGTTAATTATATTGTCGAGAAACTTAAAGTCTACATTAAAAAATAGTGGACATGTTTACGATAAGAATAAGGTAGATTTAATATTGACGTATATACGACAAAATGTACAAAATAAAGAACTTATAAAGGTTGATGTTATTGCAGAAACGTTTCATTTGTCACCAAACTATGTTGGTATTTTTGTAAAGAAACATACAGGTATATCCTTACAGCGTTATATAATGGAAACCAAAATAAAAATGGCAGAAAGCTTGTTAAAACAAAGTAGTTTAAGCATAGGTGAAATTGCTGAGAAAACAGGTTTTACAGACTCAAGTCATTTTAATAAAACATTTAAAAAGTACACGGGTAAAAATCCGAGCGAATATATTTAAATTCAATATTTTGTTGAAGAGTTTCGTTTTTTACTTCCCGATACAGAAATTTCCAAAAATGTGCCCTAAAATATCTTTATCCACATCATATTCACCTGTAATATTTCCTAAATGACGTAAGCATTCTCGAATATCTATAGCAAATAAATCAGAAGAAATATCTAACTCAATACCATTTTTAACAGAATTGATACTTTCCAAAGCTAAAGTTAATGCTTCAAAATGACGAGAGTTAGTAACAATGGTTTCATTATTACTTAAAGCTCCAGTATTGACTAACGAAATAAGTTCTTGTTTTAACTCGTCAACTCCAATATTTTGTTTTGCAGAAAGTAAAATTAAGTTTTCAATCTCAGATTGTAGAATAGAGGAGTCATGGCATGATAAGGTGTCTATTTTATTAGCTATAACTAATAAACGTTTATTTGGAAAACGTTGGTGTATAGTTTCAATTTCCTCTAAGAATAAGTCTTTAGAATGTATATACTTATTGGAGTCAATTAAAAATATAATTAATTGTGCGTTTTCTGCTTTTTCATATGCTTTTTTGATACCGATGTTTTCAACAACATCTTCAGTTTCTCTAATTCCAGCGGTATCGATAAAACGAAAAACAACACCATCAATAATTAATTCATCTTCAATAGCATCACGAGTTGTACCAGCAATATCAGATACGATAGCCTTTTCTTCATTAAGCAAAGCATTTAATAGAGTAGATTTTCCAACATTTGGTTCACCAATAATAGCTACAGGTATTCCATTTTTCATAGCATTCCCAAAGGCAAAAGAATCTATTAAACGTTTTAAAACTGCCGATATTTTAGCTACTAATTCTTTAAACTTGGTTCTATCAGCAAACTCTACGTCTTCACCAGAAAAATCGAGTTCTAACTCAATTAAAGCTGCAAAATCAAGTAGTTGTCCTCTTAATTCTTTTAGTTTATTGGTAATTCCTCCACGCATTTGCTGAATTGCCATTTGATGAGAAGCAGCAGAGTTTGAAGCAATCACATCAGCCACAGCTTCCGCTTGCGATAAATCCATTTTACCATTTAAAAAGGCACGCATGGTAAATTCACCATTATCAGCCATTCTACAACCATTTTGTAAGAAAAGTTGAATGATTTCTTGTTGAATAAAACTAGAACCATGACACGAAATTTCTACTACATCTTCACCTGTATATGAGTGCGGATTTTTAAAAATAGATACTAAAACTTGATCAATAACAACTCCATTATTCACAATATGACCTAAATGTAAGGTATGAGATTTTTGATTTAATAATGATTTATTTTTCTTTACAGAAGAGAAAAATGAATCCACAATTTTTATAGAATTTTCTCCAGAAAGTCTAATAATAGCAATAGCACCAACCCCTGCTGGTGTTGCTAAAGCAATAATTGTATCGTTTTGTATCATATCGCAAAATTACCTAATTTAGTAAGAAGTATTATAAAATATCAACAACATATTTTTACTAAACAAGTATGGGGAAAAACCCCTTTTTTAACTTTTCATTTTTTAAACCTAAAAATAAATGCTACTTTTGGTATAACTGTTTTTTAGAACTTAAAAAACGTTAATCCCTCAAAAATAATACTATTCCATTTAGTATTGGCTTCCTCGAAAAATCTTATTGTACATTCTTTATGTGTTATACTTATATAATACTCTGAAATGCGTACCTCTTAATTACCCTGCCCCCAAAATTACAGTTACCCCCACTTTTAAAGTTAGATATACAACTTTTATTGCTTGTATATGTAGTATAATAATTATAAAACAAATAATATGAGAAAAAATATTATTCAAAAACTACTGTATTTATTCTTTTTAGGTAGCGGTTTAAGTCTTTGTTCACAAAATTTAACAGAGTTATCGGTAGTTTCCTATAGTGATAAACCAGATTATGAAAGAGTGCATGTGCATAAACTAAAGATTAGCAATAATAGCATAGTAGAAAAAGAATATCGTTTTTCCATAAACAATGTACCGTGCAAAAATCAAGAAAAAATAGAAACGATATTAGAGTATTCATTATTAGATGAAAAAAAGAAACCTCTTATAAAAGCATTAAAAGTACTACCTAAAAGAAGTAAAATACTTTATTTAAAAATAACTAAACCATACAATATCAAATTAGGAAGTTGGAATTGTATAGAACTCCTGGTAAATGACCTTCAAGAGCAAGTGTCATTACAGAAAAAAGCTCCCTCTAGCAAGATTAATATAAAAACATATATACCAAATCAGAGTAATGACAATTAGACGATTAGCATAAGATTGTTGTTATTAGAAAAACTTAGAGGACATGAAAAAAATTACTAGTTTTACTTTATTTTTTATAGTGGTTTTTCTCGTTGCTGGCGGAAAATTAGAAGCCCAAATAAAAAAAGGATTCCAACCTAGATTTTCAGAAGCAGTTAAAGGAAATGTAACATTAATAGCAAATAATGTTTTATCAAGAAATAAAACAACGAGCTATATAGGAAGCGACGGAAACCATGACTTTAGTAATAACGTTTTTGTTGATATAGATAGTGATGCAAGTACATTCAATTCAAGTAGCGCAAACTTATCTAACCCAGAGCCAACAGTTAGTTGTTTAAGTATAAAGAAAGCATATTTATACTGGGCAGCAGCTGATAAAGAGGAAGACAATTCTGCAGATGAACCCAATTGGGATTATAATAAAGTAAAATTGCAATTACCAGGAAGTTTAGGTTATACAACTATAACTGCTGATGATGTTATTTATAGAGGAAGAGACGAGATAGGTCACTTTGTTAATGATCCATACATTTGTTTTAAGGATATCACAAGTGAAGTAAAAGCTTTGGCAACACCCTATGGAACTTATCAAGTAGCTAATATTAGGGCAAAGGAAGGAAGTTTGACTTCACATGGTGGAGGAAATACAGGAACTTCTGGAGGTTGGCAAATAGTATTTGTATATGAAAGCCCTACTTTACCAGCAAAAAATATATCGCTTTTTGATGGTTACGCACATGTTACAAGTAGTGTTAATAATTTTGAAATTGGATTTAGTGGTTTTCAAACAGTACCAACAGGAGATGTAGATGTAGATGTAGTAATAGGTGCCTTAGAAGGAGATAGAGATTTATCAGGAGACAGGTTACAAATAAAAAATACTAGTAACAATTGGGTAGATTTATCATATAGTTTAAGGAGTTCAAGTAATTTTTTTAATAGTAGAATAGCTAAAAATGGAAGTAACTTTATAGATAGAAATCCAGCTAGTACTAATACTTTAGGATTTGATGCAGATGTATTTGCTCTTAGTAATCCAGGAAATAGTATAATAGCTAACAATCAAACTTCTGCGACAATAAGATTAACATCAAACCAAGAAACATACGGACTCTTTTTAATAGGATTGTCTGTAGATGTTTGGAAACCAGATTTAGCCCCATTAATATTATCAAGCTCAACAAATACTAGTAGTGTAGAAGACACTGTTAGTTTTTCAGTCAATATAGAAAACAATGGTAATGACAATGTAAAAGACTTAACAATAGAAACAACAATACCTCAAGAAGTAGATTTAATAGAACCAATAATAGGGTTACCTTTTGGGGTTACTTATAGCTATAATACAACAACTAGATTATTAACCTTTGATGCTATTGATGGAATTACAGATGTTGGAGATACACCATATAGTTTAAGTTTTCAGGTGAAAGTAAAAAAACAGTGTTATTTTCTAGAAGAAATGTGTTCCGATAAATTTCAAATGCAATTAATAGCAACTTATGCAGGAGAAGAAAATAATAGTACACAAACAACTTTAAGTTCTAAATCAGTTGATTCTTGTGGCATAGGAGATAATTTACCTAATGAGATAAGTATTAACCAACCTGACGAGGCTAATTGGACAACTACAGTCGATTCATTAGATAGAACAGTGTCTTGTGAAGATAGTGCTGCCCTAGCTACGGCGCAATTACTTACACCAGAAGCAAGTTGTGATTTAACAATAACCAAAATACCTGGAAGTTTTGAGGCTTCAACAACTAATTGTCCTGTTATAGGAACATATACTAATATTTGGACATTTACAGATAGTTGTGGAAGAACAAGTGGACAATTTACCCAAACCATTACGGTAACTGATACTTCAGCACCCGTTTTATCAGCAACACCAGCCGATGTAAGTGTCGACTGTGAAGCAATCCCATCAGTACCAACTATCACTGCAACCGATAACTGTGATAGCGTAGTAGATGTAATCTTTACTGAAGTAAGCAATACAGTAGTAGACGGTTGTGGAGAGATTGTACGTCAATGGGAATCAACCGACAACTGTGGTAACACCGTAAGTCATACCCAAACCATTACAGTAACCGATACCACTGCACCCGTATTATCAGCAACACCAGCCGATGTAAGTGTCGACTGTGAAGCCATCCCATCAGTACCAACCATCACAGCAACCGATAATTGCGATAGCGTAGTAGACGTAGTCTTTACCGAAGTAAGCAATACAGTAGTAGACGGCTGTGGAGAGATTGTACGTCAATGGGAATCAACCGACAACTGTGGCAACACGGTAAGTCATACCCAAACCATTACAGTAACCGATACTACAGCACCCGTATTATCAGCAGCACCAGCCGATGTAAGTGTCGACTGTGAAGCCATACCAACAGTACCAACTATTACCGCAACCGATAACTGCGATAGCGTAGTAGATGTAGTTTTTACAGAAGTAAGCAATACAGTAGTAGACGGCTGTGGAGAGATTGTACGTCAATGGGAATCAACCGACAACTGTGGTAACACGGTAAGTCATACCCAAACCATTACGGTAACCGATACCATTGCGCCTGTATTATCAGCAGAACCAGCCGATGTAAGTGTCGACTGTGAAGCCATACCATCAGTACCAACTATCACTGCAACCGATAATTGCGATAGCGTAGTAGACGTAGTCTTTACCGAAGTAAGCAATACAGTAGTAGACGGCTGTGGAGAGATTGTACGTCAATGGGAATCAACCGACAACTG
>NZ_JAKRGE010000005.1:0-210001 GCF_022347665.1 Tenacibaculum sp. Mcav3-52 | reverse complement strand
TGATCTTTATTTTCGAGGGCATTATTGTAGTAAAAGCACGTTATACTGAATCAACTCACCTTATTGAATCTTCACTAAAGAAGATGTCACTATAGAAATGCCTACCGCGTAGTTTTTAATCCTTTTCCCGTTATTTTTATAATTATAAAAGAAGTAATTATACTAAATAAGATTTGTACATTGAAATTTGTTTTTTAATATTTACGTTTTAGAAATACGAAATGAGTTTATATAACGAAGTTTATTTTTTATTTGTTCTTTAGGGGTTTTTAATGGTTTTTTAGTTAGCATTTATTTTTTATTGCTAGATAAAACAAAGAGAGTATCTAACTTTATATTGGGATTGTTAGTTTTCTTTGTTACCATTAGAATAGGCAAATCAGTTTATACAATATTTACCCCCAAAGAAGAAAGAAATTTATTGCTCATACAAATAGGTTTATCAGCTTGTTTTTTAATAGGTGTTTCGCTATACTTTTACTTAAAAGCATCTGTATTTAAAAAGAAGGTGATTCCATTAAAATGGATACTTCATTTTCTTTTATTATTTCTAGTAGTAATTATTGTTGGTGTTATAAAGCCTTACTCAAGTAATATTCTTTTTTGGAACGCATATTTTGTTAAGTTTATTTATTTTGTTTGGGGTGTTTATATAGTATTATCAGTATTTATTTTAAAAGATATTTTTAGAAAGGTGTTTTCTAATGTAAGTTGTAACACTTCTGAAATATGGTTATTAGCTTTTTATATAAGTAGTTTACTAATTTATTTAGCCTATATAGTCGGTTACTTTTACTTTATAGGAACTGTTACTTTTTCAATAGTTTTTTATGGATTAATACTACTTTTCCTTTCAAAGAAAAATAGAGAGTCTATTTTTAAAGATTTACCAGAAAAATACTCTGCAAAAAAGATTGAAAGTAAAGAAGCTGATTCTTTAAAATTTCAATTAGATGCTTTAATGAAAGAAGAAGAGTTGTATAAAAATACAGCTATAAAACTGTCTGATATTTCAGTTAAAATAGGAGTGTCTTCTCATAAATTATCGCAATTTCTAAATGATAACCTTGGAAAAAGCTTTGCAACATTCTTGAATGAGTACAGAATTGAGGAGGCGAAGAAACTATTGAAAGAGAATCATAAAATTACTTTAGAAAATATTGGTTTTGAAGCTGGTTTTTCTTCAAAATCAAACTTTTATGCTACCTTTAAAAAGGTTGTTGGGCAAACTCCAGCTCAATATCAAAAGCAGTTTTTATAAGGTTTTTAGTACAGAATTATAATTTAGGACGCCTAAATTATAGGACATCATTAAAAAGGAAGATTGTTTTAAGAGGTTTGAATTCAAATTAAAAACCTTTTAAAATGAAATTTATATGTACAGCAGTAGTGTCTTTCTTTTTTCTGTTTAGTTTTTCACAAGAAAAAGAAGATACTAAAGGGAAACTTCTAGTTAGTATTTATGGAAGTAAACAACAGAAAGTAATTAACTACGGCAAGAGTTTTATGTCTGACGACCGTTTGTTTTATAAAAGTTTAAATCGTCCAGATGTTAATCTACCTCATTCTGATAAAGAATTGATTGAACAGACGCTTAATAATTATATTGAAGGAAGTTCTTTTAATAAAATGAATACTCTTAAAAACTCTTTTTACAAATATGTAACATTTTATTTAACAGGAAAAGATGGCTTTAAACAGTTTAGTACTGAAGAATATTCAAATTTTTTTTCATCAAACAAAAAGGGAGAGTTTAATGGTAGGACAGGAGAGATCATTTCAGTTGATATAACGAATGATATTGCTACGGCAAAAGTTGAAATCTTAATACCTAATCGTAAATGGAGGTTTGTAGATCTTTTTTTACTGAAGAAGTTTGCGAATAATTGGAAAATTATAAGTAAAACCGCAACTAGAGAAGCTTCTTATGAGACAGGAAATAAAATCTTATTTGTGGTTTCTAATACAGATTATTATGTAGGTACTAATATACCAACAGGAAATAGTTTTGATGAAATAGTATTGGCTTATAAAATGTTTACGGAAGCTGCGTTTAATATAGATATTATTAGTCCAAAAGGAGGTGCAATTCCTTTAAAATATGTGGATACATCTGAAAAGAATAAGAAAAAATACTTGTATGATAATGACTTTATCTATGCTTTAAAAACGACTAAAAAAACAACAGAAGTTCATTCGTCTAGCTATAAAGCAATTTATTATGTGGGAGGTGGAAGTGCTATGTTTAATGTACCTAAGAATAAGGAAATACAAAAAATAGCTATGGATATTTATGAAAAGCAAGAAGGTGTTATCAGTGCAGTGTGTCATGGTACTGCTGGAATTGTTTTTCTAAAGAAAAGTGACGGTGAGTATGTGGTAAAAAACAAGCGAGTAAATGGGTTTCCTGAAGATCATGAAAAGAAAGAAAAAGAATATTTTAAAAGTTTTTCTTTTTTAATAAGAAAAACAGTTGAAGATCATAGAGGAAAGTTCTTTTTTTCAGATGTAGCAGATGAACATCTAGAAGTGGATGGAAGGTTAGTAACTGGTCAAAATCCAGCGTCGGTACCTAAATTGGTAAGAGAGGTAATTAATATTATTAACTCCAAATAAAGTAGATTTGATTTCATAAAAAAAACTCACCAAAGGTGAGTTTTTTATTTATAATTTATTGAATATTAAGCTAACATTGTAACTGGATTCTCTAAATAAGTTTTTAAGGTTTGTAAAAACTGAGCTCCAACAGCACCGTCAACCGTTCTGTGGTCACATGCTAAGGTTAACTTCATAGTGTTTCCAACCACTATTTCTCCGTTTTTCACTACTGGTTTTTGTACAATTGCACCTACCGATAAAATAGCAGAATTAGGTTGATTGATAATTGAAGTAAAGCTTTCAATACCAAACATTCCTAAGTTAGATACCGTAAACGTACTTCCTTGCATTTCGTTAGGAGTTAGTTTTTTATTTCTAGCTTTTGACGCTAATTGACGAACTTCAATATCTATTTGATTGATATTCATGTAATCTGTATTACGAAGAACAGGTACAACTAAACCTTCAGGTACAGCAACGGCTACACCTATATTTATATGTTTATTGTATATTGTTACATCATCATTCCAAGTAGTATTAACTTGAGGATGTCTTCTCAATGCCATAGCAGAAGCTTTAACCACCATATCATTAAAGGATACTTTTGTTTCTGGCATCTGATTAATAATCTTTCTAGATTCAATAGCATTGTCCATATCTACCTCTATGTTTAAGTAGAAATGAGGAGCGGAGAATTTAGAATTAGCTAGTGCTTTAGCAATAGCTTTACGCATTTGAGAATTTTTAACTTCCTCTACAGATTCACCTGCTGCAGTAGTAAAATTAGTTACTGCTGATGGAGTTGTAGCTGAACTTGTAGCTACAGGAGCTTCAACTTTAGCAGCTGGACTATAGTTTTCAACATCTTTTTTGATGATGCGACCATTTTCTCCAGAACCTTTAATATCTGCTAAATTAATTCCTTTGTCTTTAGCAATTTTCTTAGCTAAAGGGGAAGCAAAAATACGTCCACCTTTATTATTTGATGCAGTTTCTACTGGAGTAGCTACTGTTTCTGTTTTATTTTCTTCAATTGCTTTAGGAGCTTCTTCTTGTTTTTCAGAAGAGTTGTTATTTAAAGTACCTGCTTTATGAGCTTCTACTAATGATGAAACATCAGTACCAGCTTCACCAATGATAGCTAATAAACTATCTACAGGAGCACTTTCACCTTCTTGAACACCGATATGTAACAAAGTACCTTCATTGAAAGATTCGAACTCCATTGTAGCTTTATCAGTTTCAATTTCAGCTAAAATATCACCTTCTTCAACTTTATCACCTACTTTTTTTAACCAAGAAGCAACGGTACCTTCAGTCATTGTATCACTTAAACGAGGCATGGTTACCACTTTTACTCCTTCAGGAATAGCAGTATTTGTAGATGTTGCTTTGGGCTCTTCAGTTTTAGGTTCTTCTGATTTTGTTTCAGCAGAAGCGGAAGTGTTTCCATTTAATAATGCTGAAAAATCTTCTCCTTCTTCACCAATAATAGCTAATAAACTATCAACAGGAGCTGTTTCGCCTTCTTGAACTCCGATATGTAATAAAGTTCCTTCATGGAAAGACTCGAATTCCATTGTAGCTTTATCAGTTTCGATTTCAGCTAAAATATCACCTTCTTCAACTTTATCACCTACTTTTTTTAACCAAGAAGCTACCACTCCTTCTTCCATTGTATCGCTTAAGCGAGGCATGTTTATAATTGTAGCCATAGTTTACTTAGATTTTATAAATGGATAATCTTCTTGTTCATATACCATATCATATAATTGATTAAGCTCTGGATATGGAGAATCCTCTGCGAATTTTTCACATTCCTTAACCATATCTTTTACTTCTTTATCAATTGCTTTGATCTCATCTTCTGTAGCGTACTCTTTTTCTTTGATGACATCTAAAACTTGAGTGATAGGATCTATTTTTTTATACTCTTCAACTTCGTCTTTTGTACGATAATGTTGAGCATCTGACATAGAGTGACCTCTATATCGGTATGTTTTCATTTCTAAGAAAGTAGGACCATCACCACGACGAGCTCTTTGAATAGCTTCATCTACAGCTTCAGCTACTTTGATAGGGTTCATTCCATCAACAGGTCCACAAGGCATTTCATAACCTAAGCCTAATTTCCATATATCAGTATGGTTTGCAGTTCTTTCGACAGAAGTTCCCATAGCATATCCATTATTTTCTACAATAAATACTACTGGTAATTTCCAGTTCATAGCCATGTTAAAAGTTTCATGTAAAGAACCTTGACGTGCAGCTCCATCACCAAAATAACATAAAGTAACAGCATCGCTACCTTTGTATTTATCTCCAAAAGCGATACCAGCACCTAATGGAATTTGTCCTCCTACAATTCCGTGACCACCATAGAAACGGTATTCTTTAGAGAAGATGTGCATAGAACCTCCCATACCATGAGAAGTACCTGTAGCTTTACCATATAACTCTGCCATAACACGTTTTGGATCTTCACCCATACCAATTGGTTGAACGTGATTACGATAAGCAGTAATCATTTTATCTTTAGTCAAATCCATTGCATGTAATGAACCGGCTAAAACAGCCTCTTGACCGTTGTATAAGTGTAAAAAACCTCTTACTTTTTGTTGAATGTAAACTGCAGCTAGCTTATCTTCGAATTTTCTCCAAAATAGCATGTCTCTATACCAATTGATATAGGTTTCTTTGGTGATTTTCTTCATTATATACTTAGTTGTTTATTTAAATGTTTGTTTGCTTTACTTATTACAAAACGTAGCTACAAAAATAAGTAGTTTTTAGTAATTTAAAAAAAGTTATTACTAAAAGTTGAAGAAAGGTTTTTGGAGAAGTGTAAAGGTGTAATTATTGTTCTTTAGCTACAATTATAGTGGCTTTAGCACCTGTAGCTAAATTCCACTCATTAGATGAAATTAACATACCTGCATCGTTATAAATTTTAAATGCGGCTGTGTTTGGACCAGAGGTACCTTGGTTTAAAGCTACAATTTTTATAGTGTTGATTCCTTTATCTAGAGGAATATTAAAGGACTGATAGCGTTGTCTTAGTATAAGGTTGCTAACAACAGGTACATCATTTATATAGATGGTAACCTTATCTCCGTCAGGATATTGATAATCCCTACAAATAATGTTAACACTTTTTGATTTAGTACTAAAACTCCCTAAGTCCTGATCAATAACAGGATACTGATACATTCCATTTATTTGTTTGAATGATTTTAAGTATTGTTCTTCTGCAATTTTAGCTTTAGTTAAGATTCCTTTATTTTCTAAATCTCTTTGAGCTTGTTTTTTTTGAAGTTCTTTTTGTTGTTCTTTATGTGCAGTTTTAAATCCATTGTTATTGTCAAAATCTAACGCTTTAGGTTTTTTTACTTCTTTAACAGGTGCAGTTATAACACCAAAAGCAGAATTTCCCTTTTTTTTACCATTAACAGAACCATCCATTTGTGCAAGAACATTGGATGTAATGCTACATAAAAAAATGATTACAAGTGTTGGTATTATTTTCATCATTGTAAATAAATCTAAGCAAATATAATGCCGATTTTTAAATGATTTTAAAATAAAGGATTAAAACTAGTTATTTTACAGGAAAATCAAAAAAGGTTTTAGGGAAAGGTTCTCCTCTTAGGGTAAAATGCCACCATTCTTTACTGTAAGGTCTAAAACCATGTTTACGCATCACAGTTTGTAATAGTTGTCTGTTCTTTTTTTGTTGTTTAGTAAGTTTTTCATAGGTGATATGAGATGAAACTCCAAAAAAGTCATACGGACTTCCCATATCTAACTCTTCGCCTGTTTCTAGGCGTATAATTGTTAAATCTACAGTGCTTCCTCTTGAATGACCAGATTTTGAAGAAATATATCCCTTTTTAAATAAATGACGTTTATTAACCTCAGGATAGTATTGTTGTTTCATTAATGTATCATTCATTACTCGAGCCCATTTTACAAAATGATTTACTGCTGTTTGAGGACGGTAAGCATCATAAATTTTTAAACCTAATTTTTGATTTGCTAACTCATCTTGGACTTTTTTTAAAGCTTTAGCAGTAGGGGTGGTAGCTATAAGAATATTTTCTTCATATCCATTAACAGGGACCCCCATAAAGTTGTTAGCATGACAATATCTTAATTCCCCTTGTATTGTAGGAGACACTTCTTTTATATATGTAAAACCTTCAGGTAATTTTTGAGACTGAATGCTTAAAGCGGCAAGTAAAAATAACGATAAAATCCATTTCATAGGGTAAAAGTAATGAAATGGATTTTAACAGTTTCTCTCTTAATGAAAGATTAACTTTTATTTATCTAAAAAATCTTGATAAGCGTTTTGACTAATAGCTCTTCCGAGAGAATCTAAAGGGTGGTAATTACCTTCTTGTATTACAGGTTTTTTGCTTACATAATCGTATACAAAGGTTCCGTTTTTAGAAACTGTACCAAATCCTTTATTAAACACATAATGTGCATATTGATTTTCAGAATTATTAAAAATATTTTTTCCAAATTGAAATTTTTCTGGATTACCTCCTAATATGTCAGTTAAAGTATATGCTAAATCACTTTGAGCGCTAAAATTATTAACAGTAATACCTGTTTTGTTGAGAGCACCACCTAACCAAACCATAGGAATTTGAAATCTTTTAGGGGAGTTAAAATAACCTTTGTGTTTAGGTAATGGATGTCCATGGTCAGATAAAATAATAACCAAAGTGTTATTCCACCAAGGTTGTTTTTTAGCTTTGTGAATAAACTTACCTATAGCTTTGTCTGTATATGCTTGTGCACTTCTGTATAAATTTTCTACAGAACTTTTACCAAATTTATATTCACCAGGGAACTCGTAAGGTTCGTGACTGGTTAATGTTAAAGCTACTTCAAAAAAAGGTTCTTTAAGGGTAGGGGAAGATAAATCTTTCATAAATCGGTCTAAAAAGATGTGATCATGCGCTCCCCATTTCGAATTCCAGTTTTCTTTGTCAAATTCAGTTCCATCAACAATTTTATCTATTTGACCATTACGTAAATAGGTAATCATATTTCCAAAATTACTATCCCCACCATAATAAAAACTAGTATTGTACCCTAATTTTTTCATCTCTTTGGTGAGTATAGGTAGCTTTCTTGCTTTATATGGAATTTTCATGATGCTTTTTGTTGGTTGAGGATAATAACCACTTAAAATAGCGGGAACTCCTTTATCTGTCCTGTCTCCATTTCCATAGAAATTAGTAAACAAAATACCTTCTTTAGCTAGTTTGTTTAGGTTTATAGTAACATCAGGTTCACCTCCTAATGCACCAACTGCTTTAGCAGAGAGACTTTCCCAAATAAGTAAAATGACATTTGGTTTTTTAGTATTTAAGATAGAATCTGTATTAGCTGTTAAAAGCTGATTTTTAGTTTTGTTGATGATGTTTTTAGCAATATCTTTTTTATAGTGAACATACGGGTTTTTGCCGTCGGTTTTATGAGTAATTGTATTAGCAAAGTTCCAGATAAAATTTACCGCAGCATGATTTGCAAACATATTTTTAGAGAAGTATACGTTACTTTGATTAATAGGAATGTTGGCAAAACCACCTCGTATAGGAATTATTAAGCTAGCAATTAGTAATAAAAATATAGGAGCTTCTAAAAAATGCTTCTTATTCAACTTTTTAAGAACTTTGTTCAATATCTTATTAAAACAGTAAATAGTAATTACCGAAAGTAATCCCCAAGCAAAAAGTCCGCCAACTAATTGTAAAGTACTTACAGAAGCCAACATTGCTTTAGGAGTATTAATGTAATTTAAGACAGTAACATCTATACGAACTCCCCAGAATTTATACAAGGAAATATCCGTTAACATAAACAAGTTAATAACTAAAAGAATAGGGAAAGTATACCCTTTAATAATATAACCAATAATTCTTCTAGGAATCCATATTGATAGCAAAATAATTAGAAAAGGAATAGCAGCCAAGTATGCAGCAAAAGAAAAATCTAATTGAATACCATACACGAATGTTTTTAGCGTAGTGATAAAACTTAATTCAGAGGTTTTATCAAAATAATATATTAAAAATAAAAGACGGGCAAGTAAAAAGTATACTACCCATAGAAAATAATATGTAAAACTAAATAAGATTCTATTTTTAAAATTAGTCATTCTAGTATGAAAAAGGTTTACTCTGTAACTTTTAAACGAGCTTTAGCTGTTACAGAAATATCTGAATAATCGTTGTTTAAATATTTTAAATACCCTGCAATGGCAATCATAGCAGCATTATCAGTGGTATACTCAAACTTTGGAATATATGTTGTCCATCCCCAATGTTTTTCAGCTAAAATTAAACGTTTTCGTATTTCTGAGTTAGCAGAAACACCACCAGCAATAGCTATGTGCTTAATACCAGTTTGTTTTATAGTATTTTTAAGCTTATCCATCAAAATTTCAATAATAGTGTATTGAATAGAAGCACAGATGTCATTAAGGTTTTCTTTGATGAAATTGGGGTTTTCTTTTACGTTTTTTTGAATAAAGTATAAGATTCCAGTTTTTAATCCGCTAAAACTAAATTCTAAGTCACCAACTTTAGGCTTGGTAAATTTAAAAGCTTTAGGGTTTCCTAATTGCGCATATTTATCAATTAAAGGTCCACCTGGATATGGCAAACCTAAAATTTTAGCAGATTTATCAAAAGCTTCCCCAACAGCATCGTCAATTGTTTCACCTAAAATTTCCATTTCAAAATGATTGGTAATTTTTACAATTTGCGTGTGTCCACCGCTAATTGTTAAACAAACGAAAGGAAAAGGAGGTATTCTACTTCCTTCTTCATCAATAAAATGAGCTAAAATATGTGCCTGCATATGGTTAACATCTATCAAAGGAATGTTTAACCCTAAGGCTAAAGACTTAGCAAAAGAAGTACCAACCAGTAATGAGCCCATTAACCCTGGGCCACGAGTAAAAGCAATTGCATTTAAATCGTTTTTAGTTATACCAGCTTGTTCAATAGCTTGTTGCACAACAGGAACAATGTTTTGTTGATGTGCTCTTGACGCTAATTCAGGAACTACACCACCATATTTAGCATGTACTTCTTGGTTTGCTACGATATTACTTAATACCTTTCCGTTACAAATTATTGAAGCACTTGTATCATCACAAGAGCTCTCAATACCTAAAATATAGATGTTTTTTGCACTCAAATCTTTTCTGATTTAGAGGACAAAAATATTGATATTACGTTAGATTTTAGTTAAAAAAAACATTTCTTTAAAATAAGGCAGCATTTTTGCTGTTTGCTGATTACTTTTGTTAAATAAGATTATAAATAAAGGAAGTTATTAAAAGATTAGGAAACATAATTGGTAAAATACTAAAGTATACAGTACTTTTTTTACTCTTGCTTTTTATTTTACTATCTCTCCCTTTTGTGCAAAGTCAACTTGCTAAACAAGCAACTAATTGGGTGAATAAAGAATTTAATACTAATATAGTTGTAAAAAAAATTGATTTGTCTTGGTTGGGAAGTGTCCAGTTAAAAGAAATTGAGATTAGAGACCACCACAAAGACACTTTAATATTTGTGAATAATCTAACTACTTCTTTACAAAATGCTAAACGTATATTAGAAAATCAAGTAGATTTAGGAGAAGCTTCTTTAAGTGGCGTTCATTTTTATATGAAAACATATAAAGGTGAAAAGAATGATAACATGTCTATTTTTATAGATAGTTTTGAAGACGGAAAACCTAAAGATAGTTTAGCTGCACCATTTGTTCTTAAAAGTGATAAAATTTCTTTAGATGATTTAACTTTTAAGTTAATGGATGAAAATAAACAAGACCCTCTTGAATTTGCAGCCTATAAAGCAGGAGCCGAATTAGATGATTTTTCTATTATAGGCCCTGATGTTTCTATGAAAATAAGAAACATGTACTTTACTGAAAACAGGGGAGTAAATGTATCAAACCTAGCTACCGATTTTACATATACAAAATCCTTTATGGATTTTAGTAATACAATTTTAGCAACAGACAATGACACAAAATTGCAAGCAGAAGTTAAATTTACCTATAATCGAAAAGATTTTGTAAACTTTAATGATAAAGTTAGGATAAAGGCTAAATTTCAAGAAAGTGTAGTCTCTGTAAGAGATTTAAACAAACTATATAGTGAAATTGGCGGACACGATTTTCTTTATATAAGTGGAGATATTGATGGTGTTTTGAACAATTTTAGTGCTAGTAATGTAAGAGTACACTCAAAAGGAGGTATGAGAATTATTGGAGACATGGGGTTTGTTAACGCAGTTAAAACTAGTAGGGGTTTTGTATTTGATGCGGACTTAGATAATCTTACAGCAAATTATTATCAACTAAGAAATGTACTACCAAATTTATTAGGAAGAACATTGCCAACAGAATTTCAAAGACTAGGAAATTTTACTTTGAATGGAATAGTAAGAGTAACTCCACAACAAATGGATGCTACAGTATCAGTAAAATCAGAAATTGGAACCGCAATTTCTGATCTTCAATTAACCAATATTGATAATATTGATAAATCTGAGTATACAGGAGAGGTAGAGTTTAAAAATTTTGATCTTGGAGTCTTTGCTAATGATCCTGTATTAGGAACTGTTTCATTAAAAGCGGATGTTAATGGGAGTGGGTTTAATGTAGATAATGTAAACACCATAATAATAGGAAAAGTAAGTAGTTTGTTCTTTAATGAGTATGAATACAAAAACTTACAAGTAAATGGACAGTTTCAAAATAAAAAGTTTGACGGTTTACTTAATGCGGATGATGATAACTTTAAGTTGAAATTTGAAGGACTAGCAGATTTTTCATCAGAGATTAACAAATTTGATTTTATCGCTGATGTTGATAGAATTGATTTAAAAAAGACAAATTTGTTTACCCGTGATAGTATTTCTGAATTAAAAGGGAATATTAATTTAAATATTTCAGGAAATACATTTGATGATATTATTGGTAAAGCAACGTTTAAAAACTTAATCTACACAAATCAAAAACAAAGTTACCCATTCAAGAGCTTTGAAGTAAATTCATCAGTAAAAGATAGTATAAAAACTATTGAAGTAAATTCATCAGATATTGTAAAAGGATCTCTTAAAGGTAAATTTTCTTTCGAAGAGTTGTTACCTATCACTCAAAATGCTTTAGGTAGTGTGTATACAAACTATCGTCCGCATGAAGTAGCGCCAAACCAGTTTTTAGATTTTGACTTTACAATTTATAATCAAATTATAGATGTTTTTTTACCAAATATTTCTATAGGAAAGAATACACGATTAAAAGGACGTATTAATTCAGATAAAAACTCATTAAAACTAACGTTTGAATCTCCAGAAATAAACGCGTATAAAAATATAATAGAAGGAGTGGTGTTAAGATTAGATAATAAAAACCCGCTTTATAGTACTCACTTAACTGCAAATAAGGTGAATACAAAATATTATAACATTGAGAAATTAAACTTGTTAAACCGTACCAAAAATGATACGCTATTCTTTAAGTCTGTTTTTAAAGGAGGAAAAAATTATGAAGAAAGTTTTAGTTTAGATTTTTTCTATACAATCAATGAACTTCAAAAATCTGTAGTAGGAATTCAAAAATCGAAGCTATATTACAAGGGGTTTGATTGGGAAGTAAATCCAAATGATGATAAAAATAACAAAGTAACATTTGATTTACAAAAAGATGAATTTACAATCAGCCCATTTATTTTGAAATCGGGAGAACAAAGAATCGATTTCAAAGGAGTTTTAAGAGATAGTACTTACAAAGATTTTCAAGCAGATTTTAATAAAGTTAAATTAGCTAGCTTTTTACCCCCTATCGATAGTTTAAAATTAGATGGTAAATTAAATGGACAATTAGCATTTAAACAAGAAAATGAAACGATAGCTCCAGTTGGTAATTTATACATAGAGAATTTTGACATTAATAATTATTCGCAAGGAAATTTGGCGTTAAATGTTACGGGAGATAATTCTTATGAAAAATACAATGTTAATCTATCTCTAGAAAATAAAAATGCAAAAAACATATCTGCTACTGGTGGAATTGATTTTTCAAAGGATAGGCCAATTATAGATTTAGATATTTACTTGAAAGAATATGATATTGCTGCTTTCAGTCCATTAGGAGAAGATGTATTGTCTAAACTAAGAGGAAAAGTAACAGGAGATTTTACAGCAACAGGTTATTTAAGAAATCCTGATTTTAAAGGAGTTTTAAATTTTGAAAATGCAGGATTAGCTTTTCCGTATTTAAATGTAGATTTTGATCTTAAAGGAAATACAAGTGTTGTTTTAGACAAACAAGAATTTATACTAAAAGACATAATCTTAGAGGATACAAAGTATCTTACACAAGGAGGTTTATCTGGGAGTATTGTACATCAAAACTTTAAAGATTGGTTTTTAAATTTTGATATCAATACACAAAATTTACTGATTTTAGACACACAAGAAACTGAAGAATCTCAGTATTATGGAACAGGTTTTTTAAATGGAGAAGCTAAAATTAGAGGGCTTACTAGCTTTTTAGATATTGAGGTTAACGGAAAAACAAACAAAGGAACTTTATTTGTAATTCCATTAAGTGATGTTAAAACAATTGATAATTACAAGTTAATTAGATTTAAAACAGGAGAAGAAGAAGAAGGAACTAAAGGAAAAGTTATTGGAGATATTAAAGGTCTTGACTTAAGACTTAATCTAGCCGTAACAAAAGATGCTGTAGCACAAGTTGTAATAGATAAAGTTTCAGGAAGTGAGTTAAAAGGAAGTGGAGAAGGAAACCTTAGAATTGATATTGATACACGAGGTAAGTTTAATATGTTTGGAGACTTTACGGTAGATAATGGTTTTTATAATTTTAAGTATGCAGGAATAACAAAACCCTTTATTGTACAAAAAGGAGGAACTATTTCTTGGAATGGAGATCCTTATGAAGCCGATTTAGATATAACAGCAGTATATAGAACCAAAGCAAACCCAGCACAGTTATTAGATAACATTAATTCAAATCGTAAGATTCCAATTGATTTATACACCAAAATTACAGGAGGTCTATTTAGTTCAAAACAAGAGTTTGATATTAAAATACCAAATGCAAACTCAACAGTAAGTTCTGAGTTAGAATTTATTTTAAATGAGAATGACTTAAACACTAAAATGCAGCACTTTTCATTTTTGTTAGCCTTCGGTACATTTTATAATCCAGATGCTATTGGAAGTAGTGCAAGTTCAGGAATTACAGGAACAGCTTCAGAAATAGCTTCAGGAATTTTGACAAATATGTTAAATAGCGATGGAAATAAATTTCAGTTAGGAGTAGGATATACACAAGGAGATAGAGGAGATGTAGACAACCTTAATTCAGACGATCAAGTAGATGTATCTGTATCAACGCAATTAAGTGATAGAGTATTGGTTAATGGTAAAGTAGGAGTTCCTGTTGGAGCTAATACACAAACCAGTGTAGTGGGAGAAGTAAAAGTAGAGGTCCTTTTAAATGAAGAAGGTAATTTAAGAGGTACAGTATTTAATCGCCAAAATGAAGTGCAATATTCCACAGAAGAAGAAGGATATACACAAGGAGTAGGGATTTCTTATCAAGTTAACTTTAATAATTTACGTGACTTGGGGAAAAAATTAGGGTTAAATAAAAAAGAAAAGAAGAAAGAAGTAAAAAAAGATACCTTAAAACCAAAGAAAAAAGGATTGATAAATTTTAAATCAAAAGAGAAAAAATAACCAAACTATTTTTATGAATAGAACTATTAAAGATTACTTCGTAATCATGTTAAAGGGAATTGCTATGGGAGCAGCTGATGTGGTTCCAGGTGTTTCAGGAGGTACCATTGCGTTTATTTCAGGAATTTATGAAGAACTACTAGGTTCTATTAGTAATATTAACTTAAAGTTACTTAAAACTTTAAAAAAAGAAGGTTTTAAATCAGCTTGGAAACAAGTAAATGGTAACTTTTTAGTAACTCTTTTTGTTGGAATTTTTATTAGTATCGTTTCGTTAGCAAAAATGATTTCTTGGTTATTAATGCACCATCCAGTTTTAGTATGGTCTTTTTTCTTTGGGTTAGTATTAGCAAGTGTTATTTACATAGCAAAACAAGTTACTCAATGGAATCTCGCTTCAGGAATTTTACTAATGTTGGGAGCTATATTAGCTTATTACATCACAACGCTAAATCCGTTGGTTTCAGAAAACTCTTCAATGTCATTTATGTTTTTAGCAGGGGCAATAGCAATTTGCGCTATGATTTTACCAGGTATATCAGGATCTTTTATACTAGTATTATTAGGAGCCTATAAACCAGTATTAGCAGCCGTAAACAACCGTGATTTAACAACTATAACAGTTGTTGGTTTAGGAGCGATTGTAGGTTTATTACTTTTTTCAAGAGTTTTAAAGTATCTGTTTGAAAACTATAAAAACCATACTCTCGTTGTCTTAACAGGGTTTATAATAGGGTCATTAAACAAAATTTGGCCTTGGAAGAAAGTATTGACATACAGAACCAATTCACACGGAGAACAAATCCCTTTTAATGAGTTATCTATTTCACCATTTTCCTACGATGGAAATCCACAATTAATGTATGCAATAATCTTAGCCTTAATTGGTTTTGCACTTATTTTATTGCTAGAAAAATTAGCAGTAAAAAAGCACTAGAAAATAACTAACTTAGCGTTCTAATCAAACCGCATGTATAAAGAGCGCACGCTATCACAAAAAATAACCCTTTTTTTAAAAGGCTTGATAATGGGAGGAGCCAACAAGGTACCAGGAGTCTCAGGGGGCATGGTAGCTTTTGTAATGGGGTTTTATGAAGAGCTTATTTATACTTTTCAAAGAATCAATGGTAAAGCTTTTAAACTGTTGTTTAATGGACGTTTTAAAAGTTTTGCAACCTATACCAATTTACAATTTTTAGTTTGGGTAATGGCAGGAAGTATGTTCAGCTACTTCAGTGTATCTCTTATTTTAGATTATTTCTTGAAAAATTACGAACTGTATGTATGGTCATGGTTTTTTGGAATGATTATAGGCTCTATTTATTATATATCGAAAGATTTTAGAGAATGGAAACTTAAAACAGTTTTAGGACTATTTATTGGAGCATCAGTTGGAATCTCTATTAGTTTTATGACACCCGCCACAGAAAATGATAATCTTTGGTTTGTCTTCTTATGTGGTATTATAGGAGTTTCAGGAATGACATTACCAGGACTTTCAGGCTCATTTATTCTTATATTATTAGGAAACTATGTTTTGTTGTTAGTAGATAGTGTAAATGTATTAGGCAATGTAATTACAAATCTATTGTCTGGAAACTTTGAAGTACTGAATGATCAAGTAAAAGTTCGTTACTTAAAAATTATAGGAGTTTTTACAGCAGGTTCAGCTTTTGGGCTTGTGTCTATTTCACATGTTTTAGGGTATGTTTTAAAAAGATGGCATGAAATTGTAACAGCAATTATTATAGGTTTTATTACTGGGTCATTAGGTGTTGTTTGGCCATGGAAAGAAACTATTTATAAAAAAGAAGCAGGTGTGTTTTTGCTTGATCAGAGTGGGAACAAAATTATAGAAAATTACCAGAGATTTATACCCAATTTTAACAATCAAGAAACATGGGTTTCTATAGGATTCATTATTATTGGAATTGCATTAATACTAATTATTGATTTTTATGACCAAAAAAGAAAATAAGCATTTATATGCTTTAGTAGGAAAGAACATTTCGTACTCATTTTCTCGCGGATATTTTACCGAAAAATTTGAAAAATTAGATTTAAAAAATCATGAGTATATCAATTTTGATATTCAATCAATACATGAACTACCTGAAAAAATAAAAGAAAATAAAAAACGCTTAAAAGGAATGAATGTTACGATTCCATATAAGTTAGATGTTTTTAATTTTTTAGATAGAATAGACAAGAAAGCTCTAAAAGTAGGAGCAGTTAATACTATTAAAATAACCAAGAAAGGGAGATTAAAAGGATATAATACTGATGTGTATGGGTTTAAAAAATCATTAAAACCATTAGTAAAGAAATATCATAAAAGAGCCTTGATATTGGGAACAGGTGGGGCATCTAAGGCTGTAGCCTATGTATTTGAAAGCTTAGGAGTGAAATATAAATATGTATCTAGAACTCCTGAAGGAAAAAAGCAAATCTCCTATCAAGATATAGGTAAAGAACTTATAGAATCACATTATATAATTGTAAATTGTACACCGTTAGGTACACATCCAAACGTAGAGAACTGTCCAGATATTCCATATAAATTTTTATCAGATAAACATTTATTATACGATTTAATATATAATCCGTCAGAAACTACTTTTTTACGTAAAGGTAAAGAGCAGGGAGCAACTATAAAAAATGGATTAGAGATGTTAGAGCTACAAGCAGAAAAAGCTTGGAAAATATGGAATAATAGCTAAAATTTTAAAAACTAAAATAAAATTTGCTATTCTCTAAGAATCCTTATCTTTATAATCTAAATCAAAGGAACTTAAACATTGTAGATATGTTAGAAAACAACGAAGAGAAAGTAGAAAAGCCAATCACAGAAGAGCAATCAAAGGTTAGTAGGGAAACTGAAAATGCAGTTAATGAAGTTGAAAATGAAGTAGCCAATGAATCTGAAAAAGCAGATGAAAAGCACGAAATACCTATGCTTGATTATGCTTCGATGGAGCTAGAAAAGTTGGTAGATGAATTAAAAAAATTACTAAAAAGCCATCCAATTCAACAATTAAAATCAAATGTAGATGCTATTAAAACAGCGTTTAACTCAAAGTTTGGGGCTTTATTAGCAAAGAAAAAAGAGGCATTTTTGGCAGATGGAGGAAATTCTATAGATTTTCAATTCTCTAGTCCAACAAAAACAGAATACAATAAGTTATTAGGTGAATATAAATCCAAGCGTGATGCTTACTATTCTCAATTAGAAAAACAATTAAAAGAAAACTTAGAGAGACGAAATAATTTAATTGAAGAGTTAAAGACTTTAATTAAAGATGCTGACCCAAAAACGATGTATAATGATTTTCAAGAAATTCAAAATCGTTGGAAAAGTGTTGGAGCTGTGCCTAAAACAAAGTATAATGATACCTGGAGAACATATCATCATCATGTAGAACGTTTTTACGATTTACTACATTTAAATAAAGACTTTAGAGAGTTAGATTTTAAACATAACCTTGAAGAAAAACTACGACTAATTGAAAGAGCAGAAGCTTTAAATGATGTAGAAGACGTTAATGTAGCTTTTAAAGAGTTACAAGAATTACATCGTATGTGGAAAGAAGATGTAGGACCTGTGTCAAGAGAACATAGAGAAGATGTTTGGGGAAGGTTTAGTGAAGCAACTAAAAAAATTCATGACAGACGTCATCAGCATTACAGAGAATTAAAGTCAAAGCATCAAGAAATGATTGATGCAAAACTAGCTGTTGCAGCAGAAATAAATGCGTACGATACATCAAGCAATAAAACACACAACGACTGGCAAAAAAGTATTGTAGAAATAGAAAAACTACGAAAAAAATACTTTGACATAGGAAAATTACCTTACAGTAAGAGCGAAGCTGTTTGGCAAGAGTTTAAAGCAGCAACTAAAAAGTTTAACTCAGCTAAAAATGCATTTTACAAGCATGAAAAAAGTGCACAAAACGAGAACTTAAGGAAGAAAATGGAATTGGTAGAGCTTGCAGAAAGCTTAAAAGATAGTGAAGACTGGAGTGAAACTACCAATACTATGAAGCGTATTCAAGCAGATTGGAAAAAAATAGGACATGTGCCTAGAAAATTTTCTGACGATATCTGGAAAAAATTCAAAAATGCTTGTAATTACTATTTTGATAGATTACACGCCCATAAGAATGAAGAAAATAAAGAACAATTAGTAGTAGTAGAGGCTAAGAAAGAATTTGTAGAGCAAATTAAAGTTGCTGAAATTTCTACCGAAGAAGATGTAGAAAAAGCCTTAGCAGATTGGAGAGCACTAGGAGCATTGCCAAGAAATGCACGTTATTTGGATGAAAAATTCAACAAAGCAATGGATGCACATCTCGATAAATTGGATATGAGCAGAATTGATATTGAAATGATGAAGTTTAAAGGCGTTGTAGATACATATTTAGCACAAGAAGACTATAGAAAATTAGATAGTGAACAGTTCTTTATTAGAAAAAAAATAGATGAAACTGTACGAGAAATGCAACAGTTAGAAAACAATTTAAGCTTTATTTCAAACGCTACAGAAGATAATCCTTTAGTACAAAATGTACGTAAAGGAATCCAAGAATTTAAAGACCAGTTAGATCTTTGGCAAGAAAAACTAGACTACTTAAAAAGATTAGATTATTAAAAACAATATAATAATCATTAAAAACTCGAGCCTTTTAAGGTTCGAGTTTTTTATTTGTTTTTTTAGTAAGTTGTTTGGCTACTTTGAGTTCAAAATTTGATAGAATGGTAATAATAAAGACTTCAACGATAATATAAATCCATCCTAAGTTAGTAATAGTTTTTCTATGAAGAAATGCTACTCCAATAGAAAGACAGCAATATAGTAGGTTTACAACTGCAATTCCTTTTAAAAAACATCTAAGATTATTGTGGTTTTTTCGGTAACAGTAAAAATCATACATAGTAAAGATCAAAGGAAAAACAGTTAGAAAATACAGACTAGAAGGAGGAATTCCTATGGTGCTTTCAAACTTTACTAACACAACACCCAGTAAAAAAGCAGATAAAAAAGCTCCAAAACCATCTATTAAAAACAACTTTTTAGGGTTTAGGATAACGTTTTTTAAAAGCTTTTTAATCATGAAAAAGATAAAATACAGTTGCTTTATAGAGGTTTTGAGTTTACATAAAAGTTTTTGTCAACCTCAATTGAGTCTCCTTTAATAGTTTTTGTTTGCCAATTATCAGAAGGTTTTAGTAATTCATCTTTTCCATCAACAGTTACTTTTATAGGCATATTAAAACCTCCAACAACATTATTCCAACGATATTTTAAGGTGTTGTTTTCAATAGTATACTCCAGCTCTGGAATCTTCACTGTACGTAAATATTGATCGAATACTTTACTTAAATCAATACCAGATTTTTCAATCATGTACTTTTCGATTTCTTGAGTAGTTACTGTTTTATGATAAAAATCAGCATTCAAACCACGTAAAATTTGACGCCATTTTTCATCATTATTAACTAGTTGACGAATTGTATGAAGCATATTAGCCCCTTTATAATACATGTCTCCAGAACCTTCATCATTAACATTATAATTTCCAATTATAGGAATATCATTTTGAATAGAACTTCGTGTTCCTATAACATATTCAGCAGAAGCTTTTTTACCATAGTAATAATCTAAAAATAAGTTTTCAGAGTAAGCTGTAAAGCTTTCGTGAATCCACATATCAGCAATATCTACATTGGTAATATTATTAGCAAACCATTCATGACCAGCTTCGTGAATAATAATAAAGTCGAATTTTAGTCCCCAACCAGTTCCAGATAAATCTCTACCTAAATACCCGTTTTTATATTGATTTCCATAGGTAACAGAACTTTGATGTTCCATTCCTAAATATGGAACTTCTACTAGTTTAAAGCCATCTTCATAAAAAGGATATTTACCAAACCAGTGTTCAAAAGCTTTCATCATCTTGGGAGCGTCTTTAAATTGCTTTTTGGCTTTTTTAAGATTGTCACGTAACACATAATAATTCATATCTAACGCTCCACCTTCACCTTGGTATTTTTCAGAAAAATGTACATAATCTCCAATGTTTACATTAATTCCGTAGTTGTTGATAGGATTATCAACAAACCAATGATAAGTAGTTGTATCGTCATTGTGTTTTTCAATATTACGTAAACGCCCATTAGAAACATCCATTAAATTTTTAGGTACACGAACACTAATTGCCATACTATCTACCTCATCATACATATGATCTTTATTTGGCCACCAAACACTAGCTCCTAACCCTTGACAAGAAGTAGCAACAAAGTGATTTCCATTACTGTCTTTTTTCCAAGAAAAACCACCATCCCAAGGAGCTCTAATCGCTTCTTTAGGTTTACCTTCATAATATACATCAACAGAGTTTACAGTTCCTTTCTTTTGAGGAGATTGTAGTTGAATAAAATGCGCATTTCCTTCAGAAATAACTTTTAGTTCTTTATTGTTTTGAGTCGCTTTGGTAATTTTTAAAGGAGGTTGTAAATCTATTTGTAAAACTTGATAAGGTTTTAAAACTTTATATTGTACAGTATTTTTTCCTTTAATAAACTTTTTGTCAGGATTAACGGTTACGTTAAGGTGATAATATGTTAAGTCCCACCAAGATCTTTCAGGCGTAATAGAACCACGTAAAGAATCTTGACGTGTAAACGTTTTATTTTTTGAAAATAACGAGGTGCTTTTTTGAGCGGTTGAAGAAGAACATCCAGCAATTAAAATTGCTAAAGATGTCATAAAAACAGATAAAGAAAACGTTTTTTTATACATGGTATTTGTTCTTGTAAGATAAAATGCTAAGATAAGTTTTAAAGTTTTTTTATTGAAGCTAACTTTAAGATATTTGCTTAAAATAAGAACAATGTCAAAAACAGTTTTCATTACAGGAGCTTCTTCAGGAATAGGAAAATCAATAGCTATCTATTTACACGATAGAGGGTTTAAAGTTTATGGAACAAGTAGAAATCCACAAAAAGTAACTACTCCATTTCAAATGGTAGCATTAGATGTAACTGACCAAGAATCAATAAAGAAAGCTGTAGAAGAAGTAATCACTGCTGAAGGAAAGATTGATGTGTTGATAAACAATGCAGGAAAAGGAATTACTGGTCCAATTGAGGATACACCTACACAAGAAATGAAAGATAATTTTAATACAAATTTTTTTGGGGTAATTGATGTTGTTAAAGAAGTGTTGCCTCATATGAGAAAACAGCAACTGGGAACGATTATTAACACAACTTCAATAGCAGGATACATGGGGTTACCTTTTAGAGGAATTTATTCTGCAAGTAAAGGGGCGTTAGAGTTGGTAACAGAAGCGTTAAGTATGGAGGTGAAAAGTTTCGGTATTAAGGTTGTTAATGTAGCTCCAGGAGATTTTGCTACGAATATTGCTGCAGGAAGGTATCATACACCTGTTTTTGAAAACTCTGCTTACAAAGAAAAATATGCTGAAAACTTAGCATTGATGGATGCTCATGTTGATTCTGGTGCAGATCCAATACTAATGGCAGAGGCAATCTATAAAATTATTGAAAACAAGAACCCAAAAATTCACTATAAAGTTGGTGGATTTATGGAGAAATTTTCAATTGTATTAAAAAGAATTTTGCCTGATAAAATTTATGAAAAATTACTAATGAATCATTATAAATTGTAAATTCGCAGAAGATTAGTAATTAAAGAAAAATCAAGGTATAAAACATTGTTTTATATGTTGTTTTTATAGAGAGTTGAACTCGCAAAACTCAAGAATTAGAACACAACTACATAATAAATATACAGATGAAATTTTTTATTGATACAGCTAACTTAGATCAAATAAGAGAAGCACAAGCTTTAGGTATTTTAGACGGGGTAACAACAAATCCATCGTTAATGGCTAAAGAAGGAATAACAGGAGAGGGGAATATTATCAATCATTACAAAGCAATTTGTCAAATTGTAGAAGGAGATGTTTCTGCTGAGGTAATTTCTACTGATTTTGATGGTATGGTAAAGGAAGGAGAAGCGTTAGCTGCTTTAAACCCTCAAATAGTAGTGAAACTACCTATGATTAAAGATGGAATAAAAGCGTGTAAATATTTTTCTGATAAAGGAATTAAAACCAATGTAACTTTAGTGTTTTCTGCTGGTCAAGCATTATTAGCAGCAAAAGCTGGAGCAACATATGTATCACCATTTATTGGTCGTTTAGATGATATTTCTACAGATGGTTTAAATCTAATAGCTGAAATTCGTCAGATATTTGATAATTATGCGTTTGATACTGAGATTTTAGCAGCATCTGTACGTCATACAATGCATGTGATTGATTGTGCTAAAATTGGGGCTGATGTTATGACAGGGCCTTTAAGTGCAATTGAAGGATTGTTAAAACACCCTTTAACAGATATTGGTTTAGCAAAATTTTTAGCAGATTATAAAAAAGGAAACTAACCAACGAAGTTGGCTTTAGTATTTTGTCATTCCCGCGAAAGCGGGAATCTCATTTTTTAAAAGATATGTACCCAAAAAAAGAACTCGCACAATTAGTAGTTTCAGCATGTAATCAATTTGATATTGATACCGTTGTAATTTCTCCAGGCTCTCGTAATGCACCACTTACTGTCGGATTTTCAAATCATCCAGAAATAGAAACATTAAGTGTGGTAGATGAGCGTTGTGCTGCCTTTTTTGCTATGGGAATAGCACAACAAAAGCAAAAACCTGTTGCCATTGTATGTTCGTCAGGTTCTGCTTTGTTGAATTATTATCCTGCGATAGCAGAAGCTTTTTATAGCAATATTCCGCTAGTTGTAATTTCAGCAGACAGACCCAAGCACCTGATTGATATTGGTGATGGACAAACCATTCGTCAAGAGAATGTGTTTAAGAACCATATTTTGTTCTCAGCTAATTTGATTGAAGAAGAAAGTCAGTTAAAAAATAATATCAGTTTATTAATTGAGGCATTACAAACTTCAATCACTCAAAAAGGACCAGTTCATATCAACGTTCCGTTTGATGAACCTTTATATGAAACACTTGAAAAATTAGATTCGGTCATTGCGAACAAAGTGAAGCAATCTTTTGAAAAGATGAATGTCATTTCGAGCGCAGTCGAGAAATCTTTTGATTTAGAAAAAATAGCTTCTATTTGGAATTCTTCAGTCAAAAAAATGATTTTGGTAGGAAGTCATTTCCCAGATACTGAACTTCAAAAAATATTGAATGTATATGCAGAAGATACTTCTGTTTTAGTGTTAACAGAAACTACCTCAAATATATACAATTCTAAGTTTATCAATAACATAGATAAATTAATCTCTAAGTTAACTGAAGAAGAATATAAAGAGTTGCAACCTGAAGTATTACTAACTTTAGGAGGAATGGTAATTTCTAAAAGAATTAAACAGTTTTTACGAAAATTACAGCCAAAACATCATTGGCATGTTGATGAGTTAAAGGCGATGGATACATATCACTGTTTGTCAGAATTTTTACAAGTAAAACCTGTAACCTTGTTAACAAGTCTTTCTAAGGAAAAGAAAAATGTTGAAAGTAGTTATCAACATGCATGGTTACAAGAAAAAGAACAAAGAGCTGTAAAACATGAAGAGTATTTGAAAGATTGCGAATATTCAGATTTAAAATCTTTTGAAGTTATTTTAGAAAGTATCCCAGATAACTCGCAAGTACAAATAAGTAACAGCTCAATTATTCGATACTCACAATTGTTTGATGTAAACTCTACGCTAAAAGTATTTTGTAATAGAGGAACAAGCGGGATTGATGGAAGTACAAGTACAGCTGTAGGAGCAGCATATGCCTCAAAAAATCAAACAATATTTATAACAGGAGATTTAAGTTTCTTTTACGACAGCAATGCATTGTGGAACACAAATATTCCGAAGAATTTTAGAATTATTATTTTAAACAATGCAGGAGGTGGTATTTTTAGATATATCCCGGGGCCATTAACAACAAATGCTACGGAGTACTTTGAAACACCGCATGATTTAACTGCAGAGCATTTATCAAAAATGTATGGTTTTGAATATGTTCAAACAAAAGACTTAAAGAGCTTGCAAAATAGTTTGATTTCGTTTTATGAAGAATCGGATCAGCCAAAAATAATGGAGGTTTTTACTCCAAAAGAAATAAATGACGTAGTTTTAAAAAACTATTTTAAAAACTTATAAAATGGAATTAAAAGAAGGTGATAAGGTAGATTTAGTAATTGGTGTTCAAACCGCTTTAGGTTATTCAGTATTAATTAATGAAGCATATGAAGGCTTATTGTATAACAATGAAGTTTTTAGTGATGTAGAAGAAGGAATGCGAACAATAGGTTATATTAAAAAGATACGTGAAGATGAAAAAATTGATGTATCACTACGACCGCAAGGATTTAAAAATGTAATTGATTCAGATGTTGATATAATCTTAAAAAAGCTAGAAGAAAAAGGCTTTTTATTGTTAACAGATAAAAGCTCTCCTGAATCAATTAAATTTCACTTGCAGATGAGTAAAAAAGCATTCAAGAGAGCTATTGGCAGCTTGTATAAGAGTAAAAAAATAGAATTACAAGAAGACAGAATAGTGTTAAAATAAACTATTCTTGTCCTTCTTCTTCTTCAATAATTTCCTCGTCATTATTTTTAATTTCTTCTTTCTTTTTAGTTTCCATTAAATCGTTTACACGTTTAATGTTTTCGTAAAAAGCATTTGCATTAGGATCAGAAGGATCCATTTTTCCATAAGCAGCTTTGTAGTAAAAATCTGCCTTTTCGTAGTCTTTTCCAAGTTCATGGTATTTACCTATATAAAAATCACCCATATGAGAATCAGGGTATTTTATCATTACAAAATCCCCTAAAACTCTCAAGTAATCACCATCTTGTCTGTCAATTACAATATCTTCAATAACAAAAATGTCATCTAAACGAACATTTAAGTTAGAACCGTATAGATACTGAATATCTAGATATTTTTTTTCCACATACTTAATTGCATCTAAAGGAGCCAAATCTTTAACATTAGCTTCGTACTCTTCTTTAGTAATTTTAGAATATAAGCTAAACATTTGTGTAAAAGCTCTAGGAATAGTTTCTCCAATTATAGCTAAATAGCTTGGAGAAGAATCAAATTCATCAAAAACAACATTAAAGTTTTTAGCTTCATAGGATGTTAATAACGTTTTAATATCACTAAATCGATTATATTGATTAGTGTCAATGTACTTTTTGTTATTACTTGTATATAAGAAGTAAGTGTTATCTATAGAACCCAGTCTGTTAAGAGAATAAGACTCCATAATAGCGGGAGCAAACTGAGGAAAATCAGGAGTGATACAGATATAAGAATTAAAAATAGGTTTTTCATCTTTTAAGTAGTGAGTAATAAAATTAGCAGCTTTTCCTTCACCTATAATTGTCATAAAAGGAGAAGTTCTAAAGTTTCCTTCCATAAAAGGAATTAACTCATGTTTAATAAAATTAAAAAAATGTACCCCTGAACTGGTTAAGGAATTATTAGAAGGTATTATAGAAATATCTTTTCCATAAGTGTTTTTCATATCAATACCTACTACAATTTGTCTGGGTGCTTTATCTACATTAGCATAAAGTTTAGCATTACCTACATATAAATCAAAAAGATACTCGTCACCTAAAACAATAGCTAGAGGATAATTAGTAGTTTCATCTACATCATAGCCTTTTGGAAGGTAGATTTTTACATTTCTATCTTTTTCTAATTCTTTTGAATTGATTTTTTGAGTAACAACTTTTTGAGAAAAAAGACTAATACTAATTAATAGGGTAAATAATAAATATACTTGTTTCATATTTAGGGGTAAATTATATCGTTCAAATATAGAAAAGAAAAATAAAGTTATTATGTTATTTTTGTACAACTAAATAACGACAATATTTTAAAATTATGATACAACCAGACTGGAAAGTTGCCAAAGAGTACGAAGATATTACCTATAAAAAGTCACACAACGTTGCAAGAATAGCATTTAATAGACCCAATGTACGTAATGCGTTTCGACCAAAAACTACTTCAGAGTTATTGGATGCGTTTCATGATGCACATGAAGATACGAATATAGGAGTGGTATTGTTGTCTGCTGAAGGGCCATCAACTAAAGATGGAGTTTGGAGTTTTTGTTCTGGAGGAGATCAAAATGCACGTGGACACCAAGGTTATGTTGGAGATGATGGTTACCACCGTTTGAATATTTTAGAAGTACAGCGTTTAATACGTTTTATGCCAAAAGCAGTAATATGCGTGGTTCCAGGTTGGGCTGTAGGTGGCGGACATAGTTTGCACGTAACTTGTGATTTAACTTTAGCGAGTAAAGAACATGCTATTTTTAAGCAAACTGATGCCGATGTTACTTCGTTTGACGCAGGTTATGGTTCAGCATATTTAGCTAAAATGGTGGGGCAAAAGAAGGCCCGTGAAATATTTTTCTTAGGAAGAAACTACTCAGCACAAGAAGCGTATGAAATGGGTATGGTAAATGCCGTAATTCCACATGATGAGCTAGAGCAAACAGCTTTTGATTGGGCACAAGAAATTTTAGCAAAATCACCAACTTCAATAAAAATGTTAAAGTTTGCAATGAACTTAACGGACGATGGAATGGTAGGGCAACAAGTATTTGCAGGAGAAGTAACTCGTTTAGCATATATGACGGATGAAGCCAAAGAAGGACGTGATGCGTTTTTAGAAAAACGTAAGCCAAACTTCCCTAAAACGTGGATACCATAACTGATTGATAATTTTAAGAATTATGAATTACGAGTTAGAGGTTTTTAATTCGTAATTCTAAAATCATAATTCGTACTTGAAGAAATGAAAATAATTTGTATAGGACGTAATTACGCAAAACACATAGAAGAGTTAGCAAATGAAAGACCAGAAAACCCGGTAGTTTTCTTAAAACCAGATTCGGCTATTCTTCCTAAAAAAATGCCATTTTTTATTCCTCCGTTTTCAAATGATATCCATTATGAGGTGGAAGTATTGGTAAAAATTAATAAGGTTGGAAAGCACATTTCTCCAAAATTTGCTCATAAATATTATGACACTGTAGGCTTAGGGATTGATTTTACTGCGCGTGATGTGCAAGCACAATGTAAAGAAAAAGGATTGCCTTGGGAAAAAGCAAAAGCTTTTGATGGTAGTGCTATAGTAGGAGAGTTTTTTCCGAAAGAAGATTTTGACTTAGAAAACTTGTCTTTTCAATTACAAAAGAACGATGAGGTTGTACAAGATGGAAATACCACTAGTATGTTGTGGAAAATTGATGAGTTGATTAGTTACGTGTCGCAATATTTCACGTTGAAAAAAGGAGATATTATCTTTACAGGAACACCAGCAGGAGTTGGAAAAGTGGCAGAAAATGACATTTTAACAGGAACTATTGAAGGAAAACAAGCTTTTCAAATTAAAGTAAAATAAAATATATCCCGCTTCGGCGGGATTCTTTTTTAGATATATACATGAATGCAGAAATCATTACGATAGGAGATGAAATTCTTATCGGACAAATTATAGATACCAATTCACAATGGATTGGTCAAGAACTTAATAAAATTGGAATTTCGGTATATCAAATCTCCTCAGTCCAGGATGAAAAACAACATATTTTAAATGCGTTAAAAGAAGCAGAAAGTAGAGCAGATATTGTGATAATAACTGGGGGGTTAGGACCTACAAAAGATGATATTACTAAAAAAACAATTGCTGAATATTTTAAAGATGAAAAGATTATTGAATATCCAGAAGTAATTGATAATATTAAATATCTATTCAAAAAAGTTAATCATCCGTTCAACGAAATACAGAAGTATCAAGCGCAGCTTCCTTCGAAAGCAACCTTATTAATGAATCGTTTAGGAACTGCACCAGGAATGTGGTTCTATGAAAATAATACTGTTTTTGTATCTCTTCCGGGAGTACCATATGAAATGAAAGGGTTAATGAAGTATCATGTATTGCCTAAGCTACGGTCTACTTTTAAATTGCCATTCATTTTACATAGGACAATTATGACGGTAGGTACAGGGGAAACAATTATTGCAGAAAGAATTTCTGATTGGGAAGAGAGTTTACCTAATTTTATAAAGCTAGCCTACTTGCCATCTTATGGACGTGTTCGTTTACGTTTATCAGCTAAAGGAAAAGATAAAGAGGTATTAGTGAAAGAGATGGAAAAGCAAGTTGCAGCATTATATATGCTAATACCAGAAATTATCGTTGGAGATGATAATGAAACATCTTTAGAAAAAGAAGTGGGTAAACTGTTAAAAAAACATGGGAAAACTGTTGCTACAGCAGAAAGCTTAACAGGAGGGAAAATAGCGTCAACCATAGTTTCAGTTCCAGGAGCATCTTCATATTTTATGGGAGGATTCGTTACGTATACAGCAGCTTTAAAAGAACAACTACTCAATGTTTCTAAAGAAGTTATTGATAAATATACGGTAGTAAGTAAAGAAGTAGCTTTAGCAATGGCAAAAGGATGTTTGGAGAAGTTACAAACAGATTACGCGATAGCTGTAACAGGAAATGCAGGTCCAACAACCGATCATAATGATAAAAGTGTAGGATTGGTATATATTGGTATAGCAACTAAAAGTGGAGTAGATGTTTATGAGTTTAATTTTGGGGAGCCAAGAGAAAAGGTAATTAATAGAACGGTAACCAAATCTTTAGAACTTTTACAAGCTGCCATATTAAAATAAATTAGTATTTTTGCAGCCGTTACGCTTCCAAATAGGTTAGATGCTGAGCCTAGTTTTGAAAAGATTAAAATTAATTAAAATTTAATCGAGAATATTTTTGTGCAGTAAATTAAAATGCATAAATTTGCACCTCGTTTAGAAATAACACTAAAAACTGTCAAGAAGATGTCTAGAGTTTGTGAATTAACAGGAAAAAAAGCGATGGTAGGTAACAATGTATCTCACGCTTTAAATAGAACTAAAAGAAGATTTAACGCTAATTTAATGACTAAGCGTTTCTATATTCCAGAAGAAGATAAATGGGTAACTTTAAAAGTATCTGCTTCTGCATTAAAAAATATTAATAAAAAAGGAATCTCTGCGGTTATTAAAGAAGCTAGAGAAAAAGGTTTCTTAACTAAATAATTCCTTACTAGATAAAATTTTAGAGAGATGGCAAAAAAAGGAAACAGAGTTCAAGTAATTTTAGAGTGTACTGAGCACAAAGCTTCTGGTCAACCAGGAACTTCTCGTTATATTACAACAAAGAACAAAAAGAATACTCCTGATAGAATGGAATTAAAGAAATTTAATCCAATCTTAAAGAAGATGACAGTTCATAAAGAAATTAAATAATAAGCTACGGCGTAAACTTTAATATAAAATGGCAAAGAAATCAGTAGCATCGTTACAAACAGGTTCAAAAAGATTAACCAAAGCTATCAAAATGGTAAAGTCTCCAAAATCAGGAGCTTATACATTTGTTGAAGCTATTATGGATCCAGAAAGCGTGAATGACTTTTTAGCAAAAAAGTAATTCTTGTATACAGTTTAAAGAAAAGCTACTTTCATTAGAGAGTAGCTTTTTTTATATTTGACAGTCTCAAGTTTTTTGAATACGTTAAAGATTTGGGAATTATCCTAGCAAGTCGGGCTTTCGGCAGTCGCTTCCCGAAGTATCGGGAGAGCTTTAATAAATGCCTCAATCCTTAACACTAAAGCTGTGGAACAATGACAATTTGACTGTATTAGTAAAATGGTATAGTTTTTAACCTATGTAAGCGATTATAAAATTTAAAAATGAGTTTTTTTAAGAAAATCTTCTCTAAAGAGAAAAAGGAAACCTTAGACAAGGGATTAGAAAAAACCAAAACAAGTTTTTTCTCTAAATTATCAAAAGCAGTTGCTGGTAAAGCTAAGGTTGATGATGATGTATTAGATAATTTAGAAGAAGTATTGGTATCGTCTGATGTAGGAGTAGAAACTACCCTGAAAATAATAGATAGAATAGAAGAACGTGTATCTCGCGACAAATATTTAGGAACAGAAGAGCTAAACCAAATTTTACGTGAAGAAATAGCGGGTTTATTATCAGAAACCAATACTGGTGACGACACCGATTTTACTATTCCAGCAAATACGAAACCTTATGTGTTAATGGTTGTAGGTGTTAATGGAGTAGGAAAAACAACTACGATAGGTAAACTAGCTTCACAATTTAAAAAGAAAGGGTTAAAAGTTGTTTTAGGAGCAGCGGATACCTTTAGAGCCGCAGCAATAGATCAGCTACAAGTTTGGGCAGATAGAACAGACGTACCAATTGTAAGACAAGAAATGGGTTCCGATCCTGCCTCTGTAGCTTTTGATACAGTTCAATCAGGTGTAAATCAAGGAGCAGATGTTATAATTATCGACACTGCAGGACGTTTACATAATAAAGTAAACCTAATGAATGAGCTAACAAAAATAAAACGTGTAATGCAAAAAGTAATACCAAATGCACCACACGATGTATTGTTAGTGTTAGATGGTTCAACAGGACAAAATGCTTTTGAACAAGCAAAACAATTTACGAAAGCAACAGAAGTAACTTCGTTAGCAGTAACTAAATTAGATGGTACCGCAAAAGGAGGCGTTGTTATCGGAATTTCAGATCAATTTAAAATACCTGTGAAATATATTGGAGTAGGAGAAGGTATTGATGACCTACAAGTATTCAACAAACATGAATTTGTAGATTCGTTTTTTAAATAGAAAAACATAAGTAAATAAAAAAACTCCCAATTTGGGAGTTTTTTTATTCTAAACAGTTTCAATAACCTTGTTAAAAGCCAATCTCGATTTAGGTTTTCTGTCTGGTTGATTAAAATCCTCTTCATCTCTATAGCCAATAGCCACAGCAACAACAGTTGCGTAATCTTTGTTGTTTAAAATTTTGTCATAATTTTCTGGTTCAATACCTTCCATTGGAGTGGCATCGATTCCCATTTCAGCACAAGCACTTAAAAAAACTCCTAAAGCCAAATATACTTGTCTGTTAAACCAGGCTTTAATTTCTTCTTCAGGTTTTGGCTTTATAAATTCTTTATAATAACCAACAGCACCCTCAGGGAGCTCTTCTTCAATTTGTTTTTCAAACAAATCAATATCATTAATTCGATTAAAAACAACAATGGTATCACTTTCAATAACCTTGCTAGTATTTAACCAAGATACTTTTGAAAGTTGTTCTTTAGTATCAGTGTCAGAAACAAAAGTGAATTTCCATGGTTGGCTATTTATTGAAGAAGGACTTAATTGTAAAACCTGTTGTAACTCTTTGATTTTTTCTGATTCAATTTTTTTTGAAGCATTATATTTTTTTGTTGTATAACGTTGCTGCATTGATGTTATAAAGCTCATATTCTATTTTTTAATTAAACTATAAAAATTATAGTATCAAAAGTAAGTATAGTTTTTTATCTTTGCAATAACGGTCAAAAAGGATAGTATAAATTATGGAGGTACAAGAATCTAAAACACTTAAGTTTAAAGGAAGAGAGTTCCCCTGCTGTACGAGTCTTACTATGGGAGTTATTGGAGGGAAATGGAAAACAGTAATTCTTTTTCATTTAATAAAAGGAACGCTTCGTTACAGTGAGTTAAGAAAAGAAATTCCAATGGTTACAGAACGAACTTTAAGTTTACAGTTAAAAGCCTTGGAAGAAGATGGTGTAATAAAAAGAAAAGTGTACACCTCAAAACCACCATTAAAAGTAGAGTATTCTTTAACTGATTTAGGAAAAAGTTTAATTCCTATAATTCAGTCTATCGCAGACTGGGGAGATTTTGCCGTAACAAACCATTCTAAATAATAATTTCCGTATATTATCAACTATTAGAGTTTAGATAATAAGGCAGTTTTGTTATCCTAAATAAAACTTTTCAATTTTTATAATTACATTTGATTATCAAATATTTGACCAATGAGAAAAGCTACTTTTTTATTATTAACTCTTCTATTTATAAGTGCATGTAAGCAAAAAGCTGTAAAGGTATATTTTAAAGCTATGATGAATCATCAGAAATAGAAAAACAGCAAGATCACGAGAAAAAGAGAATGCAGTTTAAATTACTTCAGTCTCATTTTTTAGATTTAAATAAAGAACTCAAACCTTTTGAAAAGGAGCTATCAAGATTTTCAGAAGAAGAATATCAACAACTAAAGCCATTAATTTTAGAAAAAGATATTCCAACTATTCAAAAGAGCATAACAAATAAAAAACTCACGTACGAAAAACTAACATTATTCTATTTATATAGAATACGAAAGTTTGAAAGTGATAGTACAAAGTATTTGAATGCAATTATATCTCTAAATCCAAAGGTATTAGAAGAAGCAAGAGCAAAAGATAAAGAATCAAAAGAAGCAAATGAATTTTCCTTGAATGGAATTCCAATTTTGATAAAGGATAATATTGATGCCGCAGGAATGATAACGACTGCTGGAGCTGTAGTTTTACAAAACAACTCAACTGACAAGGATGCTTTTATTGTCAAAAAATTAAGAGAAGCGGGAGCATTAATTTTAGGAAAAGTAAACTTAAGTGAATGGGCATACTTCTTTTGTGAAGATTGTCCGTTAGGGTATAGTGCCACTGGAGGGCAAACCTTAAATCCTTATGGAAGAAAAGTTTTTGAAACAGGAGGTTCTAGCTCAGGAAGTGGAGTTTCTGTAGCAGCAAACTATGCCGTAGCTGCTGTAGGTACAGAAACAGCAGGGTCTATAACTTCACCATCAAGTCAAAACTCAGTGGTTGGATTAAAACCAACAATTGGTGTTTTAAGTCGCTCAGGAATTGTTCCGATTTCAAGTACGTTAGATACTCCAGGTCCGATGACTAAAAGTGTCGTAGACAATGTTATTTTATTTGAAGCGATGCTAGGAAAAGATAATGAGGATGCTGCTTCTTTAGAAATAGAAGATTTTAAACCTAAAGAATTACTTAATGAAAGCTACACAATCCAAGGAAAAAGAATAGGAGTGCTAAAACCTATTTTAACAGATTCTATTTATAAAGCAAGTGTAGAAAAGTTACAAGAAGCTGGTGCAGAAATTATAGAGATAACTCCACCAGAAATTTCGTTTGATGGATTTATTACGCTGCTAAATATAGATATGAAACATGATTTACCTGAATACTTAGCTACTCACGGAAACAAAAAGCTAACAGTGAAAAATATACAAGATGTGGTTGAGTTTAATAAAAAAGATTCTACAAAAAGAGCTCCTTACGGACAACAGCTATTTGAAGGAATAATAAAAGATACGACTAGTTTAGCTCAGTTAGAGGTGGTAAAAGATAGTCTAAGTTATAATGGAAAGAAATTTTTACAAGCTTTAAAAGCCCAAAATTTAGATGGTATTCTATCAATTAATAATTATCATTCTGGTATTGCAGCAGTAGCGAAGTATCCGACATTAACAGTTCCTATGGGATATAAAAACTCTGGAGAACCTGTTAGTTTAACGTTTATAGGGAAGCCTTTTACTGAAAAAGAATTATTGCAGCTAGGGTATGCTTTTGAGAAACTAACGAAAGCAAGAAAGACTCCAGTTGATTATCATTAATAGGACTACATATAAAATAAAAACTCCCAATTCGGGAGTTTTTATTTTAATTCTCTAATTTGTATTTTCCAATATAACCAGACACATCTCCGCCGAGATAAAGATATCCATCATGCTCTTCAACAGAACTAGCTTCTGACACAACTTTACCAGTCGTGTCATAATAAGTTTTTAAAATCTCTCCATCAGCACTCAAATGCATAATCATTCCATAGCGAGCTACTTTAGGTTGTAAAAATAGAGGAAGACCATATACTAACTTTTTTACAAGAGGTTTAGAGTGTATTTCATCTAAAGAAGAATCTCTTTTAGTTGAAAAACCAAGCCAAAAACTACCATCGGTTCTTCTAGAAACTCCATTAGGAAAACCAGGTAGGTTATCAAGAAAAATATCTGTTGTTCCTTTATTACTGCCTTTTAACCAGTATCTAAGAATTCTATATTTAGCCAAATCTACCATTAACACAAAGTCATCCTTTTGAGAAACCGCAACACCGTTTCCGAAATAAGTACCCTCTATAAGTGTTTTTACTTCTTTGGTTTTCGGATTGTAACTATAAAGACCTCCATCAGGTTTAGCTTCCATTAATAGTTTCCAAATATGTGTTCTACTAAAAGGAATTTTAGAAGAAGTATTGGTAAAGTAAATAATCCCATCAGAAGCAATGTCTACATCATTGGGGATAAGAAACTTGTTCCCGTTTTCATCTTCACTTGCTAAAGTGGTAATTTTTCCTTTTTTATCTACACTAATCAACCCTCTTTCTAAGTCACAAGCAATTAGATTTTGATTGCTGTCAAAATGTAAACCAGCAACCCAAGATTCCGTATTACAAAAGACAGAAACTTTTCCCGATGTGTCAATTTTTAAAATTCTACCATCTGAAAAGTCTGTTTCAGAAATATGAACTCCACAATATAGATTTCCTTGTTTATCTATGGCAATATCCTCAGGCCCATACCAACCGTCTAAATCGATGTGTTGAGTTGAGCTTAGTAGTTCATTTTCATGAAGCGCGCCTACTAATTTAGGAGGTGTAGGAGGAAACCAAGCTTCTGGATTAATTGAACATGATTTAAAAGTAACACTGGTTATAAAAATGAGTAAGATTAATAATGTAGCGTATTTTACTAATGATGCAATTTTCATTGTATTTGTTTTTATAATTTATAAAGACAAAGAAAATGACAGTAATTTATTTCTATCTTGACAAATGTTAGGAAATAGTAACTTCTTTTCGAATCCTACTCAAAGATTCGGCAGCTATACCAAGAAAGCTTGCGATTTGGTATTGAGGAGCTCTTAAAACAATTTTTTTATCATAGTTTTTAATAAAGTCTAAATACTTTTTTTTAGCCGATTTTGTTTGCATAGTTAGAACTCTTTGTTGTGCACAAAGGTGATTTTGCTCAGCTAAAACTCTACCAAACTTCTCAAAGTTGGGAGATTCTTTATATAATTGAGTTAAACTTTCAAAAGAAATTTTATAAACTACGCTATCTTCAATAGCTTCTAGAAACTCAAGAGAAGGAGTTTGGTATATAAAACTATCAAAAACTGTTATAAACTGGTTATCGCAAGAAAAATAGGTTGTAAACTCTTTATCTTCTATATTTTTAAATGTTCTAAAAAAACCAGATTCAATAAAGTATAAATCCTTAGCTTTTCTCCCTTCTTTAATAACTAATGTTTTTGATTTATACTCTTTTTTTTCTAATTGATTATAAAATGTTTTAAACTCATTTTCAGTAAGTCCGATTAAGTCGTATAATAATCTTTTGAGTTCGTTCATTTTTTAATAAGAGGTTAACGTAGTTTGTAAACATACAAGTTTCTTAATAACGAAGTTACCGAAAACAAGGATAAGAATCAAACTAATTTTTAGGGGTTTAAAGTTAAATAAGTTCAATTAAAACGTATCTTTGCACACCGAATTTTTATAGTATGCGTACCAAAACAACAAAACAAAACAAAATTAATGTAGTTACTTTAGGTTGCTCTAAAAACGTTTACGATAGTGAAGTGTTAATGGGGCAGTTAAAAGCTAATGGTAAAGAAGTGGTTCATGAAGATGAAAATGACGATGGAAATATTGTAGTAATTAATACGTGTGGTTTTATTGGTAAAGCCAAAGAAGAAAGTGTAGAAACTATTTTACACTACGCACAGAAGAAAGAAGAAGGTGAAGTAGATAAAGTGTTTGTTACGGGGTGTTTAAGCGAACGTTACAAGCCAGACTTAGAAGCTGAAATTACCAATGTAGATCAGTATTTTGGTACACACGATTTACCAAATTTGTTAAAAGTTTTAGAAGCAGACTATAAGCATGAGTTAATTGGTGAGCGTTTAACAACGACACCTGAACACTATGCCTATTTAAAGATTGCAGAAGGATGTGATCGTCCGTGTTCGTTCTGTGCCATTCCGTTAATGCGTGGTAAGCATAAATCGACACCAATTGAAGATTTGGTTACAGAAGCAACGAAATTGGCAGAAAAAGGGATTAAGGAAATTATGCTAATCGCACAAGATTTAACCTATTACGGATTGGATATCTATAAAAAGCGTGCTTTAGCAGATTTATTAAAAGAATTAGTAAAAGTTGAAGGTATAGAATGGATTCGTTTGCATTATGCCTTTCCAACTGGTTTTCCGATGGATGTGCTAGAAGTGATGAAGAACGAACCAAAGGTTTGTAATTATTTAGATATTCCGTTACAGCATATCAATACCGAAATTTTAAAGTCGATGAAGCGTGGTACAACGCACGAAAAAACGACTTCGCTGATTCATAAATTTCGAGAGGCAGTGCCAAACATGGCAATTCGTACAACATTAATTGTTGGATATCCGGGAGAAACTGAAGAGCAATTCCAAGAATTAAAAGACTGGGTAGAAGAGATGCGTTTTGAACGTTTAGGAGCTTTTGAATACTCGCATGAAGAAAATACAGGGGCCTATGTTTTAGAAGACGATGTACCTGCGGATGTAAAGTTTAGAAGGGTGAATGAAATTATGGAAGTGCAGTCGCAAATTTCTTGGGAATTAAATCAGGAAAAAATAGGAAAGACTTTTAAATGTTTATTTGATAGAAAAGATGGTGAATATTACTACGGACGTACCGAGTTTGACTCACCAGATGTAGATAACGATGTTATTGTAGATGCTCGTGAATATTATACCAAATTAGGAGAATTTATTGATGTTGAAATTTTCGATGCAGGTGATTTTGACTTACATGGAAAACCAGTAGTAAAACAAGAAAGACCAGTTCCTTTAAATCAAAAGAGAAAATAAAATCAAACCTGCGCAATGCAGGATTTTTATGCATATTTGTCGCATGAAAAAAGCCTATTTTAACTGGAGTTCAGGAAAAGATTCGTCATTAGCATTGTATAAAATTTTACAACAAAAAGAATACGATGTACAAAAATTGATTACAAATGTAAATCAAGATTATCAGCGTGTTTCAATGCATGGTTTACATGAGGATTTACTGAATGCACAGGCTGAAAGCATTGGTATTCCGTTAGAAAAAATATATTTTCCAGCTGAGGTTACAATGGATTTATATAATCAAAGAATGAAAGAGAAGACTGCGGAGTTAAAAGAAGCAGGACTTGTAAATGGTATTTTTGGTGATATTTTTTTAGAGGATTTAAGAGCGTATCGTGATTCGAAATTACAAGAGGTTGGAATTACTGGTGTTTACCCACTTTGGAAACAAGATACAAAAGAATTACTTAGAGAGTTTTTAGATTTAGGCTTTAAAACAATTACTGTTTGTGTGAATGCAAAATTGTTAGGAGAAGAATTTGTAGGGAGAGTTATTGATGAAGGTTTTATTAATGAACTTCCTGATGGAGTTGATGTTTGTGGGGAGAATGGAGAGTTCCATACGTTTTGTTATGACGGTCCTATTTTTAAGAAACCTGTGGAGTTTGAAATAGGAGAGAAGGTATTGAAATCGTATACGTTACATAAAAACGATGATGACAATTGTTATCAAGATTCAAAGAAAACTAAGAAATTAGAAGAAACGACTACTAAAAACTATGATAGAAGTTTTTGGTACTGTGATTTACAGCTAAAAAAGTAATTTATTTATAGCTTCTAATAGTCTTTGAGCAGGAGCATTCTCTAGGCAAGAACTACAAGTATTGTACATAAACAAACAATCGATAAAGTCGGTTAGCATATGTAATAATAGCCCTAAGCCAATAATGTTGTATGGTCTTTTAAAAAAAAGTAAAATAACATACACTCCAATAGCATAGTAGGAATGAAATAGGTGAAACCCAAAACTACATCGGTTTGGGTCAAATATAGGGCTTGCTAATAAGTGATCTATATCTACTAGCATAGTTGCTAGTAGTGTTATAGCAACTTTTATCCAATTTTTTTTAAAAAAGAAGAAAGCGATAAAAACAGGAAATCCGAAATGTAAAAAATAATGGATGAATTGTTGCACTATGCTAAGCTATTTCTTTTTCTAAAGCTAAAAAATGAGTAACTTCTGTAGGGCTGTTTTTATATAAAGGAATGATATATAACTCACACTTGTAGTAGGACTTATCTTTTCTATAATTAACAATAATATCTTTAAAAGGTTTCCCTTTTAATAATTTATTTCTAATTCGTTTTCGAGTACTTTCTTTTGTCTTTTCTCCTTGAAAAAAACGTCCAGTTTTGTTAATAACAAAATCAATATCATATCCAGTCATTTTAGAGAAGCCATCGTTAGCCCAAATAATTTTTTTTGTAACATCTGTTAATACAAGCGCTTCATAATAGTTCTCGTTTAAAATAGAAGTTATGTTATTTTTCCAGTTGTAGTTTTTACGTAAGTTTTTTAAAACATTAATATCATTAGAAACTGTTGAACTCATAAATAACTGTTGAATTCCCCAACTTAAAATATTTATACTTTTTTTGGAAGCGAGTGTAAGATTATTGGCTATTTTAGAATACTCATCATTAGTTAAGTTAGATGTATAAATATCAAGAGACATCATTTTGTCAAAACAGTTTTTCATACTAATATAATTTTTTGTAAATGTAAAAAATTAAAACTTTTCAAATACACCTAAACCAAAAAGGGCAAAATCATATTTCACAGGATCCTTTTTATCAAACGTTCTTAAAGTAAGATCAAGTTCTTGAATAGCTTTCCAATCATTTTGCTTCCTAGTAAGTATTTTTAGTTTTCTAGCAATATTTCCTGTGTGAACATCTAACGGACAATGTAAGTGTGCTGACGAGTGTGTTTTCCATATGCCTAAATCGACTCCAGTGGTATTATCGCGAACCATCCAACGTAAAAACATATTAATTCTTTTAGATGCAGAGCCTTTTAAAGGGTCAGAAACATGTTTTAGAGTTCTTGGTTGATGAGGGATTTCAAAAAAAACTTGTTTGAAACGATGTATAGCATGTTGGTAATTATCTGCTTTATCTTTTGGTTTTAAAACAGCTTCTAATCCCCCATGATTCTGATAGATGTTTTTTAATGCCTGAACAAAGAACTTAAAATCATCGGCATTAAATGTTCTGTGTACAAATCCGTCAAAATTAGCTAAATCTTCTTCAGAATGATTGAGAACAAAATCATAAGGAGAACTTCCCATTAAATCCATCATTTTATGGGAGTTGTTAATAATCATTTTACGATTTCCCCAAGCAATAGTTGCTGCTAAAAAACCAGCAATTTCAATATCTTCTTTTACTGAAAATTGGTGTGGAATTTGAATAGGATCACTATCAATAAAATCAGGATTGTTGTACTGTATTACTTTTTCGTCTAAAAACTCTTTAAGCTCCTTTTTGTTCATTTTATGCTAAATCTCCTGCAAAACTAAGCAAAACAAAGAAAGCATTATAGCAAGCGTGTAATAATATACTCCACCCTAAGCCAAAACGAACTCTAATAAATCCTAAATAACCGCCTAAAATAGTTTGCGGAGCTACTAGTATTGGAGCTAATAAAAGTACGTTTGTGGTAATACCAAAATTGGTTAAGTGTACCAAACCAAAAAGTATAGCAAAGACATAGAAACTTATTTTAAATGTTTTCTTACGATGAAATAAAGTAATGGGAGCTCTAAAAAATAATTCTTCAAACAAAGGAGCCAAAATAATTGCTAAAAAAGCAATAAACCATTTAGGGTGTTCTTTCAATAATTCTTCCATGGCATGTTCATTCATATTTACCCAACCCAATTCTTGAATAAGGATAAAAAGAGGAGATAATACAGCACCTGTTATAATACTTATAATAAGTAAATGAAAGAATTTTTGAAATCGATATGAAATATCTTGGTTAGTATCTTTTTCTAAAACAGGATTTTTTAAATAGGTAATGAGCTCTTGAAAAGTTTCTTTCATGGAATTGATTTATTAGTTAGTAGCAAGAAACTTTAAATAGTTACACTATTCAACAATAATTCCGTCTTTCATTGTAAGTGTTCTATCAGCCATTTTTGCTAATTCTTTGTTGTGTGTAACTAATACAAACGTTTGGCCAAACTCATCACGTAACTTAAAAAACAGTTCATGTAAGTTTTTTGCTGAGGTTGAATCCAAGTTTCCAGAAGGTTCATCTGCAAAAATAACAGAAGGTTCGTTAATTAAAGCTCTAGCAACAGCAACACGTTGTTGCTCTCCTCCAGAAAGCTCGTTAGGTTTGTGGTTTTCTCTATGTGATAATCCTAAAAAGGCTAGTAATTCTTTGGCTCTTTTTTCGGTTTCTACTTTTCCTTTTCCTCCGATAAAGGCAGGAATACAAACGTTTTCTAAGGCAGTAAACTCTGGTAACAACTGATGAAATTGAAAAATGAATCCGATATGTTTATTTCGGAAAGCAGAAACTTTTATATCGTTTAAATCTTTTATAGAAACACCATCGACCAATAATTCGTAGCTCTGATTTTTTAAGGGCTTATCTAAAGTTCCTAAAATTTGTAATAAGGTTGTTTTTCCTGCTCCTGATGGACCAACAATAGCGACGATTTCTCCTTTTTTTATATGAAGATCAACGCCTTTTAATATTTCTACCTCTCCGTAATGTTTGTGGATGTTTTTAGCAACAATCATAGTGTTATTTTCTTAGTACGAATGTATAAAAAAGAAATCAGATAAACTTTAGAGCTCACCTGATTTCAAATAATAAATGAACGAGTATTTAAATTATATTTTTGATGTTGTTGTAATCGATAAAATAAACCAATCGAACAGAGAATCTATGCTGCATACTTTGGTCAAAAAGTTTTGAGATGTTATCTTTAAAATCAATATTAGCCGGAGCAAAATCATGATCAGGCCTTATTGAGTTTCTGTAGAAAAAAATCAATTGACTACCAGGAGCAAATTGCCATTGATAGTTTAAGTCTAAGTTCCAGCTATTAAAGTTTTTATCGTGTTCTCCTTGATAATTATTTGAAACAAGTTCTCCATTATCTTCATTCAAACTATAAAATAGACCTAAATATGGAACTTTACTCCAATTATGCCTAAACGATAACGACGCTGCTGATTTTGTACTAAATGTGTATTTTCCAGTTAATGAATTGTCATAAGTATCCCAATCTCGTTGCCCGAAAATAATGTGATCTTTTAAAGAAGCTAATAAAGGTTTTTCTTCTACATCATCTTTATCAATCTTTGTAACATACCCTTGACCGTTATTGGTTTTGCCATATCTAAAACCATAAATCAAAGAAAACTTATTAGTGAAACGATATCTAGGAGAAATTCTAAACCCATAATCTTCTTTAGGGTTGTTTTTGTAAAAAGTATAATACCAATCGTAGTCTATTGCAAACTTTTTTCTATAATCAGTAGACCCCCAATGATTTACATTTAGCCTTTCAGGTCTGTTAAAAAAAACTCCACTAGTAGTTCCTTGTCTAGGTTCAAAAAAATCTTTTCGTTCTGTGCTATAATTCAAGTTTCCTCCAAAACTGAATCGCTTTTTTGTATCAGCGCCAAAAGATAAACTAACATTTGTACCTACATACGTTCCTGGATTGTGTAAGAAGTTAATATCATAAAAAACATTAATTCTATAATTATTGAATATTCCTTTAGGTTTTAATAATCGATAGCCAACAAAACCATAAATAGCTTGTTCGTTGTTGCTAAAAAGAATCCCCATATCGTTAGGGTTGTAGTCTTTATTTTCAAAATTATATCCAATTTCTCCACGCCAATTCCCTGAATGTTTACCTATACTGGTATCGAAAGTGTACCCCGTATTAGGGTTGTCTTCATCGTCAGAGATACTACTCATTTTAAAACTTCCGTCTATATTATACCTACTTTTTTTATCCTCAACATGCCATAGAAGTCCAGTAACATTAGCATCTCTAAATCGTCCATCACGAGTTACATTGGTATTAATTAAGGTAATAGATGAGTTTTGATTAAACTGTTGGTCTAACACCATAATATTGTAATTAGAAAACGGATTAACTGTAGTTTTATAAGTACTTACATTGCTAATAGTATCTAATCCATTAATTGTTTGCTTAGTTCTTTCAACAGTAGCTTCTGTTTTTTCAGTAATGGCATTAAAGAATCCTATTCCTAAACCACCTTTGGTTCTTCCAGATATTTTTATGGCGTTTAGCATTTGAACTTTATCAGGAACATCTATAACTTCATCATTTATTTTTTTTCCATTAATAAACTCATCATCGTCTTTTCGTTCGTTAGAAAATTGATCTATTGGTCGTCCTCCAATTCTTCTTGAGTAAAACAAATTACCTTTACTAAATAGTTCTGTTCCTTCAGTAAAAAACTGACGTTGTTCTGTAAATTGCTGCTCAAAAGGACCGAGGTTTAAGGTAACATTGTCAAAACCTACTTGGCTGAAATCAGGAATTAAAGTAGCGTCTAAGGTAAAGTTTTCGGTAATACCATACTTTACATCCATTCCTACACTCCAATCAAAGTCTGTATTTCCATCTTTAGTGGTCGTAGTTGCTGAGGCATACGGATAAAAGTTTAATCGGGTAGGAGGTTTTATATTGGTGAAGTTTTCATATAAACCATCATATTGAGTCCAATTCCCTTGTTGATTATCAATATGGTTCCATGTAAATTGAGCATTTAAATTGAGCACTTTTCTGTGGTAATTGATTCCCCATGATTGAACAGGAGTATTAGCAAAACGCAAAGCTCTATAAGGGATTTTCATTTCTACAACCCAAGAATCTTGATTAATACTAAAATCGCTATCCCATACAGCACTCCAGTTAAAATCTTCATTTCCGTTAGAGACTTTTGAGTCTGCTTGGGCTCCTGAACTGGTTACTATAAACTCAAAAGGATTTTGTCCGTCATCGTTAGGGTTAATAGTTATTAAAAAGAAATCGCTGTTACCAATATTGTCTCTGTTAGTAAACTCTGCAGGTATTTTAGATGGTTCAGGATCGTACATTTTAGCACAGATATAAATAGCATTATCATCGTATACTAATTTTACTACTGTTTTATGGGTGTCAGGTTCTGCTTTTCCGTTATCAGGACGCAACATTACAAAATCTTTTGCGGCTGGAGTATTTTTCCAGGCAATGTCATTTAATTTTCCGTCAATTTTTGGAGGGGTATCTACACGTACTACATTTAGTTTTTTTCTGTTTTTATTAATGGTTTGGGCGGTTGTAACTTCAATAAAGAAGAAACAAGTTATAATAAATGCTAAAATCTTAAGCATAATTTATTGATGTATAGTGTTAGTTGTTGCGCTAAATTATTATGATTTGGATTAATAAATCATAAAATCATGTTAATTACAGTAAAAACGTGTTAAAAAAAAGAATGTTAAAAGTTTAAATGTTAAAAAAATAGTAGAATGAAAATTAAATAAAACTTGATTTAATTATAAATTAAAGTACAAATTATAAGGTATTATAAATTGAATTTGTATTTTTGTTCGACTTTTAAAAATTCATATCTAATGAACTTACACGAATATCAAGGTAAAGAAATATTAAGCAGTTTTGGCGTTCGTATTCAACGCGGAATTGTTGCAAATACTCCAGAAGAAGCTGTTGAAGCAGCAAAAAAATTAACAGAAGAAACAGGTACTGGTTGGCACGTAATCAAAGCTCAAGTACACGCAGGTGGTCGTGGAAAAGGTGGAGGTGTTAAGTTAGCTAAAAACTTAGACGAAGTAAAGAGCATTTCTGATGATATTTTAGGAATGATGTTAGTAACTCCTCAAACTTCAGCAGAAGGAAAGTTAGTTAACCAAGTGTTAATTGCTGAGGATGTATATTATCCTGGTGATAGTGAGCCAGATGAATTTTATATGTCAGTTTTATTAAACCGTGCTACGGGTAGAAACATGATTATGTACTCTACTGAAGGAGGTATGGATATTGAAACTGTGGCAGAAGAAACTCCGCACTTAATTTTTACTGAAGAAATTGATCCAGGAACAGGATTATTACCTTTTCAAGCTCGTAAAATTGCTTTTAATTTAGGTTTAAGCGGTGGGGCTTTAAAAGAAATGGTAAAATTTGTTACTGCTTTATATACTGCATACATCAAGTCTGATTCTTCGATGTTTGAAATTAACCCAGTATTAAAAACATCTGATGATAAAATTATGGCAGTAGATGCTAAAGTATCGTTAGATGAGAATGCATTATATCGTCATAAAGATTATGCAGCAATGCGTGATTTACGTGAAGAAAATCCAATTGAGGTAGAAGCTAAAGCTGCAGGATTAAACTATGTAGATTTAGATGGTAATGTTGGATGTATGGTAAACGGAGCTGGTTTAGCAATGGGAACTATGGATTTAATTAAGCAAGCAGGTGGTGATCCAGCTAACTTCTTAGATGTTGGTGGTACTGCAGATGCACAACGTGTTGAAACTGCTTTCGGAATCATTTTAAAAGACCCTAATGTAAAAGCTATCTTAGTAAATATTTTTGGAGGAATCGTTCGTTGTGATCGTGTTGCTCAAGGTGTAGTAGATGCTTATAAAAATATGGGAGACAAAATTAATGTGCCTATTATTTGTCGTTTACAAGGAACAAATGCTAAAGAAGCAAAAGAATTAATAGACAATAGCGGAATGGAGATAATCTCAGCTACTGAGTTCCAAGAGGCTGCTGACAAAGTAGGGGAAGTTTTAGGTGCTTAACTTAAAGCTTTTTTTAATTAATTCTTAGTAATATATTTAAAAACCTCACTGTTACAGTGAGGTTTTTTGTTTTAAACAAAGAGATTTAAAGCTTCAAAAGTTTACCTACTTAGGAAACCTATTATTTCTGGTGCATAATATTCTCCTCTAAATGTAAAATAGTTCCCATTAGGTTTAATAATGATATAACTGTAACAAGGATATTGGAATTTAAAGAACGCTTTTTCTATAATTGACTCTTTATCTGCGTACCAAGAAAAGTAACCACTAAAGTTATTAACTGTACGTGTATCTTTAAAAATAAAAAACTGATATATATGTTCTTTATTCTTTAATTTTTGAACGAAACGCTTAAAACTTTTAATACTAGCAATGCTCCAAGGATTGTTAGGAATACAGCAGTTGTCTTGCTTTGGGAAATAATTAATAATAATAGTTTTTGATGAGTCAATTTCTTTGTTAGATAAAAAGAAAAGATATTTTTTTATTTTATTATGGGTATTGATATCAATTCTCCCATATTTTCTTTGAGCAACTTTTATTAGGATTGTTGTAGTTGAATCTTTTTGTGTTTTGAAATGAAAAAAATGCTCATTTTTTTCGTTTGAAAAATACGCTTCTTTAGTGAGTTTTATAGAATTTTCATTAAGAAAAATAGTATCTTTCAATTGAGCATAAGCACCTAAAGTAATTATAGTAAAAAGTGAAGTTAAAAATTTTTGCATTTTTTCTATAAAAATACATGATTTTTATAGAATCACAATTTTTCTTTCAAAACTTCAATTTCATCACGTAATTGCGCTGCAACTAAAAAGTCTAAAGCTTTGGCAGCTTCTTCCATTTGTTTGCGTTTGTCGCGTATACGTTTTTCTATTTCTTGTTTTGATAGGTATTCTAAATCTTGCTCTGCAGCTTTTTGTGTGGCATTATCGTAATGATACGAAGTAATCGCGTTTTTAGATAAAGTATTGTCTATCCTTTTGTTGATTTGCTTTGGTGTAATTCCATGTGCTGTGTTGTAATTAATTTGTTTTTCGCGTCTACGAGTGGTCTCGTCAATGGTGAGTTGCATGCTATTGGTAATTTTATCTGCATACATAATTGCTTTTCCATTTACGTTACGTGCAGCACGACCTACGGTTTGTGTTAACGAACGGTGTGAACGTAAAAAACCTTCTTTGTCAGCATCTAAAATAGCTACTAAAGAGACTTCTGGAAGATCTAATCCTTCACGAAGTAAGTTTACTCCAATGAGTACATCAAACAAGCCTTTACGTAAGTCTTGCATAATTTCTACACGTTCTAAGGTGTCAACATCAGAATGAATATAACGACAACGTACTTGAATACGAGTTAAGTACTTGGCTAATTCTTCTGCCATACGTTTGGTAAGTGTGGTAACCAAAGTACGTTCGTCTTTTTCTATACGAATTTGAATTTCTTCAATTAAATCATCAATTTGATTTAAACTCGGTCGAACTTCAATTTCAGGATCTAACAGTCCTGTAGGTCGAATAACTTGCTCTACAAATAGACCTTCGGTTTTTTGTAATTCGTAATCAGCTGGAGTTGCCGAAACATAAATCACTTGATTTTGCAAGTCTTCAAATTCTTCAAACTTTAATGGACGGTTATCCATGGCGGCAGGTAAACGGAATCCGTATTCTACCAAGTTTTCTTTACGACTTCTATCTCCACCGTACATAGCGTGAACTTGTGGTACAGTTACGTGACTTTCATCAATCACCATCAAATAATCATCAGGAAAATAATCTAACAAACAGAAAGGTCGTGTACCTGCTTCTCGACCGTCTAAATAACGAGAATAATTTTCAATTCCTGAACAATATCCCAGCTCACGAATCATTTCTAAGTCAAATTCGGTGCGCTCTTGTAAACGTTTTGCTTCTAGATGTTTACCGATTTCTTTAAAGTAATCTACTTGTTTTACCATATCTTCCTGAATTTGATGAATGGCATTTTGTAGTATATCTGGAGAAGTTACAAATAAATTGGCAGGATAAATATTGAGTTTTTCTAAACGTGTAATAATTTCATTAGTTTTTATGTCAAAGGTCTCAATTTCTTCGATTTCATCACCAAAAAAATGAATTTTATACCCATTATCTCCATACGACGGATAAATGGTAACCACATCACCTTTCACTTTGAAAGTTCCACTTTTTATTTCAATTTCTGTACGGGCATATAAACTGGTTACTAAGCGATGTAAAAATTTGGTGCGAGAAATTTGTTGATCAACTTCAATCGTAATCACATTCTTTTTAAATTCAGTAGGATTCCCAATACCATACAAACAAGATACCGAGGCTACCACCAATACATCTCGACGTCCTGAAAGAAGGGAAGAGGAAGTACTAATTCGCAAGCGTTCTATTTCATCATTGATAGACAGATCTTTCTCAATGTACGTTCCCGTAACAGGAATATAAGCTTCGGGTTGATAGTAATCATAGTATGAAACAAAATACTCCACAGCATTGTTAGGAAAGAACTGCTTGAACTCAGAGTATAATTGAGCAGCTAAGGTTTTGTTATGGGCTAAAACAAGTGTTGGTCGATTTACTTCTGCCACTACGTTGGCAACAGAAAATGTTTTTCCTGAACCAGTAACACCTAAAAGTGTTTGGTACTTTTCATTAACTAAAATCCCATTAGCTAATTGTTTAATCGCTTGGGGTTGATCACCTGTAGGTTTAAATTCTGAGTTTAATTCGAAGTTCATTCAACAAAAATACGGATAGCTTTTCAATTAAACTATCCGTATTTATTATCTGTTTGATTATAAACTTACTTTCTAATTAATGAAAAATGTCCTGTCTTTTTTCTAACTTTCCCATTAGAGTCTATCAATTCAGCATTGTACCAATAATCATTTGAAGGAAGAATAGTACCGTTGTATATACCATCCCAACCCTGACTATTTTTATCAGTAATTTCATTAATTAATTTTCCAAAGCGATTAAAAATTTGAACTTTAACAACATCATAGTAATCATTATCGACACCTAAAACTTTCCATGTATCAAAATGTCCGTCATTATTTGGGGTGAAATGACGTTGAAAATAGATAGTTGAAATCTGATTAGATGTAGTAATTCCACATCCGTTACGATCTCTAATTGAAATAGAATTTAGTCCAGGAGGAATATTGGTAAATGTGTATGATAGATTTTCATCTCCTTTAACAAAGTCACTAAGGTTTGTACTATTTAAAGCAAACTCATAATCACCAATTCCGTCCACAGTAATTTCAATTTTATTATTATCTGGATTATCTTGATCGTCAATTGATTTAATATTTATGACTAAGGCTTGATTGGATTCTTTTACAAAGAATGTATTATATCCCATACAATTTTCCGAAATGTTAGGATGACTTCTATAAGCTTCAACTTTATATTCTCCTGAAGAATTAGCATTGTATATAGCTGATGTTTCTCCAGAGAGTAATTTTCCATTTAAATACCACTTGTAAGTGTCAGCAGTATTTCCTGAATCAGCATTCAAAAGGGTCGTATGTGGTTGAGGATTTAACCTTGGGTTATCAACGCAAAGAATAATATTATCAGGGTTTCCTTGAGGAACAGGCAAATCTATAACATGTAGGGTAAACTTACCGACACTTTCGCAAGCGTTGTTATTTTTTGATATAATTCTTACAAATACTTCTGTGTTATTAGTAAATAAATCATCATCATATGGAGGTAGAATTTTGTTTGTTTGTAATGAGGCATCGTTTGCTGTTCTATAAAACTCAATAGAATGGGTGTTACTTGTTAACGCGCCATTTGATTTTGTAATAATATCATTCTTTTTTATATCAAAATTAAAGAATGTGTTTTGACTACCTATACTTTGAGTAGCATTAGGGTTAGAAGCATTAATGTCTAGTTCACAAGAATACATGTCGTCAAAAGTATCTAGACCAGATGAGTTAACAACTAAATCTAAGCTTCCTGTATTGAAGCACTGTGTTGTATTATTTATAATTTTTACAAGTAGTGTTTGGTTGAAAGATGAAGTGTTAGTGTAATTTTGTGGTGATGTTATTGGTCTGTTATTGTCAAAATCAGTTTGATCGTTAAAAAAGAGAACAGTCACATTTGTATCGTTATTTGATAACTCTGCTTCTTTACTCTGTAAGTTAAATGTAGTAAAACCATCAGCAGGATTGTTGTCAAAATCACATTGCTGATAAGGAGGTAACATAATAAATGAGGGAACAGGATTTATAATTAGATTAAAACTAGTTGAAGTATTTAAGCATCCAACATTATTCTCAACTCTAACAAAAACAGTTTGAGTATTTTTTGAAAAATTAGTATAAAGAGAGTTTTTGTTAATAGGGTTTAAGTTGTTTTGTGCATCTGAAAGACTATGATAGTAGTTTATGGTATGTGTATTTGGGTCTAACATACCTAAAATTTCATTATCTTTTGAAGAGAGTAAAAAAGAACTATATAAACCATCGGTATTGCTTCCACTATCAGTATCATCACATACAATATAATCTGATGGAGGAGTAACATTAATATTGTTGTTTACAATAATATTATAATCGGTTACAGAGAAACATTCTGATTTTATGTTTGTTAACCGTATAAATATTTTTTGAGGATTGCTTGTGTTTTTAAAGGTATTTGGATTTGGAATAGGGTTTGTGTTAGTTTGAGCATCATTATTACTCAAATGATAGCTAATTTTAACATCTGTTTGACCGTTTAATATTAGATTGTCGTTGGTAGTAAGGTCAAAATTAGTGCTATTATCGAAAGTACCATCGCTGTCACATTCTTCCAAGTCGTACGATTGACCAACTGTCGGAGGATTGATTGTTGGAGGCTTGTTAAAAGTAGCACTACCAGTCCAATCAATTTTGAAACTACTATTACCTATAGGCCTATCAATGACCAAAAAATAAGAATCATTATCGTTTACATTTAATGAACGAACAAAGCTATTGCCTTGAGGGCCTGGGCCTTCAGAGACATCTGTTTCAGATGCTCTAATACCTGTTAGGTTATTTCCTTGGTTACTTGCTGCTGGGTTTGTAGTAGAACAGCGTATGGCTTGACCGATGTTTCCACAACTTACATTTGGTCCAAAGATAAAAAAATCAAAATCGATATTAATATCTGTATTATGACTACCATTTGAGTTGGTAGGAGTAAGTGTAAAACCTAATGTTCCTCCTTTATCAATTTTAATTTTAATCCATAAACTATTATTTTCTTGGCTAGAGCATGTATTTGAACCTGAAAGCTCTTGAATACCTACACCGGTAGCATTTAAGTTTTGAAAACCACTGTTACCGCAAACTACGATTGCATCTGAGCAATCATTTTGAGCAAATACGTGTAAGCAAATAAAAAATAAACTAAAAAAAAATGTCTTTTTCATAAATGTGTAAATTATTTCCTCAGTAAAGAGAAATGCCCTGTCTTTTTTCGGGTTCTTCCACTTTTATCAATTAACTCAGCATTGTACCAATAGTCGTTTGAAGGAAGAATAGTACCGTTGTATATACCATCCCAACCCTGACTATTTTTATCAGTAATTTCATTAATTAATTTTCCAAAGCGATTAAAAATTTGAACTTTAACAACATCATAGTAATCATTATCGACACCTAAAACTTTCCATGTATCAAAATGTCCGTCATTATTTGGGGTGAAATGACGTTGAAAATAGATAGTTGAAATCTGATTAGATGTAGTAATTCCACATCCGTTACGATCTCTAATTGAAATAGAATTTAGTCCAGGAGGAATATTGGTAAATGTGTATGATAGATTTTCATCTCCTTTAACAAAGTCACTAAGGTTTGTACTATTTAAAGCAAACTCATAATCACCAATTCCGTCCACAGTAATTTCAATTTTATTATTATCTGGATTATCTTGATCGTCAATTGATTTAATATTTATGACTAAGGCTTGATTGGATTCTTTTACAAAGAATGTATTATATCCCATAAAAGGGGAAGTGATGTTTGGGTGAGTTCTATAGGCTTCAACTTTATATTCTCCTGAAGAATTAGCATTGTATATAGCTGATGTTTCTCCAGAGAGTAATTTACCATCTAGATACCATTTGTATGTGTCTGTAGCATTACCTGTATCGGCATTTAATTCAACTGTATGTGGTTGAGGGCTTAGCCTTGGGTTATCAACACATAGGATAATGTTATTTAAATTACCTTTAGGGATAGGGATTTTTTCTACAAAAAATTTAAAATTACCAACTGCTTCACAAGATGTAGCTCCTTTATTTGAAATTCTAATATATACATCAGAATTGTTGGTAAATAAGTCATCTTCGTATGGGGGGATAATTTGATTTATTTGTAAGGAAGCATCTTCTGCTGTTCTGTAGTATTGAAAATCGTGAGTATTTTCTGATAGGGACCCTCCTGAATTATTAATTATTTGTTGCGTCTTCAAAGAGAAGTCAAGAAAACCGTTATTAGTACCAATGCTAAATTTGGCATCAGGATTGGATGCATTTTGATCTAATTCATGGATGTGTTCATCGCTATAATAAGTTAATCCCGTTGGGTTTACTTGTAAATTAATAATATCCGTTTGATAACATTGAGTAGTGTTATTTGTAACTTTTACTGTTATAGAGTGATTTATTGCTGTTAAATTAGTGTAATTATTTTTGTTAATTGGTGATGAAAAACTAGTGTCTGACGTTTCAAAAAAACCTATTGAAAGATTAGAAGAGTCATCAACCAATAATGTTTCCAAAAGCTTAAGATTAAAGGTAGTAAACCCATCGTAACGATTATTATCAAAGTCACATTGTATATAAGGTTGAATCGAATTAATTGTAGGTTTTGGTTCAAATGTTATTTGGACTTTACCAGTGAATGTTTTTTTACAGTAAGAATTAGATTCTATTTTTATTTCATATAAACCACTTCCAAAATTAGTGTTATCAACAGTTAATATTCTTGTCTTGGCTATTTCTTTTCCATCTTTAAACCATGTATAGGTATCGTTAGGGTTATTTTTTTCTGGTTGAATTTGATAACTTTCTCCAATACAAAAAACTTGGTTGCTATTGTTTAAAACCTCATTATTAGCTAGATTGATTAATTTTACAGGTGCAAAAAACGACTGAATAAAAGGAGGTAATCCTTGTGAAGACATGGCGCCACCCAAGTTTATAGCGTTTGAAGTATATTGAATATCAGTAGCATTATCTTCTGGATTCTCTATAACTCCCAAATAGGATCTATCTGGAATGGAAGCATATATCTTTCCGTTTGGAGCTAATTGTAAAGCACCTCTATAACCTTGCTCTTGATGGACTTGAGTTTTAGTTTGTGCGATGTTAGCATCTAATAAATTATATTGAAAAACTCTGAAAGAGTTACTGTTTTCATGATATAAAGAAGAGTATAGTTTTGTAGATTCTTGAGAAAACTCAACACCATAAGGAGAACCATCAGTTGGACCACTTGTAAGAATTAGCCCGTTAGAAGCTACTTTACCTGTTGCGTTATCAAAATCGTATAAAACTAATTTTCCACTTCCATCATTTGTAAAGTCAGCAAGAGCTACTTTACTTCCATCTGGAGATGTTTTTAAATATCCTCTTTTATCTCTTAAATAGTAAGATGAAGATGAGGTAATAGGGTTTGTAGAGTCCACTCCGTTTTTATCAATTTTATAGGCGTAAAAAGTATCTTGTACGATAGATAAAATCCATATTTCTCTACAGTCTTTTCCTTGAACAGCTGTAACTTTTTCAGACCATTCTCTATCCCGCCCATTGGAAAGGTTTATTGGTCCAGAAATAACTTCACCTCCATTACCTTTAGAAATATCAATAGTATAAAATTTAAATCCTGGATTATTTGGGTAAGGAAGGTTACCAATAAAATCTGTTCCTACAGTAAAAATATAATAAAGATTTTTATCTTCAGGGTTTGGAATAATTAAACCAGACTGTGAACTTGAAGGGTTACCTTGCAGGTCATTAGCTAAATTACCGTTTGAGTAACGCATTAGTTCATGGTTTTTCGTCCAAGCATTAATACCATCTGAATAAAATAATAGATTCCCATTTTCGTCAGAAATAGATGAACAACCTTCATCAGTTTTCAATAATCCATCATTTAAAGCTACCGGACTTCCAGAGTTAAAATCGAGCCCTGCATTATTTCCAAAATACCAAACATTTGCTTCTTTTTGGCTATAAAGTGATATAGAGACAATAATAAAAAACGCTAGAAGTAGTTGTTTTTTCATTAAAATGAATTTAATTATATAAATAAAACAACTAAACTACATAAAACCCTCTATAAATCTCGTTTTTTTAACAAAGCATATGATGAGTAAATAAAAATAGCAGTCCAAATTAATACAATAGCTATATTGAAAAGGCTAACAGAATAGTCTTTAGTGAAATTTTCTCCTATTTGATTAGCTACTGATTTTACTGCACCTAATCTTGTAAATGGTTCTTTAATTAAATTAGCCATAGACTCTAGCGGGAAAAATTGCATGATTGAGTTTACAGCTTCCTCAACCCCCGTTTTTACGTTTCTAAAAGTCCAGTATAAATATCCTTTAATTAAACTTTCAACAATTAACCAAACAATCATGGCAGCAACAGCAAATGCAGAGCGTTTAATCAAGACACCTAAAAACAACCCAAAGGAGAAAAAGCCTAATAATTTTACGAAGAAAGCGAATAAATAATCTAAGTCTGAAAATATAATGGCTATTTCATTAAAATCAGAATATACAGCTCCAAGAATTAAAGAGACAATAAAAACAAAGATGGTTGAAATAAAAGCAAAAGCTATAACGGTATAAAATTTTGATAGAATAAATTCCTTTTTACTTAAACCGTCTATTAAGTTTTGTTTTAACGTTTTATAACTGTACTCGTTCGCCATCATGGAAACAATAACTAGTAGTAAAAAGAATTTAAATATGGCAGCCATATATGTGTTAAAGTGCCAGATATACGGAAAATTAAAAATTCCTTGTTCAGCTAAATGAAATTTAATGGGGCCAATATCAAACTTTATTGCTGCAATTAAAGCAATAGAGGTTAATAATGCGAAATAGATAATTGAAAGAACTTTACTAGCTCTGTTATATTTTAATTTATGAATTTCTATATTTAAAAGTCGTAACATGGTGTAAGTTTATTGGTTGTTGGTAAGGTCTAAGAATTGTTGCTCTAAACTAGGTTTACGTTTCACTAAGTGAGAAAGAGAAATTCCTTTGTCAAATAAAAATGTATTAATTTCTGAAGCAGATAATTCTGAAGCTAGACTAGCTACTAAAATTCCATTTTCTTCTTTGATGTTTCCTATTGCTGGATGATTTTCTAAAAGCTGAGTAAGTGTTTCTTGATTATCTGCTTGAAGTTCAAAAAAACCATTGGAAGCAGTCATCTCATCAACTCTACCGCTATATAATTTTATACCATTTCTTATTACGACTACATGAGAACATACTTTTTCTACTTCATCGAGTAAGTGAGAGGCTAGTAAAATTGTAGTACCATTTTTAGCAATTTCTTTAATTATTTGACGAATCTCGTGAATTCCTTGTGGGTCAAGTCCGTTTGTAGGTTCGTCCAAAATCAAAATTTCTGGATCATTTAATAGGGCAGAAGCGATAGCTAAGCGCTGTTTCATTCCTAAAGAGTAAGTTTTAAACTTACTATTTCTACGTTCAAAAAGATTAACAATCTTGAGTTTTTCTTCAATTTTATCGTAGGAAACTCCTTTAATTTTACAAATTAACTGCAAGTTTTGAACGGCGCTCATGTAAGGGTAAAAATTAGGGCGTTCAATGATAGCTCCTACTTTTTTTAATGCTTCATGTGTAGATAAGTTTCCATTGAACCAGCTAAAACTCCCTGAGGTTTTGTTTACTACATTTAAAATAATACCTAAAGTAGTAGATTTACCACTTCCGTTAGGTCCTAAAATTCCGTACACTGTGCCTTTTTGTATATCGAAGGAAAGATTGTTTACGGCATGAACTTTTCCGTATTTTTTATCGAGGTTTCGAATAGATAAAATTGTTTCCAAGCTATTTTGGTTTTTGTTGATTATATGTATTTGACGATTGATGTAAATTATTGTTACAATGTATAAAAAAAGTAGTAGAAAATAGTTTAAAAGGAAAGTTTAGCTTTTTAGAAAAATGCATGATATATTCAGAAGTAAATTTAACTAGATGCTTTAAAACTAAGGTAGTTTTGCATGTCAAATTATACAATTATGAAAAAAATAAACTACTTATTAACAATTATTTTAACAACTGTTTTTTATGTAAGCTGTTCATCTGATGATGTTCAAGAAACACCAAATCAATTTATAATTGAAGGTGAAAATTATTCGATAGAATCAATTTTGGTAGAGAAATTCATGAAAGGAGATACGCCTTCTGTATTCTTACACTTATTGAATGTTACTGAAGAAGATATAGAAGCTGCTCGAAACTCTGGTACAGCTTTAACTGAGGTGGATTTATTTACAATTACTGTTCGTGATAAAGGCTTAACTTCAAAAACTTATACAACAGACAGTTTATGGTATGAATTTATGACGGATGGAGAGTTTTTAGGAGAGTATGATAATGAGCAATTGTTAATGGAGTATGAAACAGGAGATGAAGTTACTTTAACTATAAATTCAATTAATGAAACTGATATTTCATTAGAATTCAAAGTTAAAAAGGCTAATGGAAGTGTAGTAACAGGAAGTTATAACGGAAAGTACAGTACTGTTGATAAATCATTAGAGCGTAGTTAGAAAACAAATAGGATAGATAATAAAAAAAGCTTAGGGTTTACCTAAGCTTTTCTTATTTAAAATGACATTATTTGTTATCAATTAACCTAAACCCTTCACCATGTATATTTAAAATTTCTACATTTTCATCATTCTTCAGGTATTTACGAAGTTTAGCAATGTATACATCCATACTACGAGAAGTAAAATAGTTGTCATCTCGCCAAATCTTTGTCAACGCCAATTCACGTGGCATTAAGTCATTTTTATGCACAGCTAACATTCGTAAAAGTTTACTTTCTTTAGGTGATAACTTTTGAGGTTCTCCACCTTTATATATTAAATGACGTAGTTTAGAGTTAAAATCAAAAGACCCAATTTTAAACTCAAATTCATCACTGTCGTTTGTCTTTTCTGTTTCTTTACGTTGTAAAATTGCTTTAATTTTATGTAATAAAACTTCAGAATCAAAAGGTTTATTTAAGTAATCGTCTGCACCAACTTGATACCCTTTTAAAACATCTTCTTTTAATGTTTTTGCAGTTAAGAAGATAATAGGAATTTCTTTGTTAGTTGAACGAATGTCTTCAGCTAAAGAAAAACCATCTTTACGTGGCATCATTACATCTAAAATACATAAGTCATATTCTGCATTTTTAAACATAATTAAACCATCTATTCCGTCTTTAGCATGTGTAACATTGTAATCATTTAATGCTAAATAATCTTTAAGAACTGTTCCAAAATTAGGATCGTCTTCTACTAATAATATTTTTTTACTCCCCATTTCTTAATATTTTATATTAATGGTAATTTAACTGTAAATGTGCTTCCTTTCCCTTTTTCACTTTCAACGTAAACGGTACCTTGGTGACTGTCTATGATTTCTTTTACATAAGCTAAACCTAATCCATGACCTTTTACATTGTGTATATTCCCTTTATGTTCTCTGTAAAATTTATCGAACACATACTTTTGAGCATTTCTGCTCATTCCTATACCTTCGTCTTTAATCTTAAAGATAAAGTATTTATTTGTGTTTTCAGAAAATACATCTATTTTAGGTGCACTTTCAGAATATTTTAAAGCATTTTCCAACATGTTAACAACTACATTTGTTAGGTGAAACTGATTACCAAGTACTTCAGAAGAAATAGCTTTGAGATGCGTTGTAACACTTCCTTTTTTATCATCAGTTAATAGTTGTATATGTTCAACAGCTTCTTCAATTATATCGTGCATGTCTACTGCATCCTTACTAATTTCTATTTGATTTTTTTCTAACCTTGAAATTCGTAATACATTTTCTACCTGCCCGTGCATTCGTTTGTTTTCATCACGAATCATTTGAACATACCGTTTCACCTTTTCTTCATCTGATATAATTCTTGGGTTTTTAATAGCATCTAAAGCCAAGTTTATGGTAGCAATAGGTGTTTTAAACTCATGTGTCATATTGTTAATGAAATCTGTTTTTATTTCAGAAATCTTTTTTTGGCGAATTAACTGATACAATGAGGTGGAAAAAGCAGCAATAATAATTCCTATAAAAAATAAAGATAGTATCAATATTTTCATCATACCTGATAACAGGTTCTTTTTTTCATTAGGAAACTTAACATATAGCTTATAATTGCTATTTCCGTCTTCATCTTCTAGTAAAGGGTAATTAATATCCTCTGGTTGTATATTAAAATACCCAGATTTTAATTGAGTAGCTAAACCATCTTCATAAACAACATATTTAAAATCTTGTGTAATATTCATTTTAGCAAACTCTTCCTCTAAAGTATTACTTAGCTCCTTATTACTTATTCTTTGATTAATAGGAAACACAGCTTTACTTCTTCTAAAAGCATGTTCCATAACTTCATCATTCCATGTGTTATATGTTCTGAAAGAAGAATAACGATTTTCGTCTAAAAAAGGTTTAAAATCTTTGTTTTCAGATTTTATTATTTGTGAAAAATAAATATCTTCTTTTCCTGAGTAACGTTTTATAATGATAGAATCATTATCAACAAACTCGTTAGGCATTTTAATACTTTCTTCTAAAATAGTACTACCAAATGAAAACTTTTTTTTACTTACAGTATCAACTTGTTGAAAAAGAAAAGTTGTTATTTCTGCGTCTGTTCTGAGTTTATTGTTTTCAAAATAATCTTTATAATTTTGCTTAAATTCTAAATACTCTCTTTCCTTAATATTTTCGGAGGTACGAGCTAAAGCAATTTTTACATTATTTTTAAATTGTTCCTTTTTATTTTTAATAGCATCATTTATCCAATATACTTGAATGGAGATGATACCTATTAGAGAAATACTCATTAAAACAACAATGAGAATAAAAATTTTCTTGCCCATTACTCAAAAATAAATTAATAAATTTTAGGCGTATAATCTTTTAACTTAGATTAACAAACTTACTATAAAATTAAGACAATTTTAACACAAAAGGTTATTGAAACGTAAATTATTTTCTACTTTTTGTTAAATAATTATGGATTTTTAATACTTCATCTTTTGTTTTTAATAGTGAAATATTGTTAATTAAATAATTAGATTGTAGTATTTTTTTTGTTTCACTCCATTGGTTTTTAATTCTATTTTTTACCTCTTGTATTGTAGTCCTATCTCTTTTGATAACGCGTTCAATTCTTATATGCTCTGGAGCGGTTACTGTAATTATTTTATCACAAAAAGAGTCACTTCCGTTTTCGAAAAGAATTGCATTTTCGTATAATATATAATCTTTAACACTATTTTTTTTTAAGAACTGTTGCAAATGTTTGTTAACAGCAGGGTGTACAATGGCATTAAGAATAGCTAACTTTTTCTTGTTATTAAAAACTATTGAGGCTAAATAAGACCTATTTAGTTTGTGGTTTATATATACTTCCTCCCCAAATTCAGTGATTAATTGTTCTTTTATTCTTTTTGATGTGTTCATTAACTTTTTGGCTTCATCATCAGCAATATAAATAGCAATATTTTCAAATTCTGAAAAGATATTAATTACAGTAGATTTTCCACTACCAATTCCTCCTGTTAAACCTATTACCATGCTATTTGTATATTAAAAAATCAACTTTTTCTGGAACTATCCTCACTAAATCTACCGTTTTAGGGATGTCTTTTATTTTAGGAATAAGATAGTTTATTTCTTTTTTTTTAGATTGTAAATAATCACATTCAACTATAAATAAATCGGAGGTAATGTCATTAAAGTTTTGCAAGCCCACTTTGTATATAACCTTAACCTTTTTGGGGAATATATTAATTCCTTTGGGTGCATTTTTAACAAAAATAGGAACTTCAATTTCACCTTCTGTAAATTTATCAACAGCAATGTTAATTTGTGCAGTAGAATGACTCAATTTAAGCTTTAAGTCTTTGGGTAAAATAATAGAAGAATTGATACTAGTATTTTTAGATAAGTTTTCTAATGTAATGTTTTTTAAATTTAAAAAATTAGTCTCAGTAACATAGGCTTCATCACCAGAGATTAAAACACTGTCAGGTACAATTGTTATGGGTTTAGAAAAGTCATATCCTAGCTGAAAAGAAATGTTTAAATTTGGTTTTAAGGGAACTTTTTTTGAGCTGAGAAAACCAATTTTTAAAGGAATGGTGTCTTTTTCTATTTTAATTAATTCAATATTTGATTTTAGTTGTTCTTGAATTTCATTAAAAAGGTTTTTCGATAAAAAATAGTAATTTGTACCCCTTTTTTTTGAAGCTTTTTTTAGGTCTAGTTTAATGGGGGTATGGTTAATACTAGTAATTAAAAGATTGTATCCACTACTTTTTAATTTTAAAGGAATTTTTTTTATTGGTGTTTCTATTAATGTTTTTTGTTGCGGAAGTTGTGTGTATTCAATATCATATACTATAGTTGTATTATACTCCTTTGATAAATTAATAAGCAACCAGAAAAATATAGATACGGTTAAAAAGCCAAAAAATGTTTTAGGTATGTTAAATTTTGTTTTCAAGAAATTGTTTATTAGTGCAATCTACTAAAAAAAGAAAAAAGTGGGCTCTTAAGCCCACTTTTTTTATAAAATAAATCTCTTTTATTTTTTAGCTTCTGAAGTATGTTTTTTACTCATTTCCATAGAAATGGCTGAACGTTCAAACTTTATTTTACCAGCTCCTGTTTCAATAGTAACGGTGTTATCGGTATCATTAATTTCTACAATTTTACCATGAATTCCACTGGTGGTAACTATTTTAGCTCCTTTTTTAATTTCTGCTTGAAATAGTTTTTCTTTTTTTTGACGTCTCATTTGTGGACGAATAATTAAAAAGTAAAAAACAGCAATCATTGCTACAAAAGGAAGCATATTCATTAAGCTTTCTTGAGAGCTAGCTTGTAAGAAGATAGTTTCGAACATTATGAGTTATTGTTTTTTGGGGTTACCATTCCAGAAATTTTAATAATTTCTCTTCCTTTTTCTGTGTTGGTAGTTAAAGTAATAGATTTAGATTGTTTGTTAACTCTACCATTGGTATTGAAGCTAACTTTAATATTTCCTGTTTTACCAGGAGCAATAGCTTCTTTTGGCCATTCAGGAACAGTACAACCACAAGATGCCTGCGCATTTGTAATAATTAAATCACTCTTACCAGTATTTGTTACTACGAAAGTGGTTTTAACAACTTCACCTTCGTTAACAGTACCAAAGTCAAATTCTTCTTTATCGAAAGAAATCACAGGAGCTCCTAAACCTATAGAGCTATCTCTTTTTTCTGCTTTTTCAAGATTTTCTTTTTTAACTTTTGATGAAGCATTCCCCTGTCCGCACGAAACTAACATTCCTGCAGAAACAACAAATGCTACCATTACTGCTATTTTCTTCATTTTAAAATATTTTTAGTTTGATGTAAAAATACTAATTTATTATAATAAACCTCTACCTATTTTAACCATCTTATTTGAACTTAGATAGTCTTTGGCTAATTTATCTAAAACTCCATTAATAAAGTAACCACTTTTGTTTGTTGAATAATCTTTTGCTAACTCAATATATTCATTTATGGTAACTCTACTTGGAATTGAAGGGAAGTGTAAAAATTCTGTAATAGCCATTTTAATAATAATCATATCAATATCAGCAATCCTATCAGCTTCCCAGTTAGGAGTTTTCTCTTTAATGTCCTCTTCGTATTTGTGTTGATGTAACATTGTTTTTGTAAACAAATCAGAAACAAAAACTTTATCATCATTGTCTTTATACAAACTACCTAATATGAAAGGCTTATTTGCTTTTTGTTTGTTTAAAGATTTAAGAATCCAAGTATTTACAAAAGGAATATCATCAACCCAAGAAATCATTTGATCTTCAAAATAATCAGCTAACTTTTCATTAGGGGCTACTATATCTCTAAAAAAGTCAATGACAAAGGCTTTATCTATGTTGTAAGAGTTTTCAACAGTGTCCATGTACTTTTTGTAAAGGTCACTTCTTTGTAATTCATCTAATAAGATTTTTACATACTCATCATCAAGGTCCCAATAATTAAGCTTGTTAAGCTCAACATACCCTTCTAAACTTACACTTTCATTAAGTGAGTTTAAAAGTTTATTGTCTATAAATTTTGTATTTGGGTTGAGTTCCTCTTTTGTAGCTAGTATTTTCTTTTTAGAAAGCTCTATTCTCTTACGAGCTAATTTTTGTACTTCAACTAATAATTGAAGGTTTAAAACGTACAAATCGTACATTTTTTGAATGCTGTGTTTTAAGAATTTTTCTTCCTTAACTAAATCATCGCTATGCGATTGCTGCATCGCATAAACCGACTGCATTACTTTAACACGAATATGTCTTCTGTTAATCATTCTAAAGAACTTTAAAAAAAAGAGCGATAGAAACTATTTCTAACGCTCTGCAAAAGTAAAACTTTTTTATTTTTTATCTAGCTATTTTGCTCTTTTTTGCGAGCATCAATTCTTGCTTGTGCAATATTGAAAGCAGCTTGATGTGTAGTGATATTCTCTTTTTCTGATAAATTGAAAATTTCTAATGTAGTATTGTAAATGTTTTCAGTTCTTTTTAAGCTTTCAGCTTTATCGTAACCAACAACTTCAGCATATACATTAATAATTCCACCAGCGTTAATTAAGAAATCAGGAGCATAAGCAATTCCCTTTTCCTTTAACATTGTACCGTGTTTTAATTCATTTGCTAATTGGTTGTTAGCAGCACCTGCAATTACCTTAGCTTTTAATTGAGCGATACTTTCATCATTAATAGTAGCACCTAAAGCACATGGAGCGTAAATATCAACATCTAATCCAAAAATGTCATTTCCTAACACTACGTTTGCACCATATTTTTTACTTAATTCTTCTAAACGAGCCTCGTTAATATCGTTTAAAACAACTTGTGCTCCTTCGTCAGTAATGTGCTTCACTAAAGTTTCTCCAACATGACCAACACCTTGAACTAATACTTTTTTACCGTCTAAGTTCTCAGTTCCAAACTTGTATTTAGCAGCAGCTTTCATTCCCATGTAAACACCATAAGCTGTTACAGGAGAAGGGTTTCCAGAACCTCCAATACTTTCAGAAACACCTGTTACATGTGGAGTAACTTCACGGATTATATCCATATCACGAGTTTCCATTCCAACATCTTCAGCAGTAATATATTTTCCACTTAAAGAATTAACAAACTCACCAAATTTACGCATTAAAGCGTCATTTTTTTGAGTTTTAGCATCACCAATAATAACTGCTTTACCACCACCAAGGTTTAATCCAGTAATAGCAGACTTGTATGTCATACCACGAGACAAACGTAATACATCATTTAAAGCTTCCCATTCACTTTTATATTGCCACATTCTAGTACCTCCTAAAGCAGGTCCTAAAGTTGTGTTATGGATACCGATAATTGCTTTTAAACCTGTATCTTCGTCGTTGCAAAAAACGATTTGCTCGTGATTGTCAAAAGATAACTGACCAAACACTGGGTCATTCTTAAGATCTTTAGTATCAATGATTTCTGATGTCATTTGTTTTGTTTTTTAATTTGAGATGATTTGGACAATCTCAAAAATTCGAGGGCAAAAATAAGAAATCGTTAAAACATAAGCAAAAAAAGAGGTCTCAATTAAGGTATCTTTAACAAGACCCTTTTATAAAGTTTAATTTTTATAATAAAATAGAATTGAAAGCATTACAATACTTAAACAAGTACTTTGTTAAATACAAATGGAGGTTATTATTAGGAGTTTTTATAACTGTATTAGCTAAAATATTTACATTAAAAGTGCCTAATTATGTGTTAACTTCTTTAAATGTTGTGGAAGATTATCAATTAGGTAAAATAACTGAAATATCAGAAGTTAAAAGTATCCTTTTTACAAATATTTTGCTTATAGTAGGGGTAACACTGTTAGGTGGTTTCTTTACATTCTTAATGCGTCAAACTATAATTGTAATGTCTCGATTAATAGAGTTTGATTTAAAAAATGAAATTTATCAGCAATATCAACGACTGTCACTTAATTTTTACAAACAAAATAGAACTGGTGATTTAATGAACCGTATTAGTGAAGATGTTTCTAAAGTTCGTATGTATTTTGGACCAGCCATCATGTATTCATTAAATATGTTAGTGTCTTTTGCAGTCGGTTTTACTCAAATGTATGCAATATCACCAAAGCTCACCTTGTATACAATGATACCTTTTCCTGTTTTATCAGTATCAGTATTTATTTTAAGCAAGCAAATTAATAAACGAAGTACAGTAGTTCAGCAATACCTTTCAAAATTAACAACGTTTAATCAGGAGTTTTTCTCTGGTATTAATGTAGTAAAATCATATGCAATAGAAAGCGCTGTGATTAATAACTTCGATACGTTGGCAGATGCTAGTAAAGATAAAAATATAAACCTATATAAAGTACAAGCGTTATTTTTTCCATTAATGATTTTATTAATAGGAATTAGTAATATCATTGTTTTGTATGTTGGTGGTACTTTATATATTAATGAAGAAATTAAAGTAGGAGCCATTGGTGCTTTTGTTATGTATGTAAATATTTTAACATGGCCAGTAGCTGTAGTTGGTTGGGTAACTTCAATGGTGCAGCAGGCTGAAGCTTCTCAAGAAAGAATTAATGAATTTTTAGAACAAGTTCCTGAAATTGAAAATGCAAATGAAGGAGAAACTATCATTGAAGGAGATATTGAGTTTAATCATGTTTCTTTAGTCTATGAAGACACAAATATCACAGCGTTAAAAGATGTAAGTTTTAAGGTAGAAAAAGGAGAAACACTAGCAATATTAGGAAAAACAGGAAGTGGTAAGTCATCTATAATCAACTTAGTTTCACGTTTGTATGATACTACAGGAGGGACTGTATTAATGGACGGAAAAGATATTAAAACCTGCAATTTATATGACATAAGAAACCAAATTGGTTTTGTGCCGCAAGAACCGTTCTTGTTTTCAGATACCATTGAAAACAATATAAAATTTGGAAAAGAAGATGCTACAGAAGAAGAAATTATAGAAGCAGCCAAAAACGCGGTTATACACGATAATATTATTGACTTTAAACAAGGCTATAAAACTATTTTAGGAGAGCGTGGTGTTACGCTTTCTGGAGGACAAAAACAAAGAACTTCTATAGCAAGAGCTATTATAAAAGACCCTAAAATTTTAATTTTTGACGATTGTCTATCAGCTGTAGATACTGAGACTGAAGAGAAAATTTTATCAAATTTAGAAAGAGTTTCTAGTGATAAAACAACGATAATAATAAGCCATAGGGTATCATCTGCAAAAAATGCAGATAAAATAATAATATTAGATGAAGGAAAGATTATTCAGCAAGGTGTTCACAATCAATTAGTAAAAGAAAAAGGGTATTATAAAGATTTATACGAACAACAGCTTTTAGAAAAAGAAATATAGCATTTCGTATTGTCAAGTCAAATATTTTGTTAGATTTGTTGAGAAAATTTAAATAACCAACTATTATTTTAAGTAACGAATTATGAGCGAGAGAGTAGAACAAGAGGAAATCTTTTCACAGGTTTTAAGAGCAGGAAGAAGAACATATTTTTTTGATGTTAGATCTACAAAGGCAGATGATTATTATTTAACAGTGACTGAGAGTAAGAAGTTTACTCATGATGATGGTTCTTTTCATTATCAAAAACATAAAATTTACTTATATAAAGAGGATTTTAGTGATTTTAAAGAGATGTTGAACAAGGCAACAGACTTTATTGTAAACGAAAAAGGATCTGAAGTTATAAGTGAACGTCATCAAAAAGACTATAAAAAAGAAGAAAACGTAACTACAGAAGTAGCTTCTACAGAAAGCTTTACAGACGTTTCTTTCGACGATATTTAACAGAAGAAACTGTTATGCATAACTCTAAACACAAGTGATATTACTTGTGTTTAGAGATGATAATGTGCAGAAAAAAATCAATTCAAATTCAATTTACACTTAGAAAACTGCCAATTGTTGCACAGCAATTGGTGGTTTTATTTTTTACATAAGCGATTTTATTTTGTTTGGTAGTTTTGATGCGAATTCAACCAGCTGCTTATAAGTTAAAGTTCTACCCACTCTACTATTAAGTTTGTCTTCACGCTGGTTAATCCTAAGTAATTTTTGTTTCATAGGAAAGCGAGTTTTGAGTTCACCTAAATATAATAAAAAAAACTGAATTTCAGCAGGTTATGTTTGTTTTGGGGTAAAGTATTTTGTAGAGTAGGTGTTTTTCCTATAAAACTTTTTTCATAGTAGTAGTTTTTGCTACTGTTTCTTGCCATTCTTTTATAGTATTACTGTCGTTTGTAATTCCACCTCCAACATAAATATACACAGTATTGTTAGAAACCTCCATACAACGAAGATTAACAAATAAATGACTTTCCTTATTGTTTGTATTCAATTCTCCTAAAAAACCTGTATAAAAGCTTCTATGATAGTTCTCATTATTTAAAATAAATTGTTTTGAAGCCTCTAAAGGCATTCCACAAACGGCAGGGGTAGGATGTAAGCTTTTGATTAAAGAAGCAGTATTCGTTTTTAACTTTCCATTAATAATGGTTCTTAAATGGAGTAACTTACCCGCTTTTATAGTTTCAATACCAGATGTTGTAATGTTTAAGGAAATATCAGATAACCTATCAGTGATGTAGTCAGTTACAAATTGTTGTTCTTCTAATTCTTTTGGCTGCCAAGTAACATTAGTTGTGCCATTGTAAACTTGTGTTCCCGCTAAAGCCATAGTAGTAAAATTTTTATCTTTAATACTAACTAAAGTTTCTGGGGTAGCTCCTAACCATAACCCAATTTTAGGATGATACCAAACATATACAAAAGCTGTTGGGTAGTTATTCAGAAGTTTTTGAAAAGTATTAATAAGGCTGAAATCTGATAACTCAATTTTTTCTTTTCTGGAAAGAACTACTTTTTTAAACTGCTGATTTTTAATAGCGGCTATTCCTTTTTCAACTAGTTGAATGTGGTTCTCTTCGGAAGCTGTATCAGGAGCGTGATTAGTGTTGTTAGTTTGAGTATCGTCAATAGTAACTTTTTCTTCAACATAAGTAGATTGATTTCTAGGAATTAAAATAGCTTTTTCTCTGCTGTCAAACGGAGCAAAAATAAATCCACTCTCATTATAATTTTCAGAAGTAATTACATCGTTGTTTTGTTGAAACCACCCTTTAATTATAGAACTGTTAGGCTTTCTGTAAGTAACAAAAGGTAATTCTTTGTTGAAGGCTTCTTTTATGTTTAAAAAAATACTCAATCTAATTGTTGTATTAAATGTTCTTTAATCGTGTCAAATTTACTCCAAATAAATCCATGACTAGCATCAGGAACGCTAATTAACTCAAACTGATTTTCAGGAAACTGTTCTTTTAAAAATAAAGAGTTTTCAAAAGGTACAATCCAATCATTAGTTCCATGAATACTTACTATGTTGTTAGGGGTAGATTTCCAGTTGTTTTCAAATAGTTGTAAATCTTGTTTATGAGATAACTTTTCTTTGCTCGCTTCTTGCCATATTGGAGGAACCAACCATCGAGTAATTTTCCATTTATATAAATTTAAAGACCATGGCATGGGTTCTACTTCACTATATATAGCAGGAGCCAGCAAAATTACTTTTCTAACTTTTTCTTGTATAGCTAAGGCAATAGGTCCTCCATAAGAATAACCTACAAGAATCGTTTTATCGGGGTTAATATCATGTAAAATATTCTTTAACACGTCACGCTCAAAAGCAATACTTTCTTGAACCGGATTTTTGTCTTGATAATTGTAACCAATTCTGTCATATGAAATCATATTAGCTTTATTAAGCAATGCGCTATCCTTCATATATTTTACAAAATCGGTAGAAGAACCTATCGTTCCGTGAACAAAAACCAGTGTAGGTAAAGTAGTATCTTTTATGATTGAAAGTTTTCTGTACTCAAACCCTTTAAAGTTTTCATAAGTAAGGACAGGAGTAGCAGAGCTTCCTGAAAATTTTTCAAGTACTTTTACATCAGATTTAGGAGCAGAAAAATTCCAGAATAAATAATATAAAACAAGGAAAAGCACAAAGAGAGCAATTCCAACGGTTTTTAAGATTTTTTTTAGCAATTTCATGCTATTGTTTGTCTAAAACAATATTGGTAATCTTACAAAGTGAAATCAAGTTATCATCCTCATCAACAATTCTCACTTCCCACAAATGTGTAGTTCTACCTTTGTGAATCGCTTTAGCAGTAGCAAAAACATGTCCTTCTCGCTTGCTTTTTACATGATTGATGCTTAACTCAATTCCTTTTACAATTTTAGAAGAGTCTCTTAAGAAAAAAGCAGAAGCACAACTACCAACTGATTCAGCCAAGGCAGCTGTTGCCCCACCATGTAGTAATCCATAAGGTTGATGTACTTTAGGGGTCACAGGCATTTTAGCAGTAATAAAATCATCTCCTACATCAACAAACTCTATTTCTAAAGTTTCCATCAAGGTGTTTTTGTTGTAACTGTTTAAGACTGTAAGAGATGCTTGCTTATTCATGGTAACTAAAAATTATCACCCAAAAATACGTATTTTTGTACTGACAAAAAATGATAGAATGTATAAAGTACGCGTAATTTTAGATACGAAAGAAGATGTAATACGAACCCTGTTAGTAAACGAAAAAACTTCGTTAGAAAACCTACACTTTGATATCGCAAAAGCGTTTGGTTTTAACGGACAAGAAATGGCGTCTTTTTACCGTACCGATGAAGATTGGAATCAAGGCGAAGAAATTCCACTATTTAATATGTCAGAAGCAGGAGATGGAATTTCAATGGCAACATGTATTTTACATGAAACCTTACCAAACCAACATGATAAGTTAATTTATGTGTACGATTTCTTACAAATGTGGACGTTTTATGTAGAGGTAATAGAACAGTCTAATGAAGAAGTTACTGAAACAAAAATGATTTTATCTGTAGGAGAAATGCCAGAGGAAGCCCCAGAAAAAGAATTTAAAGCAGAAGATCTTTCAAAAAATATAGATGATGAAATTGATGATGAATTTAATAACTTTGAAAGCCTAGACGATTTTGACTTTGATAATTACTAAGCTATGGCACAATTTATAAAACTGTATAATGAGAACCCCAATCCAAAAGAGATTGAAAAAATTGTAAAAGTTTTACAAAATGGAGGGTTAATTATATATCCAACCGATACTGTTTATGGTTTAGGCTGTGATATTACCAATACTAAAGCACTAGAAAAAGTAGCAAGAATAAAAAAAGTAAAGCCAGAAAAAGCCAACTTCTCATTTGTTTGTAACGACTTAAGCCATTTATCTGATTACGTAAAGCAAATAGATACTGCAACTTATAAAATTTTAAAAAGAGCTTTACCAGGTCCATATACTTTTGTGTTACCTGGTAGTAATTCACTACCAAAAGCTTATAAAAAACGAAAAACAGTAGGTATTCGTGTACCCGATAATAATATAGCAAGAGCCATTGTAGCAGCTTTAGGAAATCCGATTGTATCTACATCTATTCATGATGAAGATGAAGTATTAGAATATACAACCGATCCTGAATTAATTTTCGAGAAATGGCAGAATATTGTTGATATCGTGGTTGATGGAGGATACGGAGACAACCATGCATCTACTGTAATCGATTTAACAACCGATGAACCAGAAGTAATTCGTGAAGGAAAAGGAAGCTTAGATATTTTGTAATAATAAAATAAGTTTAGTTGAAATCTTACAAAACCACTTTTTAATTAAAAACACAATCCCTATCTTAGTACAGAATAGAAAAAGGATATATGTTTTTACTGGATAGATTCCCCAACGACAGCGGACCAATATATCAAGAAACCATAGCAGGCAGATTGCCTGTTGAGCCTTTCAATACTTTTAGCAACTTAATTTTTATTGTTCTACTGATTTACTTCGGAAGAAGAATTTATCAAAACCCTAAACAATACCCATTTTTTTTGTTTGCCATTCCAGTAATATTCATCAGTTGGATAGGTGGTACCATGTTTCACGGTACAAGAAGTCATGAATTTTGGTTGTTGTTAGACTGGGTTCCTATCATGATTGTATGTTTAGGAGCTATTATTTATTTCATAGGAAAAATTAAAAAGAAATGGTGGGAACGATTAGCGATAATTGTAGCTATACTTTTAGTGTCTATTTTTCCACGATTTTTACCAATACCTTCAGGATATAGAACATCGTTTGGATATGCAGTAACAGCATTTGCTGTAATAACCCCGTTAATATGGTATGCTTATAAGACCCGTTGGAGAAATGTAAAATACATTGTATATGGAGGAGCAGTTTTTGGAATAGCTTTACTATTTAGGACATTAGATAATAAAGTAGTTGTATTGCCCATGGGAACGCACTGGTTATGGCATACTTTCGGTGGAATAGCAGTTTTCTTTTTACTCTATTATATCTATAAGGACGAGCAAAAATTAACGTAATTCGGTAAACTTTTTCCTTCCTTTAGCATAATACTGCCAAACCGCAGATGTGTGCTCGTAGTAATTTGGTTTTTTAGGAGATTCTTTTCTCTTTTTTATGAATTTAGGAAGATGCATATAAAAACTAAAATGAGCTTTTAAAATAGCAAATAAGTGGTTAGGTTTCCCTTCCAATAAAAATTTAACACTAGCCAATCCGTCTAAGATTAAACGAGAAAAAATAATTGGGAATAATTTAGCAGAGGGTAAGTTTTTAACTAGGTTGAGTAAACTATTCCTGAAGTTTAAAAAGGTTTTCTTCGGGTTTAACGTGTCTAATGTAGCCCCACCTACGTGATATACAGTGGATGCTCCTACATATTTTATAGTATGCTCACTATTTTTAGCGCGCCAACACAAATCAATCTCTTCTTGATGCGCAAAAAAATCTTCATCAAAACCTTGTAGTTGATGAAAAACTTCAGAGCGGATAAAAAAACAAGCTCCAGACGCCCAAAATATTTCAGTAGTATCGTTAAATTGTCCGTTATCAGTTTCTAAGTCACTAAACAAACGACCACGACAATACGGATATCCAAAAGCATCAATAAAGCCACCACCAGCACCTGCATATTCAAACTTCGATTTATCTTTAAAGTCTAAAATCTTCGGTTGGATAATCGCCGTATTAGGTTCCTTTTTAAAAGTATCAATAATGGGAGTTAACCAGTTCTTGGTAACCTCAATGTCAGAATTTACCAAACAATATACATCTGCATCAATATGTTGTAACGCATCGTTGTAACCTTTTGCATAACCACCATTTTCTGAGTTCTGTACAATTTTTACAGTAGGAAAATGTTGCTTTACAAATGCAATAGAATCATCTGTAGAAGCATTGTCTGCAACATACACTTCAGCTTCTTCTGAACTAAAAGTTATGACAGAAGGTAAAAATTGCTCAAGCAACTTTTTTCCGTTCCAGTTTAATATGACGATAGCTATTTTCAAGACGGTAAATTTACAGTTTATAAATGAATTTTGTAGATCAAAAAGAATCATCTCGACCGAAGGGAGAAATTTATTAATAGAGAAATTCCAATCGTTAAGATTTAGTTATGCTGAATCTTTTTTGATTTCTCCCTACGGTTGAAATGACGTTTTGTGGTTCTTAGATACTTTTTACAAAATCAAGGAAAACTTTTTTATGAAGCGCTAAATCCATATTAGGAGAAAGTGCTACACGAGCAATATAATCTTTATCACCTTCTTTGGTAGTTCCTTGGGTTGAGGTTGCAGGAATTGTCCAGTAACAACCTTTTAACTGTCCGTAGCTTACACAATACTTACTTTCATTCGGAATTTCAGTAATCATTAAATTGATAAGCTTTAAGTTTAAGGCTCTTTTATAGGCTTCTTTTTCTTCCACAGTATTCCCTTTGGTAGGAAGGTCTAACGAAAATACTGATGGTGTAAATCCTTGCGCAGCTAGTTCTTCTGAAACAAAATTGATTTTAGCACCAGGTAATACTTCATGAATAAAGTTTACAAATTCACGTGTATTTTTATAAGCATCACTAATTCGTTGCGTCATCGAAGGCATTTGTGCAGCTAATATTTCGTATTGAAGCGGTGTAGCCTCGTTATCGCAAATATGTAAGTGTTTTTCTATTTTTTTGATTAACGCGTTGGTTGTTTTATTTCCAACACAGTATCCAGCAGTACATTTTCCACCACTAGGGAATTTAGATCCACTAGCAAACGAAATAGTTCTAATATTGGCTAACATGTCTGTATCTCCTAAAAAGTGAACATTCGGACAGAAAGTTTGGTCTAAAATAAACACAGGATCAACGGCTGTTTCACCCGTTGGAGTCGTACGTTTTTTACTTAAAACATCTCTTAAATCGGTAAGGTTAGGTACTTCTACTCTTGGGTTGGTCGGAATTTCAGCAATGATATACGGAACCGCATCTTGTGCTGCAATGTTGGCTAATACGGTATCAATGCTCTCTACCATGTCGTTGTCTCCATCAACAGGTAAATCAACAATGTCTACGTTGTTTAAACAAGCAGCAACACGTCTCGCTTGGTCGTTTGTACCACCATAACAGTTTGGAGGCACTACAATTTTAATCGTTTTTCCCTTATGGTTTTCAAGAGCATCGTCAATCAATCCCATTAAAATGGCGTATTGTATTGAAAGTCCACTTGAAGCTACTAACGCTTTTGTGCTGGTATTGGTAATCTCATTGATGAGTCTCTCAACCTTTGCTTTGTTTTGTGCTACGTCAGTTACTGTAACCTCATACGGCTCATCGATAAGGCTTTTCAACGCTTTTAATGAATTAGCAGGAGTCATGGCAATAGTTTCTCTTCTTCTTACATGTTGAATGTCTGAAATATAAGAATCGTTTTGCTCTCCGTTTACCAATAAAAAGCTTCCTAATTCTGTGTGTGTGTTGATGTAAAAATCAACGTTTGGTACAATCGTAAAGTTGCAAATAGCTTCTTGTTCAACAATCAATACGGTACTAGCATCAAATTCAGGAATAGCTTCAACACTATCCACTTTTTTTAGTTCAAATTGATATCCGTATACATTTTTAATTACTTCAGCATCAAAAAAGCTAGGAATTTCATTGGTATACACTATTTGCGTGTTTTTATTAGCAAATAAATTCGCTCTTAACACAGCCAAAACAGGAACCGTTTGTGATGAAAAACTAATTACATTTGCTGCTTTAGTGTTGTATAGTTTGGCAATCGTCCACTCTAATACAGACGATAACGGATGCCCTAAACGAATATAATCGTATGCAGTTGGCAACTCGCTTAACGCTGAAGCAGTAGCATTGTTGTTTTTATACAAATCTTCAAACTGCTCTAAAAACTGGGTTTTGGCTAGTTTTTCTATATAAATATCCAGACGGTGCGTGGTTAGGTTTAACCAATCTGCTGGCATATTTTCTACAACATTTTTTATATAAGTATGTACGTTTTTGTCTTGCATTATAGGTGTCTTTTAATAAGATTGCAAGATACGTTAATTAGATTTTTTTAGAAAGGGGAGAGAATGGTTTTATAAAGGGAGTTTTACTTTCGTTTGATGTATGAGCTGTAGCTGACTTTATAAATTTATGGGTTGGTTTTCAAGACACTTTAATAAAAAGAAATAACGGTTTGAGTTAGTACCCAAGCCATTATTATTTCCCTTTATTGTTAGAAGTTTGTTTTTTTAATTTGGCGAATGAAGTCCAATTTTATTTCCTTCTGAGTCGAGAAAAATGGCAAAGTACCCGTTTTCGTCAGCGTGAGGTGTTTTAGGTATGATAACTTTACCACCATGTTCTTCTACTTTATCAATAATAGTTTGCAGATTGTCTCCACCATTAAGGTAAATAGTAACCCCACTTGCAGAAGGTTCATAACCTTCGCCTTGTATAATTACTCCTGTAACCATTTGACCTTCGTAAGGAAATACCCCCATTTCCATTTCTGGAAAATGGAATCTTTCAATTTCTATACCTAAAATTTCTTTGTAAAAATTAACAGCTCGTGTAATGTTGGTTGCAGGAATTTCAAAAATTGAGACATAACTTTTCATCTGTTGTGTACTTTTAGTGATTGATTCTTTAGATTGTGTTGTTTTAGAGATTGAAGTGCCTTTGTTTTTGCAAGACACAAGGCAAAAAAATAGGGTAATAATGGTAATAAGTGTGTTATTTTTCATTTTCGGTTTAGTATTATTGATACAAAACTAAGAGCAGAAAATTAGTTGAAATTGTAAAAATGCGACACCTTAGTTTATTTGTAAAAAAGGGTAGAAAGCTTCAAGCTTTCGTCAGTAAGAAACTCTTTTGGGTTTATTCCTGTAAATTCTCTAAAGTCTTTGATGAAGTGAGCTTGATCGAAATAGTCGCTTTTATAGGCAACATCAGTTAGGTTTTTAGACTTTTGGTTAAGCATCAATTTTAAAGCTGTTTGCAATCGAATTACTTTTCCTAACTGTTTGGGGCTTACTCCAATTTGTTTTTTAAAGTTTCTTTCAAGCTGTCTTCGTTTAGATAGGTTGTTTTCGAGGATTGAGTTTATAGAAACACTTCCGTTTGTAGAAAGGAGAGTATCCACAGTACTTTTTACTATTTTATGAATTGTTTTTTGGTTGTTGAACGTATCCAAAAGAAACTTTTCGATGATTTCTATACGTTGTATCGTATTTTCAGCGTTGGTTATTTTTTGTTGCAAACCATCTGCGGTTTCCTTGTCAAAAAGGAGATTCAAGGGTGTTTCTGTGCTTGCTAAGTTGTTGATTGGTCCAGAGATAAAATTAGCAAATCCATAAGGATAAAACCTAATGGCAAAAGTATTGACATAACCTGTTGGTTCAATGTAGAAAGGTTCAATTATTTGCCCTAATACCATTGCCCGTGGTTGAAGTATAAAGTTATTTTCGGAAGTGTATCGTTTTATATCGTCTCCAAGAATAAATGCCATTTCTATACAACCATCTGGTACAATTCGTTGTTTTTGTGGTTCGGAATGTATAGGTACTTCCAACGTCCAATAACAACTAATAATTGACTTTAAATTTGTATGTGGTTCGTATGTTTGGTAGTCCATTTTGTCGTTTAATCTTTTTCAGCATGAGATATGGTTTACCAAAGATATAACTTCTATCAGAAATATAAATTGATAACTAAGTTCAATAAAAATAAATAACCAAACCAAAAATTAAGAAGTCTCTTCAGTATCCAGTTTATCTATTTCATAACTCATATATTCTTTATACAGTTTTGCGATAGACTTGGTTTCTCCAAGTATGGTGAGTACATCATCTGTTAGTAAAACAGTTGAACCGTTAGGCGTAAACGTTTTGTCGTTTCTTTCAACCAAAGCCACTAAAACATCTTTTGGTAACTGAATTTCTTTTAGCTGTTTTCCAATCATGGTGTCTTGCGGAGTTCTTTCGAGTAGTTTGATGCTTACAAATCTCTCGTTTTGTAGTAAAAACTCCTTAATCTCTCTGTGGCTATTCATTTTAAGCAAGGTTTTTACGATTTGCTCTCGTTCTAAAATATCAAGAAGTCTCGATAGCATACGGAGTTGCTGTTTTGGGTTTTCATCAGAATTAATTAGAAAAGCACAGATTTGTATGGGCTTTTTAAACTCATAGTCTTCAGAGGGAAGTGTTCCTTCAATTGGTTTTTTAGAAATCACAATTTTCATGGATGGATGCGAAACACTTTTAAACTTGGCATGAAAAACTAAAATACCTGGTAAAGTGATGACAGATTCATCGGGTATAGACTGGAAAAATTTGTGGAGTACACCTTCTTTGTTGAGGTCTAACTCTCTACAAAAGTAATCGGAAGCGATATTTAAGACCTTGTCAAAGTTAGTGGTATCCTTAAGTATTTTTATTTTCGATGTAATTACGGTTTCATCAAACGGATCACCTTCACGGAGTCCTTTTTCTTTTAAAATGGTCATTAATTCATTTTCCAATTCATCGTATTGATGCCTCCCTAAAAGCGCAAACCAATGAAAAATAGCGCCTTCTCGTTTTACTTTTCCTTTGGAATAGAAATGATACCAAAGTACCCCAATAACAATAATACCAGAGGTAAAAAGCACTGGCATCCATCCTAAATAAATAATAAGGATGAATGAAATGATAATTCCGACAACTTGCATAAACGGATATAATGGAGATAAATACCCTGGATCGTATGATTCTATTTTACTTTTTCTAAAAACAATAACAGAGAAGTTAATAAAGATAAAAATCAATAATTGGAACGTACTCGCAAGCTTTACAATACCTTCTTCTGATAGTAGTAGAATGAATACAATAATTAATGCTGTAGTTAAAAATATAGCGACTATAGGACTTCCTTTTTTACCAATTCTAGCTAGAATAGCAGGAAACAGTTTATCGCGTCCCATAGCAAACGGGTATCGCGATGCAGATAATAGTCCTGCGTTCCCTGTAGAAGCAAAAGCAGCAAGTGCTGCTACCGACATTAATAAGACTCCCACATTATCGGGTAGCCATTTAAAAAGTTGTTCTGCAGCTGTAGCAGCTGGTGCTAATTCGTTGGCAAAGGCAGTAGGCTCAATAAGAGTTACCATAATAAAAACACCCAAACCATAAATTAATCCTGTAACGACTAATGAAAGTATCATTCCTAAAGGAATATTTCTTTCAGGGTTTTTAATTTCTTCTGCAACGCTTACTATTTGAGTGAGTCCTAGGTAGGACACAAAAACAAAACCTATGGTAGTAAACATCCCTCCAAATCCGTTTGAAAAGAAGGGGGTAAATTGTTTCTTAATAGATTCATTGGTGATAGTATTTGAGGTGAAGATAGAAAAAAGACCATCTGCAATAAAACCAATTAAAATGACTAATAGGAATATGACAAACACCTTTTGAAAAGCGGAGGTTTTTTTAGCCCCCACTAAGTTTAATGCCATAAAAAAAAGAGTGGCTATGATAGCAACTACCTTGGTAGGAACTTCCCAAAATATAGCGGCGTAAGCACCAATACCAATAATAGCAAAGGCTGTTTTTAGCATTAAAGCAAAATATGTACCTAGTCCGCCAATAGTTCCCATAAGTGGACCTAAGCTTCTGTCTAAAAAAAAGTAAGCACCTCCTGATCGTGGTAAGGCTGTTGATATTTCAGCAATACTAAACATGGTAGGTAGTATTAATACACCTGCAAGTAAGTAGGCTAAAAATACAGAAGGGCCTGTATAATGTGAGGCGATTCCTGGTAGTAAAAAGAAACCAGAGCTAAACATGGCTCCAGTACTTATGGCAAAAACATCAAATAATCCTAAGTCTTTTTTTAGTTTATTCCTCATGGCTTTTGTGTTTAAGGCTTATTATTAAGTGGTTAGACCATGAGAAGATATGAAAAAAATTACACTTTTTAGGTGCTATTTGGTTAAGGTAATGTTTGTAATGTGCTCTTTTAGAGGTTTTTTTGTTGCAAATACTAGTTTGATAGTAGAGAAGTACAGTTTTTATTGGGATGAGGTCCCAATAGTTTTTTATAAATTATAATATGTTGTGTTTTGTGTAAGCAGCAGTTTTTATACTGCTTACACGATATTTCTTTAAATTTTTCTTAGTTCAACTCTTCTATTTTGTGCTTTTCCTTCTTCTGTAGCGTTATTACCTATAGGTTTCGTGTGCCCAAAGCCTTTACTTTCTAGTCTTGATTCTTCAATACCTTCATCTACGAGTGACATAAGAACAGATTTGGCTCTGTTTTTAGATAGTTTCATATTAAAACCTTCATTACCCACATTATCAGTATGTCCTTCAATACTTATTTTTAAATTGGGATTTGTTTTTAACATTTTAGATATTTCACTCACTATTTCGTAAGAGTCAGCTTTAATTCTTGATTTCCCAGTATCGAAATTAATATGTAATGTAGCAAAGCCTTTAGTGTTTATTTCATTTATGATTTTATCTGCTGTTATTTTCTCTATTGTTTGTTCAAATTCTTTTGATTCCACAACTCCAATTTGTGCATTAGCCACATCAGAATAGATTTGAATTCCTATTTTTTTAGTAGGCGTTTTTAATACATACATACGAATAGGATGGTTTACAACATCTCCAACATAAAAATTATTAAAGTAAGTATAACGATCGTTTACGCTTTCTCCTTTTTGATTTACAAGTTCATTAGGTATTTTTCCTTCAAAAATAAGTTGAGCGCCAATAGCTGTTAAGTAGTCTTTAATACTTTTATCAAAATAGTATTGATTCCATTTTTGATTTCCATCCATCATAATTCCCATTTTATCTACTCGTCCTTCTATGTCAAAAAATGAATTACCGTCAAACATTTCAAGTTTGTGAAAGTCATAAGACTCTGTGCTGCTAGTATTTTTATTTACTAACATACCTTTTGGTGGTGTTATATAAGGGTATGCACCAATATCAACTTTAGATTCAATTATGTTTTTCCAAGAAAATTTTTTAGTGTTATTCTTTAATTCTTTTTTTTCTTTGGTTGTAACTTCATTATTAACAACTTCATCTAAGTTGTTTTTGGAAGTCTCTTTCTCATTTTTACATGAAATTAAAGTAATTATTGATAACAAACAGATTGAGTAAATTCTTTTCATTGTAATTCTTATTTAAGTTTGGCTTCTAATTGTTAATAACAGCTTTTATGTGCTTGTTAATTATGGAGTTAAATATAATATTTTTAAGTTTAGTTTAATGTTATTAATTATTTTAGTGGTTTTTTGAAGTTTCTTACATCTTCTTGAGATTGAAAGTAGGTTATATTTGTAATTAAGAGTTTATTACTACAGTTAAACATTATAAAGATTAATTTTATAGTTATTTCTCGGGAGAGTTTAATAATAAGTTATTCTTATTTAGTAGTATACTTTTTGTATTCAGCAATTTTATTTTCTAATCTTTTATTTAAATATTCATTCTTGTTATTTAGTGTTTCATTAATTACGATAGCTTCAGATAAATAGTGTTGAATTTTATCTTTTTTCCAATGTTTTGGTGGTTCTTGAAGGTTTGTAATTCTGTCTGCTAATTTTACCATTCCAACCTCTTTTTCAAGTTTGTTTATTCGGTTCAAGCTGTCTGTCATTTTCTCTTTTTTAGAATCTAGGTTTTTATCTTTAGTCAATGCTAGAACTCCATTAGCAACTTTTTCTCCAAACATGTTTAATAACTCCGAAAAGTCAGTATCAGTATCTTCTAATGTATCGTGGAGTAGCGCTAATTGAACAGCGTAATTCAAATCGAAATTGTTAGTTGCATTATATGCTATGATTATTTCCATAGCAACGTTAGAGATATGTAGCAAATAGTTGGAATTTGTACCAGGAACTTTTTGATTTTTGTGCTTTTCTCCAGCAAACTTTATTGCTTTTTGATAGAGTTCTTGTGTCATTTGAGGTGTATCCATTTAGAGAAGAGTTTTTTTAGCATAGTATATTATTGTTCAAGAGGATAAAAAGTAGTTGAGAACAAGCAATTACTTATAATAATTACTGTAAGTATCTCTATTTCGGGTTGATAAATAATATTTTTCGGTTAAACTCTTCTTCAAACTTATACAAAAAATCTAGTTCTTTTCCATATTCATCGTATTTCTCCCAAGGGGTTAACTTCTTTTCTGAGTCAAGAAAGCTTTTGATTTTTGCTAACACTTCTTTACGAAGCTGTTCTGGTATGGTGTCTTCGAAATTTTCAATCCGATTGTTTTCTTCATAATTAATCAAAACATTGTAAAACTCTAGTAGTTGATTTCGGAAGTTATTTTTTATAAATATTTCAACAGAAAATTCAAGATCAGATAATTCTGGTGGTATTGCTATATCAAATATTGGGGTTACAACTAAATATGGCTCTCCCCAAGAAAATTTCTTCTCTTCTAATGAGCATTTAGGTAGTGTATCTGTATCTATTTTCACTTGTTTTGATTGAGTTGACGTTTTGTTATTTATATTGAGTGGAGTTGGACGTAGTTGAATCTGCCGCAATTGTGGTTATATATTGTTGGTAATAGTTGTTTAAACCTTTGTAGGCTCAACTACTAATTTCCCTTCATAATTTTTATTCCAATTCAAAATAATAAATATTTTAAAATTTTTCTCTTTCATTTTCAAATCTTCATTCATTCTTTTGTATTCAAACTTGTTGTTCAATTCTTGTTTTATTTTCTCATTGAAGTTTTTTCTAGCGTTAAGGTTAAATGGTTTCATCCTTTTAACTTTAAAATTGGAATCTAAAATAGCTTCATAAATGAATGCTCCATTAATATTTTGCTCAAAAAGATTTGAGTTTAGTTTTTCTTTGGTTAACTGCCTTATATTCCGAGTTGTTTGCTGATAAATTCTTTTTTGAGTAATTTCTCTTAAAATAGATAGAATTTCTTTGTTTGGAATATTCCTAGCTAAACAAAATGAAGTTGCAAGAAATCCCAGTTCATTTTGGTAAGCAAAAATGAAATATTCAGAGTTCAATTCTGGTAAGAAACCACAAGAACTTCCTTCTTGACTTTCAATAAATAATTCAGCATTTTCATATCCTATAAACTGTTCTTTAACTTTATATTCAGCTTTATAAATTCCTTCAAATTTTTCTATTTTTTTTAAAGAGGTGAACTTTATAATTCCAACAAATTCAATTCCTGAAAGTGTATTAGTTAATCTCAGTTGAGAACAGCTACATGCAAAACTTGTATATGATGAAAATATCAGTAATATTAAAGATATCTTTCTCATTTTTTAATTATTGCCAACTAGTTATATATCTGTAATAAAATCACTAAAACAGCCTTAAATAGTAGAATAATTAGAAGGTATAGCAATTTTTACTCCTCCAAATATAAAAAAGTAAGATAAAAAAGTGCAACTTTTTTATCGGGTCAACACTTCCTGCCTAAGGGGAGTAACACTCCCTCGGTAAGGGGAGTGATGTTTCCAGCTTAAAGGGAGTAATACCAAACAAGTAAAAAGATAAAAGATTCGTATTGTGTAGAAAATTGTTAGTTTGTTGTATTGAGTATATAATTCTCCATTAAAAAGTCTAAAGAAAACCCTAGTTTTAAATACATTTCTTTAGCCATTTCTGAGGCTTGTAATGTAGCTAACGATAAATTCTGGTCAATGGCTTTGTTCAATGTATGGCGCATAATTTCGGTAGCAAAACCTTGTTTTCTTTTTTCAGGAATAATACCTAAACTGTGCAAGCCAGCAATCGTATTAGTAGTGTATAAAATTACAGTGCCTATAAGCTCTTGTTCAAAATAAACAAGGTAGTAGGGGATGGTTTCTTTAGTTTTTAAAATGGTTGCTGTGCTTATTTCGTAATTAAAGGCTTTAAAAAAAGCGTTGCTCCAAATGTCAGCTTCTTCTGTGTTTTCTACTCTTTTAAAATCGATCTGTCTTTGCGTTTCGAACTTTTCTTTTAGTTCTAAACTCATTCCATATTGTGTAGACTTTAACTGAATTTTAGCGTCAAGTTCCATATTATTTTCTTGACTTGATAGTGTAAATAAAGAAAATGTAAAATACTTATCTTCTCCTAACATTTGTAGCTGTACTTCTTTTAGTTGGTTTTCAGAAGGAGAGAGGTTAGTCCAAATTCTATTAGGCCATTGGGTATTTTCAATATAAGCGCTTTCAAAAGATGTTTCTTTATGATAGCCTTGATATGGAGCCGCAGCAGTTTTCCATAAAGAGGTTAAATTATTAATATTTGATACTATTTTTTTCATTTTGAGTTGATTAAAAGAATACTAATTGCCATGAAAATAATTCCAATACATTTTTTGGTAGTTATAGGCTCAACAGGTAGGTTTAACCAACCAAATTTTCCTGCGAATAACGAAAAAATCAATTGACCACATAAGCCAAAAGCAATCATTTTTGAAATTCCTAGCTTTGGTATGGTGTAAAAATAAAGAGAAATACCAATCATGCTAAAAAGTCCGCCAATAAACCATAAATACCAAGGTACTTGTTGCGCTATAGTTAGTTGAATACTTTCTTCTTTGAATAGAAATATGAATAAACATCCAAAAATAGCACTAGCTATAGAGGTGGCTATAACAGCAATAATAGGTTGCTTTACAATAGCACCTAATTGTGTGTTAAATCCTGCTTGAACAGCTAGTGAAACCCCACCAATAAAGGCCAAAAAGTATAAAAAGAATATTTTCATACTGCAAAGATGGAAAGGAAATAACACCTTTTTCTTTACATATGTTGATTGCTATACAGTTTTTTTTATGCTCTTACGTATTCGGCTTAATTGAGTAGGAGTGATACCTAAGTGAGAGGCAATATAGTGTAACGGTATTCTATTTTCTATGTTTGGATTAGCCTTTACAAAATCAAGATACCGTTCTTTAGCTTCTTTTAAAACAATATCAATTTCTCGTTTCTCTTTATCAATTACCCAGTTCTTTTCAAGATAAGCGATGTAAAAGTTTTGTAAATCTTGGTTTTCTCTAATAAGTTGTCTGTAGGTGTCATACGGAAAATTAATAATGGTTGAGTCTTCTATAACCTCTAAAGAAAACTGAGAAGGTGTATTAGTAAGTGACGATACGACTGAACCTACAAAGTTTTCTGCTAAAAAGATGTTTTTGTGGTATACTGTACCATCTTTATGTAAAAAACAAGAAACTACAGCCCCTTTGTAAAGTACATGAACGTGTTTTGATATTTTACCAAAAGGTAATAAAGTAGTTCCCTTTTTTAAATCATGGATTTTTACAGCCGAAAACAAAGAAGAAATAGTATCGTCACTTACCGTAGCATAACGATTAAAAACGTTTGTTAAAAAGGTTTTATATTCATTAGGTTGATTCATTATTCGTTTAGGTGTTTTTAATTTGAATAATTTGTGCCGCAATACTTACTGCTATTTCCTCAGGGGTTTCACTTTTTATAGAAAGCCCTATAGGTGCGTGAACTTTGTTTAATTCTTCTTGAGTAAATCCTTCATTTTGTAAAACTTCCCACATCGTTTGCAACTTTGCTTTGCTACCTAAAACTCCTAAAAATTGATAGTTATTTTTAATGAGTTTACTCAATACCAACTTGTCATCAGTGTATTTATTGGTCATAATAGCTACATAGCTTGAAGAAGATTCTTCTATGTAGTTTTCAATATCTTTATAATCAATAACCTGTTTTTTATGAGCAGTTTGGTTGTTTTCTAAAGTGTTAAGGTTTTCTCGATTGTCAAAAACCACCACATAAAAACCAAGTTTCACAAAGAGTTCAGAAACTGCAACGCCTACATGACCACCACCAACAATGTATAAGGTTTCTCTAAAGCCGATATGTTCTTTAAAACACCAATCTTCTTTAGAATTGATGTCATACTCAAACTGACTTTCTAGAAGATCAAGAGTAAAATCAAATAAGGAAGGAGATAAGTGTAATGTTCCTTTTTTACCGTGTTGTAAAGAAGAAATAATAGTTGAAATTATTGAAATATGTTTAGCATCTAAGCAATGAAAGGCCACTGTTTGTTCACCAGAACAAATCATCCCCGAACCATCTTTGATATTTCCTTTATGAATTTGTTTTTTGATGAATGTTGGCGGATTCTCTTGTTGTAGTAATTGTTTGGCTTCTTCAACAAGCGAAAACTCCATAACACCACCACCTACAGAACCATAAATAAAATCATCTTCAGCAATTAACATTTTAAAGCCTTTTCGACCTGGAGAACTGCCAAGGTTTTCAATTACTGTTAGGAGGTATACCTTCTGTTTGTTTTGAAGTTTTGTATGTAACTGTTGCCAAAATTCCATAAAAGCTTAGTTAAAAATGGTTTCGCTTAGGGCATAATAAATAGCCATTAGTGCAGAAAAAATAGCACTGGCTAAAAAACGCCAATCGAGTTTTACTTTATTTTGAATGATAAAATTAGCGATAAACGAAATAGGGATGTTTACCAAAAACGACCAACAAGCAACAATGAATAAGTTGCTGGTTATTTGTTCAAAATTTCCAGAAAACAACTTGATAAACAGTAAATGTCTAAAAATCCAAAGTGGATTAAAGTACGCAATCGCTAATATTGTTTTTGCAATGGTTCTTTTGAGTCCGCTATTGTTTGCTGTCTTTTTTTCTATCCAATTAAAATAATTAGGGATTTCAAAAGCATAAACAGTAGCACCAATAAGTACCATCCCGAGAAGTCTGTATATAGAAAACTCGTTTAGTAAAAGGGATGCAATGGTATCTCCAATGCTATAAATTAACGCGCCCTTAAATATATTCTGTTTGGTGTATTGTAGTTTGATAGGTCTTCTATTTTTCATACAATCCCATCAACACTTTTTCGGGTGTAAAAGGAGCGTGGAATTTTAATTTATAATTAGGGTTAAAGGTTTTTACCGCTTGCTGGATGGCAAAATAAGCCCCAATTCCATACATTAATGGAGGTTCACCAACCGCTTTCGATTTTTTAATAGCCATTTGATTTCCTTCCGTTTTTAACGGAATGGTTTCAACTGTTTTGGGAGCTGAAAAAATATCAGGAACCTTGTAGGTAGACAAGGCATTCGATAATAATCGTCCTTCATTATTATAAGAGATTTCTTCCATAGTCATCCAACCAATTCCTTGTGCCAAAGCACCTTCAACTTGCCCTAAATCAATGCCCATATTCATACTTTTACCAAAGTCGTGTACAATTTTTACGCTGTCAATTTCATAATTACCACGGACACAATCTACCGTAACGGTTGTGATAGCAGTACCGTATACATGATAGGCAAACGGATGCCCTTTTTCTTTGGTTTTATCAAAATGAATCACAGGAGTAGCATAATGTGCATTTTCAGATAGCGCCACACGACGTAGCATCGCTTCAGTAATTAAAGCTTCCCATGTTAGCTTTGATTTTTTATTATTTACAAAAACAGCATCTTCTTGAAAAGAGATATTTTCTTTTTTGGTAGAGAGTATGTCAGCGGCAACTTCTGTTAGTCGTTCAACTAACGAATTACAAGCCATTTCAGTTGCTTTTCCGTTAAGGTCGGCAGTTGAACTTGCTGCAGAAGGTGAAGTATTGGCAACGCGTGTAGTGTTCGTGGTTTCCAGTTTTACTTTATGAGGCGAAATTCCTAAAACACTTTGTGCTACTTGTAATATTTTGGTATTTACACTTTGTCCCATTTCTACTGCACCTGTAGAAACACCAACACTTCCATCTTGATAAATATGTACCAAAGCACGTGCATGGTTCATTGGGGTATTGGTAAACGAAATACCAAAAGCAATAGGCATTAATGAAATCCCTTTTTTGTAGCGGTCGTTCTTATTATTGAATTCAGCTACTTCTTGTTCTAACTGTTCAAGTTGATATTGCTCTTTTGCACTAAACCATGAGTTTTGTGCTTGTACTTCAGTAGCAATTTGTCCGTAAGAAAACTCATCATTTTCAGCCAATAAATTTGCTTCTTGTATTTCTCTTTTGTTGATGCCCATTTTATCAGCGGCATCGGCAATAGCACTTTCAATAACAAACATACCTTGCGGACCACCAAAACCACGGAAAGCAGTATTAGGAGGTAGGTTGGTTTTACAACTATACACGGTAGTATGTACATTTGGAACAAAATAGCTATTGGTAGCATGAAACAAAGTTCTCTCGGCAATTGCAGGAGATAAATCAGCTGCAGCACCAGAGTTTTGTAAAAACTCAGCTTCAAAAGCTTTTATTTTTAAGTCTTTGGTTAGTCCTATTTTGTAAAATGATGAATAGGGGTGACGTTTTCCTGTCATACGTAAATCGTCATGGCGATTCAGCATGTATTTAACTGGGCGGTTTAAGTGTTGCACAGCTACAGCTGCCATCACTGCCCAAGGAGTTGCTTGGTCTTCTTTACCTCCAAAACCACCACCTAAACGAATTACATCTACTTCAATTTTATGCATTGGAATACCTAAAACCTTGGCTGCTGTTTTTTGAACAGCGGTAGGGCCTTGAGTTGATGAGGTAATTTTTATATTCCCGTTTTCTTGAGGAACCGCATAGCAACCTTGTGTTTCGAGGTATAAATGCTCTTGTCCGTTCGAAAAAGTTTCGCCTTCAAATACATATTCACATTCGGTAAAAGCATTTTGGGTATTTCCTAAGTTAAATGAACGAGGAGCATTGATAAAACTACCTTTTTCTTTGGCTTCTTTTGCGGTTGTGATTACAGGAAGTTCTTCAATATCTATGGTAATTAAGGCTCTAGCTTTTTTAGCAATAGCTTCACTTTTTGCAACAATAAAAGCAATCGGTTGTCCCCAAAAATGGACTTCATCTTCTGCCCATAAGGGTTCATCGGGAATGATGCCTCCAATTTGATTTTCTCCTAAGACATCTTTATAGGTAAATATTTTTACTACACCTTCTAGCTCTTCTGCTTTTGAATAATCTACCGATTTGATTTTTCCATGTGCTTTTGGCGAGTCGAACACCAAGCCGAATAAGGTATCCTGTCTTAGCATTAAATCGTCAACAAATAACGATTCCCCTCTAACATGTGTAAAGCTGTCAATGTTTTTCATCGTCTTCATTAGGCAATCAATTTTTTAAGTTCTACATGATTTGGGAATAGTTCTAAAAAGTGAGCAAAAAATAATTGTCTTGCCAACAATCGCTTATAGTCAGCAGTTCCACGAACATCGCTAATAGGCGAAATTTCTGACTGTAAAATAGCTTCTGCTTCTTTTATAGTTTCAGAATTGATTGTTTTTCCTATTAAAAAGGTGTTGGTATCGGATAAATATTTTGGAATAGCGGCTACACCTCCTAAAGAAAAATGTGCATCTGTAATTGTGTTATTTTTTAGTGTAATTCTTCCTGCCGAATTTACACTAGCAATATCTAAATGTGTTCGTTTGCTTACTTTCTCAAAATTGAAAAAGTCTTCTGCTTGTGGAACTTTGAATTGTATTGATTGTAAGATTTCACCTTCGTGTAAATCATACTTTTTATAGTCTTGATGAAATTCTTGAAATGGAATTTGTCGCACGTTTCCATCTTCTTTTTGAATGGTTAAGGTTGAATTTAATGCTAAAAAGAAAATAGACATGTCGCCAATAGGAGAGGCGTTTACAAAGTTACCACCGATGGTTCCCATGTTTCTGATTTGCTCAGAAGAAACAAGTTTCAAAAATTGTTTTAGTTTAGGAAAGAGGGTTTGTAATTGTTTGCTTTCTGCTATTTCGGTCACTGTTGTATTAGCACCTAGTGCACAAAATCCTTCGGTAAAAGAAATTTCTTTTAAAGCGTTTTTATCGGTTAATAAATGTACATCTTCTTCCGCCATTTTATCAGCATGCTGTACATAAATATCGGTTCCGTTAGCTACTTTTATTCCCGTTTTTTCAAAGGTTTTTGGTTGTATTTGTGCTAATTTTTCAGGGATAGTTTCAAAATAATTAGGAATAAAACCTTCTTTGATTAGCCAGTCGATTTGATGGTTCTTATCTTTTTGTTGTAGTTTTTGTTCTATTTCAAAACCAGCTTTTTCAATCGATTTATATCCTGTGCAACGACAAATGTTTCCGCTGACAGCATCGTTACAAGAAGTTGTTTGTTTACTGTCAAGAGCATAACCAGTCATAGAAACCACAAATCCTGGTGTGCAAAAACCACATTGTGTCGCATAATTATCGGCCATTGCTTTTTGAACGGTATTCAGTTCTTTTGGTAAATTGATACCTTCTACCGTAACGATATGTTTTCCGTTAGCATTCCCTAAAGGAGAAATACACGAAGTTATACTTTGATAGTTAAGGCTACCGTTTTTTTGTTCACCGATTAGAACGGTACAAGCACCACAATCACCTTCACGACATCCTATTTTTGTACCTTTTAACTGTTGATGTTCTCGAATAAAATCGAGTAGGGTAATACCAGCGTTTGCTGTAGTTTTTATTACCTGATTATTTAATATAAATTGTATCATAAGCAGAATGCAAGATACGAAAATGTAACGTTAGGTGAAAAGTGAGGAGCTTTGATTTTTAATTGTCACTAATTTTATTATCAAAACTGATAGCAATAAAAAAGCCTCCAAATTTTTGGAGGCTTTTTATATATTTTAAGAAAAATATTAAGCAAATAAGCTGTCTATTTTTTCTTTTTCTTCTTGTGCTAAAGCAGGATCTACTAAAATACGACCACTGTGCTCGTCAATTGTAATTTTCTTACGGTTAGCAATCTCTAATTGTACCTGTGGTGGAATAGTGAAGAAAGAACCTCCTGCAGCTCCACGCTCAATAGCAACAACAGCTAAACCGTTTCTTACTTTAGTTCTAATTCTTTTGTATGCCGTTAATAAGTGCTTGTCAATAGATTGAGAAAATTCTTCAGACTTTTCTTTTAATAATTGCTCTTCTTTCTCAGTCTCTTTTAAGATAGCATCTAATTCACCTTTTTTGTGAGCTAAATGTGCTTCTTGCTTAGCTAATTTTTCTTTGGTGTTATCAATAACCTCTTTCTTTTGAGCAATTTTAGCTTTGTATTCTTTAATTCTCTTTTCAGATAATTGAATTTCTAGCTCTTGGTACTCAATTTCTTTAGATAAAGAGTCGAATTCACGGTTATTACGAACATTTTTTTGTTGTTCTTCGTATTTAGTAATTAAGTTTTTAGATTCTTCAATCGCTAACTTTTTGTTACTAATGTCAGTTTCTAAATTTTTAACATCCTCAGCTAAATTAGAAAGTCTCTTGTTTAATCCGGCAACTTCATCTTCTAAATCTTCAACTTCTAAAGGTAATTCACCGCGAACGTTTCTAATCTCGTCAATTCTAGAATCGATTAACTGTAAATCGTATAACGCTCTTAATTTTTCTTCTACCGTTACTTCTTTTTTTGCCATCTGTTAAATATAGTGTATTGGATTTGTACTCTTTTCGCTTAAAATAATTGCAAAAGTACTAAATTTTTTGCTAAGATAATCAACTAAAAGGTTTTTTGTAAACTGCTCGCTTTCATAATGTCCTACATCTGTAAGTAAGATTCTTTTTTCAGCTTTAAAAAATTCATGGTATTTAAAATCAGCACTTATATAGACATCTGCACTTGCTCGTATGGCATTTTTAATAGCAAAACTTCCTGAACCTCCTAGTACTGCAACTTTTTTAATAGGTTTGTCAAGTAATTCTGAATGTCGTACACAACCAGTTTTAAAGGTTTCTTTTACAAATAATAAAAAGTCTTTTTCATTCATCGCCGAAGGTAGTTCTCCAATCATTCCCATACCGACGTTTTGGTTTTGGTTATCTAAGATAATGACTTCGTAAGCAACTTCTTCATATGGATGGTTTTTAAAGAGAGCGGAAAGTATTTTTCCTTCTAAATAAGAATCGAATGTTACTGTAATGCAGGTTTCTTCTTCAAACATCAATTTACCCTTTTCACCAACAGTAGGGTTTGAGTTTTCATTGCCTTTATAACTTCCTTTTCCTTCTACATTAAAAGAACAGTTATCATAATTACCAATATTACCTGCGCCAGCTTCAAATAATTTTTCACGAAGATTATTAGCTTCTGCAAAAGGAACATAAGTAGTTAGTTTTTTTATGATTCCTTTTTTTGGAATTAAGGTTTTCATGTTTTCTAATCCCAAAACTTCTCCCATTTTAGCTGAAACTCCATTATTAACATTATCTAGAGCGGTATGTGTAGCATAAATAGCAATATTGTGCTGAATAGCTTTCAGCACAACACGTTCTACATAATTGTTACCGTTAATTTTTTTTAATCCGCTAAACACAATTGGATGAAAACTTACAATAAGATTACAGTTATTAGCAATTGCTTCATCTACAGTTTCTTCAAGGGTATCTAGGGTAACTAAAATTCCTGTAACTTTAGTACTGTAATTACCTATTAATAAACCAACATTGTCAAAATCTTCAGCATACGAAAGCGGAGCTAATTGTTCAATGTAGTTGGTGACGTCTTTTATTTGCATTTGGGTAAGTTTCAAAGTATTAATATAGCAAAGTTACAAAGTAGAAAAATGAAAATAAAAGTATCCTGTAGATTAATGCTTAAATTATTACTTTTGATGTAATGAAGCTACTTCGATTTTTATTATTTCCGTTTGCTGTTTTGTATGATGTAATTACGAGGATTCGTAATTGGTTTTTTAATGTAGGTATTTTAAAATCTACTTCTTTTGATATTCCTGTAATTGCTGTTGGTAATTTGAGTGTAGGAGGAACAGGAAAATCTCCACAGATTGAATATTTGATACGATTACTGAAAGATGATTATAATACTGCTGTTTTAAGTCGTGGATATAAACGTAAAACAGAAGGATTTCAGTTAGTAAATGACAAACATACTGCAGAAGATGTAGGTGATGAACCTTTACAGTTTTATAAGAAGTTTAAAAAAGATGTTACCATAGCTGTGGATGCTGATAGAACTAATGGAATTCAACAGTTGTTACACCACAATAATCCGCCAGAAGTAGTGTTGTTGGATGATGCTTATCAGCATAGAAAAGTAACGGCGAGTAGCTATATTTTACTAACCAAGTATAACGATTTATTTGTAGATGATTTTGTATTGCCTACAGGGAATTTGCGAGAAAGTAGGAGAGGAGCTAAACGGGCTAGTGTGATTGTGGTTACGAAATGTCCTGAGAATTTATCGAAGACAGAACAAGAAAAGATAGTGAGAAAACTCAATCCGAAGCCATATCAAAAAGTGTTCTTTACAACGATTGCTTACGATGAGAATTTAAAAGGAACAAAAGAGTTAACAATTGATGATTTGCAGGATAAAGAAGTTTTGTTAGTAACAGGAATTGCGAATCCGACTCCTTTATTGAATTTTTTGAAAGAAAAGAAAGTAAGTTTCAAGCATCTAAACTTTCCTGACCATCATAATTTCACGAATCAGGATATTACAACTATTAAGAAAAACTTTGATGAATTGCGATCTCAAGAAAAAATTATACTAACTACCGAAAAGGATTATATGCGTTTAGAAGGAAAGGTTGACTCTCTTAATTATATCTCTATAAAAAGTCATTTTATAAGAGAAGAGAAAGCTTTTAATTCTTTAATGTTGGATGAAATAAAGAAAGTGAATTAAATTACTCGTTCGTCAGCTTTGTATGCGCCACGACGGTGTAATATCCATTGAGCTTCATCCAGTGGATTTACTCCTTTAAAGTCTCTCGATTTTCCTTCTCCTTCAGGGCATACATCATAGCCATGAAAAACCATTCGTAAACGTATACGACCACTACAAATAGTATTCAATTTAATACTTAAATCTAAAGAAGTGGCTACGGGAATTGTTCCTGTAAGATGCAGCATTTCATTTTGAAAAGAAGGGGAGTTAATAGTAGCTCTTCTTGTCGTAAGTTCTGAAATAATTTTACTTAAAAACTCTTCATTGGTTTTTATTTCAAAGCGAACTAACGGTTCTAGTAAATGTGTTCCGCCAGCTTGTAAACCTTTCATAATTCCCATTGGAGTAGCTAAATTAAAATCACCAGGTCTTGAATGAACATTATGATCTTCTCCTTTAATCAATGTTATTTTTATATCGGTAACTTCCCAACCGAGTAAACCTTGTTCTAAAGCCTTCGGAATAGTCCTCGCTATTTCATTTTGATATTTATTATGAATATCGTTTTTAGAAACAATAGATTGATAACTAACACCAGAATTTAAAGGAGCGGGTTCAATCAAAAAAGTCATAATTGCCCAACAAGGCTTAGGCATCCAATAACAAACATAACCTTCTGCAGCTTTGCTTATGGTTTCTTTGTAAACAATTTGAGGTTCTGTAAAAGTAGCAGGGATTGAAAATCGTTCTAATAAAACATGTGTAAGTACTTCAATTTGCATATCTCCCATTAGTAATAACAACAGTTCTTTTTCGGGTTTATGCCATTTGAATTGTAGCGTTGGATCTTCTCTGTCTATGATTTGTAAAGCCTGCGCTAAAGCATTGTAATCTTTATTGTTATCAGGTATCACTTGTACACTCAAGACGGGAGTATTTAATTCGGGGAGCTTAGGAATTCCTTCGGGGCTGCCAAGAATATCTCCTGTTTTTGTATCAACAACACCTGTAATAATTCCTATATCACCTGCTTTAATAGTAGTGTCTATGTGTTTGGTATGATGAAAAACCTTCGATTGGTTTATTTTAGTTTCTACGGCTTGGGTATGATTGTAAATAACAGACTTAGAAGATAACTCACCCGAAAAAACCTTTACATGTGCCATGACACCATGAGTTTTATGATGCTCTAACTTGTATACATAAGCAGAAGTTTCTTGTGTGGCAGTATTCTTATCTGGTTTAATGAAACTTGTTAAACCATCTAATAGCTCTTTTACACCAATGTTGTTTTTAGCAATTCCTGTAAATACAGGTGAAATCAAAGCTTTGGAAGTGTTTTTTACAATAGTTTTTATATAGACATCATCAGTAATGGTGTGACCATTTAAGTATTGTTCTAACAGGTTTTCATCGGTTTCAATTAACTCTTCTAAAATGGCTTCTTTTTGTTCTTTGGTAGCCGAACTATTATGAAAAATGGGATTAATACAAGCAGTGTCCAATCCTTCATGATGACTGGTATAGATAGACACAGTTTTAATTTGAAGCTCATCTTTTATTTGTTCTAAAACATTCTCTGTATCTGCTCCTTGTCGGTCAATTTTATTAATGAAAATTATTGTAGGAATTTTCAGTTTTTGCAAAGCATCTGCAATAGTTAAGGTATGAGCTTGTACACCTTCAACAGCTGAAATAACTAAAACAACAGCATCTACCACACATAATGTTCTTGCAACTTCACTAGAAAAATCTACGTGTCCAGGAGTATCTATCAGATTGACTTTGGTGTCATTCCAAATAAAAGAAGTGGTAGCTGCTTTTATGGAAATTCCACGTTCTTTTTCCAGTGCTAAACTGTCAGTAACAGTAGAACCTTTATCTACACTCCCTATATTTCTTATAGCTCCTGTATGGTATAATAAATGTTCGGTTAAGGTAGTTTTACCAGCATCAACATGTGCTAAAATTCCTATGTTAAGAGTGTTGGAATATTCCATTAATCAGTAATATCTTATAAAGATAGAGGTAGTTTGTTAAAATTGCTCTTTTGCTTCAGTTCGTAGTTGTTTAATGTCTTGTTCGTCTTTACGTGGACAAATAACTAATACATCATCTTTTTCTACAATAATAAAATCTTGTAATCCTTGAACTACTACTTTTTTACCATTTTTAGTACTAACCATATTCCCGTTGGCATCTTTAAAAATAGTTGTAGCTCCAACTGTTGCGTTTTGATGAGTGTCTTTATCAAGTTTGTTATATAAAGAACCCCAAGTACCTAAATCATCCCAACCAAAATCTACAGGGAGTACGTGTACCTTTTCAGAGCGTTCCATAATTCCGAAGTCGATAGAAATATTCTCGCACTTCTCATAGTTGCTTTTAATAAAATCATCTTCGAAATTAGTGTTGTACACGTTATCTTCGGTTTCTAAAATGTTTACCATTTCAGGAAGATGTTTTTTAAAGGAATGTAAAATGCTAGAAACAGACCAAACAAAAATACCAGCATTCCATAAATAGTCGCCACTCGCTAAAAACTGAGTAGCTTTTTCTAGATTAGGTTTTTCGGTAAACGTTTGTACCTTTTTTATTTCAGAAGTATTTTCTTCAAATTGAATATAGCCATACCCCGTATTTGGGTGATTCGGTTGTATTCCTAGAGTCATTAATATGTCTTCCTTTGAGCAAGCGTTAAAAGAAGTTTCTATGTTTTTAAGGAATTCGGTTTCGTTTTCTATCCAGTGATCTGATGGGGCTACTAACATCACAGCATTTTCATTTTGCTGACGGATTTTTAATGCAGCATATAAAATACAAGGAGCTGTGTTGCGCATTGTAGGTTCAAGAAGTAGTTGTTCTGAGCTAATCTCAGGAAGTTGTTTTAATATTAATTCTTTATAACGTTGATTCGTAGCAATTAAAATATTCTTAGAAGGAACTAATTGATTGATCCTGTAAAAGGTTTTTTGTAATAAAGATTCTCCAGTTCCTAATAAATCATGAAATTGTTTAGGATTGTTTTCTGTACTTACAGGCCAAAGACGAGAACCTACGCCACCAGCCATAATTACTGCGTAATAATTATTCTTCATAAGAATTTTAAGTTTTTATTAATTCAATTTCTGCGTTTTGATTGAATAAGTAGGTTTTTTTATTGTTTAAATTTAAGCATTCATAACGAGTTCTTCGTTTATTTCCTCTCTTATATAAAATATTTTTAAATTTAAAAACACTCCCTACAGGCACTTCAAATATAAAATGCTTTCCATTTTCTGCTTTACCTCCTCGTAGAGCTAACGATAAGTTTGTATCGGTATCTGTACTGGCTTTTGGATTTTTTAAATAATTGGCTAAATATGGCAGAATATTTTTTGGATAAATTTCTGGCTGTAAAAAAGGTAACATTAAATGTTGAAAAACTGTTTTCCATTCTTTACCATGAGGTTGTACTCTTCCAAATTTTTGATACGTAACATGATGTGCAATTTCATGAATTAACGTCAGTAAAAATTGATAAGGGTTTAAGTTGTTATTTACTGTAATTTGCATGTGACCATTTGGTAAGCGACGAAAATCACCATGTTTGGTTTGGCGTTCACTTACTATTTTCAAATTGATTTTATGCTCAATAATTAAATATTCAACTAATGGAATTGCTTCTTTGGGGATGTATTTAATTAGTGTTTTTTTCAAAAGTCAGTTCGAGCGGTTTTTATTTTGAAATAAAATGAAAAAATAAAAAATTGTATCGAGAATTAACTAATACTTCTAGATACAATTTTCTTTTCAGTTATGTTAAACGAAAATCATTAAAAGTGATACACGTTATTTTATTATGGAGTAGAGCTTGAAACCTGTAGCACTTTTCCGTTATAATATTTATTACCAGTTAAAGCAAAATCAAAAATATAATTAGCCATTTCTTTAGCAGATAATGGAGCTTCATAACCAGGGAAAGCCTCTTCTAACATCTCTGTTTGTACAGCGCCTAAGGCTAATACATTAAAAGCTATTTGTTGTTCTTTGTATTCTTCTGCTAATAGTTCTGATAAGGTAATTACAGCACCTTTGGCAGAGCTATAGGCAGCTAATCCAGGAAATTTCATGCTTCCTTGAATTCCACCCATACTACTCACTGTTACCACATGACTCCCTTTTTGCATAAACGGTAGAAGGGTTTTAGTCAATTCAGCAACTGCAAAAACATTCACTTTATAAACCTCTTCAAAATCTTGCGTAGTTAGTTGTTCAAAAGGTTTGTTAACCAACTTTCCTGCATTATTGATAAGGATATCTACCTCTTTCCATTTAGTTGAAACAAATTCAACTGCTTTTTGTAAATCTCTTTCGTTCGATAAATTAACAGAGATAATAGTGATGTTTGGGTGGCTAACCAGTTCTAAAGGTTTTGTGTTTCTTGATAAGGCTAATACTTGATGTCCTTGATTAGCAAACTGCTGTGCTAATTCAAAACCAATACCTCTACTAGTTCCTGTAATAACAACGTTCTTCATGTAATTGTCAAAATTTAAAAAGGCAAGCTACATAAAAATCACTACATTTATTGTTTAATCATTCTTAAATTATCATGAAAAAAAGACTTTTTTTAGCGGTTCTCCTAACAATGTCAATCACAACATTTGCTCAAAATACCTATATATTTTGTGGGAAATTAATTGATACAGAAAAAGGTAAAATAAAAGAACAACAAACTATAATTGTAAAAGGTAACAAGATTATTGATGTGTTAAAAGGATATGTGAACCCTGAAAACACTGATGATATAACGATAGATTTGAAAGATAAGGTGGTAATGCCTGGATTGATTGATATGCATGTGCATATTGAAAGTGAACATAGTCCGAAAACAAGACTGGAAAAATATATTTTGAATGATGCTGATAGAGCTTATAACTCAGTTAAGTTTGCCGAAACCACTTTGTTAAACGGCTTTACCACGGTAAGAGATTTGGGAGGAACAGGGGTTAATATTTCTTTAGCTAAAGCAATTAAAGCGGGAAAAATTGTAGGTCCGAGAGTGTTTACTGCGGGGAAATCTTTAGCAACGACAGGAGGGCATGCAGACCCAACAAATGGAAGCAGTAGAAAGCTAATAGGAAACCCTGGGCCAAAAGAAGGAGTGGTAAATTCGGTAGAAGATGCTCGAAAAGCGGTTAGACAGCGTTACAAAAATGGAGCAGATTGTATAAAAATTACAGCTACAGGAGGCGTATTAAGTGTGGCCAAAAGCGGAGACAATCCGCAGTTTACTATTGAGGAAATAAAAGCAATTTGTGAAACAGCTAAAGATTACGGAATGCATGTAGCGGCTCATGCTCATGGAGATGAAGGAATGCAACGCGCTATAATTGGAGGGGTAAAAACGATTGAACATGGAACTTATATGAGTGATGAAACAATGGAGTTGATGAAAAAATACGATGCATATTTGGTACCAACTATTACAGCTGGAAAAGAAGTAGAAGAGAAGGCTAAAGTAAAAGGCTTTTATCCAGAAATTGTAGTGCCTAAAGCATTAGCTGTTGGTCCACAAATACAAGGAACTTTTGGAAGAGCTTATAAAAAGGGTGTAAAAATAGCTTTTGGTACTGATGCAGGAGTTTTTAAACATGGTAAGAATGGAAAAGAGTTTGGGTACATGGTTGAAGCAGGAATGCCTGCTATAGAAACGATACAGTCTGCAACAGTGACTAATGCAGCATTATTAGGCATGAAAAATGAGTTAGGACAGATTAAAAAAGGGTTTGTAGCAGATATCATTGCAGTAGGAGAAGATCCTATTCAAAATATTCATACGATGGAAAAAGTAGTTTTTGTGATGAAAGGTGGGAGGGTTTATAAAGAAATTATGAATTGAAAAACAGTACGTTAAAAATAAAAAGGAATGCTCAGCATTCCTTTTTTTATAGATATATATCTATAGTATTGCCCCCCGACAAATATTTTGATGTTTAGTGATTTCTTTTTTTAAAAAGAGCTATTCAATTTTATTAATAAAGAATAGCTCTTAACTAACCAAACTTATTAATTTATTTTATTACTATGAATGAAACAAATACACTACAAATATATTTTAGATTCTATGCTCTTTTACTTTTAATTCGATGAATGGAGTGTTTTTTAGGTTGAGAAGAAGCCTACTACAGATAAGTTATGTAAAGAAAAAAACAAGTAACATGTTTTTTAATTTGAATTTATTTTTGTAAAGAATTTATAAAAAAGAACAAAAAAGGAATGCTCAGCATTCCTTTTATTTATAGATACGTATCTATAGTGTTGCCCCCCGACAAATATTTTGATGTTTAATGATTTCTTTTTTAAAAAAGAGCTATTCAATGTTTATTAATAAAGAATAGCTCTCAACTAACCAAACTAATTAATCTATTTTATTACTATGAATGAAACAAATACACTACAAATATATTTTAGATTCTATGTTCTTTTACTTTTAATTCGATGAATGGAGTGTTTTTTAGGTTGAAAAGAAGTGTACTACAGGTAAGTTATGTAACGAAAAAAACAAGTAACATATTTTTTAGCTTGAATTCGTTTTATAGCTTGTAAGCTATATATCGCTTGATAAATATTTTAATGTTTAATGACTCTTTTTGAAGAGTTAAAAATTAGTATGTTGGTAAGCTCCAATATCAGAGGAAGTGCTTCTGTCTACACCTAAAATATCATTAGAAACAGCAGAAGGTTTAGCTTTATTAATGGCATCACTATTTTCACCAATGATAAACTCATTTTTAGTAACATCTTTAAAGTTAGGCTCTCCGTTTAAAATGTTATTTTGATAATGTTCAGTATCATTAAAATTCAATTCAGTATTATCTGTGAATGAATTATTAAGGTCATTAAATTTTATTAAGCAATTTTCAACCGAGTAATTAAAGGTTGTACCATCAATTCTATCAAGAATAAATTCAACGTTGTTGTTTCCTTCAATAATACAGTTTATAAAGTTAGCGGTAACCAAATCATTAGTCTCTGTAACTTCTTGGTTATCATTATTAAGATAACTAATGTGGTTGTTGACTAAAACCGAAGGTAATTGACGAATACTATTGTTCCAAAAGTTAGCAAAAGTAGCATGGGTAAAGTTATATTTACCACCAAAAGTACAAGCTAATGCAGATTGTCCTGCGCTACCTATTACTAAGTTTTCTCCTTCAATATGTGTATTTCTACCTAAAACACCATAGTTTGAACTGTTATATATTTCAGTGTTTTTTATTGTTAGCGTGGGAGAGGAGGTATCTTGTCCGTCAACAAGAAGTCCAACAGTTCCATTTTTAATTTGAGTATAATTTAGTTCGTTGTTAAAACTACCTTCACGTATCCAAATAGCTCCCCATTGTCCTGGAATTTCGCTAAACTGATGTTCTAATCGGTCTCCTTCAAAAATTACTTTTTCATCTAAAGTTCCATTCACTTTAAAGTTTGCATCTTTATCAATAATTAAGCCTGAATTATTGTGAAAATGAATTTTAGCTCCGGCTTCAACTGTTAGTGTTTTACTTGATGGTACAGCAGCGTAACCGTAAATGACATAAGGTTTTTCATTAGTAAAGGTTAGTTCTTCGTCAGTTAAAAAGCGACCCTGAATTTCGGTTTCTTTACCGTTAATAGTTAATGTTTCAATACCCGAACTGTTTTTAGAAGGAAAAATAAAATGAGCGTCTTGTACTAAAGTAACTAAATCTACATCTTGTTGGTTTTCTCCATTATCAAATAATATTTTATCAGTATATAAAGGATCGGTAATGGTGTTAACATTAATAGTAGTTTCTATAAAAATATAAATACTATCATTTGCCAAAATATCAATATTATTGAAACTGTCACCAGCTAATCCATCTACATTCAATCGATAATTTGAAGTATTTCCATTTTCCAATTTGATTTCTGGAATTGTAATAGTTTTACTACTCTTATTGTATACTTTTAAGTTATACGTAGCAGAACCTATATTGCTAAAAACAGTGTCTAGAAATACGGTGTCTTTTGAAAACTGTAACTTCCCATAACTAGGTACTGTATTGAAGTCTTTTCTACAAGATATTACAATAATGGATAGAATAAGTGCTAGTATGGGAAGGGTATTTTTCATGGTTTAGGATTATTGTTTGATTAATTCTATTTCAAATAATTTTCCCCAATGTTTTCCTGTAACAAATAAACGATTGTTTTCAGAATCATATGCAATTCCGTTTAGTACATCATCTTGAGTCTCCAAAGTTTGATCTTTAGCAACAATATCTCTCAATCCATTTAAGTTAGCTACACCTTCAACGACACCTGTTTCTGGATTGATAATAACTATTGAGTTTTGTTGCCATTTATTAGCATAAACTTTACCATTTATAAGCTCAATTTCATTTAAATTATCAACGGGATATTTGTTTGTGTATACTTGAACACTTCTTTTTTCTTGCTGATTATTGGCGTCTAAAAACCAAATTTTGTTACTTCCATCCGTTTTAATAAGCTCAGAACCGTTATGTGTTAATCCCCATCCTTGATTACTATTGGTGTAATTAAAGCTGCCAAGTTGTTTAAATGTTTCAAAATCGTATATAAATCCTTTTCGAGCGTGCCATGTTAACCAATAAATTTTATTATTAAAAATGGTCATTCCTTCACCAAAGTATTTTTCATCCAAATCTATCTTTTGTAAAACTTTTCCAGTTTCTAATTCAACTTTTCGTAAAGTAGATTCACCGTTTCGCCCCGTACTTTCATATAAATAACCGTTTTTATATTCTAGTCCTTGAGTATAGGCTCCTTTATCATGTGGGTAAATGTTTACAATTTTATAAGAGTATACAGCAGGAGCCTCTTTTGCTAAAATCTCAATAGAGTTGTTTAATTTTTTTGATTTATTAGGATAAAAAGCCAATGCGGTAACAGCATGTTTTCCTACACCAAAATCGGCAGTATTAATAGTAACACTTGTTTCGTTAGTATTTACACGTTTGTTGTTTACATAAAGGTGTACAGAATCTATCTGCTCCCCCTTCAATTGTTCAAACTTAATAGCGGCTTTTTCGCCTAGAGTGGTTTTTTTAGTAGTGTTTAATTTAAATTTGTAATTAGTTTCACTACAAGAAGTTATGAGTAAAGTAGTTAATCCTAATGATAAAAGTTTATAAAAACGCATATATAAAATGTTATTTTCTATAGTTTATAAAGATGTACTACAAATTAAAGCAAATTATTTGTTTGCAAATTAAAAAAAAGGGTTAAATTTGCACCCTCAAATAGCCATTGCAGGTTTTTGATATATGAAAGAACTATAAAGCTTTACCAACTTTATAATTTTTTCAACAAAAATAAAAGATTTTAAATTTACAAGAGATGAAAAAAGGTATACATCCAGAAAATTATAGAATGGTAGCGTTTAAAGACATGTCTAACGGAGATGTTTTTTTAACACGTTCAACTGCTAACACAAAAGAAACTTTAGAAGTAGAAGGAGTTGAGTATCCATTAATTAAATTAGAAATTTCAAGAACTTCACATCCTTTCTACACTGGTAAGTCTAAGTTAGTAGATACTGCAGGGCGTATTGATAAGTTCAAAAATAAGTACGCGAAATTCAAAAAATAATTTCAAGTATTCAAATATACAAGAAAGCTCTGGCTATATGTCAGAGCTTTTTTTATGCTAAAATTGTATTTTTGCAAAAAAATAAAAAAAAATGAGAGATACTATCTTATCTGTTGTTATTGTAATAAATATTTTATGTGGTGTGTTAGTTTATTTCATGCCAGATATGGGAAATTACATTTTACTAACAGTAGCTACAGCAGTTACTCTGTTAGCAATATATGATGCTTTTATTCAAAAAAAGCATTCATTAATGAGAGCTTTTCCAGTAATTGCTCGTTTACGTTGGGTATTTGAAGAAGAAAGAGAAAAAATTCAACAGTATTTTATTGAAGACGATTTAAACGGAAAGCCTATTAATCGTGAAAAAAGAAGTATTGTTTATCAGCGATCAAAAAAAGAAATTGAAACAGTACCTTTTGGTACTCAACATAATGTATATGCAAAAGGGTATGAGTTTGTGAAACATTCACTATTCCCTAAAGATCATCATCATATCAAAGGAGAAAGAGTACTTATTGGTTCAGATAAGTGTACACAAAAATATGACTCTTCTATAATCAATATTTCTGCAATGTCTTTTGGTTCGTTGAGTAAAAATGCAATTATGGCATTAAACCAAGGTGCTAAAATGGGAGGCTTTGCTCATAACACAGGCGAAGGAGGAGTTTCTCCTTATCATTTACAAGGAGGAGATTTAATTTTTCAGGTAGGTACAGGGTATTTTGGAGCAGGGAAAAGTGTAAATGGTAAACGTGTTTTTGATGCTGAGGTTTTTAAGAAAAATGCTGTTAGAGAAGAGGTAAAGATGGTTGAAATAAAGCTTTCACAAGGAGCTAAACCAGGTCATGGTGGAATTCTTCCAGCAAAAAAGAACACGAAAGAAATTGCTGAAATTCGTTCTGTAGAGCCTTTTACACGAGTAGATTCACCACCGGCACACGATGCTTTTTCTAATTTTGACGAAATGGTTGCATTTATTCAACAGGTGAGAGAATTATCTGGAGGGAAACCCGTTGGAATTAAGTTTTGTGTTGGAGACAACGATGAAATCGAAACGATGATTAAAGCTTTTGCTGATGCTAATAATTACCCTGATTATATAGCTGTTGATGGAGGAGAAGGAGGGACAGGTTCAGCACCTTTAGAGTTTTCAAACTACATTGGTACACCTTTATTAGAAGGACTATCTTTTGTAAATAAGATGTTGAAAAAATACGGACTAAAAGACCAAATAAAAATTATTGCAAGTGGTAAAGCTATTGATGCTTTTGATGTGATTAAATATCTAGCATTAGGAGCCGATGCAATTGGTATGGCTCGTAGCTTTATGTTAAGTTTAGGCTGTATTCAGGCACGTGAATGTAATTTAGATACTTGTCCTGTGGGTGTAGCAACACAAGAGAAGGACTTAGTAAAGGCTTTGGTAGTTAAGTATAAGAATATGCGTGTAAAGAATTACCATAATAAGACAATTAGTGCCATTAAAGAAATGGTTGCAGCTATGGGAAAAGATTCAATTAAAGATGTAGAGGCAAAACACATTTTTAGAAGAAAAAGAACAGGAGAAATAACTTCGTTAGATAAAGTTTACTACACTAAAGAAAAGGTTTTAGTTAGTTAAATAAAGAAAACTAGTTAAAATTGGATACTAGAGTAAAAATAAATTCAAAAACATATCAATTACAGCGTTACCCCAATACTTCCGATAAAAGTTTACGAGCTTGGAGTAACGCTGAACTCTTAGTGTTAGATTATATAACCGATAAGTATATAGAGGGGTTACACCTTTTTAATGACCGTTTTGGAGTGTGGAATTGCGCTTTACAGCATAAAAAAGTTACGACTGTTTGGACGTATGCTAGTCAGCAAAAAGCAATTCGTCAAAATTTAAAACTGAATAACATTTCTACGGAAGTCGATTTTAAAACTCCTTTAGACAACTTAGAGAGTATTGATTTAGCATTGATTAAAATTCCAAAGTCATTAGAGTTGTTTGAGTTGTTTTTACAACAAATACATAAAGCTTCACATGAAAATACTGAAGTAGTTTGTGGGTTTATGACTAAATATTTTTCAGTTTCTTTTATAAAAGTTGCTGAACAATATTTTGAAGAGGTTACTCAGTCAAAAGCATGGAAAAAAGCACGTTTGTTGATTTTAAAAGTACCTAAAAAAGAAGTCAAGCATAAGGATCTAATTAATACCATCCATTGGAAAAGCAAAGTCTTACAGCAATATTACGGTGTGTTTTCTTCTGGAAGCATAGATATAGGAACGCAATTTTTCTTAGAAAATTTAGAAGTTAAAACAGAGGAGTTAAAAGTATTAGATGTAGCTTCTGGAAATGGAATTATAGCTTATGAAGTTGCTAATCAAAATCCACGAGCAGCAGTAACTTTAGTAGATGATTTTAACTTAGCTATTGAATCATCTAAAGTTAACTTAGAAGGAAAAAAAGCAGAGTTTGTATGTGATGATACTTTAGAAAAATTAGATAAAAACTCATTTGATTTAGTTGTATCAAATCCACCTTTTCATTTTGAACATGAGAATAATATTGAAGTGGCACTAAACCTTTTTAAAGGAGTAGAAAATTGTTTGAAAAACAAAGGGAGGTTTTTGTTAGTCGCTAATTCCCATTTGAATTATAGTACGCACCTAACAAAGCTTTTTACTTCGGTGAGTGTGTTAGAACAAAATAAAAAGTTTCAAATAATAGAATGTATAAAAAAACGCTAAGAATTTTCTTAGCGTTTTTTGTTTGATTTGTAAACTTTAATACTACCAATAATATGATAAACCGAACATTAAATCAGTTGAGTTTATATTAAAGTCGAAAGAACTCCAAGTTCTTTTTGATGAATTTCTAGGCTCTTGTGTGCCATTGTTGTACCCTAAAGCTCCTATGTTAGCCTCTAAAGCTAAATTTTTGTTTAAGAAATAAGTTATTCCTGGTCGAACACCAATAAAATATTCGTTTGTATGACCTCCATTAGAATTTAAAGCATTATTATTTTCATATTCTGAATAGCTATATCTAAATTCTCCTTGTAACGAAATAGTCAATTTCTTTCCAACAGGAAAATATTTTTTGATGTAAGGGAAAACTCTAAAATGATTAGTTGTGTTTACTTGATTATTTGTTGTGTTTCCTGACTCGCTTTCCGTGTATCCATACCCTAAGCCCAACCCTAGAATTAAGTTGTCGTTGAAAGTATAACCTATCTTAGGGGAGAAGTTAAAATTAAAATACTTAGAAGTATTAGGTGAATCTTCAAATTCGGAATTGGTGTGTCCTAAAGAAACATTCCCACCAACATACCACGTATCTTTTTCAATAGTTAATTTTTCATTTTCTTTTTTTTCTTGCCCATAAGCAAATGACAATGCAAGTAGCATTGTACTTAATAATAATTTCTTCATAATTAAATTTTCTTTTATAGCAATCAAAAGTACTTGTCTTAGATTAATAAAAGGTTAGCTTAATGAAAAATCATAGGAAAATTCCTCTTCAATAATTTGTTCTGTACAATTTTTTAAATCATTTACAAATTCATCAATTTGAGTTTTTGTTACGTTAGGCATACAAATAACATGAGAAATGTTCCCTTCAGTAGCTAACTGCCATTTATCTTTAATACTTTGTGGAGTTTTTGGTAATACAACAGTAATTGCATTAGGGTTTCTCCAAGCATTTACTCCAATTTTTTGTAATTCAGCTTCGCAGTATTCAGCTACAGCTAAACTATGCTGATAACGCTGTTGTAAACCTTCGACACCTAATTGCTTTAAAGCATACCACAAGAATAAAGGAGAATGTCCGTTACGAGAGCCTGTAATAGTAGTGTCAAAAGAGCCGATGTACGAAATACCTTTAGCAATTCTATCTCTATTTGATCTTTTAGCCATTAATACACCAGTTGGGATTGGTGAACCAATAAATTTATGTCCACTAATAGATATACTGTCTGCACCATCCATAAAGTCAAAAGGAAGGCGAGGTTGCATGAACGGTCCAAAAGAGCCAGCTAAGGCAGCATCACAATGAATATAATGGTCTTGGATAGCAAGGTTGCTTAAAATTCCTTTAATTCTACCTATATCGTCTTTTGCTTCTTTCATCGTTGTACCAAAAGTTGCCAATACAATTACTGGTTTATGACGGTTCATACGAACAGTGTTTTCAAAATCTTCATAATCCATCTCGCCATTTTCTTGCGATTTAATTACAATACTTGGGATATTTAATAAATGGATATTCTTTCGCACACTATAATGAGTAGATTCAGAATAGTATACCATAGCCTTAGGAAATAATTCACGAGCAATGTATAAACCATACAGGTTACTTTCTGAGCCACCATTGGTAACATATCCCCAAAAGTCTTTCGGATTTGCTCTAAATAGTTTTGCGAAAAATGCAATAACCTCACGTTCCATTTCATGGGTTCGCACACGATAAGTGCCTTGCTCGAAAGGATCACCAAGGTTGTTAATTGGATATTGAAAAAAATTATTTAATTCTGAATAATCGAAATCTTTTGACACAGGATACCCTAAAAAAGTATCACGAGCAGAAACCAATTCTTCTTGTAACTTATCTAGTTTTTGTTGATCTTCTAATGATAATTTTCCTTCGTTAACCATAGTATATTAAAATTTAAGCGGGCAAATGTAAGCGAATCAATATTATTTGTCAGCTATTTGTTTAATATTTAGATTATTTTTCTAATTTATTTTTTTTGGTAGATAAATAATCTGGTTAGGGTTCTTTTTTAAGTGTAAAAGGAGATATATTTTAAGAGTAATATTAAAGAAAATAAAAAGCCCATCTAATTTAGATGAGCTTTTAAACTTTATAATTTAAATTTGATTAGACCTTATTCTGCGGCTTTATCAACCACAACACGATTCTCACGATTCGCAACTTCCCAAGCTGTATGAAAAACCAAACGAGTTCTGTTCTCTAACATTTCATAATTGATTTTGTCAGGAGTGTCAGTTGGTCTGTGATAATCGGCATGTGTTCCATTAAAATAAAAAATAATAGGAATGTTGTGCTTAGCAAAATTATAGTGGTCAGAACGATAATAAAAACGATTAGGGTCGTTATCATCGTTGTATTTATAATCTAAATCGATGTTAGTATACTTTTTATTCATCGCTTCAGAAATGTTATGTAATTCAGTACTTAACTTATCAGAACCGATTAAGTATACATAATTTGGATTTCCTTTATGGCGGTCATCAACTCTACCAATCATATCAATGTTCAAGTTGGTAACAGTATTAGCCAATGGGAAAATTGGATTTTCAGTATAATATTTAGATCCTAATAAACCTTTTTCTTCACCTGTAACGTGTAAAAATAAAATAGAACGTTTAGGGCCTTTACTAGCATCGGCAGCTTGTTTAAAAGCTTCCGCAATTTCTAAAATAGCTACAGTTCCTGATCCATCATCATCGGCACCATTGTATATTTCTCCATTTTTAACTCCCTCGTGATCTAAGTGAGCTGAAATAACTACTATTTCATCTGGTTTTTCCGTTCCTTTGATAAAAGCAACAACATTTTCAGAATCTTTTAAAGTCATTCCTCTACGGTTGTTACTTAAGTATTCAGAAGGTACTTCTTGAAAGTAATCATCACCACCTAAAGGAGAAGCTACTCCTTGACTAACATAAAAATCTTTTAAATACTTTACCGCTTTTTTTTGTCCAGGCTCCCCCGTGTTTCTTCCTTCAAATTCATCTGAAGCATAGATAAATAGATGTTTTCCTAAATCTTTTGCAGTAATAGTTTTGGCATATTTAGCTGCAAAATCAGTAGTATCATTATCAGTACTAGCTGTTTCTTTGCTAGAACCACAGGCTATCAGTGCAGCTGCACTAGCCATGTAAAGTAATTTTTTCATCAATAATTAAGGTTTGTTTAGTTCGATTAGTTTCAAAAGTAAGAAAATGTTACAATTGCTCAAATTTAATTTTTCTTGATAACGAATTGTTCTAATGTTTTGTTAAAACTTATTAATTCTTTTGGAAAAAGTTTTTCAAAAGCATTTTTACTAATTAAGTCTTGTGAAGTACCTGTATATAGTTGTTTTTCAGAAAGAAGTATGAATTCATCTGCAAGTTGAATGGCTAAATTCACTTCGTGGGTAGATATAATGATAGTTTTTCTTGTATTCTTTACGAGTTTTTTTAATAAAGAAAACACTTTGAATGTATGATGTATATCTAAATGAGCAGTAGGTTCATCTAAAATAATGATTTCGGTATCTTGAGCTAGTGCACGAGCAATAAGTACACGTTGTAGTTGACCATCGCTCAATTCATAAAATCGTTTGTCTTTTAAATGGGAGATTTCTGTCTGTTCAATTGCCCAGAGAATTTTTTTTAGATGTTCTTGAGTTAGTTTGTCAATCCAGTTAGTGTAAGGTTGACGTCCAAGAGCAACGAGTTCAAAAACCGTTAGCTGACTTAGCGGTAAACGTTCGGTTAATACTAAACTCAGCGTAGTAGATAATTCTTGATTAGTATAGGTTGAAAGTTCTTTTTGATTGATTTTTACAGTTCCGTTCAAAGGTTTTTGAACCTTAGAAATGGTACGGAGTAAGGTTGATTTTCCAATTCCATTTTTACCTAACAAAGCAACAAATTTTCCTTTTTCAATAGTTAAATCAATATCTGAAGCAATAAGTGTTTCTTGCTTTTTTGATTTATATCCTATTGAAAGGTTTTCTGTTTGTAAGACGATATGTTTTTGTTGTTGCTTGATGTTTACTTGTTTAACTGTTTATAATCTTAATTTTATACATATATTTTCTTCTTCCTAATTAATAGCCATATAACTACAGGTGCTCCAAATAATGATGTTATTGCGTTAATAGGTAAGGTGAATTCGCTTGTGGGTAACTGCGCTATACTGTCACAAATTAACAGAATAATTGCTCCAATTAAAGCAGCAGCAGGTAATAATACTTTATGGTTTGATGTAGAGAAAATCATTTTAGCAATGTGTGGAACAGCTAGTCCAACAAAAGCAATAGGACCTGAAAAAGCAGTAATTACTCCTGTAAGAATACTTGTGATTAGTAAAATAATGTTTCTACTTTTTTTAATGTTAATACCTAAGCTTTTTGCATAGTTTTCACCTAATAAAAAACTGTTTAAAGGTTTTATGACAGAAAATGTTCCGAGAATTCCTACAAGGTAAATAATTCCAAAAACAGAAAGTTCAGCCCAAGTTAGATTCCCCAAACTTCCAAAGCTCCAAAATAAATATTGTTGTATTTGTTCAGCTTCACTAAAAAAAGCTAATACGCTAATAACTGCTGATGTTAATGAGCCAAACATTAATCCAATAATTAAAATAGACATCGTATTACGAACTCTATTTGCAGCTATGATAACTGCTGATAATACTAAGAAAGATCCTGAACTTGCAGCAATGGCTAATGCCCAGTTAGAGTAAATAGCTACAAGAAAAAATCCTCCAAAAACACTAGAACCTAAAATGAGTAATGCTACACCAAGGCTTGCACCAGAAGATATTCCTAATACAAAAGGGCCTGCAAGTGGATTTCTGAATAATGTTTGCATTAATAAACCACTTATAGCTAATCCTGACCCAACTAGCATTGCTGTAATTGCTTTTGGCAAGCGGTAATTAATGATAATGGTTTCCCAACTATCTTTTACAACAGGGTTACCAAATAAGGAGTTGAAAATTTCTTTTAAAGGAATAGATACGGAACCTAAACTAATGTTTAGTAGTAGAAAAATAATCAGTAAAACTGATAAAAGTAAAAAGTGAACTGTGTATGTTTTTGATAAATTCAATTAACTAATTGATTTTAAAAAAGCGACTAATTGTTGAATAGCTAATCCTCTATGACTTATTTTGTTTTTTTCTTCTGAAGTCATTTCTGCAAATGATTTGTTGTATCCTTCAGGCTGAAAAATGGGATCATATCCAAAACCTTGTTCACCTTGCTTAGATGTTAAAATGGTTCCTTTACAAACTCCATCAAATAAAAATTGCTTTCCATCTAAATTTAAACAAATAGAAGTTCTAAACTGAGCATTTCTATCAGTTTTATTGTTCAACACTGTTAATAGTTTTTGCATGTTGTTTTCTGCATTAGCAGGTTCACCAGCATAGCGAGCAGAATATACTCCTGGTTCTCCATTTAAAGCTTCTACCTCTAAACCTGTATCGTCGGCAAAACAATTATATCCAAACTTTTCAGTAATATAATTTGCTTTAATTTTGGCGTTTCCTTCTAAAGTAGTTGCGGTTTCTTCAATATCATCAAAGCAATCGATGTCCTTCAAAGAAAGTAACTCAATAGAGTTAGGTAACATTTTTTGTACTTCAGCAAGTTTGTTTAGATTGTTAGTAGCAAAAACTAGTTTCATGTGTTGAAAATTAACAAAAGCAAATGTATTCAATTTTTATCATCTTTGCTGGTGTTTTTATTTTTATAAAAAAGGTATTCGTCTTGAAAGTCTTGTAAATAAAGAGGTGTTGTGTGAAGGTAGGGTTAAGGGTTATTAAGTGCCCTAAAAGGGTTCAAGGCCTCTTTTATTCAAATAACAAAGAAACCGATATAGCTTTTAAAAAGAAAAATTAAAAGGTTTATCGTAAAATTTTCTCAATTTTACGACCTTTAGCTAATTCATCTACAAGCTTGTCTAAATAACGAACTTGCTTCGTTAACGGAGTTTCGATTTCTTCTATTCGATAACCACAAATAACTCCTGTAATTAAATGAGCATTTAGATTTAAGTCGGCTTCTTTGAAGAAGGATTCAAAAGTTACTTTTTGATCAATTAATTTGTTTAATTTTTGATTGTTAAAACCGGTAAGCCATTCAATTACTTGGTGTAACTCCTCTTTTGTTCTTCCTTTTTTCTCAACTTTAGTAACATAATGAGGGTAAACAGAAGCAAAAGTCATGCTCGCTATTCTTTCGTCGTGTTTGGGTGTTGTTTTCATGACTTAGGTTAATGTGAAACGATTTTGAGTCCTACAATCGAAGTAATTAATGTTGTGATAAAAAATAATCGCCAAAATGTAGCGGGTTCTTTAAAAACTAAAATTCCAATTAGTACTGTTCCTACAGCACCAACTCCTGTCCAAACTGCATAGGCAGTTCCAATAGGTAGCTCTTGGGTTGCTTTTATGAGAAGCAACATACTGATAGATAAACAGATTAAAAAGCCAATATACCAATATGTGGCTTCTATTCCAGTAGTTTCTTTAGCTTTTCCAAGACAAGCTGCAAAAGCTACTTCAAATAAACCAGCTATAATTAACAAAATCCAATTCATTTGTAATTGCTTTTTAGATACTAAAATACAATAACTTTATTCAATTACAAGCTAAGGTGTGCTATCTTTTCACTTGTTTTATTTTGAAGTTAAAATATTACTGCTATTGAGCTGAGTTAAAGGTTTTACAAATCTTCTTTAATAATTATTCCTCCCCACTCGTTAGAATATACATATTTGTTGTTTTCAAGATTGGTACAATAGTTCTCAAAGAAAACCTTAAAAGAAGGTGCTATATACTCTCTTACACTATCGTCGTGCCACATTCTTATTATCTGTCCTTTAGTTCCATTTTCTGTAGGATCCATATCTATACATAGATGATTTCCAGAACCATCATAAGTAATTGGAACCCATTTAGGGTTCCACCAAAAGTCTTTAATTTCTTCATCGGGTTCAGCTTCACTATCTTCAAAATCTCCACCCTCATATAAATCATACCAAATTTTCCATTCATCAATTATTCTATTAGAAGAAAGTAGCTCTTCAGCATCTATTAAGCCTTCGGCATTTCTGTTTTGACCGTTGTGTATACTTAAAAAGGCTATAAAGTCTTCAGGTAGTTCTGTTTGTATGGTTTGTTGTAATTGTTTTATTTCTTCTGGTTGAATTGCAGGCTGAAGCTCTTCAGATAAATGAGGAGCATTAGAAGAAACCCAATTTTTAAAACGGTTCCATAAATTTTCTATTTCAATTTTTTGATTTTTCATTGTAATTATTTTTTGTAATGTAATATTAATGCTTACTAGACTTCTTGTAAAAAAATAGATAGAGCTTTTCACAGAACTATTTAAATTTTCAAGCTAAAGTACTATGTGTGGAAAATGCTTAAGGAAGTTTTTTCGCTAATTTTTCGTTAAAAAAGAGTAGAGAAGACTAAAATTGTACTCCTAACTTAAAGTTCAACACTCTTCCTGTCATATAGTTAGGAATACCGTATTGGTTTTTACTGTAAGCATCACGTACCCATGTATTGGTGTTGGAGTTACGGATGTCGAAAATGTTAAATAATTCTAAACCAGCGGTAAGTTCTTTAAAGTTACGTAAGAATCCAGTTTTATGTTGTTTGTTAGCATCAGCAAAAACATAAGAAATTCCTACATCGGCACGTTTATAATCGTTCAAACGATTTTGAAATTGATATACATCAGCGTAAGCAGGAGCTCCACCAGGTAACCCAGTGTTATAAACAAGGTTTAGATAAGCTTTTAAGTCAGGTAAGTTAGGCACATAATCTTGAAATAATACACCAAATTTTAAACGTTGATCAGTTGGTCGAGCAATATAACCTCTATTGTTAATATTTTCTTCGGTTTTTAAATAACCAAAGCTAACCCAACTGTCGTTACCAGGTACAAACTCTCCGTTTAAACGAACATCTAAACCGTAAGCATAGGCATTAGTAAGATTGTCTGCGCGATAACGAATGCGGACATTATCAACAGAGTAAGCATTTACATCTGATAGATCTTTGTAATAAAGTTCAGTAACTAATTTAAAAGGGCGTTCCCATACGTTAAAACTATATTCATTCCCAGCAACTATGTGAATTGACTTTTGCGCTTTTACTTTGGGGTGTACTTGTCCGTCATAATCACGTAATTCTTTATAAAATGGAGGTTGTGAATACCATCCACCAGATATTCTAAATAGCATATCGCTTTCCCAATCAGGTTTAATAGCAAATTGCGCTCTAGGACTCAAGATTGTTTGAGAATAACTATTAGTAGAAGCTGTTTTTATAGACCAATAATGAGAACGAACTCCAATATTCATCCAAACTTGGTGGTCATTCCACATTGCTTTTCTACTGAATTGTAAGAAACTAGTAATACGGCTAATGTTTGTTTCATTTTCTGCTCTCACATTTCTGTAAGGATCAATAGGACCTGTAAAAGGTTCGTATGGTTGATTATTTCCGGTGTGGTGTGGTGGACGAACAGAAAAACCTAAAGAGTCTATCACTTCCCATTCACGAATACGGTCTTTAATATTTTCCTTTTGGTATTTAATACCAGCTTTCCATTCATTATTACCATCTTTTAAAGTAGCTTTTAGCTGAATATTGTTGATTAAAGCATCCAAGTCGTTACGTGCATGATTAATTTGCGAACCTATTCCTTGAGAAAATTCAACTTCACCAAAATTTTCAGAACCAATATTGCTATTTACTTCTCCTATGGCGTAAGCGGCAGCAATATCAAAATATTCTTCTTCTTGTGTATTAAAAGAAGAAATAGTACCAGTAAGTTTTAGATTGTCGTTAACTTGATAATCAGCAGAGAACGCTCCAAATAAGGTTTGAAAACGATCTTTTTCTTGCCCTTGATAAAAAACAATTAATTCTAGCGGGTTTGTTAAGGTTCCAAATCGAGTTTTACGAGTTAGTGGTTTGTAATTATAGTTGTTAAGAGAGAAATTTCCTAAGAAATTTAATGTAAGTTTTCTGGTTGCTTGGTAGCTTAAAAATGATTGGACATCTGTAAATTGAGGTCTAAAGTTAACCTCGGTTTGTTTACTATTTACAAATAAGCTATTATCACGATAACGAACACCAACAATTGCGCTTAGTTTATTATTAGCAAAAGTATCTTCTATAGTAAAACTTCCTCCTAATAAACTCAAATCTAATTGTATGCCAAAGTTGGTTGGTTTTCGATAGGTAATGTCTAGTACAGAAGATAGTTTGTCTCCATATTTTGCTTGAAATCCACCTGCAGAGAAATTGATATTCTGAATCATATGCGGATTGGTAAAACTTAAGCCTTCTTGTTGGCCAGAACGGATTAAAAATGGACGATACACTTCAATTCCGTTAACATAAACTAGGTTTTCATCAAAATTACCACCCCGAACATTGTATTGAGTGCTTAATTCGTTGTTGTTACTAACTCCAGGGAGCGTCATTAATATATTTTCAACACCAGCATTAGCACCAAGTATGTTTTTTACTTTTTTAGTTTTTATTTTGGTAATTCCTTGGGCTTCTTTTTGTTGGCTTTTAACGATAACTTCTTCTAATTTTTCACTCTTAATTTGTAAAGTAGGAGAGAAGTTAAAGTTTCTTTTTCCTCTAGAAGTGAATTTTTTTACCAAAGTTTTATAAGAAACATGTGTGAATGTAACAGTAACAGTTTTACGGATAGGAATTGTAAATTGATACATTCCATTAGCATCGGTAGTAGTTCCTTTAGATAAATAGGAAATCGCAACTCCTTCAATTGGTGTATTGAATTTATTGGTAATGATTCCTTTTACTGTAGCTGTTTTTTGTGCAAAAACGAGTGAAGGGAACAGTAATAAAAGAATAAATTTTTTCAAGCTTGTTTAGTTTACTTTCTGAAAAATGTTGCTGAAACTGTTTCAGTATTACCCACATTATCAGAGACTACAAGTTTAAAAATATGTTTGCTACCAACCAACTTTTTATCATTAAAATCGTATGTAAGTATTCTTTTTTTATGGTTATACTCCATTAAAATCCATTCACCATCAATAGTAGCGCGGTAATTTTTTATTCCCGTTTCTTTATCCCCAATTTTAACTTTCAGTGTTTTATTTTTAGAAATCCACTGATTGTTACTAAAATTGTATAGCTTAATAGTTGGTTTTCCTATGTCAAAACGTAAAGCATAACTACCTAAGAGTTTAGTGGTAGTATATACTTTGTCAATTTTTTTTCTTGTAGATGTGTATCTTGGATATTTAGGATTTGTAACATTAGCGATATATACATGTTGTTTTTGATCTTCTGTTAAAAAAGAAGTCTCAAAAGTTAGTGTATAACGTTTGTCTAAAGGAATTGTAGGGTTGTGAATTTTTGCAGTACCATTTTCAACTTTAAAATCAATGAAACAATCTTTATAAAAAGTGTTTTTAGGAAAAGCAACTGTTACATTTTTTTGATGAAATTTATTAAAGTTAGTTGCTATAATTTTATAGTTAGTAGTATCTTTTTCCTTAAATACTAAATTGCTTGCAGTTCCTCTAACTGGTATCCTTACTTTAGAAGTGTTATGTTTGAAGTCTTTGGCTATAATCTCAATATTGTAATTAGCTCCGTTTTCAATATATATTTTTCCGTTGTTTATTAAATCTTCATATAAGCTAAGTCTATTTGCGTCTACCTTGTGTGTTCTTTGTACTCTATCTCTATATTTTTTATAATGCTTATAGTCAATTAATAAGTTAATATATTTACTCTCTGCGAAAGAAAAGGTTTCAACATCATGATAATACACACGTTTACCATTTACTTTCATTTCTAAACTATAAATTCCATTTTTATTTAAAGCACCATTTAACCTGTCAAACACGCTAATACCAAAACCAATAGTGCCACTGGCAGTAATTTTTTCGGCAACATAATTACCTTCACCATTATTTTTAAATGAAATAACAGATTTTAATGCCGAATTATTAATTCTAGCATCATCACTTAATGGATAGGCTACTAATTTTTGAACAGTAGGAGTTTTATCGTCTTCAGCTGTTAAACCAAAATGCATTGGGTTAATAATATATTCTGTTTTAGTATCTCGAATTTCATAATGTAAGTGCGGACCTCCAGAACTACCAGTATCACCAGTATAACCAATAAGTTGCCCTTTTTTTACAGGGAATTTATCTGATTTAAGAAAAAGGTTTCCTGTACTATATTTTTCTTTTTTGTACTGAATACTTTTTACATACTGTTGAATGCTTGGTTCAAAACGTTTTAAATGTGCATATACAGTTGTATAACCGTTAGGGTGCGTTATATATAAAGCCTTTCCAAAACCATATTGCTGCACTTTTATACGAGAAACATATCCATTAGCAGGAGCGTAAATAGGAATACCTTCTTTACCTTGAGTTTTAATATCTATTCCAGAATGAAAGTGGTTACTTCGTAATTCTCCAAAAGTACCAGACAATACAATAGGAATTTTTAAAGGGTTTGAAAAATAGTTTCGCGGATACTTATTTTGAGCTTGTCCGCTAATAAAAAAGATAAATAGAATAAGAGAAAAATAAAATTTCAAAATGCAACAGTTTTAAAGCAAAACTAATAAAATTCTATTAAAGCTGTTAAAGATTTAAAATCAGTAATTTAGTAAAAAACACTAAAAGAGTTGCTAATTATAAGTTATATTAATAACTTTGTAAATATAGTTTTATTCTCTAAAATAAATGAGTAACCCTTTAAAAGCAGTTCATTTACTGGAAGATAGATTGAAGGACTTACTTTCGAACTACGAGTTTTTGAAAGAAGAAAATAGAGTTTTACTTCAAAATAACGGAGAGTTACAAGTTTTATTACAGGAAAAAGAGAGGCAATTAGAAGAACAGCAAAAACAATTTAATTTGCTGAAAGTTGCAAAAACTATTGAGGGCAGTAACGAAAGTACAAGAGAAACAAAACTCAAAATAAATACTTTAATTCGAGAGATTGATAAGTGCATCACCCTTTTGAATACATAATATAAGTTTTTTTGCATGGCAAAAATAAAAGTTAATGTGGTAATTGCTGGGAGAACATATCCATTAAGTGTAAATAGTACAGATGAAGAAGAAGGATTACGAAAAGCAGCAAAAAGTATTAACGAATTAATAGCCAAGTTTGAACAAAATTATGCGGTAGCAGATAAGCAAGATGTTTTAGCAATGAGTGCTTTACAGTTTGCATCAAAAGCAGAAATAGTATCGTTAAAAAATACTAAAGAAAAAGCCGAAGTATTGCAAAAGATAAATGAATTGACTAACTTGCTAGAAGATCATTTATTATAACGTTCTTTAAAATATATTATTTAATATACTGCCTACATTAGTACATTGTTTGTTAAACTCAACGTTATTCAATTATAAAGGATGAGTCGTGATTAGTAAAGCAAGCCGATTTTACCTCGGATCCTTGATCAATCAGTTAATCCTAAACTTGTTATTTTGGAGTTTTTAAAACCCTATTAATGTGGGCTTTTTTTATACAATCAAATCAAAATTATGGAGGGAATATTATTTCCTGTTTTAGCAGGAATTATAGGTGTAGCAGTAGGTTTTTTTATTGCTAAAATGTTAGAAAAATCTAATGCAAATAAATTAATACAAGAAACAAAAAAAGAGGCTAATAGCATTCTTAAAGAAGCTAAAGTAGAGGCTGAAGTAATAAAAAAAGATAAAATATTACAAGCCAAAGAGAAGTTTATAGAATTAAAATCAGAGCATGAAAAAGTAATTTTATCTAGAGAAAAGAAAGTTTCTGATGTAGAAAAAAGAATTAGAGATAAAGAGAGTCAAGTATCATCAGAACTAGATAAGAACAGAAAACTTAATAAACAATTAGAAAAAAAAGAAGCTGATTTTGATTATAAATTAGAGTTCTTAGAAAAAAAAGAATCTGAGCTAGAAAAAATGCACAAGCGTCATGTAGACATGCTTGAGCAAATTTCAGGTTTATCTGCAGATGAAGCTAAGACAGAATTAGTTGCATCATTAAAAGATGAGGCAAAATCTGATGCAATGTCTTTCATACAAGATACCATTGAAGAAGCTAAAATGACAGCGCAACAAGAAGCTCGTAAGGTGGTTTTAAACACTATACAAAGAGTAGGAGTAGAGCAAGCTGTAGAAAATTGTGTGTCGGTATTTAATTTAGAATCAGATGACGTTAAAGGTAGAATTATTGGTAGAGAAGGACGTAATATTCGAGCTTTAGAATCTGCAACTGGAGTTGAGATTATTGTAGATGATACGCCAGAGGCAATTATTTTATCGTGTTTCGATCCTGTTCGTCGTGAAATTGCTCGTTTATCAATGCATAAATTAGTTACAGACGGAAGAATTCACCCAGCAAGAATTGAAGAGATCGTAAAGAAAACCGAAAAACAAATCACTCAGGAGATTATTGAAGTTGGTAAACGTACTGTTATTGATTTAGGAATTCATGGTTTACACCCCGAATTGATTAAAACTGTAGGACGTATGAAGTATCGTTCTTCTTATGGTCAAAATTTATTACAACACTCACGTGAAGTAGCAAATCTTTGTGGTATTATGGCAGCTGAAATGGGATTAAATGCTAAAGCAGCTAAACGTGCAGGTTTATTACACGATATAGGTAAAGTACCTGAAACAGAAAGCGAATTACCACACGCATTATTAGGGATGCAATGGGCTGAAAAGTACGGAGAGAAGCCAGATGTATGTAATGCAATTGGAGCTCACCACGATGAAATTGAGATGAAGAGTTTAATAGCTCCTATTGTTCAAGTTTGTGATGCAATTTCAGGAGCAAGACCTGGTGCACGTCGTCAAGTATTAGATTCTTATATTCAACGTTTAAAAGATTTAGAAGATATTGCTTTTGGATTTAACGGAGTTCAAAAAGCTTATGCAATTCAAGCGGGGCGTGAATTAAGAGTTATGGTAGAAAGTGCTAAAGTTAACGATACTAAAGCTGCTGAATTATCATTTAATATTTCTCAAAAAATTCAGAATGATATGACGTATCCAGGACAGGTTAAAGTTACTGTAATTAGAGAAACAAGAGCAGTAAATGTAGCGAAGTAATTATTAAATTATAAAATATAAAAATCCCTCATCAATTTTGATGAGGGATTTTTGTTTAATCATGGTTTCTTCTTGATTTACCTCTTTGTTCAGGCTTTCCTTTTCTATATTTATTGTTGTCGTTTTTGTAAATTTTATGTTTACGTCTTTTTATAACTTTACTACGCTTGCCAATTTTTGCATTAGGTAATGCTCTGTAGTAATAAAAGTTTTTATCTTCTCTAAACTGACGATAGTTTCTTCTAAAGTCTTTTCTGTAAAAATATACATCGTCATAATCAAAAATATCTCCTATGTTTATGTCGATATTTACATCAACTCCATCATCGTAATAATAATGATCATTTCCATAATAGTGATGTCCTCCTGATTTTACATGTCCTCTAAACCTTGGGTTTCCCCATCTATCATATTGAATATGTAGATTTCCAACCTTAAATAAGTTTCCGAATTTGTATCTCATAAATACACTACCAATTCTTTTTACATTTCCCCTGGCATCGTAATTTATATATACGTTTCCAACACTTCTAACACGTCCTCTTCTATCTCGTTTTATACGTACACCATAGTCAGAATATCTATCGTAGTGAGTGTTAAAATCGAAATCTCCATTTAAAAACACATGAAATTGGATTCCTCTTTCTACAAAGGTAACCGCTTCATTATAACGGTATGTAACCCCAATTTTGCTAGTTGATTTTTCAATGTTGTCGGCATTTACAGTTGTTAATGACATCATTGCTAATAATAAAAGTATCCCTGTTCTCATAATTGCTAATTTTAGGGTTATGCTTACTCTATATGCTTTTCGGCTTCCGCAGTTGTTATGTAATTTTCCAAAGAACGTGCCAAAAAATATTTTAAAGCTTTTTAAAAGTAATAATATAAAGTGATTTTTTACTTTAAACTACTGATACTTAGTGTCTTTTTTAGGATTTAAAAAATAATTTATTTCTCCCCGTAAAAAGTTCTATATTTATACGACTTACTTGAAAACTTATACTTACGAATGATAGCAGCTATTGATAAAAATTTACAAAGAGGGATTAAATTATTAGAAGCAATTAGTGATGAACAATATAGTGATACATCTATTCCGCCTTATTATTCGAGCATAGGGGCCAATATGAGACATATTTTAGACGTTTTTACCTGCATTTTTAATGGGCTAAATAAAAACTGTGTTGATTTTTCTGATAGAGAACGTAATCATTTAGCAGAGCAAAAAACAGCTTCAGGAATAGCATATTTTAATGAAGTTATAGAGCAATTATATTGTTTGAAGACAGAAGATTTTGATAAAATTATTTCTGTTACTGACGATTTAGGAACAGGGAAAGTAACAGCAAATTATACTTTAAGCAGTGCTTTAATCCAGGCACATAGTCATGCAATACATCACTTTGCCAGTATAGGTTTTATTATAAATCAATTAGGAATAGAGTTACCTGATGCAGATTTTGGGTATAATCCTACAACACCTAAGAAAATATTAATAAAGTAGTAATTAATAATTTATCGGTTAATATACACCCAACCTTTTTTCATAACGTTTAGCTTATCGGGTGAGTTACCTAGCTCTAAATAATAAAAATACGTAGCAGTAGGAAGTTTGCTTTCTTTGTTTAGTGTAGCTCTACCGTTAGAGGTTCCATCCCAATTATTCTTGTAATTTAAAGTTTCATAAACTAGGTTTCCCCAACGATTATAAATTGTTAATTTATTATGTGTATAGTTATTAACTTCATCAAAGACCAAGAAGTCATTAAGACTATCTCCATTTGGAGATATTAGAATGTTATTGTTATTACTTATTTCACTATTTAACAAAGAACCAATAGTTATTACTTCGTAATTATTAGGTGTAAATGCCGCCGATGTAATTGTTCCTTCAGACAAGTCTCCGGTAACTTGCATTACATTTAAGTTTACCCATTGATTTTCTGCTTTGCTCCAGCCAACAACTATTAATTGAGAAATTTGATTAGCTATTGATGTAATATCACTACGGTTATTCCATGTTAATGTAATTTGAGTTTCATTATTTCCATCTAAATCCCAAAACTCAATATTACTTACGTTTTCGATAACAGCTTGTTTTTGATCTGTTAAAAAAACTGAAGTAAATGTTGAAGGGAAATTTGGGTTTTCGTAAAAATAAGCTCCTTTGAACACATAATATTTATCATGGTTTGGTAAACTCATAGGACGCAACATACTTCCATCTCCAATTGGGAATGTAAAATTTGTAGTATTTTTATTTCCTTGTTCTACTAAGGCATAACCATTAATATGTCTAGAGTTATCTTCCCCGGCATAAAAATCATAGTCTAAAAATTGAAGAGAAATAGAGTTGTCGAGTCTAGGTGTGACAATTTGCCCGTTTATAAAGTCTAATTGATTACGAATTTTTAAAGAGTTGTAAAGTTCTATATTTTGTAAAGCATCAACTTCTACATTAAAAAAACTAACACTATTAGTACCGGAAATCGTTCTTACTTCATTATCAGCATAGAAACCAGCAAAACCTGTGTAATTATTTAATGTACCATTATTTACTACATTAGTATGAAAACCTATTTTGGCGTCGTTATGTAATTGCACATTTCCAACATTGTAAAATGCATTTTGAGCAAGTAATGAACTAGAAAATAATATGAAAAATAGATTTTTCATTTAAACTATTTATATGCTGTGTATAATACAACAAGGTTTTCGGAGCTAGCATTATTAGTTCTATTTACATTAATAGTAAAACCATTTGTATTAAAAGAGGTCATGGAAGCTGTAATTTTACCGAGATCATTACCATTTTGATCACTATATCTTAAACCTATACAGTTTGAAGAAGATGCAAACCTTGAAATATCATTTATAGAATTACCACTACCTCCAATATAAATAACTTGTTGTGTTATTGTTCCAGAGTCATTTCTAGCAAAACCGTTCATTGTACCAAAAGAATTAGCAATGCTTCTGTTGTTATCACCTATATTATTGTCTAGATCTAAGTTAAAAGATTCAACATTTGCGTGAGCTACAAAAGTTATTTGAGAAGGTTGAAAAGGTAGTGTATTTATAGTAACATTTCCGTTTGTATTAATTATAAAAGCACCAGTATATACAGTTGGTCCTAAATATACACCACCATTGGCTCCAGTAGAAATTTGATTATTACTTTCAGAGGCAATCAATTTTTTCTTTTCAACAACACCGTTTGTATTGGTTGTTAGTATATCATTATTTGTAGTAACAGTAGATATATCTCTAATACGTACTTTACCATTAACATCTAAACGTTCAGAAGGGATAGTGGTATTTATACCAACATTTTGATTAGATTGAAGAATTCTAACTGCTTCAGTATTGTTTGTTCTTAAAGATAAATCTTGAGCATCAGTAGTTCCAATAAAATTATTTGTAGGATTTGTGGCTGAGTTACCAGTAACTTTCCAATTATTATTAATATTATTTAGAATATTACTAATACTTACCCATCTAGTTCCATCACTCTGTACCTTTAATGTAGTATTATTGTTTATCGTAGATGTATCTGTGTTTGATTCGTTTCTGTAAGTAGAAGAATTAATGTTTCCACCAGATACATTTTTAATTATGTAGATTCTTCCTTTACAGGTATTTGCTGTAGGAAAGTTAATTGTAACGTTAGCTGTAACAACTACTGTATGATGGTCTTCATTAAGTGTAGTGTTAGAGTTAATTTGTTCAATAGATTTAGAGACAGATCCCTCAATTTGTAAAGTCGAATTAGCTATTAATTTAGGGTTTGTAACACCTCCGTTTGAAGGTGCATTTATATTGTCTGTTACAGAATATTGATTCTGATTAATATTAATACCAAAACGTGTTTTAGCATTCTCAGTAGCATTAGATCCTTGAACTCTAAAAAACTCTTTATAGAACTCTCCATTTCTATAGTCAAACCTTTTGAAAACAATAGGTTCGTTTCCATCATCGGCAATAACAAACTCTAAACGACCGTCATTAGTAGGACCAGCGGAACCTATTTCAAAAAAATCAGTACCTCCAGAACTACCTTTTAACCTAAAACTTCCATTAGAAGTTGTATAAAACATAGGTTTGTAAAAGCTAGCACCGTCAGCTCTAAATTGTAATGCAGATACACCATCAGAACCATTTAAATATACTAACGATTGGTTTGGGTTGTTATAATCAGTTCTAGTTGGTTCGTTTAAGCCTAATGTTTGTCTTCTACCAAACTCTAGCATAGAAACGTTATTAGAACGGATTTGCATTTTAACATCATCAATCGTTCCTAAAAAATTTGTATTCGTAGTTCCAGTATTACCTGTAATTAGCCAGTTATTCAAAGCAGGATTATCTATCCAATCTACACCGGTACCTGTAGAGGTTAATATTTGACCAGAAGTTCCAGCAGAATTATTAATATCTAATAAGCTACTGTTAAATTCAGTAGGACTTTGTAAAATAATATTACTTGGGGCTGTTAACTGCATTGTTGAAGAAGCAGATAGCTGCATAGGGCCTCCTGTAGTACTTATTTGGGTACTGCTAATACCATTTATTTGTATAGTGTTACTAAATAGTTGCAGATAGTTTAAGTTTTGTAAAGTTAAACCAAAGCTATTAGTACCGTTTAAAGTACGGTTTGAAGTTAAATCACCGTTGGCAGTATAGATATTTTGAGAAGCAATAGTAGAGCTAATTAACTTCCAACCGTCTACAGTGTCATATATTTTTATTTGACTATTGGTTGTATCGAACCAAACATCATTTTCAACAGGGTTGGTTGGTGCGGTTGTAGAAGTAGTAACGTTATTATTGTTTACTTTTTGAATAGTCCCTTTATTATCAACAACTCTAACTTCTTGAGCATTGGTACTAAAGTTTACTAGTACCAATGCAAAAGTTAGTATAAATGTTCTTATATGTTTAATGTTTTTAGGCATTAAATTATTTAATATATTGAATTTCTACTATGTCACCTGAATACATTGGTAACTCAGTAGCATCATAATTAATAGTTACAGTATCAGCAGTAACAGAAAAATCAGTACCAAAACGTAATTTTACACCGTTTCTGTAAACAAATAATTTAGCTGCAGTGGTAGCCGCTGTTAAAGTAGGTAAACCAGTTACTGTAATGTCAACATCAGCAGAAGCATCAGCTCCTTGTGTATGCTCAACTCTAATACCCTCTACTTTTAATAAGTCTGTAGCTAATATCTTTTCAACATTTCCAGTTTGCTCATTTCTAACTAACACAGTCCATTCATTTGCATTAGTAGCATCAGAAGCTGCTGTAGTCGCTGATGCAGCAGTACCAGTTGTTTGTGCAATATTTTCAATTTTGTAGTTTACACCATCTATTGTGAATTCGTTTGTGCCTAAACCAATAGAAGTATTTGTCTCTAAGCTACCCCCTAATTGCCATGTCGTAACAACACCACCTGAAGGTGTAGTGTTAGTAAAAGAGGTTAAACCGTTAACAGCTTGTAAATACTTAATAGTACCTTTGTTGTCTACAACTTTTACTGCTGTACCTGTAGAGTTTAAGGTAGCATTTGCTTGTTTATTTATATCTCCTGTTGTAGTTTGCGCACTAACAGTACCAACTGCTAAGAAACCAACGGCAAGTAGTGCTATTTTAAATTTGTTTGTAATTGTTTTCATGAATTGATAATTAAATTGTTTTTAAGATTTTTAATTAAGGATTGTTATTAATAAAGTTGAACTATTCGTATTTCATCACCTGCATAACATGTAGCATCAGGTTCTATGGTAATTGTTGTGGCATTATCAACCGTAAAGTCTATTCTAACTCCGTTTCTGTATACATTAATTTTATCAGTTGTATATAATGTAAGCCCCGTAAAAGTTACTTGACCATCTGTAGCTGTAATTTCTGTAACCTCTTCTTTCAGTAAGTTAGAGGCAGTAGTTCTTTTTAAAACGCCAGTAGTTCTATCTACTGTAACGATATCATCAGTAGTAGTGCTTCCATTTTCTAAACCACTAATAGCTAATGTATTTGTAGTACTAGTTTCAATAGTGGTAGGTTGAATTAATACGCCACCTAATTGAATAGTATTACTAGCATTTATTAAAAGTCCGTTATTTGCAGATGGTGTTGTGTTAGATGTTACCCAAGTTGTACCATCATAAGCATAAATTATACCAGTGGTTGTATCTACATAAACATCTCCAGAACTTGGATTCGGGGCAGTACTATTATTAGGTGTTCCATTTCCTCTTCTAGGGTTGTTGTCTATAGAAATCCAATTTGTTCCATCCCAAATACTGGTGGTATTATTTTGAGAGTCGTTAATCCAAAAATCACCTATTTCATTATCAATAGGAGGTGTGGAAGAAGTAGTTACGTCAATACTTTCTCTAGTTCCTGAAGAACATAAACTTCTCCATGAGCTACCATCGTACATGAAAACACAATTCTGGTCAATGTTGAAAACTAAAGCACCTCGCAAAGGTTGAATTGCATTCATTTGAGTGCTGGTCATTCTACTTATAACTAAAACTTTGTCAGAACTCTCTAGTTCTAGGATAGAGCTTAAATGAATTGAAGAGGGATTATCTCCAACTTTTACTTGAGAAAAGGTTGGGATAATAGCACAAACAAGAATCAAAGAAAAAAGTAATCTTCTTTCCATTCAGTTAAATAATTAATTGTTCTTAAGACTCGGGGGGATTCTTAAAAAATACATGGACATGTATTCGCTTACAAAGGTAAGAAAGATTTTTTATTTAGAAAGACGTTTAATTTTTTTTGTATATTTTTTTAGTAAAAAAATTTCATAAAGAAAACTTATCGAATTTTTATATGGAGTGTTGAAATTTTTATGGTTCGTAATAGCGATATTAAAAAGAGATTTCCAATGTACCCTTATAGCTTTTAAGGCTTTTAGATAGGTATAATTTTGTGAATCGTAAATATGAGTAGGTTCTGCTATAATTCCGTTGATTTCTAGTATTTTAAAATTGACACCCTTTTCTAGCTCCTCAAAAGTATTGTACTTTAAATCAATTCGTCCATAATACCAACCGGGAATTGATTTACTTAGTTTATCAAAAGTGTCAGTTAGTTTATCATTTATCAAATGATTACCATTAATAAACTGAGTTCCCTTAGAATGATTACCTATAGCAGTAAGTTTAATAACCTCATTTTTAACAGGTATTTCTGTAAGTTTATCTTGATGAATTTTAAAAAATAAATCTATGTATAATTTAGCTCTCTTATCAGCTAAAATTAATTCTTTTAAAGTAGAGGTTCCGTCTCCTGTAACAGATAAAAAATGTTTTAGGGTTAATGAAGAAATTTTTCCAGAATCATCCTTTGGGTTTCTATGATAAAATATCCCACACTCATTTTTATAGTCTAAAAACTCTTGAATAATAATGTCAATGGAATATTTTTCAAGATAGTTTTTTAGTGTTTCTTTTGTAGTTATTTTTTCAACTAATAAACCTCTAAAGCCAACATCGGGTTTTGCTATTAAAGGAAAATTAATTTTTTGTTCTTTGATATTTTTACAAACAGTTTTAAAATCAGTTTTTGGTTTAATTAAAACTGTTTTAGGTCTATGTTGTTCAGGAACTAATAAAATTGTTTCGTACTTGCTTTCAGTTCCATTTCCAGAGCTTTTTATACATGGATTAGCTGCACTAAAAAAAGCTAAATGTTTGGCTTTGAAGGCTAGATAAAAAGCGTAAGGAAGATTAGGAAGATAAAACATAGCGGATGGCCAATGCTCCCAGTCTGTTATTTTTTTTATTGAACTATTTTTAATCAAAAGTTATTTGCTAAAAAGGTGGTCTAATATAGTTTTAAAAGTTTTAAAGCCATAATATACGGTAAATAGTATTAGCAACACACCAACTGCGAGCAGACCATATGCAATAAAAACTTTTGGAGCATCTTTAAAAGCACGTAAGGCTTTAAAAGCAATACTTAATACTAGTGGAGAAATAATTAACAACCCTAAAAAAACTAAGAGCTTTTTTATACCAGCTTCAAAAGTAGTAGGCTTATTCATTTGTATAGTTTTTTATTGCTTCACGAACATTTCCATATTTTTTTAATAGCTCGCTAGCAGTTTCTTGGTCGATATTTAATTCAGAAGCTAACATTTTTTCTCCTCTATCTACTAATTTGTTGTTAGACAATTGCATATTAACCATTTTATTTCCCTTAACTCTTCCTAATTGAATCATGCTAGCTGTAGAAAGCATATTCAATACTAATTTTTGTGCTGTTCCAGCTTTCATTCTAGAGCTTCCAGTTACAAACTCAGGGCCTACAACAACTTCAATAGGAAATTGAGCAGTTAATGCTAAGGGACTTCCTTGGTTGCACGTTATACAGCCTGTAATAATACCGTTATTATTACACTCTTCTAAAGCAGAGGTAACGTAAGGTGTAGTGCCAGACGCAGCAATACCTACTACAATATCTTTTGGAGATATTTGATACTCTTGTAAATCTTTCCATCCTTGATTCGTTGAATCTTCAGCAAATTCAACAGCTTTTCTAATAGCATAATCACCACCTGCGATTAATCCAACAACTAACTCGTGAGGAACACCAAAAGTAGGAGGACACTCACTAGCATCTACAATTCCCAGTCTACCACTGGTACCAGCACCAATGTAAAACAATCGACCACCTTCTTTTAGTTTTAAGACAATTTGTTTCGTTAGTTCTTCTATTTGCGGTAGCGCTTTTTCTACAGCGAAAGGAACTGATTTGTCTTCTTTATTGATGTTAAACAGTAATTCAGATACACTCATTTTTTCCAAATTATTATAGTTGGAATCTTGTTCGGTTGTTTTTGTAAACTTCATGCTTCAAATTTACTAATTAAAAGTTTTAAGAAATTAGATTGTTGTGATTATAATTTTATGGTGTCATAATTATAAGTCAAAACAAAGTAATGGGGTTGAATAATAATTCGGCGGACATTATTGTTTAATAATTTGTTTGGTTTACTTTTTTAATAGAAAAAGCAGGTGATTTATCACCTGCTTTTGAATTTTATATAACTAATTAATTATATGTTTTGTAAAATATTATTAAGAGTTTTACTTGGCTGCATTACTGCATTAGCTAAATCATCATTTGGTTCATAATATCCACCAATGTTTACAGCTTTACCTTGTACAGAATTTAATTCTTCTACAATTGTCGCTTCATTAGTAGCCATTTTTTCTGCTATAGGAGCAAATTGAGATTTTAAATCAGCATCTTTGTCTTGAGAAGCTAAAGCTTGTGCCCAGTACATAGCTAAATAAAAATGAGAACCTCTGTTGTCTAGCTCACCAGTTTTTCTTGAAGGTCCTTTTTTATTATCTAACAATTTGCTTGTCGCATCATCTAAGGTTTCTGCTAATATTTTAGCCTTGGTATTATCGTTAGTTTCCCCTAAGTGTTCTAAAGAAACTGCTAATGCTAAAAATTCTCCTAAAGAATCCCAACGTAAGTGATTTTCTTCTACTAATTGTTCAACATGTTTTGGAGCAGATCCACCAGCACCAGTTTCAAATAATCCACCACCGTTCATTAATGGAACGATAGATAACATTTTAGCTGAAGTTCCTAATTCTAAAATAGGGAATAAGTCAGTTAAATAATCACGTAAAACGTTTCCTGTAACAGAAATAGTATCTTTTCCTTCTTTAACTCTTTCTAAAGTATATTTGGTAGCCTCTATTGGAGATAAGATTTTAATTTCTAAACCTGTAGTATCGTGGTCTTGTAAATATTTTTCTACTTTTTTGATGATTTCTGCATCGTGTGCTCTTTCTTTTCCTAACCAGAAAACAGCAGGAGTTTGTGTAGCTCTTGCACGAGTAACAGCTAACTTTACCCAATCTTGAATAGGGGCATCTTTAGTTTGACACATTCTCCAAATATCACCCGTTTCAACAGTGTGTCCTAATAATACAGTTCCATTAGCATCGATAACTTCAACTTTTCCGTCAGTAGTGATTTCAAAAGTTTTATCATGAGAACCATATTCTTCAGCTTTTTGAGCCATTAAGCCTACATTAGGAACTGTACCCATAGTAGTTGGATCAAAAGCTCCATTTTTAATACAGAAATCGATAGTTTCTTGGTATAAACCAGCATAAGAACTATCAGGAATCACAGCTTTAGTATCTTGTTGTTTTCCTTCTTTATTCCACATTTGTCCAGAAGTACGAATCATAGCTGGCATAGAAGCATCAATAATTACATCAGAAGGAACGTGTAAGTTAGTAATTCCTTTGTCAGAATTAACCATTGCTACATCAGGGTTACTAGCATAAATAGCTTCAATATCTGCTAAAATCTCTGCTTTTTTATCAGCTGGTAATTCTTCTAGGTTACTCAACAAGTTACCAAATCCGTTGTTTACATCAACCCCAATTTTTTTAAATGTATCACCGTGTTTAGCAAATAAATCTTTAAAGAAAACACGAACAGCATGACCAAATATAATAGGGTCTGAAACCTTCATCATGGTTGCTTTCATGTGTAAAGAGAATAAAACTCCTTTATCATTAGCGTCTTTAATCTGTTCTTCTAAGAAAGTTAACAATGCTTTTTTACTCATAACAGAAGCATCAATTACTTCTTCAGCTAGTAATGATACCTTTTCTTTTAAAACAGTTTTGTTTCCATTAGCATCAGTATGTACAATTTGTACATCTGTAGCATTTGGTACTGTAACTGATTTTTCACTGTGTGCAAAATCTCCTTCAGTCATTGTTGAAACATGAGTTTTAGAGTCTGTACTCCAAGCTCCCATTGAATGAGGATTCTTTTTTGCGTAATTTTTTACAGCTTTTGGAGCTCTACGGTCAGAGTTACCTTCACGTAAAACAGGGTTTACTGCAGAACCTTTTACTTTGTTATAACGTGCTAAAATAGCTTTTTCTTCATCGGTAGTAGCTTCTTCAGGGTAATCAGGTAAAGAGTATCCTAAAGCTTGTAGTTCCTTAATTGCGGCTTTTAATTGAGGTACAGAAGCAGAGATGTTAGGAAGTTTAATAATATTAGCTTCTGGCTTTTTTGCTAAATCTCCTAAAAAAGCTAAAGCATCTTCTACTTGTTGTTCTTTAGGTAAAAAATCTGAAAAGTTAGCAAGAATACGACCAGCAAGAGAAATATCTTTGGTTTCTACTTCTATGTTAGATGATTTTGTAAAAGCTTTTACGATTGGTAAAAACGAACGAGTAGCTAATGCTGGAGCTTCATCCGTTTTTGTGTACATAATTTTAGCAGTCTTATTCATATGTATAAGTAATAAATTAAATTATATTTTGAAGTGACGCAAATTTAAGAATTACGGCTGAGTTTTTTGATGGTAAATTATTATTAATTAGTGTGTTTTGTTGTGAATATGATAATTTAAAGAGGTGAAATAGAGAATTTGTTATTAAAAATAAAAGCCATATCAAACAATTTCTTGTAATTGATATGGCTTTCTTGAAATAGTAAGAGGTACTGATTTATATTACTACATTATCAAATAAACGGTGTTTATGCTTTTTCCTTAGATAAAGCTACGTTACTACCTCAAAAGAAACTTTACCTTATAAATTATGTCACCTATAAAATAAAAGTTTCGATGTTTTTAAACAGGTTAGTCCAGCTAAATTTAAACCAATAATACTTATAAACTTATAACTAGAAAACTATAAATTATTAATAACTTACAATTAATCAAAAATTATGATGATCGTATTTAGCTTTAATTACGTTTAAAAACAAAATATATAAAGAACGTTACTTTAATGGTTTACTTTTAGTGATTAATACAGTTAACTATAATTCTGACGTCACTTACTTTGTAAACTCTTTTCCAAATATAAGAAATAAATAACTCTTTTTTAGTGTTTTAGGTGTTTTGTTATCAACAAGTTGAATGTGGTGTTTTATTAACAAATGTGAATAAAAAAACACCATGATTTTCATGGTGTTTTTAATTTCTTTTGAGAAGAAGTTTTTAGTGTCTTCTTTCTTTAATTCTTGCTTTCTTACCAGTAAGACCTCTAAAGTAGTAAATACGAGCTCTACGTACTTTACCTCTTTTGTTTACTTCGATCTTTTGGATAGAAGGTAAGTTGATAGGGAAAATACGCTCAACACCTACAGTACCAGACATTTTTCTAATAGTAAATGTTTCAGAAGCTCCGCTTCCTCTCTTTTGGATAACAACTCCTCTAAAAAACTGAGTACGAGTTTTGTTTCCTTCCTTAATTTCGTAGTATACTGTAATAGTATCTCCAGCTGCGAATTCTGGTAATTCGTTTTTTGTTACAAATTCGTCTTGAACAAATTTTACTAAATCCATTTTCTTGTTATTTATGGTTGTATAAAAGCAACATTCACGATTTTCGTCAGAGGTTGATTTTGTGGCTGCAAATTTAGAACTTTTCTTTTGATAAAAAAAATAAATAAATCACTGATTATTAGTTAATCTAATAAATCTGGACGTATTTCTTTTGTTCTTTTGTAAGCTTGTTCTGAGCGCCATTCTTCAATTTTAGGGAAATTACCTGATAGTAACACCTCAGGAACCTTCATTCCTTCATATTCTGAAGGTCTAGTATATACAGGAGGTGATAGTAAGTTGTCCTGAAAACTATCGGTTAAAGCAGAAGTTTCATCACCCAAAACTCCAGGAATTAAACGAATGACAGCATCGCATAAAACAGCTGCAGCCAATTCTCCTCCAGTTAATACATAGTCACCAATTGAAATTTCTTTGGTTACATATTTATCACGTACACGTTGATCTACACCTTTGTAATGTCCCGTTAAAATAATTATATTTTCTTTTAAAGAAAGGGTATTTGCTGTAGCTTGATTTAGTGTTTTAGCATCTGGAGTCATGTATATGATTTCATCATAGGTTCTTTCAGATTGTAGCTTTTCAATACATTTAGCTATAGGTTCAATCATTAAAACCATTCCAGCACCTCCACCAAATTGGTAGTCGTCAATTTGACGATAATTACCAAAACCATATTCTCGTAGGTTATGAAAATGAACTTCAGCGAGTCCTTTGTCAATAGCCCTTTTCATCATTGAGTTTTCAAATGGGCTCTTTATTAAGTCGGGTTCAACCGTAATAATATCTATTCGCATGCGGCAAAGATAGATGTTTTAAAGATATTTATTATGGGAATATTTTTTTGAATTTCTTTGGAAGTTCTTTTGTAATGTTGATTGTTTCTTTAGTAAAAGGGTGCGTGAATTCGAGTGTTGAAGCATGAAGAAAAAGCCCTTTTCCTTTTAATACTTTATTTTCTATAAAGTATTCTTTATCACCTAAAATCGGATTGCCAATAGCGAAAAGATGCTTGCGTAGTTGATGTTTTCTTCCTGTTTTAGGATGTAATTTAACCAAGTTCAAGAAATCAAATTTAGGTGACTCAGCAGTTTCAATAACTTCAAACGAAGTAGAAGCTTTTTTATCATCAATAGGAAAGTTAATTTCACCTTTCCTCTCTATTTTACCAATACAGATTGCGTGATATGTTTTCTGAATCTCCTTTTTTTCGAATAGTTGGTTTAAAACAATAATACTTTCGGTTGTTTTTCCAATAAGTAACAATCCACTTGTAGGATAATCTAATCGGTGCACAGGTCGAGGGCGAGTAGCATTTGGTGAATCGCTTTTTTGTAAATTTTGTATTAGAGCATTATCAATTGTGGCAAAAGAATTTCCACTAACCAACATTCCTGCTGGTTTATAAATAATAGCTAAGTAATCATCTTCAAAAAGAACTTCTAAAGGGAAATCAAAATGTTTTCTTTGAGTTTTTTCTTCTAATTGAAATAACTCAATAGTATCACCTTTACTAATATACAAAGCTGTTGTAGCTATTTTACCATTGACCTTTACTAATCCTTTTTTAATAGCTTTTTTTAGGCTAGATTTAGTAGGGACGGTTTTAAAAATTCCGACAGCATATTCTTGTAGTCGAATCGGGGTTGCTATGCTTTCTACATTATGAGTTTCAGAAATTATCAAAACAAAGTACTTATTTTATTCAAAACTAAGCAAATAATTTTTGTTATCAATTAAGGTACGTCCATACCTTTTTTTCAAACATTAGTAGAAAAGAATTAAATACAAGAAAAAGAGTAAACTAAATTTAAGTCATATTGGAAAAACAAGGAAGAGTGAAAGGTGTAACTAGTTTACATTTAGTTGTTTGGAAGTAAGTAAAGAGGAGGTGAATACTCCTTTTAATATAATTGTAAAATAAATAAGTTATGTATAAGTCAGATAGTTGTATACTAAGAAATCCAATGCCTAGTGGAGCTATCGAACCTAATGAGAATTCTGTAAATGGAATGTTAGAGTTTGATGGGTATTATTGGTGGACTAATTATCCATTTGGAATATCTTATTCTGGATATTGGTTCAATAATCAACAATGGGATCCGCGTTGCGCGACTGTAGACAGTGATGGATTACATTTAAAAATGAAAGAAACACAACTGCCTAACGGTCCTAAACAATGGTCTTCAGTGGAGTTAGTGTTGTGGGGAAAGGTAGCTAACAATCCTAATACGACAGGAAACCCACCACAACGTATGTATCCTGGTTATGGAAAATACTTGGTGGCAGCAGAAACACCAGTAGGAAATTTTAACGATATAGCTAATAATTGTTGTTTTGGAGTGTTTACATATCAATTCGAAAAAGATTCATCAATAACTAATTGTCATAGAGAATTGGATATGTTGGAATGTAGTAGGTGGAATAAGCCTAGTGATTCAACAAATGCACAATTTACATTGCAGCCCTGGGAACCTGCTGGAAATGTACATAGAATTACATTGAAGGATAAAGGTAAAATAACTATTGTAATGGATTGGAAAAATGAAAATACTCCAGTAATTTATTCAATTTATTATGGCACATACGATTTAAATAACTTACCTGCTAAGCCTGATATAAGTTGGACAACAGCAGCGAGTCAAAATCAGTATATTCCTAATGAAGGATGTCAAACAGTGCATTTAAATTTATGGAGACAACCACAAAATTATACTCCTTCTGAGGAGCAAGAAGTTGTGATTAAGAAGTTTCAGTATAAAAGAAATAATTAAAATCCTACAGCGGTGTCGTCTCCTCTAGGGTCTGCACCGCCTTCTAGTTTTCCGTTAGGGAGTACTAAAATAGCATCTACCTTACCAATTACAGGAGAGTTGGTTTCGTCTAGTTTGTATCCTAATTGTTGTAAGTCTTTTTTTACTTGTTCGTCAAAACCTTTGGGCTCCATTTTAATTACATCTGGTAACCATTGATGGTGAAAACGTGGTTGATTCACGGCTTCTTGCATTCCCATGTTAAATTCATGTACATTTAAAATGGTTTGTAATACAGAAGTAATAATGGTTGAGCCACCAGGGGTTCCTACAATCATATACAAGTTTCCATTTTTTTCTATAATAGTAGGAGTCATAGAGCTTAACATGCGTTTTTCGGGTTCAATTTTATTCGCTTCAGCTCCAACTAAACCAAACATATTCGGCACACCAGGTTTGCTTGAAAAATCATCCATTTCATTGTTTAAGAAAAAACCTAAATCTGAACAATATAGCTTAGAACCGTAAGCTCCATTAATGGTTGTTGTGGCTGAAATAGCATTTCCAAATTGATCAACAATAGAGTAGTGGGTGGTTTCATCACTTTCAACCATTGTAATATTTCCATGAGAAACATCGGTTGAAGGGGTGGCTTTTTCAAAAGAAAAATCAAGCATTCTATTTTTAGTATATTCTTTACTGATGAGTGTCTTAATAGGAATTTCTACAAAATCAGGATCTCCTAAGTAAAAACTTCTATCTGCATAAGCTCTACGTTCTGCTTCAGTAATTATCTGCATAGCTTTTGTTGAATTATGACCGTATTTATCTAAATCAAACGGTTCAATTCCGTTCATTATTTGTGCTAAACAAATTCCCCCACTAGCAGGTGGAGACATCGAAATAATTCGTAAATCGTCGTAGGTAAAAGTGATTGGAGTTCTCCATCTAGCTTCATACTTAGCCAAATCTTCTTCGGTCATAATTCCGCCATTGTTTTGCATAAAATCAACAAGGCGTTTAGCGGTTTCTCCTTTGTAAAACTCATCACGACCATTTTTTGCAATACGTTCTAAAGTTGCTGCTAAAGCAGTATATTTGATAGTGTCTCCCTTTTTCCAAGGCTTGTCAAAAAGAATAGAATCTTTATTTACTTCTAAAAAATAATGTTGATACTTTTTTATACGGTCTTCTTGTTTTTGAGTAACTACAACTCCTTTTTTAGCTAAAGCTATAATTGGTTTTAAAATCTCTTGAATAGGTAATGAGCCGAATTTTTCATGTGTAGCAAAAACACCAGCCACTGTTCCTGGAATTCCTGCAGCCATAGCTCCTAAAGTACTTTTGTTTTTAATTACATCTCCTATGCTATCTAAATACATGTCTTTATGAGCAGCAAGTGGAGCTTTTTCGCGATAGTCAAGCGCACCAATTTCTCCCGTGTTTTTTCGATAAACCATGAATCCACCACCACCAAGATTACCAGCGTAAGGATATGTTACTGCTAAAGCTAATTCTGTGGCTACCATAGCGTCGAAAGCATTTCCTCCTTTTTGTAAGATATCCGAACCAATTTGTGAAGCTTCTTTACGGGCAGAAACTACCATAGCCTTTTCAGTAATTGTACCTAGAACTTTTTCTTTTTTACAGCTATATAATACTATGAGTGTTAAAAAAAATAAGAATGCTTTTTTCATGTGTTGTTAACTTAGTTCTTTTAGTTTTTGATGAGAGAATGTGCGAAGGTCTTTAAAAAAAGTAGTGAAATCATTTTCGAAAATCTGATAATTCTCTAACAAATCTCCGGTTGCTAAATTCATTTTTGATTTCCCATTAGTGCGTCTATTCATTCCGTTTAGGACTTCCTGAATCCCTTTAGCAAATTGATAATTATATAACCAGTCATACTGTATCATGTAGGGTAGCATTTCTTGTGTTTTTTCAGGAAGAATATCAATATTGTCTTGAAGTAAATTATAGACAGAGTTTACATAGACGTCTAGTGGAATTTGTGAATAATTTTTCCAGTTTTTGGCTAAATAATGATCGTAAAAAATATCGATAATTACACCATCGTAATGTCGATAGCGTTCATGTAAACGTCGTTTGCTTATTCTGACAGTTTTATGCGCATCTGTATAGGTGTCAATTTCACGATGTAATATAATACCTTTTTGAATGTCTTCATGATAGTGAGAAAAGTTTTTTCCTTTTACATGATCGGCAATAAAATTACCAATCATCACATTAGTATTGTTGTCAGAAAGATATAAATGCGCTAGAAAATTCATTTTATAAATGTAAACAAAAAACCACAACTGAAAAGCTGTGGTTTTAAAGTTTATGTATAAGTCTTTAACTCTTAACTGGAGTGTTCTTTAAAATCTCTAATAAAAAATTCCAGAATTTTTGTGTTGATGATATTTGTGCGCGCTCATCAGGTGAGTGTGCACCTTTAATGTTTGGACCAAAAGAAACCATATCCATTTCTGGATAGTTTTGACCTAAAATACCACATTCTAACCCTGCATGACATGCAGCTACAATAGGTTTTTCGTTGTGTAACTCTTCATATAAATTAGTTACAGTTTTTAAAATCTCAGAATTTACGTTTGGTAACCATCCAGGATACGAACCAGAAAACTCTACATCAAAACCTGCTAATTCAAAAGATGAACGTAATGAGTTAGCTAAGTCCCACTTATTTGTTTCAGAAGAAGAACGTGTTAAACATCCAATTTTAATAGCTCCATCTTTTACAATAATACGAGCAATGTTGTTTGAGGTTTCTACTAAACCTTCAATATCAGGGCTCATTCGATATACACCATTTAAAGCAGCATAAACGGCTTTAATTAATCCTTCTTGAACGCCTAGATCCATTACAGTTTCAGGAGTGTCAATTTCTTTTAATTCAATAGTTAGATTAGGTTCTAGTGTTGAAAACTCAGCTTTGATGTTGTTGATAAGCTCATGTATTTCAAATTGGAAAGGTTCTTTAGAAACAGCATCAATAACTACAGTTGAAAAGCTTTCGCGAGGAATCGCATTACGTAAACTACCTCCGTTAATTTCCGAAACACGTAAACCAAAGTTGGTAAACCCATCAAATAATAAACGGTTCATAATTTTGTTAGCGTTTCCTAAACCTTTAATAATATCCATTCCTGAGTGACCACCATTTAGTCCAGTAACAGAAATTTCATAGGCGATTGTGTTTTCAGGAGTAGTTTCTTCACTATAATTTCTAGTAGCGGTAACATCTACACCACCAGCACATCCCATTCCTATTTCATCATCTTCTTCAGTGTCTAGATTTAATAAAATTTCACCTTCTAATAAACCTCCTTCAAGTCCCATTGCACCTGTCATACCTGTTTCTTCATCAATTGTGAATAAAGCCTCGATAGCAGGGTGAGGAATATCAGTAGATTCTAAAACTCCCATGATAGCGGCAACACCTAAACCGTTGTCGGCTCCTAATGTAGTTCCGTCAGCTTTAACCCAATCACCATCTACAAACATTTTAATTCCTTCGGTGTCAAAATCAAAAACAGTATCAGCATTTTTTTGGTGTACCATATCTAAATGGCTTTGCATAACGACTGTTTTTCTGTCTTCCATTCCAGTTGAAGCAGGCTTACGAATAATCACGTTTCCTACTTTATCAACCATGGTTTCAAGATTTAGTTTCTTACCGAAATCTACCATAAATTGAATGACTCTTTCCTCTTTTTTTGATGGACGAGGTACAGCGTTTAAGTCGGCAAAATTTTTCCAAACAGCTTTTGGTTCTAGGTTTCTTATCTCTGAATTCATGTGAATTGAAGTTTTAATTTTAAAGCTACGAAGATACTTAATCCTTATCGAAAAATTGTAAATTCGCAACATGGATTTTTCGTCGAAATTATTAGAAAATGCAGTAAATGAAGTAAGCAGATTACCGGGTATTGGTAAGCGTACTGCACTTCGTTTGGTGTTACATTTATTAAAACAACCGAAAGAAAATACGAAGTATTTGGCAGAGGCTTTAACGCATTTACGAAATGATGTAAAATCGTGTAAAAAGTGCCATAATATTTCAGATACAGTGTTATGTGATATTTGTAGTAATCCGAAGCGAAATGCTGAGATTGTATGTGTAGTGGAGGATATTCGTGATGTAATGGCGATTGAAAACACAGCACAATATAGAGGTTTGTATCATGTGTTAGGAGGGAAGATTTCTCCTATTGAAGGAATTGGTCCTCAAAACTTACAGATTGAATCATTAGTAGAAAAAGTAAAAGAAGGCGAAATTAAAGAGTTGATTTTTGCTCTGAGTTCTACCATGGAAGGTGATACCACCAATTTTTATATTTACAAACAGATAGAAAAATACGGAGTAACTACATCAACCATTGCTAGAGGAATCTCGGTAGGAGATGAGTTAGAATATGCAGATGAAGTTACTTTGGGAAGGAGTATTGTAAATAGGATACCGTTTGAACAATCGATAAAGGGATAAAAAACAGCTTTGAAATTTATTTCAAAGCTGTTTTTTAGGATGAGTCAAAATGTAAATAAGTTACTTCCTCTTAAAAACAGTTATATCTGTAAGAGTTTCTCCATTATATTCCTGTTTATATACAGATGTCATAGTATTACCATTATCAGAAAAAGTAATGCTTGAATCAGATGATTCACCATTGTTTATTCTTGAATAAACCCCATTTCCTTTGTTTGTCCATGTAGCGGAAAACTCATCCTCTATAATACATTCATCATCAATAGATTCATATGATACTGAGTTAAAGGTTCCATTTTCTTTAAAAGTAACAGAAGATTTCTTTTCACAATCACTTGCTTCTATGCCTTCTTCAGAAAACTTATACCAAGTTCCTACTATAGGGTCTAAATTGTTTTCATCATCAGAAGAACAAGCTAATAAGCTAAACATAGCAATTGTTAAAACTAAAATTTTTTTCATAGTTAAATGTGATTTAATTTGAGGTTTATAATTTGTCGCGAAAGTAGTAAAGTTACTTGTTATAAAAAAGAAATTAATTGTTAGTTTTTTTATCATCATCCATCAATTCTTGCTCGTATTTATCCCACGATTTTTTAGCTCTTACTTTTTTGTAATAACGAATACCAATCATTAATAATACTCCAAATAAGATAATTCCTACCACACCCCAAATCCAGTTAATAGCACTTTTTAAAACGACTAAAAATACAACAGCGAATAAAATTACAGTTGGAATTTCATTAAACATGCGAAGCTTATTAGGTGAGTATTTAATCTCATCACGTTGTAGTTCTTTATAGATTTTGTGACAAAATCCGTGATAAAAATACAGCGCTAATACGAAGGCTAATTTTACATGCATCCAAGGCATTTTTAAATAATAAGGATTTTTATATAGCATCCAAAAAGCAAAAAAACTAGCTAAAAATAAAGAAGGCCAAGTAATAATGTACCATAAACGTTTAGACATTAACTTGTATTGTGTTTGTAATATAGACTTGGCTAGTTCGTCTTTTTTTTCAGCTTCTACATGGTAAATAAACAGACGACCTATGTAAAATAATCCTGCAAACCAAGTTACTACAAATATAATGTGTAATGCTTTTACGTATAGAAAATCCATGAGTTTTAATGTTTGAAAGTTGTAAAGTTACAAGTTTTTAATTTTGTTAACTGATAACTTGAAAGAGATTATCACGTCGTTATCACTCTTCATAATGACAATTTTTAGTGTCATTGCCAGCGAAGCGTGGTAATCTGTTAATTGTTTGTTGTTAACTGAAATTCATTAATCCATCCAGCTAAAACATCTACCCATTCATCATTATCATTAATACAAGGAACTGTGTGAAACTCTTCACCACCAGCTTCCAAAAATTCATGTTTGCCCTCCATTGCTATTTCTTCCAACGTTTCTAAACAATCAGAAACAAAAGCAGGGGTTACGATAGCTAGCTTTTTAATACCGTCTTTTTCAGCTTTATTTACGATAGTTCTGTCAGTATAAGGTTGTAACCAAGGATCTACTCCTAAACGAGATTGGAATGACGTTGATACTTTACTTTCATCTAATCCTAATTCTGAAATTACATTTTTTGTAGTTTGATAACATTGGTGGCGGTAGCAATACTTATGGGCTTCAGAAGATGTATTACAGCAACTTAAGTTTCCTGGGAGAGGGTTACAGTGTGATTTTGTAATGTCAGATTTTCTGATGTGACGCTCTGGTACTCCATGATACGAAAATAAAATATGGTCGTAATCTTTATCAGATAAATAATCTTTTATACTATTAGATAATGCTTTGATGTATTCTGGTTTGTTATAAAAAGCAGGGACATCGGTAATTTTCATGTTAGGAAAGAATTCTTTTCTTAACTCTTCAGCTAATACCAAAATAGTTTCAGTAGTTGCCATGGCAAATTGAGGATATAACGGAACTAATAAAACTTCAGTAACACCTTTGTCGTGTAATTCTTGTAATCCACTTTTAATTGAAGGGTTTCCATAACGCATTGCTAAGGAAATAGGAAGTTCTGTTTTTGCTTGTACTTTGTTTTGTAAACGTTCTGATAATACAATTAAAGGAGAGCCTTCTTTCCACCAAATTTTTTGATAGGCTTCAGCTGATTTTTTTGGGCGCGTATTTAAAATAATACCTTTAACAATAAATGTTCTTAGCCAGTAAGGAACGTCAATAACACGTTCGTCCATTAAAAATTCTCCTAAGTATTTTTTTACGTCTTTAGGGTTTGTGCTTTTTGGTGAGCCAAGGTTTACTAATAAAACTCCTTTCATACTATTTCAAGTTCTTTTCTTTTAACTGATTTGTCGTTTCGTATAATGCGATAGCTAAACTGTGAATTACATTCATGCTAGAATTTCTTCCGTACATTGGTATCGCAACTGTTGCGTCTACTAAATTTATGTTTTCTATACCGTTTCTTTCGCTACCCAAAAGTAATACAATTTTAGAATGTGTACAGAAATCGTAATCGCTAATATCTATGCTTTCATCGGTAATTTCAATTCCAATAATAGTGTTTCCTTCTTCTTTTAATTGATGGATAAGTTGTTCGAAATTGTTATACGTATTATGTGATATTTGTTGAATTGTATTTCGAGCAGTTTTTTTTACAATTCTATTATCTACAGAAGGAGAGCTTTCGTGTAAATATATTTTAGATACGCCAAAACTTTCTGAAATTCGAAAACACATTCCTATATTTTCAGGAGTACGGATAGTATCACAAACAATGGTTATAGGAAATTCTTGTTGGTTATTTTCTATATCGTAATGAGTAAGTTGTTTCATTTTATAAGATTATGAGTTTTTAATTTTTTTCTACTGTTGTAAACTCATTACATATTGTTTAGGGGTAGTGCCAAACTTTTTTTTAAAAGCAGCAATAAAATGACTAGAAGTACTATAACCAACCTGTAAACCAACTTCGTTAACATTATATTGGTTACTTTCTAATAGTTTTCTAGCATGATCCATTTTATAGTCAAACAAAAAGCTGTATACAGTATCTCCATAAATTTGTTTGAATCCTTCTTTTAATTTTTTTAAGTTTAAACCTACTTCGTTAGATAAATCTTGTAAACTAGGAGGCTCACTCATTCTAGCAATGATTATATCTTTTGCTTTTCTTATTTTTAAAACTTCACGATCATCCACCAAAAAAGGACAATATTCTTCGTTGGTGTTTTCACCGCTGTCAAAATGTAAACTCAATAGCTCGTATGTTTTTCCTTTTATATAAAGGTCTTTCATAGAGCTTTGGTTTTTCGCTGTTAAAATTTGTTGAAGTACGAATAAAACATTAGCACTTATTTCTGCGTTGTCGTAATATTTTTTATTTTTATTATTTTCACTTAAAAAAGGTATATAACTAGCTTCTTTAGAGAAAAGAGCGTGAAACTTTTCAATAGAAATTAAAACTGAAACCAAAGAGGTTTTAGGTAGTATTTCTAAATTGATAGGTAAATCTTGTTGTGGGTTATATAGGAAAATTGAATGTTTGTCTAAAACATTAAAAGTATAACTATTGTTATTGAAGTTAAACTTACAATTACCTTTAACACAGTAGTGTAGTTGTATGTATGAGTTGTCTATATCTCTTTTAAAAAACTCCGTTTGGTCAGAATTGTTTTGAAATTTTAGGACAAAAAACCCTTTTTCTATAGAAATTTCTCTAAATGTACTTTCTGCGATGTTTTTTGACATGAATTTAGTGGTTTACGTAAAACTTGTTATTTAGAATGGTTCTAAAATAAAATGTTTTCCCTAGTCTATTTTACTACAAAAATACACTTTTACAGAAGTTTTTAGGGGGTTTTTAAGTGAAAAAACAAATAGCGACATTAAAAGTTCTTTTAGCGATACTTTTTTTTGTTCAATATTTATATTTTTGACCGACTTTTTTGAAGAAGACTCAATGATAGTAGAAAACAAACATCATAATAATTTATACAATATAGGCGTTAGTTATAAAAAGGCTGATGCTTTGATTAGGGGGAAATTTAGTATTTCTAAAGAAAATCAAATACAACTTTTAGAAGAAGCCAAGCAAAGAGGTATAGACGGAATTTTTGTGTTGTCTACTTGTAATAGAACAGAAATTTGTGGTTTTGCAGAACATCCTTTTCAGTTAATAAGCATGTTGTGTAAATACTCAAATGGTTCGGTAGAAGAATTTGCAAACGTATCAAACGTATACAAAAACAAAGAGGCTATTAACCATCTTTTTAGAATGGGAACAGGTTTAGATAGCCAAATTTTAGGTGACTACGAAATAGTAGGGCAGTTACGTCAGGCATTTAAACAAGCTAAAGAAGTAGGAACTACAAATGCTTATTTTGAGCGTTTGTTGAACCATGTAATGCAAGCAAGCAAGCGAGTTAAAAATGAAACTAAGTTAAGCTCAGGTACCACTTCAGTATCATATGCAGCTGTTCAATACTTAATTAATAATTTGCCAGATTACAACTCGAAAAATATTTTAGTATTTGGATTAGGTAAAATGGGAAAACATACCTGTAAAAACCTAGCAGAATACACACAAAATAAATCGGTAAGTTTAATTAATAGAACTGAAGAAAAGACTTCAGCATTTGTAAAAGAACATAATTCTATTAGAAAAGCGTCATATGCAAATTTAGCAAAGGAGGTTTCAAATAGTGATGTTCTAATTGTTTCTACAGGAGCAAGTTTTCCTACGGTTACAAAAGAACATGTTTCAACAGATAAGGAATTATTGATTTTAGATTTATCAATGCCAGCAAATGTGTCAAAAGAAGTGGCAGGTTTAGAGAATGTAACAATGGTAAATGTAGATGATCTTTCCAAAATAACTGATGAAACATTAGCAATACGCCAACAAGAAGTACCATTAGCAGAGGCGATTATTGAAACTCATAACCAAGAATTTCAAGAATGGTTAAATCATAGAAGATTTACGCCAGCAATTACTGCTTTAAAAGAATCATTACAAAATATTCAACAAGGAGAAATAGCCTTCCATAAGAAGAAAATTAAAAATTTTGATGAAGAACAGGCAGAAATATTAACATCAAGATTTATTCAAAAAATAACCACACAGTTTGTTAAACACTTAAAAGACGAAGAAACTTCGGTAAATACAAGTATTGAAGTAATGGCTAAAGTGTTTGGAGCAAATTTAGAAACCATCCATGCAGAAGATAATTAGAATAGGTACCCGCGATAGCCAATTGGCTATGTGGCAAGCAAGAAAAGTTCAAAAACTTTTAGAAGAATTAGGCCATCAAACTCAATTAATCCCCGTTAAAGCAACGGGTGATTTAGTTTTAGATAAACCCCTTTATGAATTAGGAATTACAGGGATTTTTACTAAAAATTTAGATATCGCTATGTTGAATGACGACATTGATATTGCAGTACATTCTATGAAAGATGTTCCTACAGTATTGCCAGAAGGTATTATACAAGCAGCTGTTTTAAAACGTGCTAATTATAACGATATATTGTTGTTAAAGGACAATGAAGAGTTTATGGCGCAACCCAACGGAGTAGTTGCTACAGGTAGTTTACGTAGAAAAGCCCAATGGTTAAATCGTTATCCAACTCACAAGGTAGAGGGTTTACGTGGAAATGTAAATACACGCTTGCAAAAGTTAGAAAGTAATGACTGGAACGGTGCTATTTTTGCAGCAGCAGGATTGGAACGTGTAGGTTTAAGACCTAAAGGAGCTGTTAATTTGTCTTGGATGATTCCTGCACCAGCACAAGGAGCTATAATGGTTACAGCTTTAGATGAAAATCAAGAAATAAAAGAAATTTGTGCTAACCTAAATGATAAAGACACTGAAATTTGTACAGGTATAGAGCGTGAGTTTTTAAATCGTTTAGAAGGAGGATGTACAGCACCTATTGGTGCATTAGCTTTTATAAATGAGAAAGAAGAAGAAATTAACTTTAAAGGAGTTTTACTAAGTAGAGATGGTAAAAAGAAAATTGAAGTTAGCAAGAAAGTAAAAGTAGGAAAACATAAATATATAGCAAAAGATTGTGCGAATTACGTGATAGATAAAGGAGGGAAGCTAATTATGATGGAAGACGAAGGAATTGAAAAACAGTTTTCAATCTATTCGACAAAAAAACTATCAGAAGCACAAAAAAAACTATTACCAACAAGCATGAATGTTCAGGATAGTGATTTTATTAAAATTCGTTTTAATAGAATTGCTCCTAAAGTAGTTAAGGAAGAAATAGAAAATGTAATTATTACTAGTAAAAACGGAGTAGAAGCATTACTAAACTCATTTACTTCAGATGAATTACAATTTAAAAATATTTATTGTGTTGGTAGAAGAACCAAAAAGTTAATTGAACAACGTATAGGAAAAGTAACACACTCAGAAAGAAATGCTAAGAAACTTTCTGATTATCTATCAAAAGAATTAAAAGGGCAGGAGGTAACTTATTTTTGTAGTAATCTACGTTTAGATACTTTACCACTTATCTTAAAAGCAAAGGGCATTACTGTAAATGAAGTAGAAGCTTATAAAACAACGTATAGTCCAGCAAAAGTTAATGAAAAGGTAAATGGAGTGTTGTTTTATAGCCCATCAACAGTAGAGAGTTACATGGAAAAAAATACTGCAGATAAAATAGCCTTTTGTATTGGAGATAGTACTGCTAACGAAGCAAAAAAACATTTTAAAGAAGTACAAATAGCAAAATTACCAACAGTAGAAAGCGTTTTGGAGTTGGTTAATTTACATTTTGTAAAGGAATAGAAATGAAGGGAATGTTTTATTTTATGTGTTTTTTGTTTCTTTTTAGCTGTAAAAATAAAAAGACAGAAAAACTTATATATCCACGTCAAATAGGAGATATTGGTTATGATGTAAAGTTAGACAGTCCAAGTTTTATTCCATGCAACGGAAATGATAAAATATTTCAATACTTCAATAATGGCAAAGGTTTAGAGTATAAAGGAAGTAAAAGAGAAATAGAAAATTTATTTAAAAAAAAGTATACTCATATAAAAGTGGATGAAAGCGGATTGATAAGGATTCGTTTCATTGTTAACTGTAAAGGAGAAACAGGTAGGTTTAGAGTTATACAAATGAATAATAACTACGAACAATTTACTTTTGATAATAGAATCACTAATCAGCTATTGATGTTAACTCAAAGCTTAAATGGCTGGAAAACAAAACAAGATGGTCGAGATAGAGAAATAGATTATTATCAATACTTGATATTTAAAATTGAAAAAGGAAACCTTATTGAAATTTTACCATGAGATCTATTATAATTTGTTTGTTAAGTTTTTTTGCGAGTAATACTTTTACTCAAAACTGCAATGCATACAAATGGGAAGGGGAGATTAAAAAATATGAGGCTTGTAAAAAACAAAAAGAAGCCTATCAATTTTATCAGTTCACCAAAGAGTATCAAGAATTATTAGATGAAGCCATACAGATAGATTCTACTTATGATAAAGCTTATTGGGCTAAGTCAATTGCATATTTAAAAAGTGGAGATTTTTTATCATGGAAACCATTAATTGACAAGGCTGTAGAATTAAATCCTAAAATGCATTTAGGTTATAGAGGATGGTGTAGATATCAATTTTTTAGAGATTATAAAGGAGCTATAAAAGATATAGAACAATATGAAAAAATTATAAAAGATGATATAGGTTACTGTCAAAATGGAGACTATCATTTACGAATAGCAAAAGCAATTTGTTATAAAGCAGTTGGAAAAAAAGATAAGGCAATTAAAATAATAGAGGATTATTTAAAAGATAATAACGAAGAACCTGATCTGTACAACTATTTTCATCTAGGAGTTTTGTATTTCGAAAAAGGAAATTATAATAGAGCTTTAAGTAACCTTATGAAGCAAAAGGAGAATAATAATTTAGCAGATAATAGGTACTACATAGCAATGTGTTATAAAAAAAAGAATAACCTCAATAAGTATAAAGAAATAATATTAGAAGCAAAGAAGTTATTTGAAGAAGGATATTTATTAAATGATCCATACACTCATCACTATGATAAGGTGTATTTGTCTCAAATAGAAGAAGAAATTAATAAAAGTAAAAGATTTACCCCTTAAACTTTTAAAAAGAAAATTAATGTTTAGAACACGAAGACTAAGAAAAACAGAAAACATCCGTCGATTAGTTAGAGAAAATAAGCTTTCGGTAGATGATTTTGTATACCCATTATTTATTGAAGAAGGAACAGGCATTGAAACCGAAATTCCATCAATGCCAGGAATCAATCGTTATTCATTAGATACTATTTCTAAAGAATTAGATGAAGTTGTAGCTTTAAAAATTCCAGCAGTATTGTTATTCGGTATTCCATCTAAAAAAGATGATGAAGGGACTGAAACTTGGAATGATAACGGAATTATGCAACAAGCTATCCGATTCATAAAAAAGAATTACCCAAGTTTATATGTAATTACTGATGTATGTTTTTGTGAATATACAAGTCATGGTCACTGTGGAGTTATACACGATAATGATGTAGATAACGATGCAACTCTAGTTAACTTAGCAAAACAAACCGTATCACATGCGAAAGCTGGAGCGGATATGGTAGCACCATCAGGAATGATGGACGGTGCTATAGCTATGATGCGTGAGTCGTTAGATAATACAGGTTTTGCGAACTTACCAATAATGGGATATTCTGTAAAATACGCATCAGGATTTTACGGACCTTTCAGAGAAGCGGTAGATTCAGCACCGTCGTTTGGAGATAGAAGAACGTATCAAATGGACCCTTCTAATAGAGATGAAGGTTTACGTGAAGCAACTTTTGATGATGAAGAAGGAGCAGATATTTTAATGGTAAAACCAGCTCTATCGTATTTAGATATCATAAGAGATTTAAAAAATAATTTTGATAGACCTATTGCTTGCTATAATGTAAGTGGAGAATACTCAATGGTAAAAGCAGCAGCCGAAAAAGGTTGGATTGATGGTGAAAAAGTAATGATGGAGAGCTTACTTTCTATGAAAAGAGCTGGAGCAGATATTATCATAACCTATTTTGCCAAAGAAGCAGCTAGAGTTTTAAATAGATAATTAAAAAATGAGTTAATCAACTAAAAACTCATAATTAACAACTAATAATTAGCGAAGAATGAGCTTTAAGAAATCACAAGAATTATATAACAAAGGATTAGAAAACTTAGTAGGAGCAGTAAATTCACCAGTGCGTGCATTTGCATCCGTAGGAGGGAATCCTTTATTCATAAAAAAAGCGAAAGGAAGTAAGATTATTGATGTAGATGGTAATTCTTACATCGATTTAGTATTGTCATACGGTCCAATGATTTTAGGACACCGTCATAAAAAAGTAGAAAAAGCCATTAGAAAAGCTTTGAAAAAAGGATATTCTTTTGGAGCATCAACAAAAGGTGAAATTAAATTAGCAAAAATTGTTTGTGATGCTTTCCCGGGAATGGATAAAGTACGCTTTGTAAATTCTGGTACAGAGGCGGTATTAAGCGGAATTCGTTTAGCGAGAGCGTTTACAGGAAAAGATAAAATTATAAAGTTTGCAGGTTGTTATCACGGGCATCAAGATGCTTTATTAGTAGCTGCAGGTTCTGGTTTAGCTACGTTGAGTTTACCAGGTAGTAAAGGAGTACCAGAAGGGGCTGTAAAAAATACCTTGATTGCAAATTACAACGATTTAGAAAGTGTAAAAGCACATTTTGAAGCTCATGATGATATTGCAGGAGTTATTTTAGAACCTATCGCAGGAAACATGGGAGTAGTAACTCCACAAGATGACTTCTTAAAAGAATTAAAAGAGTACGTAAACTCAAAAGGAGCTTTATTAATTATTGATGAGGTAATGACAGGTTTCCGTTCTAAGTTTGGGGGAGCTCAAGAAATATTAGGTGTTGAAGCTGACATTACTTGTTTAGGAAAAGTAATTGGAGGAGGTTTTCCAGTAGGAGCCTATGGAGCACGTAATGAAATTATGGAAACAGTAGCCCCATTAGGAGGAATGTATCAAGCAGGAACATTAAGTGGTAACCCAATTGCCATGGCAGCAGGAATTTCAACCTTAACAGAATTAAAGAAGCAAAATCCATACGAAAAGTTCAATGAGATAGCTCAAATTATTGAGGTATTCTTACTAGAATCAGCAAAAAAGCACGGAGTTGAAATTACAGTTAACCGATTTGGTTCGATGATTAATCCATTCTTTACTAATAAAAAAGTAACCAACTTTGAAGATGCACAAACTTCAGATACGAAGAAATATGCAACTTTCTTTTGGGAAATGACTAAAAATGGGGTGTTTTTACCTCCAAGTCAGTTTGAAGCTTGGTTCTTATCATCAGCATTAACAGAAAAAGATATTCAAGAGATAGCTAATGCCATTGATAAGTCGATGGAAGCAGTATCAAAAATGTAGAATAAATAATTGTCATTACGAGGAAGAATGACGTACAGATAGACATGATAAAAAACGATTTATTTTTAAGAGCATTAAAAGGAGAAACAGTTGATCGTCCACCAGTATGGATGATGCGTCAAGCAGGAAGGTATTTGCCAGAGTTTATGGAAATTCGAGAAAAGTACGATTTCTTTACACGTTGTAGAACTCCAGAATTAGCATCAGAAATTACAGTACAACCAATTCGTAGATACGGAATGGATGCTGCAATATTATTCTCAGACATTTTAGTAATTCCACAAGCAATGAATATTGAAGTGGAAATGAAACCAAATTTTGGACCTTATTTACCAAACCCTGTAAGAGACAAAAAAGGATTAGATAGTGTAATTATACCTGATATTCATGAAGAGTTAGGCTATGTAATGGATGCTATTAAAGCAACTAAAGAAAAGCTGAATGATGAAATACCATTGATAGGTTTTGCAGGGTCTCCATGGACAATTTTATGTTATGTTGTACAAGGACAAGGGTCTAAGAATTTTGATAAGGCAAAAGAATTTTGTTTTACGCAACCAGTTTTGGCACACGAATTGCTTCAGAAGATTACAGATACCACAATTGCTTATTTAAAAGAAAAGGTAAAAGCAGGTGTGAATGCTGTACAAGTTTTTGATTCTTGGGGAGGAATGTTATCTCCAACAGATTATCAGGAGTTTTCATGGCAATACATTAATCAAATAATAGAAGCATTAAAAGATGATGCACCAGTAATAGCTTTCGGTAAAGGATGCTGGTTTGCCTTACATGAAATGGCACAGTCAAACGCCTCAGCTTTAGGAGTAGACTGGACATGTTCTGCAAGAAATGCACGTTATTTAACAGGAGGAAATATTACATTACAAGGTAATTTTGATCCTTCAAGATTATTGTCTCCACCAGCCGAAATAAAAAAGATGGTACACCAAATGATAAATGAGTTTGGTAAAGACAAATATATTGTTAACTTGGGGCACGGAATTTTACCAAATATACCGATAGAGAATGCAAAAGCATTTATAGATGCGGTAAAAGAGTATAAAGCCGACAGATAACCCCTTTTAAATAATTAAAAATGAAGAAATTATCTTTTGTTTTGATGTGTTTTTTAACGACTGTTATTTTCGCACAAAATAAAACGTATTACAATTTTGCAGTAAACAATTGTGTAGAAGAAAGTGCCGAAGGTTTGATTGATAAGTGCATTAAAGGCTCTTATTTGTTAAATTATAACTTTACTACAATTGACAGTAAAACAGTAAGTACAGACAAAATTAACAAGCCAATTGTATTGATAGCTAATGCTACTTGGTCGGCTCCTTGCTGGGGAGATGTACCAGCCCTAAACAAAATGGTAGAAAAATATAATAATCAATTGGAGTTTATTATGATTTTTTGGGATAAGGAAGCTAAAGTTAAAAGAATGGCTGAAAAGTTAGATAAGAGAATTAAGCTTGTTCCTGCAAGAGACATCGATAAAGTTCAAAAAGGATTTTTAGATATCAGTGGGTTTGTTCATAAGTTAGACTACCCAACAGCATACTTAATAGGTAAAGACAAACAGTTTGTTAATGTTAAAAGAGGAGCTGCAACACCAACAAAAGAAGTAGGTTGGGATAAAGTTAACGAAATAAATACCAAAAACTTTGAAGATTTTTTAGCACCAATATTAAAATAAATCATTTGAAATAATATTACTAGTAACCTCTTTCTTTATTGAAAGAGGTTTTTTATTTTCACACAAAAAAAGATATGATACAAAATATTGTAAAAGGAATTAAAGCCTATTTTGGTGCTTTCGGAATGATTTCAAAACTAAAGCTATGGAAGTATTTTATTATTCCAATGTTTATAAGCCTATTAACAGCAACGTTTATTGGTTTTATGGCCTATACATTTTCAGATAATATTGGTCATTATGTAGCCAATTTCTGGAAATGGGAGTTTGGTAAAGAAACCTTTGAGGTTATCAGTACTTTTATAAGCGGATTACTTATTGTGGTAATAGGTTTGGTATTGTATAAACATATTGTAATGGCTTTATCTGCGCCTTTTATGAGTCCAGTTTCAGAAAAAATTGAAGATCATCTTAGAGGAGAAGACCATACACATAGAATAACTTCTTTTCAAGAGCAATTAATTAGAGGTTTACGAATAAACCTTAGAAATTTAACTAGAGAGCTCTTATTGACAATCCCTATCTTATTGTTAGGTTTTATTCCTGTAATTGGTATTATTTCAACGATATTACTGTTTTTAATGCAAGCATATTATGCCGGTTTTGGAAATATGGATTATACCTTAGAACGTCATTTTAAATACAGAGAAAGTATCAATTTTGTAAAAGAAAATAAAGGGCTAGCTATAGGAAATGGAGTGGTATTTATGTTGTTTTTATTAATTCCTGTTATCGGAGTAATTTTGGTATTACCACTATCAGTAACCGCAGCTACTACAGAAACTATTAAGAAAATACAGCTTAAAAAATTACCAGAATAAGTACTTTTGTACGTCAATAGAAACAAACACATGAAAGAACAATTTTACGCCTACATTCAAGAATTACAAGATACCATAACATCAAAGCTGGAAGAAATAGATGGTGAAGCTAAGTTTCAAGAAGATTTATGGAAGCGTGCTGAAGGAGGAGGAGGTAGAACTCGTGTAATTGAAAATGGGAATATTTTTGAAAAAGGTGGCGTAAATATATCTAAAGTATTTGGAGAGTTACCAGAAGCATTAAGAAAGCAGTTTGGAGTAGAAAGTGGAGATTTCTTTGCCTGTGGATTGAGCTTGGTAATTCACCCGAAGAATCCATTTGTACCTACAGTACATGCTAATTGGCGTTATTTTGAAATGTATGATGGTGAAGGAAATATTGTTACCCAATGGTTTGGTGGTGGACAAGATTTAACTCCGTATTACTTATTTGAAGAAGACGCAATACATTTTCATGAGATATGTAAAGAAGCTTGTGATAAGCATCACCCAGATTTTTACCCAAAGTTCAAAGAAACTTGTGATAATTATTTTTGGAATGCGCATAGAAATGAAGCACGTGGCTTAGGAGGCTTGTTCTTTGATTATTTAAAAGAAACAGAAGAGTTCTCTATGCAAGATCGATATGATTTTGTAACTGAAGTAGGAAATAGCTTTTTAAACTCCTATGTACCTATTCTCGAGAGAAGAAAAGACACTGCCCACACTCAGGAGCATAAAGATTGGCAGGAAGTTCGTCGTGGTCGTTATGTAGAGTTCAATTTAGTACACGATAGAGGAACCTTATTTGGTTTAAAAACCAATGGACGTATCGAAAGTATTTTAATGAGTTTACCACCAACAGTACAGTGGAAATATAATCATCATCCAAAAGAAGGTTCTGAAGAAGCAAAATTATTAGAGGTATTAACAAAACCTAAAAATTGGGTGTAAACATTTCTTTTTAAGATAAATACAAAGGAAAAAAGACAAAACAGATAAAGTTTTGTCTTTTTTTGTTAGATAGAAAATTAATATTAAAAATAAAATAGTGCTTAATAATTTTAATTAGGTTAAAGAGTTCAAAAATAGAATTTTGAGTAAAGAAACAATAGTTTAATTAGATATTAGATTATTCGTAATGATATTCTCTGTTTATAGAGATAACAATAATCTATTTGTTGTTTTTTATAGTTGAATTGAGGATAATTTAATTGGTAAAGAAAAAATCAAAAATATTTAACGTATAAAACCATGAAAAAATCGTTGCTTTTTAGTAACTTCGCAAGCGTTTAAAATTATACACTATGGCTAGATACGAATTGAAGTTGCCTAAAATGGGCGAAAGTGTTGCAGAAGCAACAATAACTTCTTGGGTAAAAGAAGTTGGAGAAACTATTGATATAGATGATACCGTTGTTGAAGTAGCTACAGATAAAGTAGATAGCGAAGTACCTAGTGAAGTTGAAGGAACTTTAGTTGAAATCTTATTTGAAAAAGATGCTGTTGTGCAAGTAGGTGAAACTATTGCAATTATAGAAACAGAAGGAGAGGAAGGAGCAACAGCTGATGCGTCTAAGAAAGAAGAAGTTAAACCACAAACTGTAGCTGCTGTAGAGAAAACTGTTGAAGTAGCTAAAGAAACAGTAGCGACCACGATTGATACTTCATCAAGCGATCGTTTTTATTCACCATTAGTTAAGAGTATTGCCCAAACAGAAGGAATATCTGTTGAAGAGTTAGAAAACATAAAAGGAACTGGCAAAGAAGGAAGAGTTACTAAGAATGATATTTTATCATATTTAGAAAACAGAGGAAGTCAGCCAGAAGTTGTAGCTCCAGCTTCAACAGAAAAGAAATCAGTACCTCAGTCAGTACCAGCACCAACTCCTGTTTCGTTAAGTGGTCAAGATGAAATTATAGAAATGAGTCGTATGGGGAAATTAATCTCTAAACATATGGTTGACTCTATTCAAACATCAGCACACGTACAATCGTTTATTGAAATTGATGTAACTAATATTGTTAATTGGAGAAATAAGGTTAAAAAAGCCTACCAACAAAGAGAAGGAGAAAAGTTAACATTTACACCAATATTTATGCAAGCTGTTGCTTCTACAATAAAGAAGCATCCAATGATAAACATTTCTGTTGATGGAGATAAAATTATTAAAAGAGGGAACGTAAATTTAGGAATGGCAGCTGCATTACCTGACGGAAATTTAATCGTACCAGTAATTAAAAATGCTGATATGTTAAATTTGGTAGGTATGACAAAGCAAGTAAATGATTTAGCTACTAGAGCTCGTGCTAATAAGTTAAAACCGGATGAGATTCAAGGAGGAACTTATACAGTAACGAATGTTGGTAGCTTTGGAAGTATTACAGGTACACCAATAATTAACCAACCTCAAGTAGCAATTTTAGCTTTAGGAGCTATTGTTAAAAAACCTGCAGTAATTGAAACTCCAGAAGGAGATTTTATAGGAATCCGTCATAAGATGATTGTATCACATTCTTATGATCATAGAGTAGTAAATGGAGCTTTAGGAGGTATGTTTATAAAAACATTAAAAGAAATTTTAGAATCTTGGGATGTAAATCAAGATTTTTAAGAAAGAAGAAATAATATTTTAAAAGGCTTAGGTAAATACCTAAGCCTTTTTGTTTCAACTATGTTGGTTATTTAACTATTAATATTTTTATTGATACATTTTGAGAGTACAGTTTACCAAATATTAAGGCTTGCTTGAAGAATCTAGGAGTTTATTGAGAACTCTTATTTTTTATGAAAATACCACCAATTCATATCTCGTGTTAGTCGATATCCTAATTTTTCATAAAGCTTAATTGCAGGATTTCCTTTATTAGTATGTAAAATAGGATGTTTTCCAGCTTTTAAAATTTCTTTAGTAACATGTTGAGAAAGTTGTTTAGCCAATCCTTTTCTTGTATGTTCAGGATGAGTAACTACAGCACTAACTTCAATAAAGTTATCAGTTTGCATACGTTGTCCAGTTACAGCAACAAGTTTGTTATCCTTAAAAATCCCAAAATACTTTCCCATATCAAAAGTTCTTTTTCTATAATAACCAGGCATTACTAACCATACAAGGTTATAAATTTCATCAACATGTTCTTCAGTTAACGGAATTATTTCTTCAATAATATCAAAATCAGTTAAGTCTTCAAGTATCATTTGGCAACCATCAATCTTTTTGTATAGAAGAATTTTGTCTTTGCCATAAGTAGGTGTTTTATTTTCAGAAACTAAAAAGAATTTATCTGTAAGCTTTGCATATTCATTTAGAGCATACGTTGTTTTTGAAGCCTCAGTAAAAGCACCAAAAGGACAAATAGTAGGATTATAAAACTTTACACTATTATAATTAATAGCAAATTTTTCATGTGTTTCACACAACGAATGCCAAACAGGATTTTGAAGTTTGTTATTCATTATAAATATTGGTTAAAGCAGTATTTAAGTTTGAAAAAATAAAATTATAAACATTACTTGTTTTCTCATAGGAAATCCTACTTCCTTTTAATAAAATATAAGCCATTTCACCTAAAGCTATTTTCAAAATAAATGAAGGAGCATTCATGGGAAGTACAGGTTTATTAATAACCTTTCCTAGTAGCTTTGTAAAACTTTCATTAGTCTGATGTTCGGGAGCAACAGCATTATAAACTCCAGTAAAACCGTTGTCTTCTATCGCTTTTGTATACAGTTCACATAAGTCATGAATGTGAATCCAAGGCATATACTGTTTACCATTTCCTAAGGCAGATAGAAACAAAGGAGTATTCATCTTTTGTAATGCACCACCATTTTTAGAAAGTACAACACCAGTTCGTAAAATGGTTACAGGAATATCTATTTGTTCGAATTGAAGAGCAGCATTCTCCCATTTTACACAAATTTTAGAGATAAAATCATTTTCAGGTTTATCATTTTCTGTATAGATTTTATTAGAAGTAATTGCTCCATAATATCCAATACCAGAAGCAGAAATAAATTTCTTGATGGATATTTGATACTCTTGTATTTTATTAAATAGTAAAGAAGCTGTTTTTACACGGCTATCAATCAATTCTTTTTTTCTTTCATTAGTCCAACGTTTATCAGCAATTCCAGCTCCTGCCAAATGAATAATATAACTTACATTATTAAAAGCATCTTTATCAATAAAGCCTTCTTTAACATTCCAACGAAATTCGTTACTCTTTTTTGGAGTTCTGGTAAGAATGTTAACCACATGCCCTTTACTAGTTAACCTTTTTGTTAACTCTTTTCCGATTAAGCCAGTTCCTCCTGTAATTAATATAGTTGCCATAGTACTCAAAAATAAACATTCATTTTTAAAAAAGAGGAGAGTAGGAGAAAGATTATAAAAAAAATAATCATCAAATACCTAGTAAAATTAAGACTTACGAATCTTTTATAAAAAAAAGTTAAAAAAATAAAAACCGTCATCACCATTTTCTCGTAAGTAAGGTAGAATGAGTAATTAACTTTAAAATTTACAACCATGAAAAAAATGAAATTAATTATTGGAGCCGGTGCTTTAGCATTAATAGGTTTAGTCTTATTAGCAGCCGATCACATTGATGCTCCAGATGTAACAGGAGGCTCAAGTGATATTACAGACTTTTACGCTTTTCAAGGAGAAAATACGAGCAATCTTGTGTTTGTAGCAAATATTCAAGGATTACTAAGTCCTTCAGCTACGGCAGCAGCAAGTTTTGATGAAAATGTATTAATTGAGTTTAATATTGACAATACTGGTGATAATGTTGAAGACTTGGTAATTCAAGCAATTCCTAGAGATGGAAAAATGTACTTTTTTGGTCCGTATAGTCCATCAACTACTGGTTTAAGTAGTACGTTACCACAAGATGGATCAGAATATGGGGTTTCTATAACTCCTTATGGATCTAGTGCTATTATTGGTAGTAAGGGAGGAATGCAATTTTTTGCAGGGCCTAGAGACGATCCTTTCTTTATGGATTTTGCACAATACGGTGAAATTATAGCTGGAAATGCAGGTGGTTTTAACGATCCAGGAGCAGATACTTTTGCTGGAACAAATGTATTATCAGTAGTAGTAGAGGTGCCAAAATCTATGATTGGAGGCTCAGGTACTATTAATACTTGGGTAGAAACTAAAACGAAGCAGTAAAAATCAATCAACTTTAAAATTCAAAGACATGAAACTTAACAATATAAAAATTTTAGCAATTTCAATTCTATCAATCTTTGCCTTAGCAAGTTGTAGTGATGATGATAATAACATGCCGCCAATAGCTTCTATTGACTTCTCGGGAAGTTACATGCAAAAAGACCAAATGGGTAGACCAGCAGTAAATACAGTATTTGTAAATAGCGATATGAAAGATGCGTTTAATGTAACAATACCGTCAGAACAAGGAGCAAATTTTGCTGCAATGTTTGAAACAAATTTAAAAGCGTTAAGCCCAGCATATGCAAATGACGGAGATACCAACGCATTAGGTTTAGATGCAGCAACTTTTGCGAGTGTTTTAGCTACCGATGTATTAACCGTTTCATTAGATGGAACAACAACTTTTTATGATGGAACAAATGTGTTAACAGGTAGAGCTTTAGCAGATGATGTAATTACCGTTGAATTATTATTGATTTTCGGAGGCGAGGACTTTTCTGAAAATCCTACATTATCAGATGATCATGTAGATGGAAATGATAAAGACTTCTTAAGTTCTTTTCCATATTTAGCAAGTCCTTGGTAAAATGGGGAGACTAAACCTCCTGGGGTTAAAATTGGTTGCTTTTTAGCAACCAATTTTTAAACAAATTATTAACTAAAAATCCTTCTAAAATGAAAACTATAAAAATAATTATTTGTGCTATTTTAAGCAGCACAATACTAAGTTGTACAACTTCAAAAACAACAAAGGTAGCTAACCAAGAAGAGTATAATAAATATCTACAAAGTACAACCACCACTTCAGAATCGTTAGCTCAAAAAGAACTAGATTTTTGGCAGAAAAAACTAAACAATCAGCCAAGGCAGTATCCATATTTAAGTAAAATAGCAAAGGCTAATTCATTACTTTTCTCAGAAAAAGGAAATATTTCTTATTTGATAGAAGCTGAAGAAAAGCTGTTAAAAATCAATCAAAAAACAAATTATAACAAGGCTTCACATTTACGATCATTAGCAAGAAACTATATTTCTCAACATCGATTTAAAGAATCGTTAGAATTATTAAAAAAAGCAGAAGTAAATGGAGAAAACCTAAATGCTACTCAAAAAATGTTGTTTGATGTTTATTTAGAGTTAGGAGAACCTGAAAAAGCTTCAGAATACTTAGCAGAAATTGAAAATTATGCTGACTTTGATTATCTAATAAGAGTTTCTAAATGGCATGATTATAAAGGAGACTTATCTTCAGCAATTCGTTTTATGGAAAAGGCCATGAAAAAAGCAGAAGAAGCTAATAATAAAGATTTAAAAGCATGGAGTTATACTAACTTAGCTGACTTTTATGGACATAATGGTCAAATAAAAGATTCTTATAAATTATATTTAAAAGCATTAGAACTAGATAACAGTAACGCGTATGCAAAAAAAGGTATTGCTTGGATAGTATATTCTCATGATAAAAATCCAGATGAAGCACTCCGAATTTTAGATATCATAAGTAACGAACATTCTTCTCCAGATTACTATTTATTAAAGGCAGAAATAGCCGAGTTTAAGAATAATTTAACAATAAAAGAAAGTAATATAGAGGTATATTTATCGGCTGTAAAAAATAGCTCATATGGTGTAATGTATAATCAGCATTTAGCTAAATTATATTTAGAAGAATTTAATGACACATCTAGTGCGTTATCATACATCGAAAAAGAAATTGAGAGTAGGTCTACGCCACAATCTTACGATTTACTAGCTTGGTATTATTACAAAAATAAAGATTTTAAAAAAGCTTTAGAAGTAATTAATACATATGTAGTAGATAAAACTTTCGAGCCCGAAATACAGTATCATATAGCTGAAATTTACAAAGCAAATGGAATTAATGATAAAGCTATGGCTTTAAAAGAAGAGTTATTAGACAGCTCTTTTGAATTAGGTCCGTTGATGACAGAAAAAATTTTAAATATATAACCAAACTTCAGTATTTTGAAAACAAAGATTTTATTTTTAGCATTATTGCTAGGTAGTTACCATGTATTTTCACAACAATTTAAAGGAAAGGTATTAAATACCAACAAAAAGCCTTTAGAGAATGTATATGTATATAATACTACTAGTAACAGCCATACACACACAAAAGTTAATGGAGAATTTATCTTAGATAATTCAAAAGTAGGAGATATTATTGAATTTGGAATTCTAGGATACAAAAAAATCAACTTAGAATTAGGTAGTGACGATCTAAGCTCTCCAAAAACAATTATTTTAGAAATGAAAAGTTTTTTGTTAGATGAGATGGTATTATCTAACAAGAGAGATCCATTACAAACAATTGTAAGAGTTGATTTAGATAAAAAACCAGTAAGTTCATCTCAACAAATATTACAACGAGTACCAGGACTTTTTATAGGTCAACATGCTGGTGGAGGAAAAGCGGAACAAATATTTTTAAGAGGTTTTGATATTGATCACGGTACAGATATAGCGTTGTCGGTAGACGGAACACCAGTAAATATGGTTTCTCATGCACACGGACAAGGGTACAGTGATTTACACTTTATAATTCCAGAAACCATCGAAAAAATTAATTTCGGAAAAGGACCTTATTACGCTAGTAAGGGAGACTTTAATACAGCCGGATATGTAGATTTTAAAACAAAAACATATTTACAAAACAGTCAAGTTGAAGTAGGCATAGGTCAGTTCAATACTTTTAGAACTTTAGGAATGTTTAATTTGTTAGATAAAAACAATACAGACAATGCCTATGTAGCTATTGAGTATTTAGAAACAGATGGCTTTGTAGAATCTCCTCAAAATTTTAGTCGAATTAATATTTTCACGAAGTATAGAACCTTTTTAAAAGATAATAGTAGTTTATCATTATCAGCTTCACATTTTACGAGTAAATGGGATGCTTCTGGACAAATACCGCAAAGAGAAGTTGATAATGGAAATATTACTCGTTATGGTTCAATTGATGATACTGAAGGAGGAACAACATCAAGAACAAACATAAACTTAGAGCACTCAAAAGTTTTAAAGAACGATGTTAGCGTAACTTCAAATGTTTTTTATTCAAATTATAATTTTAATTTATTTTCAAACTTTACCTTCTTTTTAGATGATCCTGTGAACGGAGATCAAATAAAGCAAACTGAAAACAGAGATGTTTTCGGGTTCAATACACAGTTTAAAAAGAAAACCCATATATCAAATACACCTGTAGAGTTAACTTTTGGAACAGGTTTACGTGCTGATATTGTAGATAACTTAGAGTTATCGCATACACTTCAAAGAAAAGAAGTTTTAGATCAAATTCAATTAGGAAAGGTAAATCAAACTAACTATTATGCTTTTGTAAATAGTGAGTTTGAGTTTGGAAAATTTATGGTGGCACCAGCTTTACGTTTAGATTATTTAAAATTTAACTACAATGATTATTTACTAGATGAATACAAAACGTTTTCTGAATCACAAGTGGTTGTAAACCCTAAAATTAATGTAACCTATACTCCAAATGAAAAAATTCAATGGTTTTTAAAATCAGGAATAGGCTTTCATTCAAACGATACTAGAGTAGTAGCTACACAACCTAATAGGAAAACATTACCTAGAGCTTATGGTGTTGATTTAGGAACTGTTTGGAAACCAACCTCAAAAATAGCTATAAATACAGCATTATGGTACTTACTTTCAGAAGATGAGTTAGTATATGTTGGAGATGCTGGTATTGTAGAACCTTCAGGAGAAGCACAGCGTTATGGTATTGATTTAGGTCTTAGATATCAGCTAACAGATTGGTTATATCTTGATAGTGATGCTACTTTTACAAAAGCAGAAAGTGTTGACGATCCGTCAGGAGAAAACAATATTCCTTTAGCTCCTAAAGTGACTGTAACAGGAGGATTATCAGTAAATAATTATAAGAACTTTTCAGGAGGAGTTCATTACAGATATATAGGTGACAGAGCAGCAAATGAAGATAATTCAATAGTAGCAGAAGGTTATTTTGTTACCGATGCGAATATTAGCTATAAAATAAATAATATAACACTAGGTGTAGCGTTAGAAAATATTTTTGATGTAGCTTGGAATGAAACACAGTTTGCTACAGAATCAAGGTTGCAAAATGAACCAAATTCTGTAGAAGAAATTCATTTTACACCAGGAACTCCGTTTTCTGCAAAAGCCACCATACGATATTCTTTTTAAAGATAATGATAGTCCGGGGGGGCTTGATAAGTTGTCATTTTTTAGAAGGATTAATGGCAACAAAAATATAGCCGCTTTAAGCGGCTATATTAATTTATAAAATAGATTATTATACTGCACCTAGAGTATATAATTGTTCTAAAGTAGGAGTTTCGCTACCACCTGCTGGCTCAAGAGTAATACCAAAAGCTTGTGAATCATTAGGATTGTTAATAGTAAATATTTTACTATCACTAGCAGTAAAGTTATCTATAGTACCTAAACTAGTTGGAGATAACGGATCAAGCTTTAAAGACCATACTTGGTATACTTTTCCTTCTGGTGGATCAGGTAAACCTTGAACATCTAAGAAAATATTTTTAGAGTTTTTATTCCAATATACCTTTGCATAGGCTTCAGGATATACTTTTTGTCCTTGTAAAGGAACTGTAACTATATCTTTACTTCTTATTACTGCTAAAAGTTTTTTGTTTTCAGCTAAATTAGCATTAGTTTCATCTAACTGAATTTCATATTGTTCTTTAGCTTCATTAATAGTGTCTATTTGCCCTTGTAAATTAGCACTCTTATTTAACGATAAAATTAAAGTACTACCAACTACTAAAGCAGCAGCCCACCCTGTATAAGTTACCCAATTATTTTTAGATGTTCGTAAAGGAATTGTTTTAGCTGAATCTTCTTTTTCTTGTAACATTTTTATTAAAACGTCTTTAAAAGAATTTTTAGCATCTTTAGGAGCAACATGAGAAGTAAGAATAGAAATTGATTTTTCAATTTCTTTTACTTCTTCTAAAATCTCAGGATGTTCCATCATCAAACTATATACTTGCTCATTTTCTTTATCAGAAAGAGCACCAGCTATATATAGTTCTAATATTCCAGATTCTATGTGTTTGTTTGTAGCCATTATTTAAGCATAAGTCTTAATTCGTTAATACAATTTCGGCTTCTAGTTTTTACAGTACCAAGAGGTATTTTTAAACTTTCAGAAACTTCCTTTTGTGTAAAGCCTTTAAAATAAAGAAGCTCTATAACTTTGATACAAGTGTCTTTTAACTTGTTTACAAAGTTTTTTATACCAATTGCATCAGTTTTAGAGTCCAAGCTATCGTGGTTCTCTAATATATCTACGAAAATTTTGGCATCAAGGTTTTTAGAACTGTTTTTAAAGTTTTTAGACCTTGTTTTATCAATAGCTGCATTTCTAGCAATATTGATAATCCATGTAAAAAAACGTCCTTTTTTCTCAGAATAAGAGTTTGCGTTATTCCAAGCTTTTATAAAAACATCTTGTGTTATTTCTTCAGCTATTGCTTGATCTCTAACAATATTAAAAACTACACCAGTAACGCTTTGTTTGTACATTTCGTAAAGGCTTTCAAAAGCTTTTACATCTTTGTTTTTAAAATTTTTTATGAGGGATTCTAGTTGCATATAGTTAATTGATTGGAGTACAAAATACTAAAAATCATTTAGATTTAATATTAGCTTCACACAAACGAATAATTTCATCAATTCGTTTTACTCTAGTAGCTTCTCTTTTAGCTTGATGTATCCAGTACAAGTAGTTCTTACGGTAAGAGGGAGCAAAATTTTGAAAGTTGTTAAGAGCAGTGGGGTTTTTATCAAATTCAATCTGTAGGTCTTTTGGAACTATTAAGTTTTCTACAGCATCTAAAGCATTCCAAGAACCATTTTTTTTAGCAATTTCAACAGACGCAATTCCAGCAGGGTGGATTAAGTTGGAAGTAGTTAGTTCCTTAATATATTTCTTGTTTAAAGCACTCCAAACACTTTTAGGCTTTCTGGGGCAGAAATATTGCCTCCTTTTACCATCGCCTAAACTTTTCACAGTACTATCTATCCAACCAAAGCATAAAGCTACTTTTACAGCTTCTTCCCAACGCATACTAGGTATGTCTACGTTAACTTTGTATAAAATTAGATGAACTCCATCACTTTCGTTATGGTTTTCTAATAACCACTTACGCCATTCTATGTCTGTTTTAAAATATAGGTGAGGTTTGTCGTCCATTTGTTAACGTATAATTTTAGAAGGGAATGAAACGATACTTTCGTGTCCGTTTTTTCCTACAGCACTTACACCAAAGAAGTAGTTGTCAAGAACAATTCCTTCTAAAGTAAACTTAGTAGTTTTTTCTACATATTTGAAGTTATCCCAAGTTGGTGAAGTAGTATCTCTCCAATAAATTTTGTACCCTTTAGCACCATCAACTTTATCCCATTGTAATTTTGCAGACGCTTCAACAATACCACCAATTCCTACATTTTTAGGAGAAGGTGGAGCAGAAGCGACGCTTGCTAAATTAATAGCATTTACAGCAGTTAATTTTTTAGCATATTCAAAATTTACAAATTGTAAGCGGTCTCCATATTCAATACCATTTTCAGTTCTAATATCTTGGTGTTGTTGCGTGTAGTTTTCATGTGCTTCCATAATTCGAATGCCAGCAAAACCTCTATCGTTAAAAGGTCTGTGATGTCCGCCACGACCAAACCTATCTAGGCGATAAATCATTTTCGGATTCATTTCTGGCATATACGTTTTAGTTGTTGTATAAATATAACGTGCTAATTGACGTGAAATTCCGTCCACTTCACCACCATAAAAGCGACGTGCTTTTCGTTGACGTTCAGTTTCGGTTGGAGGTACGGGTTCAGAAAAGATTCTAAATGTACGATTGTCTATAATTCCATCAACACCTTTTATGTTTCCAATCATATCATTATTCATAACTCCCACAATATTCCAATTTTTTTCCTTGGCATAAGCAGCCAATCCTTTTCCACCAAATAGGCCTTGTTCTTCACCAGACAATCCTACATAAATAATACTATTTTCAAATGTATAGTTACTTAATACACGTGCTGCTTCAATAGTTCCTGCCATTCCAGAGGCATTGTCATTAGCCCCAGGAGCATCATCAATAAAGTTATTAGGACCGGAAATTCTTGAATCTATATCACCACTCATTACAATGTAATTGTTAGGATATTTTGTTCCTTTTTGAATAGCAACAACATTAACAACCCAAACATCTTTGGTGATTCTGCTATTAGTTCCTTTTTTTACAAAGTCTTTTTGGTAAAATACTTTTAAACAGTTGTTGCAATTAGAAGAAATTTTGTCGAATTCAGACTTAATCCATCGACGGGCTGCACCAATTCCACGTGTATTTGAAATAGTATCGCTTAATGTATGACGGGTACCGAAATTTGTTAGTGTAGTAATATCTGATTTAATTCTATCTGCTGAAATAGCATTAATAATATCGTATATTTTAGTGTCGGTTTGTGCTGATATTGTTGTAGAAGTTAGTAAGAATAGTACTATGAATTTTTTCATAATTAAGGAATTTAGCTTACTAAATTACAAAACAAAAAAGAGAATAAATTGTATTTATTCTCTTTTTACTTATTGTGGAAGTGTACTTTGTGAAAAAGTTAGACTTATAAATTTATTTTACAAACCTAACCACAGCAATTTTACCATTAACTATCTCATAGATGGCGACAGCATGAAAGGTAGCTCTGTTTGCTGTAACTTCTTCCTCATCTATCACTACATTTCCTTTAACTATTCTACTAATAATTTTACAGTGTAAATCTTTTGTTGTTTCAAACTTAGGGGCATATCGTTTGCGCATTTCTTCAATACCTTCATATTCTAATTTATTTGGGTAGCTATATACTTTTACACCTTTAGCGTAAGGTTTTAAAAATGCATCTATATCCCTTTTATTATAAGCTTCTAATTGTTCTTGTGCCAAAGCTCTGGGAGATACTTCTGCTACGATTGCTAGTTTTGTTCCTTCTGGGTTTGCCATAATTCTTGAAATATTATTGATGTTCTCATTTTCAAACTGATGAAAAACAATTATTTCTTTGTCTGTTTTAGGGTTGTATTGAAAAATCATATTCTGATAAGCAATTAACAGTGTACCATTAGGAAGCCAACAAACATCTTGACTTTTACCTGTTGAAACGATTTTTTTAGTTTCTTTAGAAAAAGGGTTTAATGACCAAACTTCCCATTTTTTACCGTTTTGTTTCATGAAACTAACTAAGTTAGAGTTTGGAATTTTATGAAATGAACGTCCTGTTTGTTTAGCTATTGAAATGTTAGTGTTCTTTTTTAAGTCACTCATATAAAGTTCAAGAGTATCATTTACAATTACGGAAGAAATTACAAGGTTTTTAGTATACCACATAGGGTATGCTACTATCAAGTCTTTAATTACTTCTTTACTTTTGCCCGTTTTAAAGTTATACTGATAAAAACGTTGTAAACCATTATTATCTAAACGTACTGCCGATACATCTTTTGACTTGGGAATTCGTTGAGGTGAATATTCACCTCCATTTGGTGTGTTATTAATAAACCTCTTAGTTTCACTATCTATAGAATATTTTACAATATCGGTTTGTCCATTTCTATTGGAAGCAAACAAGATGATATTATCATCATAAAAATAAGGTTGACTATCATATCCATCATTGTTAGAAATATTTTTTCCATTGGTCACCTTCCATTGTCCATTTTCAGAATTGATGTCAAATAAATGAATTTCGGTATTTGTTTGAGCGAAAGTAAATGAAGTAACAAGTAGGGAGTATAATAGCTTTTTCATCTGTTTGTTTTTATTGTTTTTTATTGGTCAGATGTAATTCGCTAACAGAGATTTTGATAGATTTCATATTCTTTATGGCTCATTTCATAATAAATAAATTGAGGTCTAAAATACTAAAAAAGTCCGCTCTAAATAGTAAGAACGGACTTTTTATGAAGATTTAGAAAGTTATTTTAGAGAAGCAATCCATTTGTCAATTTTGTTTTCTAAAAGTGCTAACGGAATACATCCAGTTTCTAAAACTTGATTGTGGAATTCTTTAATATCGAATTTGTCACCCAATTCTTTTTTAGCCTTAGCGCGTAATTCACGGATTTTTAATTGTCCGATTTTATATGATAATGCTTGTCCAGGATTCGCCATATAACGCTCAATTTCAGAAATGATACTAGCTTCACCTTCCGCTTCGTTATCTAATGAATATTGAATTGCTTTTTCACGACTCCAACCTTTAGCATGTATTCCTGTATCTACTACTAAGCGAATCGCTCGGTGCATTTCCATACCTAACATTCCAAAGTATTGATAAGGATCTGTATATAAGCCTAATTCTTTTCCTAAGTTTTCAGTATACAATGCCCAACCTTCACCATAAGCGCTGTACCATAACGTTTTTCTAAAATCTGGTAAGTCTTCATTTTCTTGCGTTAATGAAATCTGATAATGGTGCCCTGGAATAGCCTCGTGTAAAAATAAAGCTTCATCAGAAAATACATTGTATTTAGTAGCATCAGGAATTGGTGTATAGAAAACTCCAGGACGAGTTCCGTCTAACGAACCAGGGTTGTATTCAGCACTAGCAGAAGCTTCTCTGAATTTTTCAGTTTGCTTTACCACAAATGGAGTTTTTGGTTTATTACCAAATAATTTTTCTAATTGTGGCTTCATTCTTTCATGAATCGCATTAAAGTTATCAATAATTTGTTGCGGTTCAGTATATGGCATTAACTCTTTGTTGTTACGAACAAAATCAAAGAATTCTTTTAAGTTTCCTTCAAATCCAACTTGTTCTTTTACTTTTTCCATTTCTGATAAAATTCGAACAACTTCTTTTAGCCCTAATTCATGAATTTCATCAGCAGTCATGTTGGTAGTCGTATAATTTTTGATAGCATGTTGATAGTATGCTGTTCCGTTAGGAATATCAGAAATACCGCTACTTTCTCTACCAGCAGCTAAATAATCAGCTTTTAAAAATTCATACATAGCTTTGAATGACGGAATTAATTTATCATTCAATATATTGGTATACGCTTCTGTTAATCTTGTTTTATCAGCATCCGAAAAATCAGCAGGTAAAGTGTTTATCGGAGAATAGAATAAATGCTCAGAAAAATCGGTAATTCCTTCAGATGATTTTTTTACAACAGTTAAGCTTTCGAATTGAGGAATTACTTTTTTGATTAATGATTTAGGTAAAACATATCCTTCTTTGATTCCTTGTTGCATACGTTTTTTAGCAGATTGTAACCACGTATTGTATTTATCTAATCTGCTTAACCAATTGTCGTAATCTTCAACTGTTTTAAAAGGTTGCGCGCTACTACCACTTGCCAATTGCCCCATGGTAAGGTTAATTGTCCACATTTGGTTAATAGGCATTAATAAGTCGTTTTTATAACTAGCCTGTGCTAATGCCATATCACAATCCCAATCCAATACAGCTTTGCTCATTTGTTGACTTTCGGTTAAGTCAGCATCTTTGAAACTGCTAAGTTTAGCTTTGAAGTTTTTGAAAAATTCGTTGCTTTTTACTTGATATTCGTCAGAAAGTGTGTTAGGAAATTGATCGTTAAAACGATTATCACCCGCAAAAGTTGCATTTACAGGGTTTAATTGTAGTTTCCCTTCGTTATAGTCTTTTAGTAACTGATTAAACTCCATGTTTTCTGGAGTAGGAGTGTTAACCGCTTCTTTTTTTTCTTGCTTACAAGAAGTAAGAAGTGTAGCGGTAGCTACTATGGTTAAGAGGATTTTCTTCATGGTTATGTTTTTGATTATGAACAAATATATTAAAAAGAAAACCTCTCTGTTTTCACAAAGAGGTTTTTAAAAATGATCTATGACGATTCGCTATTATTTAATTAGTTCGTATGAACGTTTGATAAAATTTGTTAACTCTTCACCATGTAATAGGTTTTGAGATAATTTAGCTAAATCAAATGCTTGTGTAACTAATTGTTTTTGCTTGTCTTCATCAGCATTTAATATTTCCGATACTAACTCGTGATTCGTATTTACTACTAAGTTATACATTTCTGGCATGTTACCCATTCCCATCATTCCACCACCAGTAGCACTCATTTCTTTCATACGACGCATGAATTCTGGTACAGTAATTATGAAAGGAGAAGCACTAGAATCCATAGCTTCTAATTGTACTGTATAACTTGTATTATTTACAGCTCCTTCAATAACAGGTTTTAATTGCTCTTTTTCTTCGTCAGAAAGTTTAGAAATTACTGTATCGTCTTTCTTAATTAAGTTGTCAATATGGTCAGCATCTACACGTTTGAATTGTACTTTAGCATCGCCAGACTCCATTTCTAATTTTTGCATTAAATGCGAAACGATAGGAGAGTCTAACAACAATACTTCATAGCCTTTGGCTTTTGCATCTTCAATATAACTGTGTTGCGCATCTTTATTGGCGGCATATAAAACGATGTGATTTCCATCTTTGTCAGTTTGAGCATCTTTAGTTTTTTCAACTAACTCATCAAACGTAAAGAATTTATCATCAACAGTAGGGTATAAGGCAAACTTCTTTGCTTTGCTAAAGAATTTCTCTTCCGATAACATTCCGTACTCAATAATAACCTTGATGTCGTTCCATTTTTGTTCGAAATCTTCACGATTATTTTTGAATAAAGAAGAAAGCTTATCTGCTACTTTTTTAGTGATGTATCCAGAAATCTTTTTAACAGCTCCGTCTGCTTGTAAGTATGAACGAGAAACGTTTAATGGGATGTCTGGAGAATCAATTACTCCTTTTAACATTTGTAAGAAATCAGGAACGATTCCTTCTACGTTATCTGTTACAAAAACTTGGTTTTGGTATAATTGAATTTTATCCTTTTGCATATCCAAGTTCTGCGTTAACTTAGGGAAATATAAGATTCCTGTTAAGTTAAATGGATAGTCTACATTTAAGTGAATATGGAATAAAGACTCCTCAAATTGCATTGGATACAATTCACGGTAGAAGTTTTTATAATCTTCATCTTCCAAATCCGCTGGTTTTTTAGTCCATGCAGGTTCAGTATTATTGATGATATCATCAACTTCAATTTGTTTGTGAGGCTCAGTTACTTCTTTACCGTCTTCGTCTTTAGTGGTTTTTGGAGTAAAATCTGGATCATTTATTTTCTTAGTTCCAAATTTAATCGGAACTTGGTTGAAACGATTATATTTTGTTAATAGTCCACGGATTTTACCTTCTTCTAAAAATTCAGTAGAATCTTCAGCAATATGTAATACAATTTCTGTACCTCTGTCAGACTTGTCGTGCTCCACTAAAGTATATTCAGGTGAACCATCACATGTCCAGTGAGCAGCTGGCTCGTCTTTGAATGATTTTGTGAAAATTTCTACTTTATCAGCTACCATAAAAGCAGAATAGAAACCTAATCCGAAGTGACCAATAACACCTGTTTCGTTTTTATCGTCTTTGTATTTTTCTAAGAACTCTTCTGCACCAGAAAAAGCGATTTGGTTGATGTATTTTTCAACCTCATCCATTGTCATACCAATTCCTTGGTCTTTAATGGTTAGGGTTTTCGCATCTTTATCGATACTTATTTCAATTTTAGCATCGCCTAATTCTGTCTTAGCTTCACCAATTGAAATAAGATGTTTTAATTTAGTTGTAGCATCAGTTCCGTTAGAAATTAATTCACGTAAAAAGATTTCGTGGTCAGAATACAAGAATTTTTTAATCAGTGGAAATATATTTTCAACCGATACATTAATGTTTCCTTTACTCATAAGTATATATTTTAATTGATATTATTTTCTGCAGAATCAATAGTCAAAAAAAATACCAAATAAGAATTAGTGACAAGATGGCACTTTTTGTACGAATTATATAAAATTCATACTTTTACAAGCTTTTAATTTGTTAACTACAGAATAATCAACATAAAAAATATGTATAACTCAAAAATTACAGGATTAGGTTATTATGTTCCTGAGAACGTAGTGACTAACGATGACTTGACTCAGTTTATGGAGACGAGTGATGAATGGATTCAGGAGAGAACTGGTATAAAAGAGCGTCGTTGGATAGACCCAAAAACTTCTGATGATTCTACATCAGTAATGGGAGCAAAAGCCGCTAAAATAGCTATTGAGCGTGCGGGATTGACTAAAGATGATATTGATTTTATCATTTTTGCTACGTTGAGTCCTGAATTATATTTTCCAGGAGGTGGAGTACAAATTCAAGATTTATTAGATATGCCTACAATTGGTGCGTTAGATGTACGTAACCAATGTTCTGGTTTTATTTATTCACTTTCTGTTGCTGATCAATTTATCAAAACAGGAATGTATAAAAATGTTTTAGTAATTGGTTCTGAAAATCATTCAGGTGGTTTAGAACGTTCTACACGTGGTCGTGGAGTTACTGTAATTTTTGGAGATGGAGCAGGAGCAGCTGTTTTATCACGTTCGGAAGAGGAAGGAAAAGGGATTTTATCTTCTCACTTACATTCTGAAGGAAAGTTTGCGAAAGAATTAATGCTAGAAGGGCCTTCAACAGGACGTTGGGTTCCTGAAATCATAGAGGCCAATGACCCAGATGATACTTCGTATTATCCATATATGAACGGTCAGTTTGTATTTAAGCATGCAGTCGTTCGTTTTTCAGAAGCTATTATGGAAGGATTACAAGCAAACGGACTGCAAAAGGAAGATATTGATATGTTAATTCCTCATCAAGCGAATTTACGTATTGCACAATTTATTCAAAAGAAGTTCCAGTTATCTGATGACAAGGTGTATAATAATATTATGAAGTATGGTAATACTACTGCTGCTTCGGTTATTATAGCATTGACAGAAGCTTGGGAAAAAGGAAAAATAAATGATGGTGATTTGGTAGTGTTAGCTGCCTTTGGTAGTGGATTTACTTGGGGATCGGTAGTGATTCGTTGGTAATGTTAGACTACCTACTTATAAAATAAATAAATCCGAAGTATTAACTTCGGGTTTTTTATTAAAACATACCTCCTTGTGCTTCATTATTATCTCTGTATTTTCTGCCTTTACTTTTGTTTTTTCCACTTCCAAAATTATAGGAAAATCCTAGGTAGACAGAGTTGTACTCTAGTGTATACTTTCCTTTTTGCATAAAAGGGGTGTTAGATGTATAATCAAAATTTACATTATTAAAAATGTCAGTACTTCTTAAGGTAATACTTCCTTTACCGTCAAATAGCTTTAACCTAGCTCCGGCATTAATCATAGTATATGGTTCTATAGAATACTGAATGTTTTTACTTTTACCTCTAAAAATACCTGATAGCTGGAAGCTCAGTTTTTTTGAAGCTTTAAAAGAGTTGCTTATACGTCCTTTTACTAAGGTGTTTTTTACCGTTTCAAAGTTACCATTTAAAACACCTTGAGAGTCTTGAATGTACGTTTCAAAAGAAGAATTGAGTGTCCACCATTTTTTTGGCTTAAAACTAGAAGAAAGTTCAATACCATAACTATCTGCATAATCGTAATTGGTAAACGAAGTAATGACTTTGTCTGAATTTTGTTCATCTTGCTGCAATAGTCGACCAATTTTTTCATTTGTTCTTCGATAAAATGTTCCGAATGATATATAACCTTTAGTGACTGTTTTAGTATAATTAAGCTCTAGAGAGTTTGTAAATTGCGGCTGTAAATTAAGGTTTCCTCTTGATATAGTTAGAGGAGAAAACCACTCTTGAATTGGTGTTATCTGATATGCAGAAGGTCTGTCAATTCTCCTACTATAGGCAAGTTGTAACTTATCTTTTTCAGTAAAGCTGTATAGAATTGATAATGAAGGATACCAACTAAAAATATTATTTTTTAAAGTGGTGTTTCCTTGTTCTGTATTCGAAAAAAGAGCATCTAGGTAAAATTGTTCTAATCTTAAACCTGTCTGAATTGAAATTTTTTTGAACTCCTTGTTGAAATTTATATATCCTGAATAAATATCTCTATCATAATTTAACGTTGTATTTCCTATAGGTTCAAGAGAAGCAGAATCATTTATGTTTTCTCTATCGGTAAGTATTAGATTGTAAAAATCTTGCTTTCTAAATTCAAATCCTAATTCTAGTTTTCCTGACTTTATAGGTTTTATATAATCAATGTTCAACAACCAAAGTTTACGTGTGTCTTTAATGTCATTTGTATAATTATATTCTTTTGAACTGGGATTTATAAACTCTTCGTTAGTCGTTTTTTCAGGATTTTTGGTTAGAGAGTGATTAAGTTCAATCTCTAAATTCTGTCCTTTATCATCAAAATTGTAAACATAATCAGCATTATAGGTTTCATTTTTTTGATTGTAATTAGAAAAACTTCTATTGTCAAAAGTCAAAGAATTGTTTTCGGTTACTAGTGTATTCGTTATTAAACTATTGTTATCGAAATTTTGATAAGTGTATATAGATAAAATACTTTTAGCTGTAAGATCTATATCTATTCCAAATTTGATGTTATGATTTTCAGAATTATTTAAAAAGTAAAGGTTTTGAGACAGATTACTGTCTACTCTTGTTAAGTTATTAAAAGTTTCATAATCGCCCCAACTAGTATTATAGTTTAGATAAAAATTAGTAACTCCTGCCTTGTAATTGGTGTTTAAGATTATGTCGGGTTTGGTGTTTCTACTGTGCTTAATACCTGCAATAATACTACCATTAAAACCAATTTTGGTGTTCTTTTTAAGGATTAAGTTGATAATACCACTCATACCTTCAGGAGTGTGTTTTGCTGATGGGTTTGTAATTATCTCAACGCTTTTTACCGAGTTAGAAGGTATTTGTTTTAATAATTGAGCTGTATTTACGTTGGAAGGTTTTCCATTCACTAAAACTCTAACATTTTCATTTCCTCGTAAGCTTATAGTTCCAGAAAGTTGATTAATATCTATTGAAGGAATATTTTCAAGCATTTCTAAAGAGGTAGTTCCAGTAGCTGTTAGGTCATTACCTACATTAATAATTTTTCTGTCAATTTTTTGAATAAAGGCTGAAGTTTCTCCTTGTATTTCAACTTCATCTAGCTGTGTGGTGTTCTCTTCGAGTAAAATTGTTCCTATTTTACTATTCTTTTTTAAGTCAATTTTCTTTTCAAAAGCTCTGTAACCAATAAATTGAAAAGTTAAAAGTAAATTTTCCTTTGGAAGTTTTTCAATTTTAAAATTCCCTTTTTCATCAGAGATACTACCAGTAAGTATTTTGTCAGAAGTATTTTTACAAGAAATAGTAACGAAGGGTATTGGTTGGTTATTTTTTTTATCTAAAATAGTTCCTGTAACCTGTAGGTTTTGAGCTAGGCTCAAATAAGTACTTAGGAATAAAATTAATATTAGCAATCTTTTCATATATTGAAGGGAATGAAATTCTGCTAAAAATAAAAAAAACGAAGTATTTAACTTCGTTTTTTTTAAATAATTAAAGAAATGTAATGCTACATGAAGCCTCCGCCTCCTTGCTTTTCATTATTATCACGTTGTTTTCTGGCACGAGCTTTGTTTTTTCCTCCACCAAATCTATAGTTAAATCCAATATAAGCAGTTCTACTTTCCCATTTAAAACGTCCATTTTGAACAAAAGGCCTTTCAGAATTAAACTTAAATCTCATATCGTTAAAGATATCATTTACTCTAAGGTTAATATTTCCTTTTCCTTTAAGAATACTATAATTAGCACCAATATTTACCATTTTCATAGGGTCAACATTCCATTGAATGTCTTCTCTTGGACCTCTATACATTGCAAACAATTGTAAACGTAATTTTTTAGATACTGTAAAACTATTACTTATACGAGCATTAAAAATATCTGTTTTGACTTCAATAGTTGGTGAGTTCGGGTCGCTTAAATCAGTAGTTCCAAATTGCTTTTGAGAATAATAATCCATACTAGCATTTGCTCTCCACCATTTTGCTATCTTATAACTAGCAGAAAATTCTAAACCGTAAGCGTCTGTGTCATCAAAATTAGCAAAAGTTAATATTTGCCTAGTGTTTGTTTCATCTAAAGGATCCATGTAAGTAGCTCTATTAATTACATCAGTGATGTTTCTATAAAAACTTCCTAATGTTATTGAACCACCTTTTATTTTTCTTGTATAATTAAATTCAACTGAGTTTGTAAATTGAGGAACAAGATCAGGATTACCTACAGAAGTAATTAAAGGAGTACTCCATTCTCTAATAGGGTTTACTTGCTGTATTCCTGGTCTATCAACTCTTTTACTATAGCTTAACTGAAATTGATCTGCATCATTAGGATTGTAAGTAAAAAAAGCAGAAGGGTATACGCTGAAAATATCATCAGTAACTTTATCTTTCTTTACATCACCATTTTCATCTAGTCCTGTAAAGTTTCCTTCAATTTTATATTGCTCAAAACGGGCACCTAATTGCATAGATAGTTTTCCAAACTTATGACCATAGTTTATGTAAGCAGAATAAATATCTCTGTCATAAGTAAAATAAGAATCTCCTACATCTCTATATGTTTTATTTCCATTAATATCTTCTAATACAATTTGTTGGTTTGTTAGGTTTACATTGTCGGTATTATTTACTCGATACTCTAAACCTAACTCAAGTTTACCATTTTTAGAAATAGGGTTTGTATAATCTAAATTTAATAATGTACTTTTTCTATCATTATTAATATCATTGAAATAATCAGGTTGAGTACCTTCTAAGAAGTAATTATTTAAGTAGTTTGGAGCATTGTTTTTAGAATAGTTAGCTTCAAACTCTATGTTATGTCCTTCTTTTTCAAAATCATGTTTATAATTTACATTATAGGTTTGATTATGACTATCATTGTTTTGAGTATTAGGTGAATGTTCAATTAAATTACCATTATTATCTGTAATTATAGCACGTCCTTTAGCAAAAACATTAAACCAGTTTTGAGTTGTGTAAAGCGAAAGAGTGTTTTTATCATCTAAATAAATGTCTGCTCCAATTTTAAATAAATGTGATTCATCATCATTCTGAAAAATAAAGTCTTGATAATTTTCTCCAGGTCTACTAATGTATCCAAAATTGTAATTATCACCACCTCTAAAGCCATAGTTACCAAAAAAGTTCACTTTTCCTGTTTTGTAATTCATGTTTGTAGAAGCATTGTAACGAACATAATGACCAGCTTCAACTCCAGTATTTATAGAACCATTAAAGCCCATATTGGCATTTTTATTAAGAATTATATTAATAATACCACTCATTCCTTCAGGGTTGTATTTAGCAGAAGGATTGGTAATTAACTCAACACTTTTAATAGATGATGAAGGTATTTGTTTTAATAATTCAGAAGCAGGAATGTTGGTAGGTTTACCATCAACTAATACACGTACATTTTCGTTACCACGCAAACTAATGTTACCTGATTGGCTATCAACACTTACAGATTGTACGTTATTTAATAAATCAGAAGCAGTAGCTCCTGCTGAGGTCAAATCTTTACCAACGTTAATAACTTTTCTGTCTACTTTTTGAGTTACTGAAGAAGTTTCTGCTCTAATTTCTACTTCATCTAAAGTAGTGCTATCTTCCTCTAGAGGAATAGTGCCCAAATTAACATTGCTTGATTTACGACTTACAGAAATAGGTTTAGAGAATGTTCTATACCCTATAAACTGAACTTCAACAATACTATTTCCTTCAGGTATATTTTTTATAGAGAATAAGCCATTGTCATCAGTAATTCCACCAGTAATAATTTTTTTGGCAATATCTTTGATTATAATATTTACATAGGGAAGAGGTTGCTTGGTTGCTTGATCGACTACTTTACCAGAAATTACTCCTGGTTTGGGTAGGCTACTTTTAGGCATTTGTGCATAAATACTTGTAGTAAATACAGCTAAAAGTATTAGTAATATGTTTTTCATTTTTGTTGTTTTGAATTGTTTTGATGCTTAATAGACTCTTTATTACCTAACTTTGTTACTTAACTTAAGAGAGTTTAACGTATTATTAACAGAAAATGAAAAAACGAACTTTGGTACTAGGAGCCTCTTTAAAATCCTCTAGATATTCGAATATAGCTATTAAAAGGCTAAGAGATAATGGAATAGAAACTGTAGCAATTGGTTTACAAAAAGGAATTGTTGCAGATGTAGCTATTAAAACAGAAAATATTTTTTTCGAAAATATTGATACTGTAACTTTATATTTAAATCCAAAGCGACAGGAATCTTATTATGAGTATATAATTAACTTACAACCTCGCAGAGTGATTTTTAACCCTGGAACCGAAAATATTGAGCTTATGGAGTTGTTAAAGGAAAATGGTATTGAGAGTGAAATAGCATGTACTTTGGTACTTCTATCAACAAAGCAGTATTAATTTAAAATTTCAACAGGAAAAGAATTAGTACTATATCGTTTCCCTGCTTCCGCTAATTCAGTATTCTTAAAAACTGTTTGAGCCTCAATTTTAAAATCGTTAATGTTTTTATACCTGCTAGAATAATGCCCAATAATTAATTTGTTTGCATTTGCTTTACTAGCAATAGAAGCTGCTTGTTCTGCAGTAGAATGTTTAGTTTTATCACATAAATCTTCTCTGTCTTTTAAAAATGTAGCTTCGTGGTATAACAAGTCTACATCTTTAATAATAGGAACAATGTCTGGTTTATAGGCAGTGTCACTACAGAAAGCAAAACTTAAAGGTTTAGGAGGATCAATTGTAAGCTCTTCATTAGGAATTACTTCACCCGTAGAGAGTGTAAAGTCTTTACCAGCTTTAATGTTATGAAAGTCACAAGTTTCTATTTCGTTATATTGCTGAATATTCTCAATGTGTAACTTTCTAAGTTTAGGTTTTTCAGTAAATAAAAAACCATTAGTATACACTCTATGATTTAAAGGAATGGTTCTTACAGAAACTTTATCATCTTCAAAAATAAGCTCACTTTCTTTTGATTCTAATTCGTGAAAAATAATAGGATATTTAGTCCACGATTTTGAAATTTTTAACTGAAGTGTTGTCACTTCTTTTATGCCTTTTGGGCCGTAAATATGTAACTCTTTTTCTCTGTTTAGAATCCCAAAAGTAGCGATGAGTCCAACCAAACCAAAAAAATGATCACCATGCAAATGAGAAATAAAAATATGGTTTATTTTTGAAAAACCAACCTTGTATTTTCGCATTTGGCGTTGTGTACCTTCTCCACAATCAATTAAAAAATGACGATTGTTAATTTCTAAGTATTGAGCGGTAGGGTAGGCATTAGCTCTTGGAGTAGCAGAATGACAACCTAAAACAGTTAAGTGTAAACTCATTTATTTGATTACAAAGCGTTTTGAAATTATTTCTTTATTACTTTGTATTGCATAAATGTACATACCAGACTTTAAATCATTACGTTGAAAAGGGAAAGAGTTACGTCCCTTAACCACTTTAAGCTCTTTATTATAAACAGTTTTACCTAGTACATTTCTAACAGTTAAAATAACTGTTTGACTATGTTTAGCATTAAAGTAAATAGTAGTATTGTTCGTAAAAGGGTTAGGAGATGCTATTAACTTATTAATTGATTTTTCTTGTGAAAAAGCAACAGAAATAGTTAAGAAAAAAGTTATAAAAAGTATTTTTTTTATCATAAATTATCGTTTAGGGGATGGATAATTATTAAAATTAAAGGTTAAAAACCTAAATCACGCTGAATGTTTTCCATTTCTATAACATCTTCTGCTTCAATTAAAGTAGGAACAATGTTAAAAGTTTCAGGAAAATCATCAATAGTAACATCTTTAGATATAACAACAAAAGATGTGCCATTGTTTTGATGTTTTTCTGCGTATTCCAAAAATAGTAAAATATTTTTGTTAGAGGGGTTAAATTCTTCTGAAATTACAACAATTAAATTTTTATCTGTAAGGTTTACATGTTCATTTTCAAAGCTTTCAAAGAAGTCAGAAAATGTTTTTTCATCAGAAGTTACTAGGGTGTAATTAGTTTTATCAGTTATATTCATGACTATCTTTTTATTTGTTGTGCTAACAAATAAATAACTGCCATACGAACAGCAACTCCATTTTCTACTTGGTTTAGAATAATTGATTGATCACTGTCGGCAACATCACTTGTTAGTTCTACACCACGGTTTATCGGGCCAGGGTGCATTATGACAATTTTTTTGCCAAGATTATCTAAAATTTCTTTGTTAATACCAAAAAGCTGTGTGTATTCTCTAGTTGATGGAAAGTATTTTATATCCATACGTTCGTGTTGCACACGTAATACATTAGCAACATCACACCACTCTAAAGCTTTTTTTAGATTTGTTTCCACTTCAACTCCTAAACTAGAAATGTATCTAGGAATTAACGTACTAGGTCCGCAAACTTTTACTTTAGCTCCTTGTAATTGTAGTGCAAAAATATTTGATAAAGCTACACGTGAGTGTAAAACATCACCTACAATTACAATTTTCTTTCCTTTTAAGTCGCTATTTAAAGCTTCCCGCATAGAAAAACTATCTAATAATGCTTGGGTCGGGTGTTCATGTGTGCCATCTCCAGCATTAATAATCTTAGCATCTACATGGTTTGATAAGAAAATTCCTGCTCCTACATTTGAATGTCGCATCACAACAATATCAACTTTCATCGACAAAATATTGTTAACAGTATCAATTAAAGTTTCTCCTTTTTTTACTGAAGATTGCCCTGCAGAAAAATTAATAACATCAGCAGATAAACGTTTTTCAGCTAATTCAAAAGAAAGCTTTGTACGTGTGCTATTTTCAAAAAATAAATTAGCGATGGTAATATCACGTAACGAAGGAACCTTTTTTATAGGTCGGTTAATGACTTCTTTAAAATGAGCGGCAGTTTCAAAAATAAGCTCAAGGTCATTTTTGTTAAGGTATTTGATTCCTAATAAATGTTCAACACTTAACTGCTTCATTTTAGTTTGTTTTTTTAATCATAACTAATCAAGCTTTGAGGGCTTGGGTTCAAGGTAAATTGTATCTTCTTTATGAGTTTCTTGCCAGTTCACAACTACTTTTTCTTCATTGATGGCATCTACTTGTCTTCCTCTATAATTAGGTTGAATAGGTAAATGACGGCTAAAGCGACGATCTATTAATACTAATAACTCAATATTATCAGGTCTTCCATACGATTGTAGTGCTGTTAAAGCACTTCGAACGCTTCTTCCTGAAAATAATACGTCATCAATAATAACCACCTTTTTTCCTTCAATTAAAAAGTTAATTTGTGTAGAGGTGGCTTCTAATGGTTCTTCTCTTCTGCGAAAATCATCACGATAAAAGGTAATATCTAACAAGCCTAATTTTAGACCTTTAATTTGATACTCTTCTCTTAATAATTTAGCCAATCGATTAGCTAAATAAGAGCCTCTAGGTTGTAATCCTATTAAAACGGTATTAGAAAAATCGTTGTGATTCTCGATTAACTGACACGCTAATCGATGCAGAATGATTTCAATTTCTTTCGAAGTAAGTAGTGTTTTTCTGCTCATTTGTTGCTACCAAATTGGTTTGATAGTTCAACGTTCAAAATTAAGGCAAAAATTTACGCTGACAAAATTAAACTTAATGAAAGCTAAAACTTGGTCTATAAAATTATCTTTACATTTGCGCATTTTTACAAAAGACTCTTAGAAATTATGATGAAATACATTAAAAGTAAGAAGATTAATATAAAAGACGATTCGTTAGCAGGTATTACGGTATCGTTAGCAATGATACCAGAGGTAGTAGCTTTTGCTTTCGTAGCTCAAATTAGTCCTATTGTAGCTTTGTTTGGAGCTTTCGTGGTAGGGATTGTTTCTGCAATTTTTGGAGGAAGACCTGGTTTAATTTCAGGAGCAGCTGGTGCTGTGGCAGTAATTTTTGTAAACATGATACAGGAAGGACATGCAAAAGGACTGCTGTTTGATACTCCTGTAGAAAATATGGGATACTTTTATTTACTAGCAGCTGTAGTTTTAATGGGAGTTATTCAAGTGTTAGCAGGAGTATTTAAATTAGGGAAATTAGTTCGGTTAATTCCACATCCAGTAATGATGGGATTCGTAAATGGTTTAGCTATAGTTATTTTTATAGCTCAACTAGGAATGTTCAAAGAAAATAAGAAGGACATTTTTGGTCAAAATATGCGTAAAACTGAATCGAAAGAGTTGGTGTATAAAGTTGCAGATAATGAGGTACAAGATCTAGTATCAAGTGCTGCATTGTTTTCAATTAAAGGAAATTCAATTATTAATAATGAAACAAACAAGGAAGTTTTTGTAAAATCAGAAACACAAGTTTTTGATGCAAAAACAAAAAAAGTTGTTTATAATATTGAAAATGGCGGATTTTATTCAGTAAAAGATAGTGGGGTAGTAAAATCTACTTTACAAGGAACAAAGCTATATACTATGGTTGGGTTAGTGTTGTTAACGATGCTAATTATATGGTTGCTTCCAAAATTAACAACAAAAGTACCAGCAGCGTTAACAGCTATTTTAATTGTTACGTTTGTATCTATTTTCGGTGGATTAGAGTCTATAAATGTTGGAGATTTTATTAGAGATGGAGGAGGAGCTGGTTTAAATGGTTTTGATGAAATTTCTAAGAAAATGAATTTAGCAGAACTTTGGAGTAATTTGCCATTTAATTTAGATACATTAAAGTTTATTGCACCGTATGCCTTTTTAGCAGCTTCAGTTGGGTTGATTGAAACGTTAATGACGATGAATTTAGTGGATGAGTTAACAGATTCAAGAGGTGATGGTAATAAAGAATGTGTAGCACAAGGAGCTGGAAATATGTTAAGTGGATTGTTTGGAGGAACTGGTGGTTGTGGTATGATTGGTCAAACAGTAATTAACATTAACGCAGGTGGTAGAGGGCGTTTATCAGGAGTTATGATGGCGGTTACTTTATTAATTTTTATCCTTTTTGCAGATAAATATATTGAACAAGTACCTATCGCAGCTTTAGTAGGAGTAATGTTTATGATGGTTATTGATACGTTCGCATGGTCTAGTTTTAGAATTATGAATAAAATTCCAAAATCGGATGCAATTGTATTAATTATAGTATCTGCGGTAACTGTAATTTTTGATTTAGCAATTGCTGTATTTGTTGGGGTAATTATTTCAGCATTAGTTTTTGCTTGGGAAAATGCAAAAAAAATTAGAGCGAGAAAACGTTTTAAAGAAGATGGAACTAAGATTTACGAAATTTGGGGACCATTATTCTTCGGAAGTATTACTGCTTTTAACGAAAAGTTTGATATTAAAAATGATCCTGCTAACGTGGAAATTGATTTTGTAGAATCGCGTATTTCAGACCATTCAGCTATTGAAGCTATTTTTATATTAGTAGAAAAATATCAAAAAGCAGGGAAGAAGGTAACCTTAAAACATTTAAGTGAAGATTGTAAGGTATTGTTATATAAAGCAAGCCCGATTTTTGCAGGTGTTATTGAAGAAGCAGTAGATGACCCTCGTTATCACTTAGCTGCAAATCCAGAAGATTTTCCAAAACCTTTATCAGAATATAGTTTTTAAATCGCAGAGCGATAAAAAATAAAAAATCCCGCTATTAGCGGGATTTTTTATGTGTTTTTTAGAATTAGGCATATAATGATTATTACAACTATAAATAATAGATACTTTAGGAATTTCGTGTTTAGTTGGGTGTTTTTATTTAAGTTATCAAGAGGAGAAGAAACTTTTCTTATGTTAGTAGGTGTTTTTGAAAAACTATATCCTTCGAAATTAGTATCAAATAATAACTCATCATCTGAATCCAATTGCTTTCCAAAATACCTTGTACATAACTCAAATACAAAATTTTCACCTACTTGATCTTCAGTAAATTCTCCTTCAGTAAATTCATCGAAATTATAAAACCTATTTCCATTTTCATCTATTTTTGACTTAGATAATAGTTTTTCTTCCTCTTTAAGAGGTTTACCGAAATCAATAAAGGTGCCTAGTTCTGATGTTCCTCCTTTAACCCTTAATTTTTGATTATTTTTAGTAACAGAATATCCCCAAAAATTAACAGTGCTTTGAAGAGCAATAGAACATATTTCTGTATCAGGGAAAAAATCAGATAGTGTATTTTCCTCATAGGAAGTGTTTTCTTCAAATGATTTTATGGGTAATTCTTGTTCACATATTATCCAATTTCCTTTGTATTTTGTAATATAAACGGTATTACCAGGAGGTAACATAACCTCTTCAAACGTTTTAGGAACTATTTTTTTTAGATTATGAAAACCGATACTATTTAAGAGTTTTTCTTTCTCTATTTCTTTGTTAGAGTTAATAATTACGCATGATATTTTCCATCCCATAGCTAGGTCAGTTATTTTAAAATGTTAGCTTAATGAGGTTTATTTTTTCTGAAGTGGACTTATAATTTCTACATCACTAAAAGCAATAGCGCCTCTAATTACACTGTCAATAGTACTTTTTAAAGCTTCAATCAATTGCATTTTTAATTGCGATTTGTGATAAATCAAGCTAACTTCACGTGCAGGAGATGGAGATTCAAATTCTCTTAAATGAGTTTTGTCTCGTTCATTTAAATCCAGCGTATTTAAATAAGGAAGTAAGGTCATTCCTAATCCGTCTTTAGATAACTTTATTAATGTATCAAAACTTCCACTTTCTAACTGAAAGTGATGTGTAGAGCTTCTTTTATTAGTTCTACAAAGATTAATTACACTGTCTTTAAAACAATGTCCGTCTTCTAACAATAAAATATCATCAACTTCTAAATCATCAACTTTTAATTTCTTTTGTTTAAATAATCGATGTTCACTTGGAACTAAACCTACAAAAGGTTCATAATATAAAACACGCTCTTTTATGGCTTCATTTTCTAATGGAGTAGCAGCAATAGCAGCATCTATATAACCATCCATTAACTTTCTAACAATTTCTTCTGTAGTTAATTCTTCAATAACTAATTGAACTTTAGGGTAGTTCTTACTAAATGTTTTTAAAAACATAGGAAGTAGTGTAGGCATAATTGTAGGGATTATTCCTAGTCTAAACTCACCACCTACATAGCCTTTTTGTTGATGTACAATATCAATAATACGATTACTTTCATCAACAATTACTTTAGCTTGTTCTACAATACGTTTACCAACTTCAGTTAATTCAATAGGTTTTTTAGAACGATTAAAAATTTTAGCATCTAATTCTTCTTCTAATTTCTGAATTTGCATACTTAACGTTGGTTGCGTGACAAAGCAATGTTCTGCAGCTATGGTGAAGTTTTTATATTCAGCAACGGCTAGTGTATATTTTAATTGTGTTATAGTCATTTCAATAATAATTTTTGATAAAGATATTAAAACAATCGATTACGTTTATAGTAAAACTGTTAAAACTTGCCTTAAATTTGTAATAGAAAAAGTAAAAAACTTAAAATCAAAACAATATGTCAACTACAATTTTAGGATTAGATAAACAAAAAACTGAAAACTTAGTAAAAGAGTTAAATGCCTTATTAGCAAACTTTCAAGTATATTACCAAAATGCAAGAGGTTTACACTGGAATATTAAAGGAAAAAACTTTTTTGAGTTGCATATGAAGTTTGAAGAATTTTATACAGATGCACAAGAAAAAGTAGACTTAATAGCAGAACGTATTTTAACATTACAAGGAACACCATTGCATACTTTTGAAGATTACACTAGTGTATCAAAAGTACCAGTAGGAAAAAATATTTCAAATGATGTTGAAGCAGTAAAATTAATTATTGATTCGTTATCAGAACTATTAAAAATAGAACGTTTAATTCTTGATTTGTCTGATGAAGCAGAAGATGAAGGAACGAACTCAATGATGAGTGACTTTATTGCAGAACAAGAAAAAACATTGTGGATGATGAATGCTTGGTTAGGCTAAGAAATAGTTATCTATGTTTAGGGGATGAAAGAGCAACGTGTTTACGTTGCTTTTTTTATGTAGAAGAAAATAATATGAATAGTTGGCTAATATAAATACTTAATTAAAATCCGAATACTCACAAAGGCAATCAAAATAGCGGTTGCTTTTTTCAGTTGTGTGGAATTAAAGAATTGGTTACTCATTCTACTACCAATTTGACCACCAATAAAAACAGTAATTAATAAAATAGAAGTAAGCTTCCAGTCGATAGAAAATTCAGGGTTCACATATTGACCTATCAATCCAGATATAGAATTTACTAAAATAAAAAAGCTTGCTGTAGCAGCTATTTTTTTAGGAGTGTCCCAATTGGTTAAATGAAGTAACGGAGCTAAGAAAATACCACCACCAATTCCAACCATTCCAGAAATAAAACCAATAATTCCGCCATAACCTGCATTTTTTGCTATGTTTAAATCGGTAGTTTTATTGCTGTTGGTAACTACTTTGTTTGAACTCCACATGGTAATAGCAGCAAAAAGTAGTGTGAAACCTAAAAGAATAAAGAAAAAAGTTTGACTTATTCGTAAATAGCCACCCAAAAAAGCCATAGGAATACTAAATAAAGTAAGCGGAATAACCTTTTTCCAATTATATTGTTTTTGTTGCATATAAAGTAAAACATTACCTGTAACAACCATTACATTACAAAGTAATGCTGTAGCTCTTATTTGTGTAAAAAGTAAGCCAGTGAGTGCTAAAACAGCCAAGTAACTGGAACCACCACCAAATCCGACAGAAGAGTATAGAACAGCCACAATAAAAAAGAGTAAGACTATGTACAAATTAGTACTTAAAACATCTAGAAAAAGAGATATCATCATATCAAACAAATGTAGCTATAAAAGTTTTTTGAAAAAAGTTGATGATTTGATTTACTCTTTTATAAAAGACTTTTTAAACTGCTGAGGAGTAATCATCTCCATTTTTTTAAATTGTCTGTTGAAATAGCTAATGTTATTAAAACCTGATTTGTAGGCTATTTCAGAGATTCGTAGGTTTTTAGATTGTTTTATAAGTTTTTTAGAAAATTTAATTTTTTCAGAGTTTATGTAGTCAATAGGAGAAATTCCTAAGGTGTTTTTAAACTTTTTATGAAAATGAGATGTACTCATACAAGCCTTCTTAGCTAACAATTCTACAGTAATATCTTTATTTGTGAGGTTGTTTTTTATAAACTTAATAACCATACCAATGCGGGTGTCTGTAAGCGTGTCAGAAGGATCGTTTAAGATAAAAGCTTTAGCTTTCGTTTGTAATAATCTAACAATCAATTCCTGTATCATAAGATCAAGAAGAATGTCTTTAGATTTGTTTTGATCGGTAAACGTATGTACTAAACGTCCAACTAAATGATTAATATCCGTATTATGAACAAGGTGAGAAGAAGTTTCGTTTAATTTCCAATTATTGTTTTCGCGCTCTATAGTAATATTGTGATTAAACTTATCTACTATCTCATCAATCTTATCAGAGTCAATACCTAAAGCCAAACATTGAGTAGGATTATTTTTTTCAGCCAAGGGGAAATCTATAATCATTTCTTTATTAGTTGGCATTACCACAGATTCACCAGGGAAAAAATCAAAAGGTTCCATACCTTCTAAATGCATTACTTTTTTTCCAGTGAGCATACTTGCAATCACAGGAAAATCAAAAGTCAAAGAAACCTGTTCAGCACTTTTATGAGTCTCAAAAATATTCAACTCAGCATATTCAGCATTATACGTAGTTCTGTTCTCTATTAAAGTAGTAAGTTTTCTACTTTCTTTATGTCGACTTAATAAATGGTTCATAATCAATAGTACAAAAATCTATTTATCCTTTTTTTGAGATAATAGATATGTGTTACAATTTAATAAATACGTTCAATATATTGACTATATGATATTTTAATTTTACAAAAATTACGAAATATTCATTTTTAATATATGTTAATTAGAGAAGTGTTATTTCGGGATGGTTAATTTAAGTAAAGAACAAAAATACAAAGTTTTATGAGTTACACGAAACCAAAATTTAAAGACATGTATGCAAATTTTATCAATGGGAAGTTTGTATCTCCCTTAGGTGGAGAATATTTTGAAAATAAATCTCCAGTTGATAATAGCATCATAGCAAAATATCCAAGATCACAAAAAGAAGATATAGAACTAGCTTTAGATGCAGCCAATGCAGCGAAGGAAAGTTGGGGAAACAGTTCAGCAGCAGAACGAGCTTCATTGCTAAATAAAGTAGCAGATATAATTGAAGCAAATTTAGAAGAGTTTGCATTAGTAGAAACCTGTGATAATGGAAAACCAATACGAGAAACATTAAATGCTGATGTTCCTTTGGCAGTAGATCATTGGCGCTATTTTGCGGCTGCCATTAGAGCAGAAGAAGGAAGTGCAACAGAGCTTGATCAAAATACCTTATCAATGAACATTAAAGAACCTTTGGGGGTTGTGGGGCAAATTATTCCTTGGAACTTTCCTCTTTTAATGTTATCGTGGAAGTTGCCACCAGCATTGGCTACAGGTAACTGTGTAATATTAAAACCAGCAGAACAAACTCCGTCATCAGCAACATTGTTAATGGAAAAAATAGCCGATGTTTTTCCTCCAGGAGTTATTAATGTAGTTCATGGTTTTGGTCCAGAAGCAGGAAAACCATTGGCATCAAGCCCAAGAATAGATAAAGTAGCATTTACAGGAGAAACTACTACAGGACAGTTAATAATGCAGTATGCTTCTAAAAACTTAAATCCAGTTACGATGGAGTTAGGAGGTAAGTCTCCAAATATCTTCTTTAATAGTGTAATGGATGAAGATGATGCTTTTTTAGATAAAGCAATTGAAGGAGCGGTGTTGTTTGCTTTTAATCAAGGAGAAGTTTGTACCTGTCCTTCACGTATTTTAGTACAAGAAGACATCTATGATAAGTTTATGGAGCGAGTGGTGGCAAGAACAGAAGCAATAGTACAAAAAAGTCCGTATGATGTAAACACAATGGTAGGAGCACAAGCATCAAATGATCAATATGAAAAAATTCAAGCGTATATTAAAATAGGAAAAGAAGAAGGAGCGAAAGTGCTATGTGGAGGAGAAGCTAATACACTAGAAGGAGAGTTAGCAAATGGATTTTATATTAAACCAACTATTTTAGAAGGACACAATAAGATGCGCGTATTTCAAGAGGAAATTTTTGGGCCCGTAGTTTGTGTTACAAAGTTTAAAGATGAAGCTGAAGCTTTAGAAATAGCAAATGACACAATGTACGGATTAGGAGCAGGGGTTTGGACACGTGATGCGCATCAATTATATCAAATTCCAAGAGCGATTAAAGCAGGTAGAGTTTGGGTGAATTGTTACCATGCATACCCTGCACATGCACCTTTTGGAGGTTACAAAAAATCAGGATTTGGTAGAGAAAACCATTTAATGATGATGGATTACTATCGTCAAACTAAGAACATGTTGATATCGTATGATAAAAACAAGTTAGGGTTCTTTTAGTTGTTTGAAAATACTGAGCTTTAAAAAGCTCAGTATTTTATAAAAAAAATATAATATGCAAAGAGTAGCAATAACAGATGCAGCAAAAGAAATAGTTGAAAAACTAAAAAAGCAACATGGCGAATTAATTTTTCATCAAAGTGGAGGGTGTTGTGATGGATCATCACCAATGATTTTTCCTAAAGATGAAATGTATTTAGATGAAAGTGATATTCTGTTAGGTGTGTTAGATGAAGTCCCCTTTTATATGAATAAAGATCAATATGAATACTGGAAGCATACGCACTTAACCATTGATATAACTGAAGGAAGAGGAGCAAGTTTTTCATTAGAAATTCCTTTAGGAGTTCGTTTTATTATACATTCACGTTTATTGCAACAGGAAGATGAAGGTTAGCATATGTTTTAAGAAGAAGAATTAATAAATTGATAAACAATTAAAAATGATTTATTTTAGTAGCTTAAGCTAAAATAAAAAGGAGTATAAGAATGAGTAACTACCACGTAAAAACATTAGAAGAATATTTTCAAGTATATAGAAAGTCCGTTAGAAATCCAGAATTATTTTGGGAAGAAATAGCAGAAGAACATTTTGTTTGGAGGAAAAAATGGGATGCCGTTTTAGACTATGATTTTGAGAAAACTGAGTTCAAATGGTTTGAAGGAGCAAAGCTAAATATTACAGAAAACTGTATCGATCGTCATTTGCATATTAGAGGAGACAAAACAGCCATTTTATTTGAGCCTAACAATCCAAAAGAAGAAGCTCAACATATCTCCTACAAAGAACTACATAAACGTGTTTGTAAGTTCGCTAATGTGTTAAAAGACCACGGAATTAAGAAAGGAGACAGAGTTTGTATTTACTTACCAATGATTCCAGAATTAGCTATTTCGGTTTTAGCTTGCGCACGAATTGGAGCAGTACACTCGGTTGTTTTTGCAGGATTTTCATCAACAGCATTAGCTACGAGAATTAATGATTGCGAAGCAAAAATGGTAATTACTTCAGATGGTTCTTATAGAGGAGCAAAAACTATTGATTTAAAGAGTATTGTTGATGAAGCATTAGAAGACTGTTCTACCATAGAAAATGTATTTGTTGCTAAAAGAATTAATTCAGATATTCAATTAAAAGAAGGACGAGATAAGTGGTTAGCACCTTTATTAGAAGAAGCTTATCAAGATTGTGTTCCAGAGATTATGGATGCTGAAGATCCATTATTCATTTTATACACTTCTGGTTCAACAGGAAGTCCAAAAGGAATGTTACATACCACAGCTGGTTACATGGTGTACACAGCATATACGTTTAAAAATGTTTTCAATTATAAAGAAAATGATGTGTATTGGTGTACCGCAGATATTGGTTGGATTACAGGGCATAGTTATATTGTATATGGTCCGTTAGCAAACGGAGCAACAACTGTAATGTTTGAAGGCGTTCCTAGTTATCCAGATTTCGGTCGTTTTTGGGAAATTGTAGAGAAGCACAACGTAAATCAATTTTATACAGCGCCCACAGCAATTAGAGCATTAGCAAAAGAGAATTTAGAATTTGTTGATAGCCATAACCTTTCATCAGTAAAAGTGTTAGGAACGGTAGGGGAACCTATAAACGAAGAAGCATGGCACTGGTATAATGATAATGTTGGAAAAAAGAAAAGCCCAATTGTAGATACTTGGTGGCAAACTGAAACTGGTGGAATTATGATTTCTCCTTTACCTTATATCACTCCAACAAAACCAACTTACGCAACGTTGCCCTTACCAGGAATTCAAATAGCATTGATGGATGAAAACGGAAAAGAAGTAAAAGGAAATCAGGTTGATGGAAGATTGTGTATAAAATACCCTTGGCCTTCTATGGCAAGAACTATATGGGGGAATCATCAGCGTTATAAAGAAACATATTTCTCTGCATTTGATGATATGTATTTTACTGGTGATGGTGCTCTTCGTGATGAGGTAGGCTATTACCGAATTACAGGTAGGGTAGATGATGTAATTATTGTTTCAGGACATAACTTAGGAACTGCACCTATAGAAGATGCCATTAATGAGCATCCTGCCGTAGCAGAAAGTGCTATAGTTGGTTTTCCGCACGAAGTAAAAGGAAATGCTTTATATGGTTATGTGATTTTGAAAGAAACCGGAGAGGTAAGAAACCAAGATAACTTACGTAAAGAGATAAATCAAATTATTACGGAGCATATTGGTCCGATAGCGAAGTTGGATAAAATTCAGTTTACTGAAGGAGTACCTAAAACACGCTCAGGAAAAATTATGCGTCGTATTCTTCGAAAAATTGCACATAATGAATTAGATAATTTAGGAGATGTTTCTACACTCTTAAATCCAGAAGTAGTACAGAGTATAATTGATAACAGATTGTAAAATAGTGAAAAGGGATTCTTATAAGAATCCTTTTTCTTTTGCTATTAAAATCAAATCACGATCATCAGAATTGTCAACCTCAAATATTTTAGCCATTTGTCGTTTTCTTTTTTGTACTGCAGCTAAAGATAAGGGTAGGATGTTAGGTAGTTTATTTACACGATTACCAATAGATAGTTCATACAAAATCTTTCTATCCAAATCATCTAAAAAATACTCATTGGACACTTGATTTCTCAGCATTTTCATTACCGTTTTGCTGTAGTAAGGAGGGTCGTTAAGTACTTCTTCAATAGCATGAACTAATTCTACCGGGGTAATGTCATTTTTAACTAAGAACCCATCAGGGTTTACGTTTTTTAAAATACTATGTACTCGGTAATTATCGTTAAAAGTAGTGGAGATAATAATTTTAGACTCAGGAAGTTTTTCGTTTATAATCAAACCTAAATCCTCACCAGATAAAATACCTTTTTCTTCTAGAGGAGGTAAACTAATATCTAAAAAAATAATTTCAATAGATCGATTAGAAGAAGAATACGTTTCTATAATTTCATCGGCAGCACCACAGTTATTTGCTATTTGAATATGAAAAGAAATATTTTCATTTTGACTTTCGATATAGGCAAAAGCACTTTTATAAGCTTCTGATATTAAAGGATGATCGTCAATTATTAAAGCGTTATATTTTTTACTTTCCATTTTTAGTATTAAAAGGGGTTATAATAACAAGTGTAGTTCCTTGGTTTTCTTTAGAAATAAACTCTAAAGTACCACCTAATTTTTGTACCCTTGCTGTAATATTTTTTATTCCAATTCCCTTTTTCTTTTTCTCGGCATTAAAACCAATTCCGTCGTCTTTTAACGAAATAATAAGCTCTTCTCTCTTAAAAGAAGCGTCTAAGGTAACATTTTTTGCCTTAGCATGCTTAATAATGTTTTGTAAAGCCTCTTGAATGATGCGGTATACGTTAGCTTTAGTAACCTCGTTAATTTCGTTCCATGGAATGGTTTTATCAAAGTTAAACTTATAAGAAAAATTACCAATAGTACTTCTATCTTTTAAAAGTTGGGTTAAGATAGTTGTAAAGTTAATATTTGAACTATCAAAATTATCGCTTAACCTATGAGAAACATCTCTGATTTCCTTTTCTATCTCTTGTAACTCATCTAAAAAAGCTTGGTGTTTTTCTTGAGTTTCAGGCTTCATTTGCATAGCTAAAAAGCCAAGATTTACTCGAGTACCGAAAAGTTTTCCTAAAACACCATCATGAAGTTCTGCCGAAATACGGTTACGTTCGTTAACACGTTCTTCTTCTAATTTGGCTTGTTGTTGTAGTGTTAATACATATACTTCTTCATTGGCTTTTTGTTGTTCCGCTTCTAGTTTTAATTTTTCATTTCTTACCTTTTGTACACGTAAAAAATATAATAAACTAAGAACTAACAGACCTGCAAAACTAGTTACTATAATCCATATACGTTGTTGACTTAATCGCTCGGTTTCTTCAATGTATTCATCTGTTTCAAACTCAATACGCGTAAATTTGTTTTGTATTCTTCGTTCAGCACTAATTAAACTATCGTTAAACTCTATATAACGATCTAAGTATTTTTTAGAATTTTGTTTGTCTAAATTGGCGAGTTGATTTAGGGTAGTTAAATAATCCCTTCCATTTTTTAAATCCTTGGCTAAAAGGTTAGCCTCTTTGGCGTACTGAAGTGCTTTTATAGTGTCCTTAGTATATTTATAATAGTCTGAAATATGAATTTTAGAGGTTAAAATTCCTTCTTTATTATTTAAGCTATCTCTTATTGCTAATGCTTTGTAAAAATCTTTTTTAATATTTAGAGTGTCATTCATTAAGAGTTTGCAGTGTGCTTTGTTGTTTAATATAATAGCTTGTTGAGTGGGGGTAAGTTTATTATTTAGTTCTAAATTGTAGTTGTAAAGAGCTTTTTTGTAGTTTTTGATGTCTTTGTATATGTTACCTATGTTGTTATACACGGCGATATATTTTTTTTTCTTACTTTTTTTGTAGTTTTCTATAGCTTTATCATAATAAGTTAAAGCTTTCTGATATTCTTTTATATCATATTGTATAAGCCCAAGGTGGTTATAACAAGAATAGAGTCTTCTGTAATTTTCCGTCTGATTGAAGAGTTTTATAGCTTTTATAGTAAGAATTTCACTACCTGAGTAATCTCTATATCTTCCTTTTATAAAAGCCATTCCATAAAGCATAATAGCTGCATAGTCTATGTGATTTGTTTTTGTGAAATTTTGATAAGCATTATTATAATGATAATAAGCTTTTTCATATTCTTTTATTTTTTTATAAAAATTAGCAAAACTCCAATGAACATCGCCAATAATATAAGGGTTGTCAATTTGTCTTGCTAGCTTAAATGCTTCATTGTTAGTTTTAAAAAAGGAGATTGAGTCGTTTAATTCATAATATTCATAAGCGATGGAGCTAAGGTTAATAGCTTTAAGACTATCATTATTAATGAAAGTATTTTTAGAATAGGCATTTTGTAAGGATAGCTTTCTTTTGTGTATATTTAAACTTTCGGTCTTAGCTTGTTTGATTAAAAAAATGATACTATCATTTTGTCTTTGATGATTGTTGTTGTTTACAACTGTCTTTTTACATTGTATTGTAAGTAATAGTAATAAAATCAACACTAAGAAGTTATAAAAGCTTAATTTTCTCATGAAAGCAAAGCTAAAAAAAAAGCCTTAAGCAAAATGCTTAAGGCAATAAAAGAATTAACCTTTACCCGTTCCGTCACCGTCACCGTCATCACCTGTATCCCCATCTACTGGTGGATCCGTTTTGTCTGTTGAGCCATCATCTAGAATTAATTCAATATTATCAACAGTGCTGTTTGGTACAATATCTTCTGTTAAGTCTGTACAACTTGTAGTTAACAAAAATAACATGCTTATTAGTAGTGTAAATTTTAAAGTTCTCATAATTTCAATTTTTAAATTTTGACAATAGTTTTCCTAGCCGCATGTGCGGCTCGTATAGCATCGAAATAAATTTTCGCGTGTATTACATCATTTTAAAATGAGGCAATAGTCATCTAACCCAAGTGTTTGGTTAGTAGGTAGAATTAAATTGATTGAAACATCAATTCATGAAGATGCGTTACTACTAAGGCCTATTGAGTACAACAGACTTCAGGGAATTCTACTTTGTCATAAAGGAAGCGTTTGCAATTTTTAAATGAACGCTAGTTGATTTTTAATTCTAAAATAGTGACAACATTATATATAATGAAGATGATTTTAGTAAGCGTTCTTGTTGAATGAGTAAACGTCCTTTTTCATTTAGTATGTGCAATTTTAATGTTTTCATAGCATTTATTTTGTCTTCTTAATATAATGAAAAAAAACGAATTATACAAGTTTTAACTTGTTAAAAATGTGTTTTTTAATAAAAAAAGCGTCTTTTTTAAAAAGACGCTTTTTTGTTATATATAAGTGTAGAATAATTGCTAACTCCTCATTAAATATTTTGCTCCACAATAAACATCCTTGTCTTTTTTTGTTCCGTAATCTGCTCCTTTTCTATAAGCTAAGCTGATACTTCTGTTTATGTTAGTTAATACCATCGTTTTAAATTTTTATTTATTAATAATACCAATTAAGTGTATCTTAATAAGTATGGTACAAATATACTAAATTTTTACAATAAAACAAGTGTTTTTTAGATTTAAGTTGTTGTAAATCAGTTGATTATGTTGTTGTTAAGGTAAAGAAGGACTGTCCGGATAATATCCAGATAAGTAGTGTTTTTGTAACGTTTTGTACGTTAGTAGCTTAGAGTTCAATTAAGAGTTTTTAGTATGTTTAAATTAAAATTCCATTTTTCAAAAAAAATATAAAAAAAGCGCCCAAAATTAATTGGACGCTTTATATATCATTAGTTTTATAATCAAATCATATCTGAGTTTTCATTATAATTAACATACAACGTCCGGTTTCGAAAGATTCCTTCATCAGGATTCCCACGAAAACCACATGTTGAGCTTACAAGCTCTTGTGTTATATGTAAATTCATTTTTTTCATAAAAAACAAATATATAAAATTTTAAATAATTTCTGTTTTAACGAAATTTTTGGCTTTTGAGGTCTTTTTTACCTCATTTTGGTGAAAAAGTAAGTCAGTGACTTACTAAAAGTAAGTCACTGACTTACCAAAAAGAAAATTAGACGACTTATTTTTGTCTCGGTTAAAATTTAGACCTTCAATAAGGTTAAGATATAAAATGGGGAATTATATCACGTCGTAGGGAAAGTTCTATGAAGAAAAAGAAAAACAAAATGATTTTTACTCTAACCAAAGTAAAATATTCAAACTGAGAGTGTCTTTTAAGGCGCTCTTTTTTTATTAGAAAAAAGCTATATAGTCAGAAGATAAACGAGTTAAGTAAGTTAATAAATAGTTAAGTGCTGTGTTTTAATAACAAGTGTTTAGAGGTGGGAATAAAAATAGTTGTTTAAGTTTAGTTAAAGTTGGTAACCTTTTAGTGAGCTAGATTTAAACTACAGCTAAGAGCTTCTTAAAGTAAGTGTTGTTGATTTGCGGACATAACACAAAAATTAACATAATAATGAAAAACTTACTTAAATTAGGGTTCTTAGGCGTTTGCGGAGCTATAGCTTTAACATCTTGCGATTCTGATAGTACACCTAGTCACGGAGATTCAATTGAATTAAAAGCACACTCAAAAACTCCAAACTTTTTAAAATTAGAATCAGAGTTTTCTGGAGTAAACATTTTTCCTTTATTGTCTTCTGAAGATAAGTTAGAAGATACACCAAACTTTGTATACGGTTCTATGGCAGATGGAGCTGGGTTAATGAGAAACTCAGATGGAACTTATACTTTAATAAACAATATTGAGGCAGATTATTCAATTGCTCGTATTAAATTAGATAAAACTTTTAAGCCTGTACATGGTGAATATATTTTAAATGCAAATGCTACTGCTAGTACAGCACAGTGCTCAGGTTCATTAATTACAGAGGCAGAACACGGTTTTGGTCCATTATATTTATCTGGTGGAGAATGGGGAGGAGCTTCTAAAGGGGTTTTTGCAACTGATCCTTTAAAAAATGTTTCAGCAGCAAGTACTCCAAAAATGTTAACGGCTATGGGACAATGGTCTACAGAAAATGCAGTGGCAATTGGTAAAGATGCGTACGCAGATAAAACTGTTGTATTTATTGGAGATGATCATTCAGATAATGAAGTACCTTCAGGTCAATTAGGAATGTATGTAGGTGATAGAGGAGATTTAGAAGGTGGTAAATTATATGGTTTAAAGGTAACTGATGAAGGGATTGCTTATGAGGTAGATATGAAAGAAGGTACAACTTATAATGCTTCTTTTGTTGAGTTAACCGAAAAGAATATCGATTTATTAGATGCAGAGGCTAAAGAAAAAGGAGTGATGGGATTCTCTCGTTTAGAAGATATTGATTGGAGAAGAGGTTCTGCTAAAAACAATCGTGAAATTTATTTTTGTGTAACAGGTCGTAAAAAAGACGGTTTAGTAGGAAAAGGAACTATCTATGGGCGTGTATATAAAGTAGAGTTAAATGAAAATGATCCTACTGGAGCAGCAAAAATTACCTGTGTTTTAGATGGAGATAAATTAGATGGTAAAGCAAAAGCTTTCCATAGTCCAGATAATATCGTAGTTACAGAAAACTATGCGTATATTCAAGAAGATCCAAACGGATATTTTGATGGTGAAAAGAATCACGCAGCTAGCTTATATCAATACAACTTGAAAACAGGAGAGGTAAAGAAAGTGTTAGAGTGCGATCAGGTTGCAGCTTCTGCTCAAGGTTACGGAGCGTCTTATCAAGATAAAGCATGGGAAATTACTGGTATGATTGATGTTTCTGAAACTATTGGAGTAAGCAATACGTTTTTATTAATTACTCAAAATCATGGCTGGGAACCTGCTGATGGAGGAGCATTTACTGACCCTATGGCAAACGATGCAGCGGAAACAAGAAAAGAAGGAAGTCAATTATATGTAGTTCAAGGATTAGATAAATAATGACAAACAATTTTCAAAAAATAAAAAAGGCACATGTTATCATGTGTCTTTTTCTGGTATCTATAATTGGTTGTAAACAAGAAAAAACAACAAGCTATTCAAAGCTAGATAATCGAGCTTTGGTGGCAAAAGTTCAAGAATATTATTCAAAGCGTCTTGATGACTGCATTTTAAGTTTAGAAGAAATTAATGTTGTTGATGAGGTTTCCGAAAAGCTCAATAAGTATAAGTTAGCGAGAAGGGAATTTAAGTTGATAGAACCTATATTAGCTTTTGCTGATAAAGAAAACTACAAGAGTCTAAATGCTCCTAATATTTTAAAGATTGAAGAGGAGGATGCTACGGATATTAAAATAAGAGCCCCTTTTGGGTTTCAAGTTATTGAAGAGTTATTAAATGAGGATGAAGTTGACGTTGCAGAGGTAGGGAGCATTATAAAAAAGACAGTAAGTAGGCTTAAACTAATAGCGGCAAATAACACGTTGTATTTAAAAAAACACCATGTTTTATGGCTGTTACGTGATCAAATTGCCCGTATAGCTTTGGTAGGAATAACAGGTTTTGATTCACCAGTGTTAGAGCAATCTTTATTAGAAGCAAAAACAAACTACGAAACCTTACTCTTTATTATAAATACGTATAAAAGTGAGTTTTCAAAAGATAAATTGTATACTGATTTTGTAAATGAGTTGCAGACAGCTCAAAAAATGTTACAAGAAGGCAATTTTGAGTCGTTTAATCGCTATGATTTTATAAAAAATCATACACATAAACAATTGGAGCTGTTGGCAAAAACCTCAGAAGATTGGAAAGTAGAGTTCCCTTTAACTATGGCGTTCAATAATAACATTACTTCATTATTTTCTAAAGAAACATTTAATATTGATTTCTTTAACGATTATCATCAGTTAGAAAAGGCGATGTCTAATGAAAAAATAGCTTTAGGAAGAAAACTATTTAATGATAAGAATTTATCAAAAGACGGTGTGATGAGCTGTGCTACTTGTCATATTAAAGATAAGGCTTTTACAGATGGGTTAGCAACTTTTCCAAAACAAAAAAGAAATACACCAACCTTACCGTATGCTGCTTATCAACAAACCTTTTTTCACGATGGAAGAGCAGGTAGTTTAGAGGGGCAAATTGTGGGAGTTGTTGAAAACAAGAATGAGTTTCATACCAATTTAGAAAACTTGACAGAAACTGTAAAAAATGACAGTGTATATACAAAGTCGTTTGCTAATCTATATGGAAAAGTAACTGATTTTAACATCCGAAATGCAATAGCAAATTATATTAGAAGTTTAGGCGATTTTAGTTCTAAGTTTGATAAAAATATCAACAATAAAGAAAACACTTTAACAACTTCTGAAATCAACGGATTTAATCTTTTTATGGGGAAAGCAAAATGTGCCACTTGTCACTTTCCACCTGTATTTAACGGAACAGTTCCACCTAATTTTACGGAAACAGAAGTAGAATCTATTGGAGTTCCAAATATGAAAGAAACAGGGTTAGATGATGATTTAGGAGCTTATAATATATTTAAAACTGAAGAACGAAAATACTTTTTCAAAACTTCTACCGTTCGTAACATATCCAAAACGGCTCCCTATATGCATAATGGGGTGTATGAAACCTTAGAACAAGTAGTTGATTTTTATAATAAAGGTGGTGGACAAGGATTAGGATATAAAGTACCAAATCAAACGTTACCATCAGATAAATTGAATTTGTCTGAAAAAGAAATTAAAGACCTAATCGCTTTTATGGAAGCCTTAACGGATGAATAATTCATTCAATTTTTATAGTTAACATAAAACTCTCTAATATATATTTAGAGAGTTTTTTATTTTTACTGTAATTTCTAATGGTAGTTTCGACCAATTAGAACAAATCAATTATCATGAAAAAAATACTAGTACTAATCGCTATAGCTCTTGTTTCAATAGCATGTAAAAAAGAAGTTAAAAAGGAAACAATTAAAAAAGAAGAGGTAGCAACATTAAAATACCCGAAAACATTAGAAAAAATTCTTGAAAAACATGGAGGGATTGAACAATGGAAAAAAATGAAAACATTGTCATTCACACTAAAAAATGAAGAACATACTACAGACTTACATTCACGAAAAACAGTAGTGAATTCACCAGAATATTCTTTAGGGTTTGATGGAAAAGAAGTGTGGTTACAACAACAAGATTCAACAGCGTTTAAAGGAAACCCGGAGTTTTATTACAATCTATATTTTTATTTTTATGCAATGCCTTTTGTATTAGCTGATGATGGCATTGTGTATTCAGAAACAAAACCGCTGACTTTTGAAGGAGTTAGCTATCCAGGAATAAAAATTTCATACAAAGCCAACGTAGGAACTTCACCAGATGATAATTATTTTATATTTTACCATCCAGAAACAAAACAAATGGCATGGTTAGGGTATACGGTTACTTATTTTAGCAAAGAATCAACTGATGCTTATAAAATTATAAGATATAACGATTGGGAAAATGTTAACGGTTTGTTATTGCCAAAATCCATAACTTGGTATGCTAAAGATGAAAATGGGCAACCAACAGAACCAGGAAGAGAACCAATTCAGTTTAAAATGCCTTTGTTAAGTGAAGCATCATTAGCCAATAGTTTTTACGAAAAACCAAAAGAATAATCAACTAATAAAAAACAAAGTATGGATAAAAAGTATGTATGGAAAAAAGAGTATACATTAGTCTTAGTGGCTAATTTAGTATACATCGTGTTGTTTTACATAATCACTAACATATATACAAAATAAACCATGCAGCTAATAGATTGGATTGTTCTTTCGGTAACCTTATTGTTTATTGTTTTATATGGAGCTTGGAAAACCAAAGGAAGTAAAAATGTTGAAGATTACATAAAAGGAGGAAACGAAAGTAAATGGTGGACGATTGGTTTGTCAGTTATGGCAACACAAGCCAGTGCGATAACCTTTTTATCAACCCCAGGACAAGCATTTCATAGTGGAATGGGATTTGTGCAGTTTTACTTTGGATTACCAATAGCCATGGTAATTATCTGTTTGGTGTTTATTCCTATTTACCACCGATTAAAAGTTTATACAGCCTACGAATATTTAGAAGGAAGGTTTGATCAAAAAACTCGAACCTTAACTGCAATTCTGTTTTTAATTCAACGCGGATTAGCAGCTGGAATCACCATTTTTGCACCTGCTATTATTTTGTCTGCTGTTTTGGGTTGGGATTTAATTACTTTGAATATCATCATTGGGGTTTTGGTAATTATTTATACTGTTTCTGGAGGAACAAAGGCAGTGAGTGTTACGCAAAAACAACAAATGGCTGTAATTTTCGCAGGAATGTTTGTAGCTTTTTACTTGATATTACAATACTTACCCGACGATATTACATTTACCAAAGCACTAGAAATTGCAGGAGCTTCCGATAAAATGAAAGTGCTTGATTTTTCTTGGGATTTGAATAACCGTTACACGGTTTGGACAGGTATTTTAGGGGGGACATTTTTAATGTTATCGTATTTTGGAACAGACCAAAGCCAAGTACAGCGATACTTATCAGGAAAATCATTAAGAGAAAGTCAATTAGGATTGATTTTTAATGGGCTGTTAAAAGTACCGATGCAGTTTTTTATTCTGTTAGTAGGAGTGATGGTGTTTGTATTTTATCAGTTTAATCCGTCACCGTTAAATTTCAACCCAAAATCAGGAGAAGCAATAGCAAATTCCAACCTTGAAACAATAGAACAATATGTAAAATTAGAAGAGCAACATCGTTTTATTGAAGGAAGAAAAAAAGCGCTGATTTTTGAAGGGTTAACTCCTGAGAATGTAGCACAGATTCAAGAGTTTAATGAACAAGATAAGGTACTAAAGGAAGAAGCGAAAAATATTATTTCAAAAGTAGATCCGTTAGTAGAAACAAATGATAAAGATTATGTGTTTATTCATTTTATTCTGAATAATTTACCCAAAGGATTAATAGGTTTGTTGTTAGCGGTAATTTTATCTGCAGCAATGTCTTCTACAGCATCTGAATTAAACGCCTTAGGAGGTACTACAGCTATTGATTTATACAAACGAAATACGAAAATAGAATATAGCGAAGAGCATTATGTAAAAATGTCAAAATGGTTTACCCTAGGTTGGGGGATTTTGGCAATTTTAGTCGCCTGTATAGCAGATTTATTTGATAATTTAATTCAGCTTGTAAATATTATTGGTTCTATTTTTTATGGAAATGTGTTGGGAATATTCTTATTAGCCTTTTTTATAAAGTTTGTCAAAGGAAATGCAGTATTTATTGCAGCGATAATCACGCAATTAATTATTATCGCAGTTTGGTACATCGATTGGCTACCGTATTTGTGGTTGAATGCTTTAGGGTGCGGTTTAGTAATGCTATTAGCAATACTAATTCAATCAACGTCTAAAGAAAACTAACTTTTTTCTATTTGTAATGCATCAATAATATCAGAAGCAATTAGGGCGTTGTATCCTTTTTTGCAAGCGGCATCATCGCCTGCTTTTCCGTGGAAAAATACCCCTAATAAAGCGGCATGTAGAGGAGTGTAGTTTTGTGCTAATAAGCCTGTGATAATTCCTGTGAGTACATCACCGCTACCACCTGTTGCCATTCCTTGGTTTCCAGAAGTGTTGAAGTATAAATTTCCTTCAGGAGAAGAAATCACAGTATATGCATTTTTTAAAACTACGATACATTGATATTTTGCAGAAAACTCAAGTTGCTTTTGAAAACGTTCGGTTGAGATGTCAGACTTTCCTACCAATCTATCAAACTCTTTAATATGTGGAGTTAAGATAGAGTTTTTAGGAAGTAACGATTTTAATTCTTCGTTTTGAGCAATAATATTAATAGCATCGGCATCAATAACTAACGGGCTACTACTTTTCGATACTAATTTTTTTACAAGTTGTGTTGTTTTTTCGTTAATATCCAATCCTGGACCTATCGCGAGAATGTCGTATTTGAAAATTTCTGGGAGTTGGGTCACGAATTCTTCATTCTCGTCGGTTAGGCATATTGCTTCTGGAATGGAAGATTGCATAATTTGATACCCGCATTTTGGTACGTAACTAGTTAGCAGACCTACACCACTTCGTAAGCAAGCTTTTGAAGAGAGTACCGCAGCTCCCATTTTTCCATAAGAACCTGCAATTAATAAAGCGTGTCCGTAACTTCCTTTGTGTGATTGACGTAATCGGGGTATTAAAATTTCAGTAATCTTTTCGTTTAAAATAAAATAGTTACTTTTCTGCTGTTGAATAAAATCTTCATCTAAACCAATATCAACTGTTTTCCAATTTTTTACATGGTTTCCATTTTCAGGAAAAAAGAATGAAAGTTTTGGTCTTTGAAAGCTCACTGCTATATCTGCATGTACAACAGTTTCAGAATCAGGAAGCTTATCGCAATATAAACCAGAAGGAAGATCAACAGCGTATATGGTTTTTTTAGCATTATTAATGTTTTCAATAACATGCTTTATAAAACCAGTAACAGGCTTGGAAAGCCCAAAACCAAAAATAGCGTCAATAATAACATCATATTCAGAAAAATCAGGAATTCTACTGGTTGATTTTATAGTGATAGTATCATCAAGTTTTTGAAAATTAATATCACAATCTGAGCTAAGTACATCTTTAAACTGAACTAAAAAAGGTTGTACAGTATATTTCTTACTTTTTAAAATTCTAGCAATAGCAAATCCGTCACCACCATTATTACCAACCCCACTAACAATAGCAATTTTTAGAGAACGGTTTAGTAAAGGTTCAATAGCTTTTACAAAGGCTAAAGATGCTTGTCCCATCAGAGCAAAAGAAGTAATTCCTTTTTTACTAATAGTATGTTCGTCAGCTTTTCGTATTTGTGTAACGTTGATTATTTTTTGAAGATTTTCCATGTTAGAAATTTACAACTTTACATAAAAAAAGCAAAAATAAACCCACAAAATTCTTTGTGGGTTTATTATAATCAATAGTATATGAAGTTTTTATTGAATTCTAGCATTAACTAAACTCATAATACGTTCAAATTGTTCTTTAAGTCCCATGTCAGAATTATCAAACTCAATAGCATCGTCTGCCATGACTAAAGGAGAATCTTCTCGGGTAGAATCTATTCTGTCACGTTCTTGTACGTTTTGTAAAATTTCTTCGTAGTTAACCTTGTCACCTCGGTCTATTAATTCTTTGTAGCGACGTGTAGCACGTTTATCGGCAGAAGCAGTCATAAATAATTTTAGTTCAGCATTAGGAAAAACTACGGTTCCAATATCACGACCATCCATAACAATACCTTTGTTTTTACCCATTTCTTGTTGCTCACGAACTAACTTTTTTCTAATTTCAGAAACTTCAGCAACTTTACTTACTAATTTAGAAACCTCAATACTTCTAATTTCTTTTTCAACATTAGTTCCGTTTAAAAATATTTCAGCAAAACCAAGTTTTTCATTAAATGTAAAAGACAAAGAAATATTAGGTAAATCAGCAACTAAATCTTCTGAGTTAAAATGATTTTCAGAAATATAATCATGTTGCATGGCATATAAAGTAACAGCTCTATACATAGCGCCAGTATCAACATAAATATAACTAAGCTCTTTAGCTAATTGTTTAGCAATAGTACTTTTTCCTGTAGATGAAAAACCGTCAATGGCTATGGTGATTTTCTTTGTCATGATTCAAAAAAATAGATAGCAAATATACGGTGGATTTTTAATATTACGAGGTTGCTTTTTTGTGGTTAAGTTTAAGATTGTTGATTTTTTTTTAAAGTATTGTATTGTAGTGTTTTATTGGTTGTTTTTTTGTGTTTTTAAACTTTAGTTGTGGGTTACACATAGATTTTATATATTTCGGCGTTAAATTTTGTTAATTTTAATACCGTTTTTGTTAAGAAAAACTATAAATTTGACACCCCTTAAAGGATCCCTTAGATGAAAAATTACACTAAAAGCATTTTATTACTTTTAGCGACACTTCTGTTTTGTGCAACAAGTGCTGTATCTCAGACGCTGCTTAAGCCTGAGATTCAGTTTTCTAATGCTTGTAATGGTGCAGCTACAGATTTTAATGTGATTTTTAAATACTCGGGTTCAGATTTTAACTCTAATAATGTATTTACGATAGAATTATCTGATGCAGATGGAAATTGGGGAAGTCCGATCAATGTAGGTACAGTAACTACTGAAAATTCTTCATATACTTTTTCTAGAACTTTTCAATTGCCTGATAATACTTACGGAACTAATTACAAGATACGTTTGGTTGCTAGTTCACCAGTAATGACCAGTCCAGATTCAGATTCGTTTGCAGCATATAAATTTTCAACAGATACTTTAGTTTTAAATAATTATGATGATGTTGTACTTTGTGATAGTGGATCAGCAGAACTCATATTAAATACTAATCAGAATGGTAATTACGAATGGTACAAAGATGATGTATTATTTACCACTACAACGGAACCTAAACTAGAGGTCACTTTACCTGGAAAGTATGAAGTGAAAATTGATTATGGAGCTTGTGGGTTTAGAGAGTCTACAATATCTAATGTAATTATCTTAGATAATACAGCCAAACAAATTAAAGGGGCTTCAACCGTAGAAATATGTGGAGATGAGTCACATACTTTTGAAGCTAACACAAATCGTTCAGGTTTAACCTATAATTGGTACTTAGATAATAAATTAGTACAATCATCTAATTCTTCAACCTATACAACACCAACAACAGGACAGTTTGGAACGTATCATTTGGTAATTGATACAGGAACCTGTACTACCAAGTCAAACGATGTAGTGTTACAACAACAGACTACAGCAGGTTTTACAGTAACGAATGTTGGAGCCTTAGAAAGAATTATTTTATTTGGTGAAAAAAAAGAATTGTGTATTACACATGATGCTGACCCCTCAGAAGTTACTATAGAATGGTATAGAGATGATGTAACTATGGGAACTGCTGTTAGGAATCAGTTATGCATAGATGCAGCTACAGCAGGGGTATATTATGCAAGAGTAACAAAGAGTACAGGTTCAGCTTGTGATGATATAGTTGATTCTGAAAAGTTTACATTGTTAAATGTAACGTCATTTGAGCCAACCATTAGAGTGGAAACGAGCTATGAGGAATGTAATACTAGAAGTACAGAGTTAAGTATAGTAGGGGTGAAGGCAGAGGCAGAAAATGGAGATATGTATGATCTAACATCAGATCAAATAGCTTTACTAAGTTTTGAATGGTATAAAAATAATGTATCAACAGGAGGAACAGTAAGCGAATACGAAGTTAATTCGTATTTAGATAATGGGACATATACACTAAAAGTAAGTTTTAATGGTGTAGAGGGGGAGTCTAATGAATTAGATGTTAAGTTGGCTGAAGTACCCGAAATAAGAAGCACATCAACTTCAAACTCACTTTGTGCTGGGTCTTCTATAACTTATACAATAAATAATATAGTAGCAGGTTATACGTATCAATGGATTAAAGATGGTACGGATGATGTTACCCCTGCTAACCCTGAAAACTTAATAGTAACTGAAGTTGGAGAATATGTGTTGAAATATTCAGGTTTTGGTTGTGATAATGAACTAGAGCCTATAAACGTAGTGATGTTTGATGATTCTGCGGTAACCATTACTCCTTCTGAGATTGTGGTAATGGAGGAAGGAAGTTCAGCTACTATAACAGCAGCAGGGGGAGAGTCATATGAGTGGTATCAAGGAGAGAGTATATCAGGAACCACATTATCAACAACAGAACAGTTAGAAGTAACAGAGCTAGGTTTTTACACAGTATTAGTAAAAGTAGGGGCCTGTTCGGTAACAAGAACGGTAGAAGTTGTAGAGCCAGATGATCAAATTATAGTACCCAACACCTTAACTCCTAATGGAGACGGTAAAAATGACACATGGAAGATATCAAACAAATATGCGTTTCAGCCACTAGTAACTGTAATGTTGTATAATGCTAATGGTAAAGAGATTTTAAAAACAACTGAGTACAAAAATGATTGGCCAACAGAAGATTTAGGAAATCAAAAAGTTTTTTATTATAAAATAATAAGAGAAGACAAATTGATTAAAGCTGGAACGATATCTGTTTTACACTAAAAAGGTTAGAATGATTAGAAAAATTACCTTACTTATTATATTGATATTAAATGTGTTTGTTATACAAGCGCAAACTTCTGGTAATGAACAGCAATATAATAGTTTCAGTTCTCGTAACTTTATGAAGTTTAATCGCTTTTTAACCGTGCCAACATTTTCTGCATTACGAGAAAACAAAACATCTCTTTCAGCTATAGTAAGAAACAGTAACATAGATTTTGAGGATAATCCCCGTTTATATGTGCTTACGTATTCAGGGAAAATGAGAGAAAATGTTGGAGCGGGAGTGGCTGTATATCAACAAGATGTAGGGTCGGTAAAAGATTTTGGAGCTATAGCAAATTATGCACATCGTTTACAGTTAAATGAAACGATGGATTTAACTTTTGGATTTAATTTTTTATATAGTAGAAGAAGTTTAAATTGGGGGAAGGTTCTAGTAACTGATGATGACGATACTTTTTTAAGTAATTATCAAGATGATCCTGTGGTTAATTTTCAACCAGCAGTAACGTTGTCTATTGGAAAGTTTGATGTTGGTGTCTTTTTCGAGAATTTAGTAGACTTTAATCTTAAAAAAAGTGAGATGGCAACTTCTTTTGGAGAAAAAACATTTTCGGGACATCTAATGTACTCTCATGAATTTACTTACGCATCAGGGCTTTTTGAAGGAGCTGATGTAAGATTCCTAGCAACCGCTAGAAAACCAGGGAATGATGACTTTGGTTTTGGAGGGAGCGCTATAGTAGATTTACCTAAAGCAGGTTGGGTTAAAGCTGGTTATGACAAAACATATGGAATTTCAGCTGGTGTTGGAATAAACCTTTCAGAAAATTTAGCGATAGGATTTAGTTACGAAAAAAGTAGTTTTGCAGCAACAAATGAAGTTGGACTTATTTATAATTTTGGTAAAAAAAGGTTTACAAGAGAACGACCTAAGAGGAGAACAGGAAATATTAAAGTAAACCTCCCAGAAAGAACACCTAAAAAAGAAATAGAATATAAAAACCCAGAACATAACGATTTATCTGACGAGATTCAACAAGCACAGGATTCTATTGATATACTAAATAAAAAGATAGATGAAGTATTACGAATACTGAAAAATCAACCGGCTCCTAAAGTAATTACCAATACTAATACAGTAATTATTAAAGATAGTGCTCAAACAAAAGATACCACATTAAGAAGAAGATCAAATAAACCATGGCGTAAGAGTACTGTAACTCGCTCTGGTGGAGGAGGAACTATGTATTATGTGGTTTCGGACCAATTTAGAAGTAAAGAAAATGCAGAAGCTTTGATAGATAAATGGGCCCGATTAGATATTGAAGCTAAGTATGTATTTGAACCTAATAAAAAATTATACTATGTATACATAGATAGGTTTGCTAAAGAAGAGGAGGCAGAAGAAAAGGTAGACGATTTTAATGATAAAACACGTTTATTTGAAAAGAATGATGAGAAAAAAGATAATTCTACAATAAAGGTTAATAAGACTACTAAAGACCCTGTGTACGTAGTTAAAATTACCTTAGGAGGAGAGCTTAGTAGTTATGAAGAGCCAAAAACTCAACCACCAGCGAGGGTTTATCCAATGCAGGCCGAAGGAGTTGAGCCCGGATATTATTTACGAGTATACGTAAATTCTCAGAAAGCATTAGCTGATAGAAATGTAGATGAATTAAGAAACGATGACATAGATGCAGATTATTTTGTAGATCCAAAAACAGGCTACATGCATATATATATATTTAAAACAACAGATAGATCGGAAGCGATTAAAATGTACAATACAAATTTAAATGGTGCTTTTTATGATCGTAAAGCAATCATTCAAATTAAATAATATAAAAAAAGAACTTGATTAATTAATTTCCCCAATTGATATTATGAAGAGAATAATTACCCTACTAATAATTGTATTATATGCACTTGTTGGTTTTTCACAAGAAAACAATAAGAGTGAATCTTCAGTTCCCATAGAGCATTCTAAAAGTGAGGCAGATTCATACCAAGCATTCAAAGCTAAAATAGCTAAGCCTTCTAGTAGAGCTGCTGGATTTAATCAGAGAGTTGTTAAGCCAGATGGAACAAGTGGAGGTATTAATGTAAAAGGAGACATTACTTTTATAGGAAATAACATATTGAGTAAGTATGTTGGGTGGCCCAATTATAATGCAAATAGACCATATGATGGATATGAGGCAAATGGTCAAGTAAATATGCAGTACATTGACATAGATGGAGATCCATCAACAGTCTCTTCAAGTTCAGATCAATTAAATTTACCTAATTGTTCAAGAGTTGTTTATGCAGGATTATATTGGGCAGGTATTTATCCTTATGAAAATTGGTACACTAGTCCATACAGTAGGCAACATAATCCTAATAATATTAAGTTTCAGTTACCAGGTCAAGGATATCAAGATATAACAGCTGACGAAACTATTTTTGATGATAACTCTACATACATTAACTACAAAGATATTACAAGTCTTGTACAAGGTTTAGTTACTGTAGCAACCCCTAATGGACATAACGGAAGGTATATGGCTGGTAACATCAGAGCTATTAGAGGACGACAAGGGGGAGTCGGAGGAGCAGCAGGATGGACAATGGTAATTATTTACGAAAATGATTTAGAATCTAGTAAAAATATATCTGTTTTTGATGGTTATGCTGAAGTTGATGGTAGAAATGATGTAGACTTAACGTATTCTGGTTTTTCAACAATCCCTTTAGGTCCAGTTAGAGTTAATTTATTAGCAGCAACGTTAGAAGGAGATAGAAGCATTCCAGGAGATAGATTTAGAATACGTGATAGATTTGGAAATTTCATTAGCCAAACAACTGGAAGTAATAATTTAACTAATAACTTTTTCAATGGGAGTATGACTCGTTACAATAACTTCGTAACGTCAAGAGTGCCTGATGGAGAAAACACTTTAGGGTTTGATGTAGATTTGTATGAGTTAAACAACGGAGGGAATAGTGTTATTGAAAATAATCAGAGTTCAATAGATGTACAATTCACAACTGGGGGAGATGTGTACTGGCCTTTTTTAAATGCCTTAGCTGTTGAAATCATAGAACCAAAAGTACAATTAATTAAAACAATTGAAGATGCTAGTGGAAATGATATACAAGGCACACCTGTAGGTTTAGGAAATGAATTATTTTATAACATAAGCTTTCAAAATGTAGGAACAGATCATGCAAGAAATACAATAATTACAGATAGATTACCAAAAAATGTAGATTTATTAACAACTACAGCACCAAATGGCTCTGTGGCTCCAGATGGAACACGTTTTGATATAGATTTACCTCCAGGAGTATCTATAACAGCATACGATCCACCAAGCGCAGCTAATGACAATAGAGCTGAATTAGAGATTTCAGTACCAGATAATATGGTTTTAGAGGGAGGTGCCCTTTATAATATTCGTATGCACGTTCAAGTAGTAACAGACTGTAGTCAATTAAGAGATGTGTGTTCTAATGAAGTTAGAAATCAAGCTTTTGCCAGATACGAAGGAGTTAGAGGAGGAGTAGTTATTAATAATGAGCCTAGTTTTTCGGGATTAGATGATTGTAATTTTGGTATAGTTGGTACTTCAAACTTTTTAGTTGATACAAGTGGATGTTCTTTTGAAACGACACAAGTAATGTGTGGTTCTAGTATAACATTAACTGCTGGAGCAGGATTTGAATCATACGAATGGAGAGATGCCTCAGGTACTTTATTAGGAACTACTACAGTACCATCTTTTGATGTAACTAATGAAGGAACTTACACAGTTAATAAGATAGCCTCAGCAGCATCAGGATGTATAAATGCTGAAGAAACCATACATGTTGTAGGATATAATTCAGAACCAAATCCATTACAACCATTTGCAGACCAAGTATTAACTTGTGCAAGTAATGGAGAAGAGTTAGCTGAAGTTTACTTATGTGGTGATAGTGGTTCTAGAACTATTAATTTACCATTTGATACCTCTTCAGCTACAACAGTACAATGGTTTAAATTGGATGAATCTTCTTGTACCGATGTAACAGAATCAGGATGTCCTAATATAAATACAGGCTGTACATGGAATGAGGTAGGAAGCGGAGAATTTTCTAGAAACTTTGCAGATGCTGGAGAATATCGTTTAGATGTTTTATATGATGGAAGGTGCCCTAAAAGTTACTACTTCAATGTGTACAAAGCAACTTTAAATCCTACCTTTATTACACAGGATATTTTATGTGGTAACAATGGGTCTATTACTGTAAACAATATACCAGCAGGTTATCAATACAGTTTAACAGGTCCAGGAGGTTATAATGCTCCTTTTCAAAATAGTAATGTTTTTTCAAATTTAACAGCTGCAGGAAACTATAACCTTTCAATTCGTGTAAGTAGTGCGTCTGCTGCTTCATGTACATATACTTTTCCTCCTATTAATATTCAGGAAAATGACATAGATATGGACGTCATTACAACACCTATGCAGTGTTTTAATGATTCAGCACAAATAAGAGTTCAAGTAAATAATGTTCCTGGAGATTATACATATGAATTATTACAAGGTGGAAGTGTAGTAGGAATAGAAGGTCCAACTGCTAATAACGATTTTACTTTTAATGTTACAGATGGTGGGGCTTACACAGTGAGAGTTACAACACCTCAGTGTACCGCTACAGAAACGATTGTTATTAATGAACCAGATGAGTTATTACTTACAGCATTAAAAACTAAAGATATAACTTGCGAATCAGGAAGTTCAGACGGAATTATTCAGTTAACTGCAAGTGGAGGAACATTAGACACATCGTCAGGTAATAATTATAATTTTGCTGTATGGACGAGTCAGGGAACAGATTTATATACAAACCCATCAGACATTCCTAATACTGCGTTTTTAACACCAGCAACAAACCCATACACCTACAATGTGCCAGTTGGTAGTGAAGGAATATATCGATTTATTGTTATTGATGATAATAACTGTTATACAATTTCAGACCCGGTAGAAATTACTGTAGAGCCAGAATTAGCTTTTATTCATTCAGAAACAGATGTAACTTGTAATGGTTTAACAGATGGAACTATTAATGTTAGTGTTAATGGAGATAATTTAGGATATGCAGTAGAATATAGCATTGATAATGCTACATGGAACACTACAGGTGCTTTTGATAGTTTAGATGATGGAACTTATACCATTTATATAAGGGCATCAAAAAATTCTTATCAGTGTTTATATGAAATTCCTAATGTAGTAATAAATGAGCCAGCACCACTTAATGGAGGAAGTGCTACAAAAACTGATTTAGAATGTAACACCTCTGGAGGAACTACTTTTGGTACTATAACCTATACAGCACCAACAGGAGGTACTCCTAATTATACATATTATTATAAGTTAAGTTCAGCTGCAACTTATACATTAGCAGCAAATAATCCAGTAACAGGGCTCCCTGCAGGAACATACAACACAAGAGCAATAGACGCAAGTGGATGTATAATAGATTTAAACAATGTAACTATAAATGGTTTACCATCAGCACCAAATGTAACAAGTACTGTGGTATATAATTGTGATGGTACAGGAAACGTAACAATAGCAGCTAATCCAGCAGGAACATATACTTATACTTTAAATGGAAACTCAAATACTACGGGGGTATTTAATAATGTTCCAGTAGGAGGATATACCGCTGAAGTAACTTATGGAGGTAGTTGTGTAGAAGACATTAGAGTTAGGGTAAATGCAGGAAATGAATTTTCAGGAAGTATTGTTGGCTCTACAGATAGTGAGTGTTATGGTTCAGATAATGGGTCAATCACAATATTAGCAAATAACGTTATAGGAGGAAGTTTTGAGTATTCGACAGATGGTGGAGCAACTTGGTCAATGACAGCCGATAACCCTTATAGAGTTGTAGGTTTAGCAGCGGGAACATATAATGTGTTTATAAGGGAAGCTGATGGAGGAGTGGCAAGTTGTGTAATTGATTTAGGTAATGTTACAATAGGGCAACCAGAAGAATTAACCTTAGCAGCATCGGTAACTCAAGAAGTAACTTGTAATATTGCAACAGGAACTATTACAGCTACTGCTACAGGAGGAATCCCTCCATACGAATATAGTATTGATGGAGGTACTAGTTGGCAAAGTAGTAATGTATTTAACAACGTGCCACCAAGAGCAACCGATTACATTGTAATGATCAGAGATAGTAGAAATTGTAACGAATGTGGTTGTACAGCTAAACTATTCCAAAATGGAAGTTTTGAAAGACCAGCAGAAACAACAACAAGATTCAGATTTTATAATGAAGATGATATACCAGGTTGGGATTCTACTGCGTCTGATAATCAAATAGAGCTTTGGCATAATGGATTTAATGGTGTTACCGCTTATGAAGGAAACTCTTTTGCAGAACTAAATGCTAACAGAGTATCATCATTATATCAAGAATACTGTACTCAACCAGGAGATATAATTACTTGGTCTGTAGCGCATAGAGGAAGAAGTGGTTTAGATAGAGCAACAGTGAAAATAGGAGGTGATTTAGCCACAGCCGGAGTTGTTGAAACTATGGAAACAAATAACACCGCTTGGAAAGTTTATACAGGAAGTTATACCGTTCCAGTAGGGCAATCAACCACAATAATTGCTTTTGATGCATTATCAACAGCTGGAGGAAATAACACTGTAGGGAATTTTATAGACGACGTACAAATTAATATTGCGAGTACAACTTGTGTACCTGTAAGTGTACCTGTTATAGAACCAAATACAGTAGATTTTGATTTAACACCTACATTATGTTATGATGGAAGTGGGAATGGTGAGATTCGTGTAGAAGTTACATCGGGTAATAATGATTACCAATTTAGGATTGATGGAGGAATTTGGCAAAACC
>NZ_JAKRGE010000004.1:0-256462 GCF_022347665.1 Tenacibaculum sp. Mcav3-52 | reverse complement strand
TCCTTTTAATGAAGTGATAAAGTCGGCTTCGGTACCACTGTTTCCAGCATCTAACCAAACTTGATACGCAGATTTCCCGTCTACTCCATTCGTTCCCGCAGCTCCGGTATCTCCTTTTAAAGAGAGGATAAAGTCGGCTTCAGTTCCGCTGTTTCCAGCATCCAACCAAACTTGATACGCAGATTTTCCGTCTACTCCGTTGGTTCCATTCGTTCCCGCAGCTCCAGTGTCTCCTTTTAATGAAGTGATAAAATCGGCTTCGGTACCACTGTTTCCAGCATCCAACCAAACTTGATAGGCTGATTTTCCGTCTGATCCATTGGTTCCATTCGTTCCTGCAACCCCAGTGTCTCCTTTTAATGAAGTAATAAAGTCGGCTTCGGTACCACTGTTTCCAGCATCCAACCAAACTTGATACGCGGATTTTCCGTCTACTCCATTCGTTCCCGCAGCTCCAGTGTCTCCTTTTAATGAAGTGATAAAGTCGGCTTCGGTACCACTGTTTCCAGCATCTAACCAAACTTGATACGCAGATTTCCCGTCTACTCCATTCGTTCCCGCAGCTCCGGTATCTCCTTTTAAAGAGAGGATAAAGTCGGCTTCGGTACCACTGTTTCCAGCATCCAACCAAACTTGATACGCAGATTTTCCGTCTACTCCATTCGTTCCATTCGTTCCCGCAGCTCCGGTATCTCCTTTTAATGAAGTGATAAAGTCGGCTTCGGTTCCACTGTTTCCTGCATCTAACCAAACTTGATACGCAGATTTTCCGTCTGATCCATTGGTTCCTGCCGCTCCGGTATCTCCTTTTAATGAAGTGATAAAGTCAGCTTCAGTTCCACTGTTTCCAGCGTCTAACCAAACTTGATAGGCGGATTTTCCGTCTACTCCGTTCGTTCCCGCAGCTCCAGTGTCTCCTTTTAATGAAGTGATAAAATCGGCTTCGGTACCACTGTTTCCAGCATCCAACCAAACTTGATACGCAGATTTCCCGTCTACTCCATTCGTTCCCGCAGCTCCGGTATCTCCTTTTAATGAAGTAATAAAGTCGGCTTCAGTTCCACTGTTTCCAGCATCTAACCAAACTTGATAGGCTGATTTTCCGTCTGGTCCTGACGATGCAACTGAACTCCATAAACTACCATCAGAGCTATAAACATCTCCGGAATTAGTATCTACATATAAAACTCCTGTAACAGGATCTACAGAGTTATTAATAGGTGATCCTATACCAGTTAATAACTCATTCTCTTGCAAAAGAGATGATAAATCGACTGATTTAGAACTTGCATTTTCCAACTCAAGAGTAAGAATATTAGAGCTATTTAAGAAGAATTTTTCTATTTGTTGATTATCTACTTGTGTAGTAATCAGGTTTGAGACCGTGGTTATATCTACTAATTGTTCCCATAGCACTCCATTCCAATAATAAAATCCTTTTCCAGAATTTTTATTAGTGTTATAAACTAATAAACTTTCTTTAATTGTATTATTATTTACTGGTAATGATGTACTTAAATCATTAATATTTAATCTAGGTATTAATAAGCCTCTGGAATCTGATTTAATATCTAACTGAGCAGATAGACTAGGTGTTAAGGTTCCAATGCCTACTTGAGCAATAGTAGCTGTGCTTAAAACTAAAAGTACGAGGGTAGCTAATTTTTTCATTATTTACTTTGTTTGGGTGGGACTTCTTGATTATCATGTATAATATTTTATTAAATTGACTTTATTTTTTCTTAAGTATGATTAAATGCTTTTACTAGCACTGTATTAATAGGTAAAAGGTGACACCTGTAAAAAAACACTTAAAGTAAACTGATTTACAATACTCTAACCTCTTACAATTTAATAAAAAAAAATAATTTAGGTAAATATTACTTTTACTCTTTTTAATTATCAGGTAAATTTCCCTTAAGAAATAACTCTTTTGAATAAAGAAATAATTGAACTTTTAAGTAGTTTGATAATTATAAAATGGAAATATTAAACAACAAAAAAGCCTTACTAAAACTAGTAAGGCTTATTGTGATCGCGACAGGATTCGAACCTGTGACCGTCTGCTTAGAAGGCAGATGCTCTATCCAGCTGAGCTACGCGACCATTCTTTGTCGGGGTGGCAGGATTCGAACCTGCGACCTCCTGCTCCCAAAGCAGGCGCGATGACCGGGCTACGCTACACCCCGATTAGTGTCATCTACAACTTTTTGCGGAGAGACCGGGATTCGAACCCGGGCATCCCGAAGGATGACAGCTTAGCAGGCTGCTGCATTACCACTCTGCCACCTCTCCTTAATTCTTGTCGAAACGTGAATTAAAAATTGCGAGTGCAAATGTATAACTATATATACGTTTCTACAAATTTTTTTGCTAAAAAAATCACCTATTCTGGATACTCAACACGTAAGTGATAGATATTCATCAACTTATTCTTTATAATTTTTTTAATTTTTTCTATCTCTCTAAAAGTAATATCTGAATTTATGAACTGATTATCGTTTTTTTGCTTGTCTATAATCCTATCAATTAATACATCTATCGATTGTGCTGTCGGATTTTTTAAACTTTTAGAAGCAGCTTCTGCTGCATCACACATCATTAAAATAGCTGTTTCTTTTGAAAACGGAATTGGACCTTGGTATTGAAACTTCTGAATATCAACATCTGGATTGTTTTCTTGTTCTTGTTTATAAAAGTAATAAGTAACGCTTGTTCCATGGTGTGTACGAATAAAGTCTATAATTCTATCTGGTAGTTTATATTTTTTTGCTATTTCTATTCCGTTAATTACATGATCTAAAATAATACGTGCACTATCTACTGGTAATAAATCATTATGTGGATTAACTCCTGTGGATTGATTTTCGGTAAAATACATTGGTTTTACCATTTTACCAATATCATGATACAAAGCTCCTGTTCTTACTAACATAGAGTTCGCTCCTATTTCATTCGCTGCTGCTTCAGCTAAATTAGCCACCTGCATTGAATGTTGGAACGTTCCTGGAGCTTTTTCATTTAAATCTCTTAATAGTTTTGAATTTGTATTAGAAAGCTCTAATAATGTTACATCAGAAACCAATCCGAAAAGCTTTTCATAAAAATAGATAAAAAACACTGCTAAGAACGACAACAATCCATTTGCTGCAAATAACCCAAAGTACATCCAATTTATCTTATCTGCATTCCCTTCTTTTAGAATAGAAAAGGCAAAATAAGTAACCATGTAAATTAGTGTAATTTGTCCAATAGACATAAATAAACTTGCTCTTTTATACAGTTCAGAAACCGTTAATATAGTTACAATCCCTGCAATAATGTGTAAGTAAATAAACTCAAAACTATTGGGTACAATAAATCCTAACAACAATACGGTAAGTACATGAGTAAATAAACCTAATCTGGCATCAAAAAAAGCTTTTAGTACAATTGGTAAAATACTTAACGGAACTACGTACAAATAACCAGAATTGTATTTTACCACCATAGTTTGTACAAAAATCATTAAAAAGATATTGAAGAAAATAAAGGTTACTTTATTGTTATCATTAAAAGTCTCAAACCTATATCTTTCTAAAAATAATAATAACATTAACAATGCCAAGGCTACTAAAATTGTGTATCCGAATACAATCCAATAATAATTAGATTTTGTCCAAATTCTAGAGCTTGACGCTACTTCATACGACTTTAAGACATTATATTTCCTTCCTTCAACAATGTCTCCTTTTAAAATAATTAATTCTCCTTTTGAAACCTTTCCTTTAGCATAAGAAATACCTTGAAAACGTTCATTTAACTCCTTTTCACTGTATTTATAATCATAGGTTACGTTAGGGCGCAAATTATTTGACAAATAGTTTATTAACAGGCGTTGTTTATAGTACTGAAGTCCCTCTGTATTTGTTCTTAAAAAGCTTAAAATATCTTTTGACTGTACTAACCTTGAAAACAGAACATCATCAATGGAGTTTCCTTTACGTAAAACTATCACATCTTCTCTATCTGCTTTATCAATGCTTGCGTCATCTAAAAAACCATATACGTAAATTTTATTTATAAGCTTCTCTCCTTCTCTAATTAAGTCTCTAATTACGTTTGTTGATAATGAGTCAATACTCTTAACTTGGTTCGTAAATAAATGAGTTACCTCTTCTTTAATCGATGTATCAACTACAAAATATTTTTTTGAACTATTTTTAAGTTCGTTTTTTTCCTCTTCTATTTCTTCTGTAGTTTTTTGAATAGCAAAATCAAAAGGAGCATATAAATTGTCATATTGCCAAGGTTTTCCTTGTCTAAAATCGTACTTAAACTGTCCACCTTTAGGAAATAAATATACTATAGCAATTACCGTGATCAAAAACAATAATGCTTTGTAAATTACAGTATTATTTTTGTACAGTTTGTTAATTAAGTCGTTCATTTTTGATCTTTATAAAATGTAAATATAACCTTTCTCTATTATTTGAGTACTTGGCATAAAATGGTTATTTTCGCAAAACAAATCTTAATACAATTCACCCAATACATGAAATTAATAGCAGAAAATAATTATTAAGCGCTTAACAGCTTTGTTATTTTAGTCACTTTTGGTTATTGGGATAAATAAAAAATTAACAAATAGTAGCACATGAAAGAAGTAGTAATAGTATCGGTTGCAAGAACTCCAATTGGTAGTTTTTTAGGAACATTATCAACTACCCCTGCACCTAAATTAGGTGCTATAGCCATTAAAGGAGCTTTAGATAAAATTAACCTAAAACCAGAAATGGTTGAAGAAGTTTTTATGGGTAATGTTGTTTCGGCAGGTTTAGGACAAGCTCCAGCTCGTCAAGCGGCAATCTTTGCAGGAATACCAGATACTGTGCCTTGTACTACTGTAAATAAAGTTTGTTCGTCAGGAATGAAGTCTATAATGTTAGCTGCACAAACTATCGCTTTAGGTGATGCCGAAATAGTTGTAGCTGGAGGTATGGAAAACATGAGTATGATTCCTCATTACCAACACGCCAGAACAGGTTCAAAATTTGGACCTATTAAAATGGAAGATGGAATGCAGAAAGATGGATTAATGGATGCTTACGAACAAGTAGCTATGGGAGTTTGTGCTGATGAATGTGCTGTTGAATATAAATTTTCAAGAGAGGATCAAGATGCTTTTGCAGTTGAATCATATAACCGTTCTGCTAAAGCGTGGAGCGAAGGAAAATTTGCAGATGAGGTTGTTCCTGTTGAAATACCTCAACGTCGTGGTGAGCCTATTATCTTTTCTGAAGATGAAGAATACAAGAATGTAAAAATGGAAAAAATACCTGCTTTACGTCCTGCATTTACGAAAGAGGGTACAGTAACTGCTGCTAATGCATCAACTATTAATGATGGTGGAGCTGCTTTAGTATTAATGTCTGCTGATAAAGCTGCTGAATTAGGCTTAACTCCATTAGCAAAAATTAAAGGATATGCTGATGCTGCTCATGAACCAAAATGGTTTACAACAGCTCCTGCAAAAGCATTACCTAAAGCTTTAGCTAAAGCTGGAGTATCTTTTGATGATGTTGATTATTTTGAATTAAACGAAGCATTCTCTGTAGTTGGATTAGCAAATATGAAAATCTTAGGGTTATCTGCTGATAAAGTAAATGTTAATGGTGGTGCCGTTTCATTAGGACATCCATTAGGAGTTTCTGGAGCTAGAATTATTATTGCTTTAACTTCAATTTTAAAACAAAATAACGCTAAAATTGGTGCTGCCGGTATTTGTAACGGTGGTGGTGGTGCTAGTGCAATGGTTATTGAAAGAGTATAATTTTTTTAAAAGCCCCAACCAGTAGATGTCTTTCGGAATTTGTAATTTAAGTATTGTACCTCTTCGATCAGAGCCTTCTGATGCTTCAGAAATGGTAAATCAAGTTGTTTTTGGTGAGCACTTTGAAGTTTTAGAAAAAACTAAAAAATGGAGTAAAATACGGTTAGCTTTTGATGGTTATCAAGGATATGTTGACAATAAACAATATGAAGAAATTTCAGTAGAGGTACACAGTCTTTTATTAAAAGAAAAAAAACACTATGCCGGTGAATTAATTGATTTTATTACTGATAATAATAGTAATTTAACTACTATTCCTATGGGAGCTCGACTTCCTTTATTTAAAGACAATAAAATTAACATTAATAATTCCTCATTTTTATATGAGGGCAAAGTATGCAATAGTAAACTAGCAAAATCTGCAATTGTAGAAACCGCTTTCTTATTCTTAAATGTTCCTTATTTATGGGGAGGTAAATCGCCTTTTGGTATTGATTGTTCTGGGTTTACTCAAACAGTATATAAATTATGTGGATACAACCTTCTACGTGATGCAAAGGAACAAGCAACTCAAGGTGAAGTTTTGAGTTTTATTGAGGAAAGTGAGCCTGGTGATTTAGCTTTTTTTGATAATGAAGAAGGTATTATTACCCATGTTGGGATTATTATGAATGATTACAACATTATACACGCTCATGGAAAAGTTCGTATTGACAAGTTGGATCATAGCGGTATTTATAATATTGATACACATCAACACACACACAAACTTAGAGTAATTAAGCGTTTAGTTGAATAAATAGTTTTACAGATTACCTTATAAATTAGTTATAAAAAAAACCGAAATTCTAAAATTTCGGTTTTTTTTATAACTAATTTTTCTACTACTATTGCATTGATTTATATAAGTCTCTATATTCAGCCGCTTTATTACTCATTTCTAACACCTCATATAAATTCATTAAAGTTTTTACAGTATCTACATTTCTATTTAAACTATCTGCTTTTTCTAAAAATGGGATTGCTTCCTTATAAACTTCTTTTTGTTTAGCTGCTAACTCATCATATTTTTTAAAATTTGATAAGTTTTTATTCATTTCTTCTACAATAGCTTTTTCTTTATCTAAAACTACTACTGCTAAATTCATATAAGCATCTGCATAATCAGGTTTTAACTCAACTGCCTTCGTGTAATACTTCTTCGCATCATCCATTCTACCTTCATTGAAATTTACAACACCTAAATTATAATATAATGTTGGGTTTTCAGGGTCTAAAGCTACAGCTTCATTCATCAATTCTCCAAACTTATCCATTTTACCCATGTCAACATATAGTTGAGCTTCGTTTAAAATTAAATTTAAATCTTTTGGATTAGAAGCACGAGCATCTTTAAAAGCTGCAATAGCCTCATCTGTTTTTCCTTGCTCTTTTAAAATTAAAGCTACATTTTTAACAATTGTTGCTGATTTTGAATCTGAAGATTTTACGTCTGGTTTTACATAGTTTCCTGTTTTTACCATTAAGTCTCTTCTTGCCTTGTCATTTCCAAAACTTTCAACTTTTCCTGTAGTTTTATCTGTAGCTACATATTGCTTTTCAATACCTGTGTAACCTATTTTTTGTAATTCTCTATAGTACTCAATCGCTTTATCATAATCTTTAGCTTGGGTAGCAGCAACTGCAGCATTATAAGCAAAAGATGTATCTGTAGGACTTAACACATATGTCAAATAGAAGTCTTCAGCTGCATTTTTATAATCCTTTTTATTATTATATAAATCAACCGCTTTTTTAGAAACTTCTTGAATCATCTGATTTAAGATAGGCTTAGCTTCATCTGTATACTTGTTTTCTTTCATTGCTATTAAAGCATTGAAAGCTTCACCAGCATTCTTGTAATCTTTTTTTGCTGCTAATGCTTTACCTTTTAAGAAATAAAATTTAGATTTATATTTATCTTCTCCGTTCATCATTAAAGATCCTTCAATAGCATTTAAAGTATTTAATGCTGTTGTAAAATCTTGTTTTTTTATAGCTTTCTCAGCAGCTTTAAGTTCTGATTTTTGAGCAAATGCCCCTAACGACATTAATCCTAAAGAAAGGGCTAAGATTTGTTTTTTCATTTTTGTTATGATTTATTTATTGTTGTTCTTGACTATCATTTGTTTCATTTTCAATTTCCATGCCATCTTCTTCTTCATCTTTTTCATGCATTACTTTTGCTACAGCAGCAATATCATCATTATCTTTAATGTTAATCAGTTTAACTCCTTGAGTTGCTCTACCCATAACACGTAAATCTTCCACTGCCATTCTAATTGTTAGTCCTGATTTGTTGATAATCATTAAGTCGTTTGAATCATCTACATTCTTGATAGCGACTAAATTACCAGTTTTTTCTGATATATTCAACGTTTTAACTCCTTTACCTCCACGATTCGTTATACGGTAATCTTCTAATTTAGAACGCTTTCCATATCCTTTTTCTGAAACAACTAAGATATTACTTTCCATATCATTAACAGCAACCATACCAATTACCTCATCATTTTCATGCGATAATGTAATACCACGAACTCCCGAAGCTGTTCTTCCCATTGGACGTGTTTTAGCTTCTTCAAAACGAATTGCTTTCCCCGATTTAAGTGCTAGCATTACTTGGCTATCTCCAGTAGTTAACTTCGCCTCTAGTAACTCATCACCTTCTTTAATAGTTATTGCGTTAATACCATTAGCTCTTGGACGAGAATATTGTTCTAAAGGCGTCTTCTTAACCTGACCTCGTTTTGTTGCCATAATAACATAATGATTATTGATATAATCTTCATCTTTTAAATCACCTGTTACTAAGAACGCTTTTACCTTATCGTCTTGCTCGATATTTATTAAGTTTTGAATTGCTCTACCTTTGGTATTCTTTCCTCCTTCTGGAACTTCATATACACGCATCCAGAATACTTTTCCTTTTTGAGTAAAGAATAACATATATTGATGGTTAGTACCTACGAATAAATGTTCTAAGAAATCTTCATTACGAGTAGTTGCACCTTTTTGTCCACGCCCTCCTCTATTCTGAACCTTGTATTCATCTAAATTTGTACGCTTTACATAACCTGCATGAGAAATAGTAACAACAACTTTAGAGTTAGGAATCATGTCTTCGATACGCATATCTCCTCCTGCATACTCAATTACAGAACGACGATCATCACCATATTTCTCTTTGATATATAATAGTTCGTCTTTGATTATTTGATAACGTCTCGGCTCATTTGCAAGAATATCTTTTAAATCGGCAATAGTCTTAATAATTTCATCATACTCTGCTCGTAACTTATCTTGTTCTAGTCCTGTTAACTGACGTAAACGCATTTCAACAATAGCACGTGCTTGAATTTCTGTTAATTCAAAACGCTCTATCAATTTTTCACGTGCTTCATCTGCGTTAGAAGAACCTCTAATAATAGAAATTACCTCATCAATATTATCAGAAGCAATAATTAATCCTTCTAAAATATGTGCACGTGCTTCTGCTTTCTTTAATTCAAACTCTGTTCTACGAACAATTACTTCATGTCTATGCTCTACAAAATAATGGATTAACTCTTTTAAGTTTAACTGTTCAGGACGCCCTTTAACTAAAGCTATATTATTTACACTAAATGATGTTTGTAATTGTGTGTATTTAAATAGTTTATTTAAAACGATATTAGGAATTGCATCTCGCTTTAATATATAAACAATACGCATTCCTTTACGGTCAGATTCATCACGAATGCTTGCAATACCTTCCAGTTTCTTTTCATTAACCAAATCAGCAGTTTTCTTAATCATTTCTGCTTTGTTAACTTGGTAAGGAATTTCAGTAACAACTATACATTCACGTCCCTTAACTTCTTCAATAGTTGCTTTAGCACGCATTACAATACGTCCACGACCTGTATGGAAAGCATCTCTTACTCCATCGTAACCATAAATAATCCCTCCTGTTGGAAAATCTGGCGCTTTGATGTGTTGCATTAACTCATCAATTTCAATGTCGCGATTATCAATATATGCTACAGTACCGTTAATAACTTCTGTTAAGTTATGCGGTGCCATGTTTGTTGCCATTCCTACTGCAATACCAGAAGCTCCATTTACTAATAAGTTAGGAATACGTGTAGGAAGTACTGTTGGTTCTTGTAACGTATCATCAAAGTTTAATTTATGATCTACAGTATCTTTTTCTATATCAGATAACATCTCTTCTGATATTTTCTGCATGCGCACCTCTGTATAACGCATCGCTGCAGGGCTATCACCATCAACAGAACCGAAGTTTCCTTGCCCATCAACCATCATATAACGTACACTCCAATCTTGAGCCATACGTACCATAGAATCGTAAACCGAGGTGTCTCCGTGTGGGTGATATTTACCTAATACCTCTCCTACAACTCTTGCAGATTTTTTATATGCTCCTGTGGATTTAATTCCTAATTCATGCATACCAAACAAAACTCTTCTATGCACTGGTTTTAAACCATCTCTTACATCTGGTAACGCTCTCGATACTATCACCGACATTGAATAATCGATGTATGCTGACTTCATTTGCTCTTCAATGTTGATAGGAATCAACTTTTCGCCATCTGTCATATATTTTCTTTTAAAATATTAGTATTTATTTTCGTCAAAAAAGTGAATTTTACACTTGATAAAACCCACTTTTTAAAATGCTTTCTAGTTCTCCGCATTTTCTAAAACATTGCAAGATACTACAACCCTCAGTTTTACACAAAAAATATACTAACTGTTTTACGTTTATTTATTAACAATTTTATATGTTATATTAAACAATAATTTCTTAATTTACTCGTCAGAATGTCAGTTAAAAACTATTGGCATCTTTTTTGTAATTTTTAAGAAAAAAACTTACTAACTTTACAGAGATAGAAAATAAATATATGGACGATAATTTTTCACCACAGGTTAGAGATGTAATTACTTTCAGTAAAGAAGAAGCCTTAAGACTAGGTCATGACTTTATTGGAACAGAACATCTTTTGTTGGGTTTGATTAGAAAAGGTGATGGAAAAGCCATTGAAATATTAACAACTTTTGATGTTGATTTAGATTTAGTGCGTAATAAACTAGAAAAACTAAATCCGACAACCCCATCTTTTTCAAGCCCTCAAAGAAAGAGCTTACACCTTACCAGACAAGCAGAAAAAGCTATAAAAACAACCTTTTTAGAAGCTAAACTATACCAAAGCAATGCAATAGATACTGCACATTTGTTATTATGTATTTTGCGCAACGAAAATGATCCTACTACTAAATTACTTCAAAAGTATGATGTAGACTATGAGCAGGCTAAAAACTTGTACAAAGAACTACACGTAGATGATGACTCGTTTATTTCTCCTATAGGGGAAACACCTTCTGATGATGAATTTGCTGACGAAAAATCAAACCCTTACGGGCAACAACCTCAAAAAGGAAAGCAAGTTAAAAAATCTAAAACTCCAGTTTTAGATAACTTTGGGCGTGATTTAACAGCCTTAGCTGTTTCAGGAAAGTTAGATCCTGTTGTAGGTCGTTTAAAAGAAATTGAGCGTGTTTCTCAGATTTTAAGTAGACGAAAAAAGAATAACCCAATGCTTATTGGAGAGCCAGGTGTTGGTAAATCTGCTATTGCAGAAGGGTTAGCTTTACGTATTGTAGATAGAAAAGTATCACGAATTCTATTCGACAAACGCATCGTTTCTCTTGACTTAGCTAGCTTAGTTGCTGGTACAAAATACAGAGGTCAGTTTGAAGAACGCATGAAAGCTTTAATGAATGAGCTTGAAAAGAACGATGATATTATTCTTTTTATTGATGAAATTCACACCATCGTAGGTGCTGGTGGAGCTACTGGTTCGTTAGATGCTTCTAATATGTTAAAACCTGCTTTAGCCAGAGGAGAAATTCAATGTATTGGTGCAACTACTTTAGATGAATACAGAACAAATATTGAAAAAGACGGTGCTTTAGAGCGTCGTTTTCAAAAAGTAATTGTAGATCCTACTACCGTAGAAGAAACCATACAAATTCTACACAATATCAAAGGTAAATACGAATCGCATCATCATGTTTCTTTTACTGATGAAGCTATTGAAGCCTGTGTAAAATTAACCAACCGTTATATGACTGATCGCTTTTTACCAGATAAAGCTATTGATGCTTTAGATGAAGCTGGATCGAGAATTCATATTACAAACATTGTAGTTCCGCAACAAATTTTAGAATTAGAAGCGAAACTAGAAGAAATTAGAGGACGCAAAACTAAAGCGGTAAGCGGACAAAAGTACGAAGAAGCTGCAAAGCTTCGTGATGACGAAAAAAATATAGAAACAGCTTTAGAGTCTGCACAACAGCAATGGGAAGAAGATTCTAAACTACATAGAGAAACTGTTACTGAAGATAATGTAGCTGAAGTAGTATCGATGATGACAGGAATTCCTGTAAATCGTGTTGCCGAAGCAGAAAGTAGTCGTTTAGCAGAATTACCTCAATTAATAAAAGGTAAAGTAATTGGTCAAGATGAAGCTGTTACCAAAGTAGTAAAAGCTATACAGCGTAACCGTGTTGGGTTAAAAGACCCTAACAAACCAATTGGTTCTTTTATCTTTCTAGGTTCAACGGGTGTAGGTAAAACACAGTTAGCAAAAGTATTAGCTCGTGAGTTATTTGACTCTGACGATTCTTTAATTAGAATTGATATGAGTGAGTACATGGAGAAGTTTGCTATTTCTCGTTTAATAGGTGCGCCCCCAGGATATGTTGGTTACGAAGAAGGTGGACAATTAACTGAAAAAGTACGTCGTAAACCTTATTCTGTAATCTTATTAGATGAGATTGAGAAAGCACACCCTGATGTATTTAATATGCTGCTACAAGTCTTAGATGACGGGCATATAACTGATAGTTTAGGTCGAAAAATAGATTTTAGAAACACCATTATTATCATGACTTCAAATATTGGAGTTCGTAAACTAAAAGATTTTGGTGGTGGTGTTGGTTTCGGAACTTCTTCTAAAAAAGAACAAGAAGACGCCCATGCCAAAAGTATTATTGAAGGTGCTTTAAAGAAATCTTTTGCTCCAGAATTTTTAAATCGTATTGATGATATTGTAATTTTTAACTCTCTTGAACGTGAAAACATTCATAAAATTATTGATATTGAATTAGATAAATTACTAAAACGTATTGATGATTTAGGTTATAAGCTTACGTTAAGCGATAAGGCTAAAGATTATATTGCTGATAAAGGTTTTGATAAACAATATGGAGCTCGTCCATTAAAAAGAGCCATTCAGAAGTATATTGAAGATGCACTAGCTGAAGAAATTGTTAACTCTAAACTAGATGAAGGTGACGCTATCTTTATGGATTTAAATGAGCCTGAGCAAAAACTCATTATTAAAATAGAAAAAGGTGAAAAACCTACTGAAACTCGTACTGAAATAGACGAGGATTAATAAAACAAAAATCCCGAGTAAAAAATACTCGGGATTTTTTTATCTCCTACCTTAGCAATACTATCGTAGTGTTTATAGTTATAAGATTGAAATAACTTTTGATTCATAGCAAGCACTTATCCTTATCTTTGTAAACCTAACAAACTATAATAAAAATACTATGACGCTCACTATTAAAAACATGGTTTGCAATCGCTGTATCCTAGTCATTCAAAATGAATTAGACAAATTAGGTGTTGGTGTAAAAAGCATTAAATTAGGTGAGGTTATACTAGAAAAAGAACTTACTTCAGATGAAAAAGAAAGTCTGGACAAGATTTTACTTGATTTAGGCTTCGAGATTATTGATGATAAAAAAAGTCGCATTATTGAAAAGATAAAAAACTTAATCATCAATTTGGTACACCATCAAGACAGTGAGACAAAAGTTAACTTATCTGATTTGTTAAGCAACGAGCTTCATCATGATTATAATTACTTATCCAACCTTTTTTCTGAAGTAGAAGGTACTACTATAGAAAAGTATTTTATTGCTCAAAAAATAGAAAAGGTAAAAGAACTACTTGTTTACGATGAATTATCATTAAGTGAAATTGCTTTCCGTTTACACTATTCAAGCGTGGCATATTTAAGCAATCAGTTTAAAAAAGTTACAGGATTAACGCCGAGTCACTTTAAAAAAATCCGTAAAGACAGAAGAAAACCATTAGACGAGGTGTAAATCTTATAAATCAATTCCAAAATTCCACAATAAATTTTCTCTAACTTAATGCCAACTTTGTATTGTACAATTAATACAGTAAAAAAATGGCAACAAATAACAATAAAGATATCATTTACCTACCTCTAGAAGGTGTGGAAAGTGAACACTGTGCTTTAATCGTTGAAAAAGGACTAACGCATGTTGAGGGAATTGAAACCCATAAAGTAGAACTAAACAACCAAAGAGCTGCTATTACGGTTACTAACGAAGAAGTTCTTGCGAACGCCGTTACTGCTATAAAAGATTTGGGCTACGGTGTAACCACTGTTAAAAAAGTATTTCCAGTATTGGGTATGACTTGTGCCTCTTGTGCTGGAAGTGCTGAAAGTATTGTTAGCTACGAACCAGGTGTAGTAAATGCTTCGGTAAATTTTGCTAGTGGAAATTTAACGGTAGAATACCTTCCTAACATGACCAATGCCACAAAATTGCAAAAAGCAATACAAGGTGCGGGTTATGATTTGCTAATTGAAGACGAAACCAAACAACAAGAAACCCTCGAAGCTATTCATGAAAAGAAGTTCAAGCAACTAAAAACCAAAACCATGTGGTCGGTACTACTTTCGTTGCCTGTAGTTGTTATTGGTATGTTTTTTATGAACATGCCTTATGCAAACCCTATTATGTGGGCCTTCTCTACCCCAGTGTTGCTATGGTTTGGTAAAGACTTTTTTATCAATGCATGGAAACAAGCCAAACATCGTTCTGCAAATATGGATACCCTAGTAGCCTTAAGTACAGGTATAGCGTATATTTTTAGTGTATTCAACATGTTATTTCCTAAGTTTTGGGAATCTAGAGGATTAGAAGCACATGTATATTTTGAGGCTGCTTCGGTTATTATCGCATTTATTCTGTTAGGAAAACTATTAGAAGAAAAAGCCAAAGGAAACACCTCATCTGCTATTAAAAAATTGATGGGCTTACAACCTAAAACTGTGGTTGTGATACAACCTGACGGAACGGAAAAGCAAACCCCTATTGAAAATGTGAACGTAAATGATACAATTCTTGTTAAACCAGGAGAAAAAATTGCGGTAGATGGTATGGTTACTACAGGAAACTCGTATGTAGATGAAAGTATGTTAAGTGGTGAACCTGTTCCGGTACTAAAAGAAGAAAATGAAAAAGTGTTTGCAGGAACCATCAATCAAAAAGGAAGTTTTCAATTCAAAGCCGTTAAGGTTGGAAAAGAAACCATGTTGGCTCAAATTATTAAAATGGTACAAGATGCACAAGGCAGTAAAGCTCCTGTACAGAAATTGGTTGACAAAATTGCAGGTATTTTCGTTCCTGTAGTAATGAGTATTGCTGTTATTACATTTATTATATGGTTTATTTTAGGTGGTGATAACGGAGTGGTTCAAGGATTGTTAGCTGCCATCACCGTATTGGTTATTGCATGTCCTTGTGCTCTAGGACTGGCTACTCCTACCGCTATTATGGTGGGCGTTGGTAAAGGTGCCGAAAAAGGTATTTTAATTAAAGATGCTGAAAGCCTTGAATCTGCTAAAAAAGTAAACGCCATTATTTTAGACAAAACAGGAACTATTACCGAAGGAAAACCAGAGGTAACTGGTATATCTTGGTTACAGAATAACGATACTGCTAAGAACATTCTTTTAAGTATTGAAAAAAAATCTGAACACCCATTAGCAGAAGCAGTTGTAAAGTTTTTAGGAGATACCGCCACTACCCCACTAACAAATTTCGACAGTATTACAGGTAAGGGTGCTAAGGCTGATTATAACGGAGAAACCTTTTTTGTGGGTAATAAAAAACTATTAGCAGAAAATAAAGCTACCATAGCGGAAGAACTTTTAAAACAAGCGGACGAATGGAGCAAACAGGCTAAAACAGTTATTTGGTTTGCTAATAATAAAGAAGCACTTTCTGTACTTGCTATTTCAGACAAAATAAAAGAAACCTCGGTACAAGCTATTAAAGAGTTACAGGCTATGGATATTGAGTTATATATGCTTACGGGTGACAACGAAGCTACCGCAAAATCTATTGCTGAAGAAACAGGTATTCAATATTACAAAGCTGAAGTATTACCACAACATAAAGCCGATTTTGTAAAAGAATTACAACAACAAGGAAAAACCGTTGCTATGGTAGGTGATGGTATTAACGACAGTACTGCCCTAGCTACTGCCGATGTAAGTATTGCCATGGGAAAAGGTAGTGATATTGCAATGGATGTTGCTAAAATGACCATTATATCATCTGACCTAAGTAAAATACCACAAGCCATAAAACTATCAAAACAAACGGTGGCTACCATTAAACAAAACCTATTTTGGGCATTTATTTACAACCTTATTGGTATTCCTATTGCAGCTGGTATTTTATATCCATTTAATGGTTTCTTATTAAACCCTATGATTGCCGGTGCAGCTATGGCTATGAGTAGTGTTAGTGTGGTTAGCAATAGCTTACGATTAAAGTGGAAAAAATAACAAGTGTTTCGGCACTAGCAAGTGTCGGAACGTTTTAAATCTGACTTAGAAGGTAAATCTGTAAATCTCACAAATCAATCTTAAAATTGTACAACAACAAACAACGGTGTTGTGCTGAAATTTGCAGTATTCAATAACTAATAAATTTTTAATATAATGGAAAATAATAAAGAGTTAAAATTCAAAACAAACCTTAACTGCGGAGGATGTGTATCAAAAGTACAAGCTGATTTAGACAATGCTGAAGGTATTTGCCATTGGAATGTAGATACTAATTTTGATGATAAAGTTCTTACCGTAAGTTCTAAAGGAATTACTGCGGATGAAGTAATTGCTATTGTAAAAAGTAAAGGTTTTAAAGCAGAGCCTTTAGTATAAAAAGCAAGTACATAATTCTCACTTACGGTACAAATTGAAACAAACGAGAATACCTGTGCTTTTGTTAGCTGTTAAGTTAGCTATTTATAAAACTTTACACTTAAATACACTCCTCTTTGGGGTGTATTTATTTTTTAAAATGATTTCTTTATACTTCACAGCACCTAACAAACATTTTTCTACACAATACGAATATTTTACCTTTTTTGTTGTTTGAAGTTGCTCCCCTTAGGCAGTGAATGACACTCCCCTTAGGTGGGGAGCATCGTTCCCCTTACCGAGGGAGTGTCACTCCCCTTAGGCAAGGAGTGTCGACCCGATAAAAAAGTTACACTTTTTTATCTTACTTTTTTTATATTTGAGAGTGTTAATGAAATTGCTATATCTTCCATTTATTCTACTTTGTAAAGTACATATTGGTGATTTTATTATGGGTATAGACAAGTTGAAGTTAGCATTTTATTTAAATTTAACACCAAAATCCATATACTCATAATAGTTTCAAATCAAACTTCCATTTTATTATATTTGCTTTAGCAATTATAGAACATGATTACAAAAATTGACATTAAAGGCTATAAATCAATTAGAGGACAAAGTGTACCTCTAAAGTCTTTAAACATTTTAATTGGTGGAAATGGAGTAGGTAAAAGTAATTTTATATCTATTTTTTCTTTGGTTAGAGCTATTTATGAGCAAAATCTAGCAGACTATGTTATTCGTAAAGGAGGAGCTGATAGTTTTCTTCATTTTGGTAAAAAAAACACACAAGAAATATTTTTTGATTTTCATTTTGGTAATGAACAAAAAGACAAAAATCGATTTATTGTAACATTAGCAAATAATCAAGATTCTCTATATATAAAATCAGTTGATACAGCATTTAAAACTTATAGATGGCATTATCAAAATTATGAAAAAAGCGTTGCTGAATCTCAATTTAAATATACTAACCGCGGTCAAGCTTTTTATGTTAATGAAAGATTGAAAGAATTCAAAGTATATCACTTTCATGATACAAGTGATACTTCGCCTATGAAAGGTTTTAGTAATATCGATGATGACATTTTTTTAAAAAAAGATGGGGCTAATATTGCTGCGTTCTTATATCACTTAAAATATTCTTATCCAAAAAACTTTATAAGAATAGAAAAAACTATAAAATCTATAGCACCATTTTTTGATAGTTTTATTCTTAAGCCATCAGGTAGAAATGAAAATCAAATTAAATTAAGATGGCAAGAAGCAGGAAGTTACGATGCTTATTTTGATGCATATAATCTATCCGATGGAACATTAAGATTTATTTGTCTTGCAACCTTACTTATGCAACCTGCCCCCCCAAAAACCATTATTATTGATGAACCTGAATTAGGTTTACACCCTGTAGCTATAAATAAACTAGCCAGTTTGATGAGAAAAGTTGCTGACAAAACACAACTTATCGTTTCTACCCAATCGATAAATTTAATTGACAATTTTGAACCAAATGATATAATTGTTGCTGATAGAGAACAAAATGAAACAGTATTTCATAGGTTAAGTAATGAAGAGTTAAATAGTTGGCTGGAAGATTATAGTCTGGGAGATGTGTGGGGTAAAAATGTTTTTGGTGGCCAACCTTTTAAATAGTAAAGATGAAAAGACTTGTTTTTATTGTTGAGGGAGATACTGAAGTTATTTTCATAAATGGTGTAGTCATTCCATATTTATACAAGCTTGGTTTCAAAAACCCAATGAATTCCCAAACCATAATAACTAATCGAAAACAGCATAAAAAAGGAGGGGTAATAAATTATGAATATTTAAAAAATGATATTAACAGAGTTCTCGCTCAAGGAAATGTAATTATAACAACATTCATCGATTTTTTCCGTTTACCAACAAATTTCCCAAACTTTACGACTAACTCTAAACTAATTCATGAGATTGAAGAAGGTATATCAATAGATTTTAAGAGTAATAAAAATTTAATTCCATACATACAAAAGCATGAACTTGAAGCTTTAATGTTTACAAAAAAAGATGGTTTTGAATTAATTATTGATGAAGAAGACAAACTTACTTTAATAGAAAATATAATAGAAGAATATCCTAACCCAGAAGATATAAATGGTAATCCACAGAACGCCCCTTCAAAAAGACTTGAAAAAATTTTCAAATACGATAAGGTTGCTGATAGTGAAATGATATTTGGGATGTTAGATATTCAGTCAATGATTGAGAAATGCCCACGATTTAATAACTGGACAAATAGTATTATAAATAAATTATCAGAATAAAACCAGTTGCCAACAGTGACTATAAGTAATTGCTTCTTCTCCCCTAGCAAAACATTAAATACAAATGAAAAAACTTACAATAATTTTAATTCTAGCTTTTATTGTACTTGCTTCCTGTAAACAGAGCAAACAAAAGAAACAACAAGTAACTCCTGAAAAGTTTGAGTTTACCGAGCTTATAAAAGAAGATTACGAACTTTATAAACCAACTAAAGAAATTAAAGCAGTTTTAATTTTGTTTGGAGGTTACCCAGAAGTTGCTAAAGACATTAAAAGAGAGTTTAAAATTCTTGATATTGCTAGAAAAAATAATATTGCGGTTATACTTTCTAATCTTAATCAGAAATTATGGCTTGAAGAAAACGAACAACAACAACTTGCTAAAAGTTTACAAACTATAATTACAGAAAATCAATTACCAACCGATAATATCTTTATTGGAGGCTTTTCAAGTGGTGGAGTTGTTAGTCTTTTAATAAGCAATTTTATTATCGAAAAGAAACAGTTCTATATTGACCCAAAAGGAGTATTTATTGTGGATTCTCCTATAGACTTGGTTGCTTTGTATAAATCTTCAGAAAAAAATATAGAACGAAATTTTTCAGAACCTTCAATTTTAGAAAGTACTTGGCTATTAGAAACATTAGGTAATAACTTTGGCAACCCTAAAGACAGTATTAAAAAATACGAGGAGAAGGCTGTATTTACCTCTAGTACAGACAATATTTCTAATATAAAGAAACTAAAAAACACTAAGATTAGACTTTACACAGAACCTGATACTTTATGGTGGAAAAAGAATAGAATGGCTGATTATGACCAAATGAATGCCTTCTACATCAAAAAGCTATATGAGAGTTTAAAAACTGAAGGTTTTAATAATGTTGAGTATATACCAACCACAAACAAAGGGTATAGAGCAAATGGTGAACGACACCCTCATAGTTGGGCTATTGTTGACAAAAACGACTTGATAAACTGGATATTGACAAAATAAATACTGACTACCAACATTGGTTATAAATAATCGCTTGTACTCTCCTGCTTCTGAAAACCCTTTGTGGACTTTCAGTTTGATGCCTACTTGCAAGTTAAGTACCAACCCACTCAACTACTCATAATCGAACCATCAAGCATAGTAATAACTACCAAAAAAATTTAAAATATTATGAAGGTATTGATTTTCATTTTAATTATTACAATACTATCGTCTTGTGAAAAAAATCACTTTGAAAAAAAATATGATAAATCCTCTAATGAGGAAAATTTAAAAGAGCTTTCAAAACTAATCATTGAAACTGATTTTAAAATACTAAAGAGTTATATAACAGAATGTGAAAAAAAAGGTATCTATTTAGACGATAACACTTATCAAGAATTAATTCTTGAAGCTAAAAAAAATCATATACAAAAACTTGAGATTAAAAAGGAAAAAGAAAAATTAATAGAACAGACAAAGTTATTGTGCTCTAAAGAATGGACAGAAAAAGAAGTGGCACTCTTAATAAGAATTTCTGACAAAACTGAAGAGAGTATAGAAAAAGCAAAAGAGAAATTAAATTTTGGTCTTATAGGAATTAAAGGTGTAGAAATAGAATACAGTATAGAAACAAATATATACGGTACATTTCTTAAGGGGATACTTGGTGGCAGTTTTAAAAATACTTACACTGGAAAAAATAGAAGGTTTGAAAAATATTATCCAAACGGCACTTTTAGTAGTTATCTTAAAAAAGATAGTTTAAATACTACTTATATAGGTGATTGGAAATTTACCCAAATAAATAAACTTTCTAAAAGTATTGGTTCTGGAACTTCTGGTATGTACAAAAAACGATACATCTCTTCTACTATTGTTCTTTTAAATAAAAAAACATTTTTATTCTATGAAGATTTTAATCAACCAATTATCACATCTATTGAAATGGAGCATAAAAACACAAACTAAAATAACAAAATTACTATACTTAACAAGAACTAAGGTAAAAAACAAGTAAGTTTTACAAATTTTATATCAAAGTACTTTTATAGTTTGTACCCACCACACTATAAATCACTTTTCACAATAGCAAAAGCTTGTTTTAGTAACTTATTACACACCACTATTAAATTAAATAATCAGAAAAATAAAAAAGATGAAAAATTATACTGAAAAAGAACTTTTATACAAAATAGAAAATTTTAGACCAGAAAATGATGATTTTACACCTTTGGAAAATCTTTTTAATGAACTTTACGATAATTTTTTAAAAAAACATACATCAAACAAAGCTATGGTTACCTTATTTAAGGTATTAGAAAGATTCAGTGAGGTAAGTGAGCCTAATGTATTTTGGAATATCATGTATTCACTAGAAGACATGGATGGTTTTGAACAAGAATATGTAAATTCTTTAAAAAGAAAAGCTTCTGATATAACGATTATGAACCTAAATGCACTTTTTAACTCTAATGTTACTTATTTAGGAAATGAAAAAATGGAAGATCTTTTAGATTACATTATAAACAACCCAAATACATCGAGTTCTACAGTAAAGTATATAAAAGAGGAGTTTGTTAAAATAGAAGAAGAAAAGGTTAAAAATGAAATTGAATTGAAGGAAAAAACGTCAGACAAAAACATTAAAGAAAAAAATAAAAAATGGTGGGAACTCTGGAAGTAAAACTATCTACAATATTTATTATAATTAATAAAGGTTTAGTCTTAAAGTTTAATGTACTTTCATTATGTCTAACAAATTTTTTGCTTTGTATTTTATTAGTATTTCTCCAAAATATGAAGCTAAAGTAATAACTACTATTACACATAAAGAAAAAGAATAAGAGTACAATATCCTACCTTTGAACTGATAAACAGCAAAGATAATACCTTTCGAGAAGGAAGTAATAAGATGGTATTAGAAGAACCGTTTTTTTAAAAACCATAAACGTACAACAACGACTCCCATAAGTAATTACTGCTTATCAGCTATTTACAAAAAACCTCGCGGATTTTCTATTTAGTTTGTATTTACTAAATTCGGTGCTTAAAACACGTAATAAACCATACACAAACATATTGCCATTAATTATGGGGTATACTCTTAAAAATTCAAATATGAGAATAACAGTTTTATTTTTATTGACTATCATGCTTTTTAGTTGTGAAAGTATAACACAAAAAGAGCAATCAAAGCCTAAAAAAATAGCTCTAAAAGAAGATTTAAAAAAAGGAAAAATAAGCATTCTTGGAACATTTCATTTTGCAAATACCACTGATTATTCTGCTATAATTATTGAGGATTTAAATTCTAGCAAAAGACAATTGGAGTTAAAGAAATTAGTAGAAAATTTGGCGAAATTCAAACCAACAAAAATTTTAGTAGAAAGAGAGCCTATACTAACAGACTCTTTGAGTAAAAAACTTATTGACTTTAAAAAAGGAAAATACGAACTACCAAATAATGAACTTTATCAAATAGGTTTCAGATTAGCTAAAGAGTTGAATTTGAATAAAATTTATGGAATTGATTATCATTTGGAACTTGGAGATACTGAATTAATCGAATACCTTAATGAAAAAAAACTTATGGAAGAATTCGCTAATACTTTAAAGTCAGCTAAGGTTTGGGCAAGTAAAGAAACAGAATATTTAAAAACGCATACTTTAGGCGAATCTTTGGCAAACTTGAACACTTCTGAATCAGATAACTTTAATCGTAACCTGTACCTAGATGGAATTTTAAACATTTCTAAAAATGGAAACTCACCAGCATCAGACTATGTCTCAAATTGGTACAAACGGAATATTTATATTAAAAAAAATATTGATGATTTAATTAACGAAAATGACAGAGTTTTAGTTATTATTGGAGCTGGACATAGTGCAATTCTAAAAGACTTTTACAGAAGTTCAAAAAATACAGAGTATGTTGATTTGACTAATATTGGCGAAAAATAACTATCATCAACAACACCCATAACTCATTAAATTTAACCCCCTTAACATGGAATCAATTGACTTTTTACTATCTTTCGATTGCAACGGAAAATACTAGCCTAATTTTTAAAAGTTACTAATTCTTTTTTAAGTTATCTCATATTAATAATTTTAGGGAGCTGAATTATTGATCGTTCAAAAGAATCATCAACAATTCAACTCTTTATAACTTTCTCATATATCCCTAAGTAGCACTATCGTACATAATCAAAAAATAAATGAAAGAAACTAACGAAAAAGAAAAATGGGGGAATTTTAATGGAAATATTAATATATATAGTGATTTAGAACCTTTAGATATTCCAAAACTAATTAAAGAGAAGAATATTCACTCACTACAATTTTTCCAATTCACAAACCCCGAAAAAAGAACTTGGAATATTCTAAATGAGTTTTTATAAGACATATCCAGAAATTGGATTAAGAATTGCGTGGTATGATAAAATGAATTTCGATTTTTATTCTCAACTACCTAATTTAAGAAATTTTGATGTTTCTTCTTATAATACTTCCAACTATACACCTTTACTACAGAATAAAAACCTAACTGATTTAGGAATAGGAGAAACTAAATCTGTTGCTGTTGATTTAAGTTTTATTAAGGAGTTTCAAAATTTAACCTCTCTTCGGATTGATGGGATGAAAAAAGGACTTGAAAACGTATCGAAACTCTCAAAACTTGAACACCTAACATTTCGTGGTGTTAAAATGAACAATCTAGATGCAATCAACAACCTAAACAATCTTAAACAATTACGTTTGTTATATGGTAGTTATAAAAATATTGATTCAATTGCTAACATTAAAAGTATTAAGACTCTTGAAATAAGTAGAACAAGACAAATACCTAATTATGATTTTCTAAAATATATGGAAAGCTTAAACTCTCTATATTTTGAAGGTATGTCCAAAATGGAAAGTTTACCCAACTTATCTGGGTTAAAAAATCTTAAGCGAATCCAAATTGACAATAATAGTAGGTTAACAGATATTACCAATTTAAATCAATTACAAAACCTAGAAGTTTTTTTACTATCTTTTCCTGAAAACTTTAAAGCAGCTTACCGAAAAGAACTTTTAAAACAAGCAACCGACTTCCTTTTAGACTCTAAAACAGTAAAATATACTAACTTATTCTTTTGGTTAGAAAATGATTTAAAAGATAGACTAAAGGAAAAAGGCATAAAAAATGGGATTATGGAATGGATATCTAATAAAATCTTTAGCTATAATTAATCAATTGTTCTCACCTATTTTTAACCGAACTACCCTAGCAAAACATTGAATACAAATGAAAAAACTTACAATAATTTTAATTCTAGCTTTTATTGCGGTTGCTTCCTGTAAGCAGAGCAAACAAGAAAAACAACAAGTAACTCCTGAAAAGTTTGAGTTTACCGAGCTTATAAAAGAAGATTACGAACTTTATAAACCAACTAAAGAAATTAAAGCGGTTTTAATTTTGTTTGGAGGTTACCCAGAAGTTGCTAAAGACATTAAAAGAGAGTTTAAAATTCTTGATATTGCTAGAAAAAATAATATTGCGGTTATACTTTCTAATCTTAACCAAAAACTATGGCTTGAAGAAAACGAACAACAACAACTTGCTAAAAGTTTACAAACTATAATTACAGAAAACCAATTACCAACTGACAATATTTTTATTGGAGGCTTTTCTAGTGGTGGAGTTGTTAGTCTTTTAATAAGTAATTTTATTATCGAAAATAAACAGTTCTATATCAATCCAAAAGGAGTATTTATAGTGGATTCCCCAATAGACTTGGTTGCTTTGTATAAATCTTCAGAAAAAAATATAGAACGAAATTTTTCAGAACCTGCAATTCTAGAAAGTACTTGGCTATTAGAAACATTAGGTAATAACTTTGGCAACCCTAAAGACAGTATTAAAAAATACGAGGAAAAGGCTGTATTTACCTCTAGTACAGATAATATTTCCAATATAAAGAAACTAAAAAACACTAAGATTAGACTTTACACAGAACCTGATACTTTATGGTGGAAAAAGAATAGAATGGCTGATTATGACCAAATGAATGCTTTCTATATCAAAAAACTATATGAGAGTTTAAAAACTAAAGGTTTTAATAATGTTGAGTATATACCTACAACAAACAAAGGATATAGAGCTAATGGTGAACGACACCCTCACAGTTGGACTATTGTTGACAAAAAAGACCTAATAAACTGGATATTGACAAAATAAATACTGATTATAGCAATTATTACAAGACTTCCTCGATTACTTCTTTTAACTTAACTGGATTCTTAAAATATTAATATGTTTACAAGCTCTAGTAACAACTTCATCATTAACAATTAGAACTTCACACAGAAAGTACCTTGACTTTCTATTCTTACAAATTTTCAAAAAAAACAGATGCTAAAAGTGCTAAAATCTTACTACTTTACACAACTAAAGTCTAGATTAAACGTATCTTTAAACTTTAATCGCAAATAATATTAATATGAATTTAAGAGGAGTTGTTTTTTTTATTTTTATACTCTCAAACTATTTGGCTTTTGCTAATGATACAATTATAAAGCACCTACTTTTTACACCTCAAAAAATATCTATTAAGAAAAATACTATTGCTGTAGAACAAGCACAAATAATGTTTTTAGATAATTTTTTAAAAACAAGTAATAATGAAGCCTTTACAGGTAAACATATTATACAAACTAACAGAGGAAATTTTAAAGTTTGTTTTGAAATAGATAATAGTCTTCCAAATATAGATGCATATGAGCTAGAACTTAAAGCTTCAGAAATTAATTTATCTGCTAAAAATATAAGTGCTTTACGTTATGGTAAACAAACTTTAAACCAATTAATATCTTACGCTAAAGATAAGCACAACTCATTGCCTACCCTTAAAATTAGTGATTGGGCTGATTTTGAAAAGAGAGGTTACATGTTAGATATAAGTCGGAACAAAGTACCTAAAATGGAAAGTTTATATCAGTTAATAGATCAATTAGCAATATGGCGAATTAACGAGTTACAACTTTATACAGAACATACTTTTGCTTATCGTAATCATCCCATTGTATGGAAAAATGCGAGTCCGCTTACAGCCAGCCAAATTCAACAACTCGATTTTTATTGTTTAAAAAAAGGAATAGATTTAGTACCTAACCAAAATTCTTTTGGACATATGGAAAATTGGTTAAAACATGATGAATACTTAAGTTTAAGTGAGTGTGAAACCAATTGTAAAACAAAATGGGGTAATAAAAAAAGGACTGCCCTCGCCCCTACAAACCCTGAATCATTTAAATTAATACAAGAGTTATATGCAGAGCTTTTACCCAACTTTTCTAGCAATTATGCTAATATAGGAGGTGATGAAACTTTAGAGTTAGGTTTAGGTAAATCAAAATCATTATGCGACTCTATTGGTAAAGGAAAAGTATATTTAAATTTTTTAAAAAAGTTAAACACTGAGATTATAAAAAATGGAAAAAAAACTCAGTTTTGGGGTGATATTGTACTAAATCATCCTAAATTAATAAAGGATATTCCTAAAAATATGACTGCTTTAGTTTGGGGTTACGATGCTACTTATCCTTTCGATAAAAATTTAGCTAAATTCCATAAAGCTAACTTAAATTTTTACGTGTGCCCTGGTACGTCTAGTTGGCGTTCTGAAATTGGTAGAAACGCCAATGCCTTTATAAATCTTAAAAAAGCTGCAGTAGCAGGAAAAAAATATAAAGCCAAAGGTTATCTCATAACAGATTGGGGAGATTTTGGGCATTTTCAACCAAAATCTGTCAGTTATCCCTCCTTAATTTTAGGAGCTAATTATGCATGGAATTACTCTGATAAAACAGAAAAAAATTTAGCCTTTCTTTTAAACAAGTTTGTATTTAAAGATGCTACAGGTTATGCTGCCAAAGCTGTCTTAACTTTAGGAAATTCTTACTTAAAAGCTAAAATACCTGAAGGAAATGCTAACGCTTTTCATTTAATGATTAGACGATTTAGATGGACTATAAAAGGACATTACCAAACCAAACATATTACCAAAAGTGGTTTATTAGCTTCTAAAGTTGAAATTAAAAAAGGACTCGCATTATTACATAAAGCACAACCAACAGCTTTAGATTCTTTAATCGTTATTAAAGAACTAGAACAAGCTTCTAAACTGGCTCTTTTTGGAATTGATTTAGGTTTAGCAAGATTAACAGCTAAAAATACGGCTACAAAAAATATTCCCCAGAAAAAAAGAAAGGAATTAGCTTCTGAACTTACAACTTTAATAGAAAACCATAAAACAATTTGGTTACTTAGAAACCGAAAAGGAGGGCTACAAGATTCTACCGAAAAACTAGAAGACTTACTAAATTATTTAAAAGGATGACAGAAAAACAAAAAATGCTAAATGGTGACTACTATAATTCAAGAGATCCTGAATTAATTAAAGTTTACCACAAAGCCAGAAAGTTATTAAAAGAATATAATTTCTTAAATTCAGAGTTAACACTAGAACGAGATAGAATTTTATCTGAACTCTTTGCTTCAAAAGGTAATGGAGTTTGGATAGAAACGCCTTTTTTTTGTGATTATGGTGAAAATATTTCTATAGGAGAAAATACTTTTATAAACACTAACTGTATGTTTTTAGACAATAATAAAATTACCATTGGTAAAAATTGTTTAATAGCTCCTTATGTACAAATTTATACCGCTACACACCCCATAAAAGCTTCTGATCGTATTATTAACTCCAATAACACAACTCATTATCTAACTTCAACCAAACCAGTAACTATTGGAGATAATGTTTGGATTGGTGGTAATTCTATAATTTTTCCTGGAGTATCTATTGGAAATAATGTAACTATTGGTGCTGGTAGTACTGTTACTAAAAACATCCCCAGTGATGTGCTGGCTTTCGGCAACCCATGTGAAATAAGAAAAAAGTTAGATAGTTAACTATTAAAAAATAAAGAAGTTTATTCCTTAATATATTACGAAATCAATATTTTCAATATCTGATCCTCTAAAAGCTCCAGTAATACTATCTTCTAATTTTTGAGGTAAAGTTACCTTTTTTAACTTTTTGCTATCCTTAAAGGAGTCGCTCCCTAAGGTTGTTATGTGCTCTGGAATTGTAAGTTCTTCAAAATTATTTTCAGCAAAACAATCATTACATAATTTAGTGACCGATTTTGGTAAATCTATACTCGTAAGTGCATTTCCTACAAAGCAAAACATATGAATTGTTGTTAATGATCCTTTTATAATGAGTTTTTCAATTTTATTTCTTCCAAAAGCTCCACCTCTTATTTCTGTAACTTTTGACGGTATAACTAACTCTTTAATTTCATTTTTATAAAAGGCATCCTCGTCTATATATTCTAAAAATTTTGGTAAGGTTACTGCTTTGAGCCCTTTATCATCAAAAGCCTCCCTTAATATATACGTTACAGGTTTATTGTTTATATAGTCGGGCATCACAACACTTGTTGATTGTCCTATATAATCTAAAATTGCAATACCTCCGTTGAACTCTCTAAAAGAATACTCTTCATTTTTTAAAATCGTAACCTGCTCTTTCATTCTGTTTATTTTGTTTTATTGATAATTACAAATACTAAAATTATATAGAAGAAAGTGATTTTTGAAAAGTAATTTGTTTTCGTTGCTGTTGTTTTTATATTCGTTTCAAAAAATATTGTTTTATAGTATGAAAAAACTACTCACAACAATATTTCTTATAATTTAAATTTTTCTTTTAGTTAATCAGGAATCAGGCTCTGTAATAACTGATAGTAAAACAAAGGAAAAAATCCGGTATGTAAATTATTTAAATAGTTTAAGTAAAACACCGACAAATTGTTAAAAAAGAAATAATAAACTTTTATCTATGAATAAAATTGAAATAGCAAAAAAATATATAATGCATCTCCAAAACAGAAACATAAAAGAGCTTATTAGTTTATTTAATAGTAATGGGATTGTTGAATCACCTATTTATGGAATAAGAAAAGCCGACGAATTTTATCTTGAATTAAATAATGACACTTCTAACTCTGAACTTTTCATAAAAGGAATTTTTGAACAAAATGACTCTAATAATTTAGCACTCTACTTTACTTACAAATGGACTTTAAAGAATAATAAAAAAGTAGAATTTGATGTTGTTGATATTATTGAGTTTGATTCTGAGTACAAAATAATGAAACTAAAAATAATTTATGACACAGTGACTTCTAGAAAATTAGTCAATGAATTAAAAAAATAAAAACTATGAAATGAATACCATGATTTGCGGAATTGGAACGTCTAAAATTTTAAGTACTGAAATAGAAATAGTAAAGTATCCCTTTAAACCTTCATTAGTATTTCCTAATAAAAAAATTAAAGCTTGTGAAATAGACGCTATATGCTACCAATCTTATCCTCCTTTAATCAAAATTAAGGATGAAGTAATTTTTATCCAAAAAGAAAAAGCTGAACTTTTAAAAAGTTTTGTTAAAAAAAACAATATTACAACCTTTAAAGAGTCTAAAAACTGGAATTGGCTGTTAGAGCCTTACCTTGACACAGTTTATACACATGAAGATGATTTAAATATAATTAACTTGTTAAATACAAACGGTATTTCTACCCCTGAAATCTTGCAAATAAGAAATGAAGTAGGTAAACAAATGTATAAATACAATTTTAACACCATGCTTTGGAATTGGTTTAGCTTAGGGCTGCCTGATGTTTTAGCTGCAATGAGAGTAAAATATAGAGAAAAAGAGTTTGCTAACTTTTATAAAAGAGCAATGGAAATTGAGTTAAGAAAGCCCTATCTAATTAAATAGCACACCAAACTTTTAGGAACTAAATTAGTTAATACTATTTTCACGTAACATTAACACAATTAAATTGCGCACAATTTAATTGTAAGGTATTTTTGTGTTGTTATTTAAGTAAATTATGTCAGAACAATTAAAATTAAAAAATCAAGTATGTTTTCCTGTATATACACTTGCCAAGGAAATTATTAGTTTATACAGACCTTTATTAAAAGAGGTAGATTTAACCTATCCTCAATATTTAGTAATGATGGTTTTATGGGAAGAAGGCAATCAAAGTGTATCTGAAATTGGCACTAAACTAAACTTAGACAGTGGCACTCTTACTCCTTTATTAAAAAGACTAGAGCAAAAACACCTTATAGAAAGGAAAAGAGAAACCACCGATGAACGTGTTGTAAAAATTAACCTTACAGATAAAGGTAAAAGCATACACAAAAAAGCAACTTGTATTCCTGATCAAATGATGACTTCATTAAATGTTTCTACAGAAAAATTAATAGAGCTTAAAAACACAATAGAATATATTTTAAATCAAATCAATAAATAATGAAAACAATTTATAATATCAGCGCCAAAGCAACTGGTGGAAGAAATGGACATGTAAAAAGTGAAAACGGAGTTTTAGAACTTGATGTTAGACACCCTAAAGCCCTTGGAGGCGCTAATGACGACTATCCAAATCCTGAAATGCTTTTTGCAGCAGGATATTCGGCTTGTTTTGACAGTGCATTAAACCTAGTTATTAAAAAATCTAAAATTAACACTGGTACAACTACCGTTAAAGCAACAGTAAGTATTGGCCAAATAGAAAATGGAGGCTTTGGACTTGCAGTAGCCTTAGATGTAAATATTCCTGAAGTTTCTTTAGAAGAAGCTAAAAATTTAACCGAAAAAGCACATCAAGTATGTCCTTATTCAAATGCTACAAGAGGAAATATTGAAGTAACATTAAATACAACAAATAATTAAATATTAATACAATGTCATTAATAGAAAACCTTAACTGGAGACATGCTGTAAAAGCTTTTGACCCAAATAAAAAAGTAAGCGAAGAACATATTGAAAAAATTATAGAAGCTGCTAGATTAGCACCAACCTCATCAGGACTACAACAGTTTAGAGTCATTTCAATATCTAATCAGGAAGTTAAAGAAAAATTAGTACAAGGAGCCTTAAACCCTGACTCTATGAAAGACTGCTCACATGTATTAGTTTTTGCTGCTTGGGATAACTATACCGCAGAAAGAATAGATAAAGTATATGATTTTACTACTGATGAAAGAGGTTTACCTAGAGGAAGATTTAGCAGTTATACAGATATGCTTAAAAAAGCATATTTAAATCTTCCTAATGAAGTTAATTTTGCACATACCTCAAGGCAAACTTATATTGCTTTAGGCTTAGCTCTAGCACAAGCAGCAGAGTTAAAAGTAGACACTTGTCCTGCTGAAGGATTTGACAATAAAGTGGTTGATAAAGTTTTAGAGTTAGATAAAATAGGCTTAAAAAGTGTATCATTGATGTACATTGGATATGCCGATGATGAAAAGGACTGGATTAAACCAATGAAAAAAGTTAGAATTCCTAGAGATGAGTTTGTTATTGATGTAAAATAGTACAGCAATAAACACCGTTTTATTAAAAAGTAAAACACTTAACTAAATGCTTTTCTTACAGCTTTGCCTGTTTATAGAAAAGCATTTGTTTTTTATTAATATAAATTCCATACTTCATTTTACAATGAAATAAGATATAAAAACGCCATGTACTTTTACACTTAAATAAACACGTAAGTAACTATAAACACTTTAGAAAACACATTATTAATCTATTCAATAAAAAAAACGCTCTTTTGCTCATCAATATTTAGATTGGAGTAATAGAGGACATTATATTGCAGGAGCATTGGGAGCTTCTCTTCTCAAAGCAATGATTAAAAAAGATTGGTTACGTAAAAAACCAAACTCTAGAGAAATTATTATTACCTCTTTTGGTAGAATAGAATTGAAAAATAAGTTAAATTTAGAGGTATAAAACATAATACTAACTTCTTTGAAAAAACTACTTTACTTACTTCTCTTTCTTCAACTTCCAGTTCAAGCACAACAAATATTATTCGTTGGAAATAGTTTAACCTATATGAACAACATGCCTAAAATATTGGAGTATATTGGTAAACAACATAACATGGTGTTACTATTAAAACCAAGAGCTTATGTTACCCTAATTACGCTATTATTGATCATATTAACGAAGGAAAACTTCAAAAATTACTAGCTAAAAAACAATTCGATTATCTAATTATTCAACAAGGTCCTTCCTCACAAGCAGAAGGAAAAAGAATGCTAGTACAAGATGGGGCTACAATAAAAGCCTTTTGCGAGCAATATAACACCAAACTTGGTTACTTTATGGTATGGCCATCCGTTAGATATTACCATACTTTTGATAAAGTAATTGAAAATCACAAATCTGCCGCCAAACAAAATAATGCTTTGTTATTTCCTGTAGGTAATCTATGGAAAGAATACAATACTTATAAAGGCAAAGAGTCTTTATATGTCCTAGATAACTTCCACCCTTCTACTGTTGGAAGCTTTTTAGCTGCCCTTACTATTTTTCATCAATTATATCCAACAAAAAACCTTCAACAACTCCCTTTTAAAAAGTATAAAAAATGGGTAGCTGATGAAGATTCTTTTAACTTATTAATTCAGTTGGTACAAAAGTATTAGGACTTCATACACTTTTTCAACACCTGTTCTGCCCTTTGTACATTAAATTTAGGATAAAATTTTTCTTTTATTATTTCCTCCTTACCTAGCTCTATCGCTTTTTTAATATTATTACAAAAAGGCTCTGTAGATTGACCAAAAAAACGTGCTGCTCCTATATCTGACTCTGCTTTACTTAAAATAACTCTCGGATTATTAGGAGCTATTTTCAATGCTTTTTCATACAACGCCACATTTTTCATCGACATCGTCATTCCATATTTCTGTCCATCAAAAGCCATATATGAAACATGCAATAATGCCTGTGTAATTAATATTTCAGGGTTTTCTGATGAAATAGATTTTGCTGTATCTAAAAACTCTTGTGCCTTATTTAATTTAGCTATTAACGTTGGTTCTTCTTTTATTTGAAAACTTTCTAAAATGTTAATCATTCCTGCGTAATAAGACGGCAACCAGTTGTCTTTTTCTGCTTTAGAAATACGTTCGAATAATTGAGCTGCTTCCGTTGTTTTATTTGCTCCCCATAACTCAAATGCCTTTGTCATTCCTTTTTCGTATTTACTTTGTGCTGAAACACTTATTGTAAATACTAATAGTACTAATGTGATTATTTTTTTCATCTTTTTAATCTTAATTGTTTTGTTTTTATTACTCTACAGGAAGTAGGATATCTTCAATACTCTATCAAGTAGCTAATTCTTCTTTTGTTAATTTATATTAATTACTAATGATATGTCTTTATTTACCAAGAATTTGGCGTCTTTATATTTTGGAGGTCCCATAAATCCTTTTGCATCGTTAGAAACTCCTATTGGCTCTTTTGGTATTCCTATAAAGTTTGTATCCATTTTTTTATTATTATTTATATCATGAAAGCAAGAAACCGCATATGTGCCTTTTGGAATATCGTGAAACTCAACCCTAGCCTTTTTATTAGTAATCTTTACGATCTCTCCCTTATACCCTTCTTTTAAAAAACTTTTCTCCGTATTGTATAATGCCACAAATAATGCACCTTTATCTGATTTTATCCCTTTAAAATCAATTGAAACTGTATGTGTATTTTGAGCTACCATAGCTGTTAAGCACCCAAATAAAATTATCATTGTTAAAATTGTTTTTTTCATCTGTCTCGTATTTGTTTTAGATAATATTGATTATTATTTTGACTATTCAAATATCTCTTGATTTTCGTTAATTATATAAAAAAGAATACTGAATCGTTATTTTTAATTACTCAATTGTTGTTATAAGTTATTTAACTGGTTGTCCTTTTTATTATCACTAATCGTCCAAAAGAATCCTACAAAAAAGAAACTATCCGCTGATGGTATTATAGCTTGTCGATTAAAAGTCCCAGCTGGATTTGGTGTGTTTTTATAATTATATCCAAACACATTTTGTGTTCCTAAAACATTATTTACTGAGAAATACAAAATTTTTTGCTGACTAATTAAGTACGCCCAGTTCAAACTTACAGAATTATAATTTTTAGTTTTCTGATTCAAAAACCCACTTTTATTAGGGTTTGTATAACTTCGTCCAGATGCAAAATTATAACTCATTCCTACTTGACTTTTCCAATCTGCAATCCAGTGTTTTGCTACGACTGATAAGTTGTGTTTTGATGCAAAGTTTGGTGTAGCTTTTACTGGGTAGTTTTTATAATCTCTTTCAGTATCTAAAAACGAATAGGAAACCCAATAATCTGTGTTTTTTACATTTTTATTATCTCTCCAAAAAATATCTATTCCTTTTGAATACCCTTCTCCTAAGTTTGAGAAATTTGAATAGGGTAATGCTCTATCAGTATCATATTTTACTAAATCTTGATACTTTTTATAATATCCTTCTATTCTTAAAATCTGTTTGTTTTTAACATACTGATAGTTTGCTATAAAATGAGAAGTATTCTCTGCTTTAAATTGCATGTTGAATTTTAAATATTCATTTTTCGGATTTTGATAAAAGCGTCCGTAAGCAAATGAAAACTGTGCATTTTCTCCTGTTTTATAAGCTATAGAAGCCCTTGGTGAAATGGTGAACTCATCTAACAATTCAGAGTTTTCCATGCGTACTCCTACTTTCGTTGCTAACTTTTTACTAAAAAAGATATCTGCTTCAATAAAACTTCCAAAGATATTATTGTCAAATCCGTACGTAGTATTTCCATTCGTTTCACTTCTATAATCTTCAGAGAAATCGGTTATAAAATATTCTGCACCAAAATTCAGTTTAAATCGGTTTGAAAATCTCTTTTTCAACGTTGCCTTAACATGAGCTGAGTTTTCATTATCTACAACCTTATCATCCAATATGTTTATCTTTGAATTATCATTAGTAAACGATGCTCCTCCTGTAACTGTCCAGTTATTAGTTAAATGTTGTTTATAAGATCCATTGAAATACACGTTTCTATTTTTCAACCCAAAACGAAATCCATCTTCATAATTAATATCCTCTTGAATCATATCAAAATCAGTATAACTATAAGCTCCGTACAACTTCAACAAAGACTCATTTTTAAATCTAAAACGATATACAGCTTCACCGTTTAATGATTGCACTGGCTTATTCCAAGTATTTCTATCGGGAAATAATTTTTGATAGGGTGCTAAATTGATATAGGATGCGTTCACACTTAGTGAGCTTTTTCCAAATATCTGAGTGTTTCCTACTCCTAAACCAACTGTCATTAGTGAGATATCTGTCTTCTCTTTTACTGCTTCGTCATTCGTGTTTAGTAATAAAACACTTGACAATGCTTGACCGTATTCTGCTGAATATCCTCCTGTTGAAAACGTAATTCCTTTAAATAAAAACGGAGAAAATCGACCACGTGTAGGAATGTTACGTGCCGAAGGACTATACGGAGTAAACACTCGAACTCCATCTATAAAAATTTGTGTTTCCTCCGCCTCACCTCCACGCACAAACAAACGTCCATCTTCACTAACCGAAGAAGTCCCTGGCAAGGTTTGCAAGGCTCCAACAAAATCTCCCAGTGCGCTTGCGGTGGTTACTACATCTAAAGGTTTTAACGCTGTTACTTTGGCGTTATCTCCGGCTTCAAAAGTTCCAGCATTTATAGTTACTGCATCCAACGTATTTACATCTTCACGAAGTATTATTTTTAAATTTTTAAACGTTGATACTTCAGCTGTTTTTATATACGTTTCAAAAGAAATAAAAGACACTGTTAATGTTTGTTCTCCTTCTTCTGAAGTTGTAAAAGAGAAGTTTCCTTTTTCGTCAGACGAAGTTCCGTCATAAGTTTCCTCTAAATATACATTTGCTCCTTCAATAGGATTTCCTTTAGTATCAGTTACTTTTCCTTTAATAGTAGTTTGTGCAATTAATAATGTATGCGTTAAAAAACATACAATAAGTAATAAATGTTTCATTTTGTTCGTTTTTGACACCACAAAACTGCTTTCTTTTCAATCTTTAACACAAAAAGAAATACTCAACTGTATAATTTTACGGATGAATTGTTTTGCAAATCAAAACTAAGATTACTTAACTCTCCTTATTTTACCTTTCTTGCTTTTATTTATTCAAATCTTGCTAAATTTTAATATGTAAGGCCTACAATACTTTTGATAAAGTTGTACTTTTACATAGTATAAATTAACAATAATGGCACACGATTTAAGTGACTATAGAAAATCTTACGAAAAAAGAGAGTTACTAGAGAATAATTGTCCTAAGAATCCTATTGAATTGTTTAGGGATTGGTTTTTTGTTGCAGATGAATCTGAAATGGTAGAGGAAGCAAATGCTATGACGATTGCGTCTATCGGGTTAGATGGCTTTCCAAAAAGCAGGGTTGTTTTATTAAAAAAATACACTTGGGAAGGTTTTATTTTTTATACCAATTACAATTCAGAGAAAGGAAAGGCTATTTTAAATAACAATCATGTATGCCTATCTTTTTTTTGGGCTGGTTTAGAACAACAAATTATCATTAAAGGAAAGGCTGAGAAGCTTGCTGAGAATTTGTCTGACGGGTATTTTGAATCGAGACCAGATGGAAGTAAATTAGGTGCTTGGGCTTCTAATCAAAGTGAGGTAGTTACCTCTCGTAATGAGCTAGATAACAATCTTGCTTCTTTTGAAAAAAAGTTTGAGAATCAAGAAATCCCTAGACCTAAACATTGGGGTGGTTTTTTAGTAAAACCAGTTTCTATTGAGTTTTGGCAAGGGCGCCCTAACCGTATGCACGATCGCATTCGATACACCTTACAAAAAGATTTTTCTTGGAAACTTGAACGTTTAGCTCCTTAGTTTTATATTTACATAGCTTTTTATAATTAAATGAAAACACTTTATATTGTTCGTCACGCAAAATCATCATGGAAATATGAGAGCGTTAAAGATATTGACAGACCTTTAAAAGAACGTGGTATTAACGATGCCCATCTTTTATCTAAGTACCTAGCGGAAGAAATAAAAAGACCTGACGTATTTCTTTCTAGTAGTGCCAACAGAGCACTTCATACAGCTGTTATTTTTTGTGAGAACTTTGGATATCCTTTATCCAATCTTAAAATAAAACGTCAATTGTATAGCTTTAGTGATGGTTATTTAGTAAAAACAGTAAAAGCTCTTGACGATAGCTTTAACAGTGCTATTGTTTTTAGCCACGACCATGGTATAAATAGTTTTGTAAATAAATTTGGAAACAAACCTATTGCACATGTAACTACTTGTGGGGTTGTTGGAATAGAGTTTGATACAAAGCATTGGAAAGATATTAAAAAAGGAAACACAGTTTTAGTCGAGTTTCCTAAAAACCATAGATAAATTAGTACATTTTGAAGATAAAGAAGTACGGCGCTATTGATATAGGATCTAATGCAGTAAGGTTATTAGTAGCCAACGTTATTGAAGAAAAAAATAAAGAACCACAATTTAAAAAATCATCCTTAGTTCGTGTTCCTATTCGTTTAGGAGCGGACGCTTTTGTTTCTGGAAAAATATCAGAGGCGAATACTCAAAGAATGCTTGATGCAATGCAAGCCTTTAAATTAATCATGAAAATTCATGGTGTTGAAAAATACAAAGCCTGTGCTACCTCAGCAATGAGAGAAGCTGAAAATGGAGTAGAAGTTGCCGCTACTATTTTAGAAAATACTGATGTTAAGATTGATATTATTGACGGAAAAAAAGAAGCAGCTATAATTTCTTCAACAGATTTAAATCAATTAATAGAATCTGATGCTACTTACTTATATGTTGATGTTGGTGGGGGGAGTACAGAGTTTACTTTGTTTTCTAAAGGAAAAATTATTAACTCTAAATCTTTTAAAATAGGTACTGTACGTTTACTTAATAATACAAAACCTGAAAATAAAGCGCTTTTTAAAAAGGTTCAAAAATGGATTGAAGAAAATACTGGTGACTATAAACGTATTTCTTTAATTGGTTCTGGAGGAAATATTAATAAGCTATTTAAAATGTCTGGTAGAGATAGTGGTAAACCTATTTCATACATTTATCTTAATGCTCAGTACCAATTCTTAAAAAAGATGAGTTATCATGAACGAATCTCGGAATTAAGTTTAAACCCTGATAGGGCCGATGTAATTATTCCTGCTACAAAAATATACTTATCTGCCATGAAGTGGAGTGGTGCAAGAAAAATATACGTTCCTAAAATTGGGCTTTCTGACGGAATAATTAAAAGCCTATACTTTAATAAACTTTAGATTTACTATTACTTTTTATTTGTGACTCTTTTGGAATTGTAGTGTCTTAATAAGTATAAGTAATATTTTATTTACTATACTTCTCTAACAAGTAATCAAAAAAAACCGAGCTATTTGCTCGGTTTTTTATTTTAGTTTCTTCTTATTTGTACTTTGTCTGTTTTTAACTCTTTCTGTATCCAACTTCTCAGTTCGTTTTCATTTTTTACAAGAATAGAGTCCTTTAACTTTGCATTCCATTTTACTGATACTACTGTTGCTGTATCTACTTTTATAAAGTCGCTTGAAGATAGAACTTTAGCTAAACTCATTTCTTTTATATCATTGAATCTAATTTTTGCCTCTGTACTAATTTTACTAAAAGGAATTGAATTCTTATCTCTATATAAAGCTTGTTGTTCAATCGTTTGATTTAAATTAGATATGGTTCTTTTTAAATCATCAATCTCCATATGTAAACCTTTTATAACATTGTCTTTTTCATCTAATTCTTTTACAGCTCTATCATAAGCATCTACTACTCTATCAACACTTTTAGCTTTATTTTCATTTATAACTAAAGAATAAGAATCTATTTTAGGAAAAGCCTTTAATTCGTTACGTAAAAATGACTCTGTTGCATCACTCACATCACCATTAAAAAACAAGCTTATTGTTTTATCTTTAACTTCTAGTCTTTCACGCTGTAGCCATAAGTTAGGATTATCGTATACTTTTGCTTTTAAAAACCTTTTATAGTTTGCGTCTATTACACTCTCATTATACACTCCTACAAAAGTAAATACCGCTGGAACCATTACTAAAAAGGCTATAAAAGACGCTATTTGCGCTATTCTTTTACGTTTGGCTGAATTTACATAACGAATCATAGTAAAACCTAACAGTTTTAATACTAAGAAAGTTGCTAAAGCGATAAAAATAGTATTAATTGTAAACAAGTACATCGCACCAAGAAAGTAGTCAAAATTACCTATTGCCAAACCATACCCTGCAGTACACAAAGGCGGCATTAAAGCTGTTGCAATTGCTACACCAAAGATTACAGAAGCAATTGTTCCTTTTTTGGTTCGTGCAATAATTAATGCTAAACCACCAAAAAAAGCTATTAATACATCTCGAATATCTGGTCTTACCCTACCTAATAACTCCGAAGTTTCTTCACGAAGTGGAAATATAAAGAAAAATAGAAATGCAGTTAATAAGCTCAATACAATCATAGTTGCTAAGTTTATTAACGATTTTCGTAATGTGTCAATATCATTAATAGCAATAGACATTCCTACTCCTAAAATAGGTCCCATTAGTGGAGATATTAACATGGCTCCAATTACTACTGCTGTTGAGTTTGCATTTAAACCAATAGATGCCACAAAAATAGAACAGATTAAAATCCAAGCTGTGGCTCCTTTAAAAGAAATATCACTTTTTATTGCTTCTATTGTTGCTTCTTGGTCTGTATCATCTCTAAAATCGAGTAACTCTAAAATAAACTTTTTTACTTTTTCCCATAAACCTTTTGCATCTTGCTGTATCGCTTGCTTCGATTGCTCCGCTGCTGCTTCTTGTTTATTTTCTTCCATAAATTCTAATTTTTGTTAACTTTGGAAAGATACGAAATTCAGTAATTAGTAAAGGCTAAAAAACTCTGAGAAACAAACTATTTTAGTTTACCTAAATAATTTCGTAACAAAGACTAATCTTTTTTTAATAACCTCACTAAAAAAATTAAGGTTACTCTAAAATAAATAAATCGTTATTATAAACTATTTCTCTGATACCCAGTTTATATGGTAATATTTGTTCAGAGTACTCTTTGTATAAGCTAGGGTTTATTTCTCCTGTAAAGAGTAGCTTTCCTTCCTCGTTATATGTTTGTATTGTTATAATTTCGTCTACTTTACTCATTTTTAAGTATACTTCAGATTGATATCTAGAGTTGGCTTTTAAATATACTATTCCTGTTACTAATTTACCTTTTGAGAAAACTGCAGTATATTTAGGTTTGTTTTTTTCATATTGAACAACTTCTCCTTCTAATTGGTTATTTAATTCCTTATACGTTAATAGCAGCTGGTTTTGCAAATTGTAAACAGTGGTACTCGTTTCTTTTTCTGATATATATTCGGTAATTATTTTTTGATTTTTATTTTGTTCTATTTTCTTTACTAGAGCACCATTTTTATATGTTTTTTTGGTTCCATAAAGGTCATTCTTTTGCCCTTCAAAAGGCTTTCCTTTCTTATATAATAATCGAGATATTTCTTTACCTTTTTCATCATAATAAATACTATATCCTTCTTTTTTATTTTCGTAATAATTTTCTTCTTTTTGTTTTTTACCTCTTTTATAATAAATAAAAGTTCCATGCTTTTTATCGTTTACGTAATTTCCAGTTTCCTTTAAAGTTTTTTCGTCGTATTCAAACTTTTTATAAACTCCTTCCTTCAATCCATTTTTTACATTTATTTCTATTCGATCTTTATAATCATACATAACCCCTGTAGGTTTTTGATTGGTAAAAGTCGCTTGCCCTATTAACTTTTCTTCTTTAGAGTAAAATTTAGCTTCCGAATTAACATCTATATCTTCTCTTAAAACATATTCATTATTCCTTGAGTTATATACTTTTTGATATCTTTTTGATTTTATAAGTTTTCCTTTATTTAACTCTTTAACTTCTTCTATTTGATCTGTTTTATAGAAATACTTGTATTCTGTTCCTGTTTTAGTTTTAAAGTTATAATTAGCGATAACTTTTCCGCTTTTATCGTAATAAATTGCTGTTAACTTTTTTCTGTACGAATTAAGTTGATAGGTTACTTCACTTTTTTTTCCTCCATTAATATAGTAGCTAATGATTTTTGATAAACTTCCATCTTCGTAGAATCTTGTTTCTTTATAAAGAGCGTTACCTTCTTTATAATCATACTTTGTTCTTTCTACTACTTCTCCATCTTTAAAGCTCTCTTTTTCTGAAATTTTGTTTCGATAGTTTTTCTTATACAGAGTACCTTCAATAGGAGTTGGCGAGTAATAACCTGCTTCTAAAGCTCTAGAGTTATAATAACCTTCTTTTAGCTTTACTTTTAGTCTTCCTAACTTCTTTCCTGAAATATCATAATAGGTAATTTCCGAATTTTTTAAATGCGAAAATACCAATGTAGTATCTTTATAATATTCAACTACTTCTTCTGCTATTCCATTTTTGTAAGTAATATCTTGTTTATTACCTCCTTTATTTTTTACAACTCTACCTTCTAATTTATCATTTATTTGTTCTAACACCCCTATTTGAGTACCTTGATCATCGTAGCTTATTACCTTAACAAGGTTCCTTTTATCTCCAAATTCTTCTTTTTTAATTAGAATACCTTGTTTGTTAAATGTTTCAACCTTTTTTAATTTTCCTTTTTCATAAGTATTTATTTTTTTTACCACTGCTGTCTTGGTGAAAAAAAACAAGTATTTCTTTCCTTCATAAGGAGTTTTATAATTTAATTCTTCTTCATACTTGTATTGTATAGCCCCTAACTTGGTGTTTTGTTCATCATAAAATGTTTCTGTTAAAGTACTTTTATTAAAACGATTACGAGTAATTCCATTATGATAAAAGTATTGTGTAAAAACTGGATTTCCTTGTTCATATTCTGCAATATATTTAACACGCATTGGGTTATAATAATAGCTTACTTTTTTACCATCTCTATATGCTCTTTTATCATAAGTTATCTGTCCTATTTTTTTTCCTTTTTTACCATAATATATTTCTTTAGTTATTTTTCCTTTATCATAGTAATGCTCATAACGAATATCATTTTTATCTCCTTCAAAAAATATTCTTTTTGTTATTTTTCCATTCTCGTAGGTAACCTCTTCGATTGCTATAGTCGTTTTTTTGTCTTTACTTTCTGTATAATAAGTAGATATTCCTTTTAGTTGCTTATCATCAAAACTCATTTTCTTTATAAGTTTTCCTTCTTTAGTATACCAAAAGGCTTGTTGCAAATAAATACTATCTTTATACTTAGAAAGTCCTGTCATTTGTAATGTACCATCAATATAAAAGTCATTAACACGATATAGTTTTCCCTCCTTTTGTATAGGGTTTCTATAAAAAGAAGCATTTTCTTTATTGGTTTCTTTCCAGTTTTTATCTAACCAAAGTGTGTCTTTTTGAGCTTTAGCTATAGTTATACAACACAATAATAAAGCAATTGTAAAAAAGGATTTCATGTATTAATTTTATATGTTTTTAATTTAAATGTTAGTTGTGACGTGCAACATTTTTTTTGAGTTTCAAAAATACAGTAATTTCAGAACGTTATTAAAATATACGTAAACCATATTTAGTTACAAATCCAAAAATATAGGGCTTTTGAGTATTACCAAAAGCCCTATATTTATTATTGAAGTTCTACTAATTTTTATAGTAATGTTTAAAAACTATTAAATCTTTAACTTACTTTTTAAATTCGGTGAAACTGCATCTTTATGTAATAAAACAGATATTGTTTTCAATTTAAAATAAGGAACTGACATATATACATACCCCTGATTTCCTTGATTTTTACCCCAAGAGTTCTTTACTTTAAAATAGGTATTTCCTTTTTGATCTTTTACCAAACCTACAATATGCATTAAGTGATCGTCCGTTGTATTAAAGTTTTCAAATTCTGCTTGACGTAAACCTGATGTAATAGTTCTTTCTTCAACTATTTCTTTTAATGCTTTTTCATTTTCTGTGCTACTTGCAGGAATTACTGCTACTCCATTTTTTGATGAAAATGTTTTTTCTGAAACATCACAATCTAACTCTACGGTGTATCCTTTTTTAATTGCGTTTTCTGTTACTGCAACTAATTCATCTAAAGAAACATTATAAAATGCTCCGTTTGAAAAATTATCTGGAATATTTAAGATGAATTGATCATATTTTTTTGCATGCTCAAAAGAACTAATCGTTACATAGTTTGAAGGATCTATTTTTACATACTCTGCAAACGTTTTAGGAGTATATTTTTTTCCTTCAAAAGTAAATTCCTTTTTATTTTTTCCTAAGTATACATCCAAAACACTTTCTACTGATTGCTTCCACTTTGGACTTAATTCTCCTGCTGGATTTTTGATATAAGCATCCAACATCGATTTTAACACCGTAATCATTTCTGCATGATTATGTCTATCTTGGCCAAGATCTAAACCAGTAAAAACTTGCTCAGGTACTAATCCGTATTTTTCTACAGAATTAATAACATCATGTGCCAAACCTCCTTCACTAAATTGTGCTTTTCCTTGGCGGTATAAATAATTATTTGCTTTATCAGAATACGTATTACGAACCGTATACATTTCAGATAAATCGATGTTTTTACCTGTTAATCTGATAATTTCTGATTCTAAAAAAGAGGTTGTAGAAAAGCTCCAACATGTTCCTGTTCTTCCTTGGCTTTTAACTTCAGTATCTTCAATGTCTTTTACTGTTGAAAACTGATACTTTTGTGCTGAAGTTGAAGTTATACTTAAAAAAGTAAATGCTGCTCCTAATAGAATTTTTTTCATATTTAAAAATCTTATGATAATTTAAGCAAGCAATTTACTCTTTTTAAAAGACTATTAAACTTCAAAACTGTTAAAAATCTACAATAACACCTATACGAGGTAAGGCTCTACCTGTTGTACTTTCTATTTCTTCTAGTAAATATCTTGAACTATCGTTAGGATCGGTCACTCTTCCATTTCCATCTTCAATAGGTAATAAAAATGGTTGCTGTTTAGAGCTACTAGCATATATATTTTGAACATCTAAATACAAGTTAATAGCCGCTTTTTTTAAGAACCATGTTTTATCTACACGTATATCTAATTGTGTATACGTATCTAATCTTTCTGTGTTTAGTTTGGTATAATCTAAAATTCCGCCGTTTTGCACATCGTAATTATCTTTTAAAGAAGAAGCGTCTAAATCGTATGGCGTATAAGGTTTACCACCAACTAATCGAAATTTCGTTCCTATTTCCCAGTTTCTGTTTAGTTTTTTTCCTGCTGTAATTGTTAGTAAGTGTTTATTATCCCAAGTTGAGGGAATATAGGCTCCTTGTGCATCTTTAAATTCACTTCTCACAAAAGTATACGACGCTATTCCGTACAATCCACTATACGATTTCTTTTGTGCTAACAACTCAAAACCATATGCTCGACCCTCAGTGGTTGAACTTACTGCTTCGTTTCCTATAATACCAAAATCAGCACCTAGGTTTGCCAGACTTATCTGGTTTCTTATTGAAAATGGATAGTTTTTATATCCTTTATAAAACCCTTCAAAAGTTATTTTTGAACTTGTATCAGGCTTATAACTCAATCCACTTACAAAATGATCTGATTGTATGTACTTCAATCCATTTTTATTCTCAAACTCTCCTATATCATTTTTATATCCTAATACTGTATACGATGGTAATTGATAATAACGACCTACTGAAGAACTCACCGTCCATTTTTCAGATAAATTATAACTTAACGACAATCGTGGTGAAAATTGGTTAAATGGATTTTTCATTTCTGAATTGTAATCAATCCCGTCCATTCTAAAACCAAAAGAAACTCCTAACTTTTCATCTAAATATCTTTTTGATACTTGTCCGAAAACTCCATATTTCACAAAGTCTATGGCTGAATTAAAATTATAAATAATAACTCCATCTGAATTAGCATTTTTTTGATAATTACTATTCGTATACCTCGCTGTTTCTAAATTAAAACCTAAGTTAAAATCAATTTTGTTAACAGTTTCAAAGCTATTTTCATATCGTAATTTATTTTCTATTTCTTTAGATGAATAATCTAACAATAAGTTTGCTGGTATTTCTTCATTTAAAAAGTACTTTACTGCCTTGTTTTTCCATTCATTTCTACTTAATACAACTAAGTGTGTCGAGTTTGGAGCAAAGTACTTATAACTGGCTCCTACCGTATAATTCCATTGACTGTTTACGGGAACAGAGTTTAAAATAACTTTATTTCTCTTTATCGTTTCTAAATCTGTTTCACCATCATTTACCTCTTTATTAATTTCAAAATCATCAATAGCACCCAAAGCAACTATTGATAATTCACTGTTTTTTGATAATTGCGATTTAACATTCACTTGAAAATCGCTGTATGTTGGTAAAAAAGGAAGTTTTATCAACTTAAATAAAAACTGTAAATACGATTGTCGAGCAGAAAACATAAAGGTTGTGTTCTTTCCTAATGGACCATCTAAGGTAATTCCTGCGTCCGAAGTTCCAATAGTTGCCCTTGTATTTAGTGAATTTGGGTTTCCTCTTTTTTGAGTAAACTCTATAACAGAACTTAAAGAGTTACCCCTATTAGCAGGAAAAGCACTTGAATAAAAATCTACCTTACGAATTAAATCTGCATTCATAATTCCAACTGGTCCACCAGTTGCTCCTTGTGTTTGGAAGTGGTTTATTACTGGAACTTCAATTCCATCTAAATAAAACTTATTTTCAGAAGTTGCTCCTCCTCTAATAATAATATCATTTCTAAATCCAGGATTAGAAGCTACACCAGGAAAAGACTGAATTACTTTTAACACATCTCTATTACCTCCTGGGTTCTTTTCTATTTCTGCTATACCCAAACTTTGAAGCGATAAAGGGCTATCTACAGACTCTTTAAATAGTGGTGCTTGTATTTGAACTTCTTTTAACTGTGTTGCATCTTCAATTAACGCTAAGGTTATATATGGCGAATTATCTTTAGTAACTAAATACTCGTCAGAAATTAACGTTTTATAACCTACAAACGATGCTTGTATTTTATTATACCCTAAAGGAACATTACTCAATTCAAACTCTCCATTTTCATTTGAAACTGTCCCTATTTCTGTTCCGTGTACTAAAATATTTACAAAAGGAAGCACTTCTCTTGTTTTAGAATCAATAACCTTCCCTGAAATTCCTCCTTCATTTTGGGACATTCCAGTAAACGACTGAAGTAAAACTAAGAATATCAACACTTTTTTCATATCAAAATATTTAAGATTTAACAAAAATACACATTATGTTTAACAAAAAACAAAAAATATTAAACAACATAATTATACAAATAAAAAAACTCAATCGATATGATTGAGTTTTCGTGGGGAGAGCAGGATTCGAACCTGCGAAGTCGTAAGACAACGGAGTTACAGTCCGTCCCATTTGGCCGCTCTGGAATCTCCCCAAAGCTTTTTAAAAAAAGCTTCTCATTTATTAAGAGAAGCTTTATAGTGACCGGGCTGGGGCTCGAACCCAGGACCCTCTCCTTAAAAGGGAGATGCTCTACCAACTGAGCTACCCGGTCATTTTTTGCTTTTGCTATTCTGCGTTTGCGGGTGCAAATATAGAAGCTTTTATTGTTCCCACAAACATTTTTTAGAAGTTTTTTTGAAAATTTTTTAATGTTTTTTGTTACCTATTAATTAACAGAAAGTTACCTAAACATCATTTAAGTATGCTTTTCTTACTTTTTTAAATAAATTAGATGAATACACAAAATCTACCACTGCTTCATTATCTGTTTTGAAGATTTCTTTATGTGATCCTTCCCATGCTTTGACTCCATTTTTTAGAAAAACAATCTTATCTCCTATTTCCATCACCGAATTCATATCATGTGTATTTATTACTGTAGTAATTTTATACTCATCGGTAATTTCTTGAATTAGGTTATCTATAACAATAGACGTTTGCGGATCTAAACCTGAATTAGGTTCATCACAAAACAAATATTTAGGCTTCATTACAATTGCACGGGCAATTGCTACACGTTTTTGCATTCCTCCAGATAATTCAGCAGGAAACTTTTTATTTGAATTTTCTAAGTTTACACGGTTCAACACAAAATTCACCCTGTCTAGCATTTCACTTTCGGGTTGTTTGGTAAACATTTTTAAAGGAAACATTATATTCTCTTCTACTGTTTGAGAATCAAACAAGGCACTTCCTTGAAATACCATTCCTAATTCTTGACGAAATTGACGTTTATCTTCTATCGTCATATCAGTATTCGCAAGTCCATCATAAACAATGGTTCCTTGCTCTGGTGTGTGTAAGCCAATTAATGATTTTAAAAATACTGTTTTACCTGAACCACTCTGACCAATAATTAAACTTGTTTCTCCTGGTTTAAATGAAGTTGTTATCCCCTTTAAAATCTCAACACCATTAAATCCTTTGTGTAAATTGTTTACTTCTATCATTAGGTTAATAACATTTGAGTTAAGAAATAGTTCGCTATAACAATAAGCACTGTAGTCCAAACTACAGACTGTGTACTTGCTTTTCCAACTTCTAATGAACCTCCTTTTACATAATATCCATGATAGGAAGGCACTGTGGCAATTAAAAAAGCAAAAACCACTGTTTTTATCAACGCATAGGTTATAAGAAACGGATCAAAATCTAATTGAACTCCTGCTATATAATCTGCTCCAGAAAACAAACCCGATAATACCCCTGCCATCCATCCGCCAAAAATTCCTAAAAACATTCCTAGAATTATTAAAAACGGATAAAAGAAAACTGTAGCTATTATTTTAGGAAGCACTAAATAGTTTAATGAGTTAATTCCCATCACCTCAAGTGCATCAATTTGCTCTGTAACACGCATAGTTCCAATACTTGAAGTTATATACGAACCTACTTTACCTGCTAAAATAATAGAACAAAATGTAGGTGCAAACTCTAAAATTACTGATCGTTTTGCTGCAAAACCAATCAACGATTTTGGTATAAACGGACTTTCTAAATTCAATGCTGTTTGCAAGGCGATTACCCCTCCAATAAAAAACGATATAAAAGCTATAATTCCTATCGACTTATGCCCCAACTCATCTACTTCTCTAAATAAAGCTTCCCGAAATACTCTTGCTCTTTGTGGCTTTGAAAAAACCTGTTTTAGCATTGAAAAGTATTTACCTATATGCTCAATGTAATTCATTAAATGAAATATATTTTTTCTTTTTGCTAAAGTATTAAAAAACCATTAACTCATCGCCTTATTTATAAGTTTTAGCTTGCTTTTTATGTACCTTTGAGTTTTAATTTTCAAAAAACAAAATGAGAAAAATAGCTTTTTTAGCAGCTATAATATGTTTAACCAGCTGCTCTGTTAATAAAAAAACAAATACTCGAAAACCAAAACTAGTAGTTGGTGTTGTTGTTGACCAAATGCGTTACGATTACCTTACTCGTTTTGCTAATAGATATGGTAACGACGGTTTTAAACGTTTACTTAGAGAAGGATACTCTTTAGAAAATGCTCATTACAATTATATTCCTACTTACACTGCTGTAGGGCATACTTCTATTTACACAGGAACAACGCCTACTAATCATGGAATTATTAGCAACCATTGGTATGATAAATATTTAAAGAAAACTATTTATTGTGTTGATGATAATAACTATAACACTGTTGGTAATAACGGTGAAGGAGGTAAAAAGTCTCCTTACAGAATGTTAACTACTACAGTAACCGATCAGTTGAAACTAGCTCAAAACATGAATGGCAAAACCATTGGTATTGCCATAAAAGATCGTTCTGCTATTTTACCTGCAGGACACACAGCTAACGCTGCTTATTGGTTTGACGGTGGTGATAAAGGGCAATGGATTTCTTCTTCTTTTTACTTAAATGAATTACCTACTTGGGTACAAGAGTTCAATGCTTCAGGGAAAGCTGATGAATATTTAAGTAAACCATGGGAAACTTTATATGATATTAGTACGTATACCCAAAGTATTGATGATGATAATAACTTTGAAGTAACTTTCAAAGGGGAGGAAAAGCCAGTTTTTACGCACGACATTCCAACGTTAAGAAAGAGCAATAATAATTACAGTATAATAAAAGGGATTCCTGCTGGTAATTCTATTACTACTGATTTTGCTAAAGCGGCTATTATTGGTGAAAACTTAGGAAAATCTGAGTACACTGACTTTTTAGCAGTTAGTTATTCTTCAACCGATTATGTTGGACATCAGTTTGGAGTTGCTTCCAAAGAAATTGAAGATACGTATTTACGCTTAGATCAAGATTTAGCTGATTTATTTAAGTTTTTAGACACACAGGTTGGAAAAGACAACTATACATTATTCTTAACTGCCGATCATGCTGCAGTACAAGTTCCTTCATACTTAGAATCTTTAAAAATACCTGCTGGTTATGTAAAGCCTGTTGCTTTCAAAAACTTTTTAAATGAAATTACCTTAAAACATTTTAAATCGGATGAAATCATTGAAAACGTTTCAAACTTTCAAGTGTTCTTAAATAAAGATAAGATTAGAGAGTTAAACCTTGACTATGAAAACGTAGCACAAGCTATAGCGGATGAAGCAATTAATCATAAAAAGATTTATAAATCGGTAACTGCTAGAACCATGCAAACTACTACGTTTACTAACGGAATTTTACATGTTTTACAAAATGGTTACAATCAAAAGTTTTCGGGTGATGTTATTTTAATCCCTAATCCGTCAACTATTGCTAGTAGTTCAAAAAAAGGGACTACGCATGGTTCTGGATACTCGTACGATACACATATTCCGATGATTTTTTATGGAAACGGAATTAAGCAAGGTGTTTCTAAAAAGAAATACGAAATTGTAGATATTGCTCCAACGATTTCTAATTTATTACAGATAGAATTCCCTAACGGATGTTCTGGAAAGATTATTGAAGAGGTTCTTGAATAGGAAACTTAGAAATGAGAAAAGAGAGACTAGAGAATAGACCGTAAAAAAACTCCAATTTGATGAAATCAAATTGGAGTTTTTTCATTGATACATTTTCAAATTACCAAATTGCTACATTACACAAAACTAATTTGGATTGTTTAATATAATTAGCGCTGCTATAACTCCTGGGACCCATCCACAAAGTGTTAATAAAAACACTATTATAATTGATCCACAACCTTTACCTATCACTGCCAACGGTGGAAAAAATATTGCTAATAAAACTCTTAATAAACTCATAGTACTTTTTTAGTTAGTATACTTAAAAGACGAGTTAATTAGAATTTTGTTACACTTGTGTTAAAAACATATAAGTTTACTTAATCTAACTAATATATTCTGCTAATGCATGCAAACTGCTTTAAAAGGAAATTATTTGCTGTGATATAGGAATGTCAATATATTTGAGAATTATTTAAATTTAAATTCAAAAAAATTGACATTTTCGAAAAAGAATATTTTGTATCTATTAAGAGTATTTTGTAGGTACTACATTGCCCTTCAAATGTTTTCTTATGCATTTGCTAAAATCCTTAAAACACAATTTAATTTAGGTTTTTCATCAACCATTGATGAGAATGTAAACAGCTTTAATGGTTTAATGCTCACTTGGCATTATTATGGTTATTCTAGAACTTATGGATTAATCATTGCTGGCGTTCAAATAGCATCAGCTTTATTCTTATTATTTAGAAAAACTGAACGTATTGGAGTCATACTTTTTCTCAGTTTCATGGTTAATATCTTATTGATAAATTACTTTTATGAAATTGATGGCGCTAAACCTATGTCAATTAGATTGACAATCATGGGGTTCTTCCTTTTGCTTTCAGATTGGAAAGCCTTGACAAACTACTTTTTAAAATCTACCTCAAAAGAGTCTCTTATTCCTGAATTAATACCTACTAAACTAAAAGTTTTTTATTGGGGTAAATTTCTAATCATTCCTTGTATGATACTATATGGGTATATACACATCAATAACCTCAAAGAAGAATACATGGTTAAAAACGAGCTTTTTGGAGTATGGGAGATTACCCCAAGAAATACTAAAACCAAAATTGACAAACTTTATATTGAATTTAACAATAGAGTAAAGGTTAGGGATACATCTGATAATTTCTATTATGGAAAAATAGAACTCGATGATAAAAACAAAAATTTAAAGCTAAAAGTAAAACATTACTCCGATAGAGCCTATAACTTTATTCAAGATAGTTTAAAAAAATTGACTATTAAAGAAGATAATCTTAAAGAAACTAAGAGTAATATTCGAGAGTATTATAACTCCAGAAAAAATACGCTACCCATAGAACTGTGTTTTAAATATGAGTTAAAAAATGATTCTTTGAATTTAATTGGAAAAAGAAGAAACACTTATTTAAATATTACTCATATGTATAAAAATTAATACTTTATCAACATAAATAATAGCTGCTTAATTTTAAGCAGCTATTACACTACTAGTTTATATCCACCTAGCCTACACAAACCACTACATCAACTTTCCAAAGAAGACCGCATTTATCAATAGTTTATTCGTTCCAAACCAAAAACCTCTAAAATTGGTATTGTCTGTAAAAACGATTACCCTTCCACTACCTAAGCGTCCTGCTTTAAATGGAACGGTGTTTTTCAATTCCTTTAAATTTTCTTTTGAAATATAACCACTCAATAACGGATTGCTTGTATACTGAATTGGATTGTTAAAACTCTTCGCATCTGGTTGAATAAACTGTTTTGTATTTCTAAACAAAGCTATTTTATCATTTTTGTATCCAAAATTGATTGGATGTGAACGATCAATCTTTGCTTCAAAAATTGCTCCTCCAATTACTTGCGCTCCAAATTGTAACGAACGATTTTCAAATGATACATTATTTACAGAATCTATTTTAGCTTTATTAAACTTTACATTAATAAACCCTCTGTTAGACAACCAATTTACTGTATTTCTATACCCGATTAGCACTCCTCCATTACGTACCCATACTTTTAGTTTCTCTACTAAATTCTTATCAATAGAGCGACTATTCGGAACAATAATCGTAGTATACTTATCTAGATTTACTCTCGAAGCATAATCGGTATCTAACTTTGTTAGTTTCATGTCGTAACGTTGATCTAATAAATGCCAAATTTCTCCTGCATCATAACTTGTTACTCCTTTTCCAACCAACATCGCTACTTTTTGCTTTTTTACAGCTTCAAAGTTTCTACTTCCTAAATCAATTCCTTCATTTAATCCTGTAGACACACCTTTAATTTCAATATAATTTTCATTGGCTACTTTTCCTAAGAAATCGAACAACTCATTTCCATTTAATTTTTGATTTTGAGCTGGAATAAAAATAGTTCCGTAATCATACGAATTACCATCGTTTACAAACTCTTTCATCGCTACCTTCGCTCGCAATCCTTTTTCTAAAATCGTATTTAACGCTTTAGGTGTGCTATACTCATTCCAAGAAAATAAGTAGCCTACACTACTTTTTTGTTGAATTGTTCCTTGTTTTGGTTGTAATTGAGTCACCTCAGCTCCTGCTTTCGATAATGATACATTATCAGCATAATCAACTCCAAATGCATAATTAAAGGTCCAAGCAGATACATCATAAAACAAACTATCTTTAAATGTAGTTCGTACATCAAACATTGCTTTTACCAACCTGTGATTTTTTTGGTTCATAGGTACGACATAACTATACCCTTTTTTGAAACGTTTTCCATTCGATGTAAAATCTTCTTTTAACTCGTGGAGTTTTATTTGATGACGTTGTAAAACCTCAGCTAAGTGATTTGTTTTCGTCGCATCTTTTTCATCACCAAATACTATCGCTTTGTTTGTTTCTGAGCTTCTTGAATTTTTATAAAAACCTTGTTGATACTGTAAGATTTTAGTTCGCATGTTTTTAGCAGCTTCTAGTGTTGACAATGCTGCTGTAAACTGATTTCGAATAGTAAATGGAAACGTTAAAACTCCGTTTTCACTTTCTTGTGCATGCCCACGAGAACTTCCTTGTTCAAACAAAATCCCGATTCCTCCATTAATATCTGGAAAAGTTGACCCTTTTCCGTAGTAAAAATCATCAAAACTTTCCTCTGAATAATAGGTTGAACCTATTTTATCGAATGCTTTTGCATGATAGGTTGCTATTTCTTTAGTTAACTCCTGATTCATTTTTGGAGTTAACGGATTTGTTCTACTCGGAATTCCTGGTTGGAAAAAAAAGGTAGAATTTGTTCCCATTTCATGGTGATCGGTTAAAATATTAGGTAACCACTTGTGAAAAGTTCTAATTCTAGCTCTACTCTCAGGTAATTGAACTGGTAACCAATCGCGATTCATATCAAACCAATAATGATTAGTTCTTCCCCCAGGCCAAACTTCGTGATATTCTCTATCATTCGGATCAGGATTAATATTATTTGCCTTATTTGTATTTGCCCAATATGCAAAACGTTGTAAACCATCTGGGTTCATTGCTGGATCAAAAAGTATTACTGAGTTATTTAATAATCCCTCTATTTTTTGCCCTTCTGCTGCTGCTAAATAATACGCTGCTGCCAAGGCTGCATTTGAACCACTTGCTTCATTTCCGTGAATTGAAAACCCTTGGTATACCACAATTGGACTATTAGAAACATCTATAGAAGCATCGTTTGTTGCTTTTATATGATTTTCTCGTATTTCTTCTAAATTTTGATGGTTTTTAGAGGAAGTAATTGTTAGCAATACTAAAGGCCTTCCTTCATAAGTTGTTCCTCTGTTTTCAAGCACTACTCTATCTGAAGCATTCGCAAGTGCTTTCATATATTCTACCAACTTATCATGTGTAACATGCCACTCTCCTACTTCATGTCCTAAAACAGATTTTGGAGTGGGAATATTGGAGTTATATGAAACATTTTTTGGCAAGTAATAATTCAAATCGATAGTTTGAGCCGTTACTGTTGCACTAACAAACAGTAGTGATAGTAATAATTTCTTCATTATTTTCTTGGTTTCATTTTGCGATTGGTTATAAAATTAGGTAATTAATAGCACTAATAGACAAAATCCCGCATAAACCGCGGGATTTATTAGTTTTAAATATTTAACTGTTAATTATTTGTTTCTTTTATCTTTAATAGAGCAACCTATTGCTCTTGTATCAGTTTTTGTTGGTTTTTCTCCTTTTATCAAAGCATCTACAGCATTTTCAACAAAACGTTCTTTTACATTGTTTTCATCTCGAGAATTATCGTCAATAGCTCCAATATATTCTACAATTAATTTATTATTTACTTTATTTAAAATATAAACATGTGGGGTTCTTGTTGCTCCATATTTAGGATATACTTTTTGTCCTTCATCAAACAGATAAGGAAATGTAAATCCTTTTTCTTTGGCACGTACCTTCATTGCTTCAAAACTATCTCCTTTTGATACTTCTGGGTCATTTGGGTTGATAGCTATGACAGGAAAGCCTTTCTTTTTATATTTTTTATCTAGAGCAATTAATCTATCTTCATTAGCTACAGAATACGGACACATATTACATGTAAACACAACAATAAATCCTTTTGCGTCTTTATAATCTGCCAAAGAAACCATTTTATCATCTATATTTTTTAATGTAAAATCAGAAGCTTCATCTCCTACTTTATAACCTCTAGAGTTATTACTAGTAAATGCTGAAATAGATGCCACCACCAATAACATCAATATTATTTTAATTGTCTTCATAATTATTTAGTTTAAAAAGGTTTGTAATTCGTTTTGTAACTCTACATAGCTAAAAGTTCGTTCATAAAATTTTCTTTTTTGCTTATTGTAAATTAGGGTTGCTGGTATTGAACCTGACCAGCTTTCTGCAATATCTCTAATCCAAAACTGCTCATTTGAATCTTCAAAATGAAGTATTTTAGATTGTAGTTTTTTCTTTTTGATAAATGGTATCAAATTCGTTTCTATTTGCTTAGAAAAATCTAAACTTACCAAAACAACTTCAACATTTTTATCTTTATATTTCTTATGAAGTTTTTCAAAAGCAGGTAACTCTTTTACACAAGGCATACACCATGTAGCCCAAAAATTAACTACATACGTTTTATCATTGCTTTTATGTAAAAATGGTTTTAACTCTTCGTAATTTAACGTAGTAATTTTAACTTTTTTAGATGTGTCCTTTACCTGAGCTTTGGCTGTTGTTCCACTAAAAAAAGCGGTTATTATAAGTATGAGTAAGAATTTACTTCTATGCATTTTAAAACGATTTCTCTCAAAATTAACTGTTTATCGTATTAAAAAGATAGAATTAACTAAATATTAACAAGAAAAAAGCTCGGAAAATATATTTCCGAGCTCTTTATTTTATCACTGTATTTTGTTGTACTAACAAAAAATTTCATTCAGTAATTTAGCTAAACGTAAACCTCCTTTTTGTAACTGTTCTCTCACTACAGGAAAGTATACATACGAATAACGGTAACGTAAGTTCTCTCCTACTTCAGCAGATTTATATACTTCTTTAGTGATCTTATGTGTGTCATGTAACCAATCTACAACAGTTCCTTTTTGAATTACTTTGATTTGTTCTTTAGATAAATCTCTTGCATTATCAGCTAATTCAACATAACTCATGTCCCATTTATTAATTAAATCTTCATCCCAAACTCTGTGTAAATTAGAGCCTTTTCCATGCCACTGAACCTGAATTTTATTACCTCCTAAATCTTCTTTTTGCCCAACATGCATCGGTTGATGTAAATCACCTACCAAGTGTACTAGCATTTTTAAGTAAAAACGTTTGTCTTCAATTGAACTATTTTCATCCTTTAACACTTTTACACATTGCTCTATACCAGTAATCATATCTCCTTTCGGATTTTTTTCGGTATCTTCATAACGAGCATCTAACGGCATGTTTACATAATGCCAAGTATAAAACTTTCCATATTTCTTTCTATCAGATTTTATTTCATCTGCAAAAGTAGATACAAATGCTAAGCTCTCACCTTGTAATAATTTTTCAATTTTCTTTCTAGCTTTCTTAGTCAAATGTTTTTCTGCAATTTTTCCAGTAGCTCTGTGACCTGTTGGCCCCCAAACATCTTCGTTATTAGCTATTGATGAAATACTCACTAACAATGCAACTAGTACTATTAAAAATTTTGTTTTCATGAATGGTTTAAATTATAATCGGAAGCTAAATTATAAAATATAATCATCAAAAATTTGGATTTAACAAAAATTAATTTATATCTTTATGATATCATTTTAATATCAATTTAATTAAAGCAAATATGAAGGCAGAAAAAATTATCAAACCAGCAAATGGGTACCTAATGTTTTTTATTGTACTTATTCTTTTTATTGGCGGAATCGCATTAGCCGTTAAAACAGAAAATCCAATATTTATATTAATGTCTGTAATAGCATTTATTTTAGCATTGGGCTTTATTTTAGTAAACCCTAATTCTTCAAAAGTTCTATTATTCTTCGGTAAATATGTAGGTACTGTGAAGCAAAATGGTTTATACTGGGCTAATCCATTATACAAAAAGAAAACTGTTTCGTTAAGAGCTAGTAATTTTGATAGTGAGCGTTTAAAGGTTAATGATAAACTAGGAAACCCGGTAATGATAAGTACTATTTTAGTTTGGAGAGTTACCGAAACCTATAAGGCTGCTTTTGATGTTGATAATTATGAGAATTTTGTTCGTGTACAAACAGATGCTGCTGTACGAAAACTAGCTAGTATGTATCCATACGACAATTTCGCAGATGAGGGACACGAAGAAGATATTACACTACGTTCTAGTGTAAATGAAGTAAGTGAAGCTTTAGAAAAAGAGTTAGAAGAACGATTAGCCATTGCAGGTATTGAAGTTTTAGAAGCACGAATTGGTTATTTAGCCTATGCACAAGAAATTGCAAGTGCCATGTTAAAGCGTCAACAAGCTACAGCCATCGTTGCTGCTCGACATAAAATTGTGCAAGGTGCGGTGGATATGGTGGACATGGCTTTAGAAGAGCTAAACAAAAAAGAAATTGTGGAGTTAGACGAAGAACGCAAAGCTGCCATGGTTAGTAACTTATTAGTTATTTTATGTGGAGACAAAGAAGCGTCTCCTGTGGTAAATGCTGGTACTTTAAACCATTAAGTTATCAATACAAAATCAATTAACGTGGCACAAATTATAAACACTATTATAGTATATATCTTAATTTTTATGAGCTCTTTACTATAAACTAAAAGAATTTTGAAATTGTATTTTTGTAACCATTTTTGCGTTTCAAAAAACACTATTATAAAACACAACATGGCAAAAAAGAAAGCTTTTGCACTCCGTATTAATGAAGAAATGTTAAAAGCCATTGAAAAATGGGCTTCCGATGAATTTCGATCTACCAATGGACAGATTGAATGGATGCTTATGCAAGCCCTTAAAGAAGCTAAAAGAGAGCCAAAAAAGAAAGAAGAAGAATAACAAATCTTAAGAACTTGTTAAAAAAAACGTCCAATTTTATTGGACGTTTTCTATTTTGTACATTGTACAATCTTAAATTACAAGCAACTAACTCTTATGAAAAACCTTTTTTATCTACTATTTATAACCTTCTCTTGCGCTACTTTTTCTCAAGAATTCTCAATGGATTTAGTCAAAAACATGAAACCGCGAAACATTGGTCCCGGTGGAATGAGTGGACGTGTCACGGCCATTGATGTTGTTGAATCCAATCCTGATATTATGTTTGTTGGTACAGCTTCTGGAGGTATTTGGAAATCTACTTCAGGAGGCATTAAATGGGAGCCTATTTTTGATAAAGAAGTAACAGCCTCTATTGGTGCTTTAGCCATACAGCAATCCAATCCTAGCGTAATTTGGGCAGGAACAGGTGAGGGAAACCCTCGTAATAGTTTAAATGGTGGTTACGGGATTTTCAAATCTCTTGATGGAGGAAGATCGTGGAAATCGATGGGATTAGAAAAAACACGTCATATACATCGTGTAGTGATACATCCAGACAATCCAGACATTGTTTACGTTGGTGCTATTGGATCACCTTGGGGTGAACATAAAGAACGTGGTGTGTATAAAACTACCAACGGCGGTAAAACTTGGAAACAAATTTTATTCAATAATAATAAAACCGGTGCTGCAGATTTAATTATGGATCCATTCAATCCAAACAAGCTAATAGCTGCTATGTGGGAACACAAACGTGATCCTTGGTTTTTTAAATCAGGAGGTAAAGGAAGTGGTTTATACATTACCCATGATGGTGGAGAAAACTGGAAAAAAATTACCGAAAAAGAAGGTTTTCCAAAAGGAGAATTGGGGAGAATTGGAGTAGCAATCGCTCCCTCTAACCCAAACACTGTTTATGCTTTGGTAGAAGCAAAGAAAAACGCTTTATATAAAAGTGAAGATGGTGGTTTTTCTTGGAAAAAAATTAATGATAAAAAAGGCATTGGAAATCGCCCTTTTTATTATTCAGAAATTTACGTAGATCCCCAAAACGAACACAAATTATACACTGTTTTCACCTATGTAAATGTTTCTATTGATGGAGGAAAGAACTTTAAGCAACTCATGCCTGCTTATGGTGTTGATAATGGTATTCACCCAGACCATCACGCTTGGTGGATTCATCCTAAAAATGGAAAATTCATGATTGATGGAAACGATGGTGGAATGAATGTTACCAAAGATGGAGGTAAAACTTGGCGTTTTATTGGGAATTTGCCTGTTGCACAATTTTATCATATTAATGTAGATAATGAGTTTCCTTACAATGTGTATGGCGGTATGCAAGATAATGGCTCTTGGCGCGGACCTGCTTATGTATGGAAAGACCAAGGAATAAGAAATTCATATTGGCAAGAGATTAGTTTTGGTGACGGTTTTGATGTTATTCCAGACAAAGATGACTCGCGTTATGGTTGGTCTATGAGTCAACAAGGTTATGTATCTCGTTACGATTACAAAACAGGTAATAATTACACTGTTCGTCCTACACATCCGGATGCTAACCTGAAACTACGCTTCAATTGGAATGCAGCTATTAATATTGACCCGTTTGATAACAGCACTTTATATTTTGGAAGCCAATTTGTACACAAATCAACCGATAAAGGTTTAACGTGGAAAGTAATTTCTCCAGACTTAACTACGAATGATAAAAGTAAACTCAAACAATCAGAAAGTGGTGGGTTAACCATGGACGCTACCGGAGCAGAAAATCACTGTACTATCTTAGTAATTGAACCTTCTCCCCTAGAAAAAGATATGTTATGGGTTGCTACGGATGATGGACAAGTACATATTACTAAAAATGGAGGTACAACTTGGACAAATGTTGCCAAAAACCTGAAAGGTTTACCTGAAAATAGTTGGGTTACTCAAATAAAAGCATCTAACAAAAATAAAGGAGAAGCTTTACTAGTTGCCAACGATTATCGTCGTTTTAACTATAAACCTTATGCTTACAGAACAAAAGATTACGGAGTAACATGGGAACGTATTGTTGATGAAAGCGATGTAAAAAGCTTTACACAATGTATTATTGAAGACCCAATTGAGCCAAATTTACTATTCTTAGGAACTGATGACGGTTTATATATTTCTATCAACGCAGGAAAAAAATGGACTAAGTGGACGGAAGGCTTCCCTACTGTTCCTGTAAAAGATTTAGTAATTCACCCAAGAGAACACGATTTAGTTATTGGTACTTTTGGTAGAGCTGCTTGGGTGTTAGATGACATTCGTCCTTTAAGAGCAATAGCTGAAGACAAAAACATTCTTTCCAAAAATATTGAATTATTCACTCCGCCAACAGCCTATCAAGCTGCCTATCAGCAACCCACTGGTAGCCGATTTGGTGCTGACGCTATGTTTAATGGAACTAACAGAGGTCGTGGTGCTTTGGTTCAATTTTATGTGAATAAACCAAAATCAACAAAAAAACCTGAAGTAAAAGGCAAAAATTCTATTAAAAAAGAAGACGAGAATACCATAAAATGGGATTCTATCAAATTTGAGGTGTTTGATGGTAATAGACTTATTAGAACCCTTAAAAGAAAAACCCCTAAAGAAAACGGCATCCATAAAGGTGTTTGGTTTATGAGTGAAAAAGGTGTTGCCAGACCTTCTAGAACTATCAGGAAACAAAAAAGAGAACCTAGAGGTGTTAGAGTAAAACCTGGAACCTACAGCATAAAAGCTACGTTTGGTAATCAAACATCAGAACAAAACATTACTGTAAAGTTTGACCCTAGACTGCATATTTCTCAGAATGCAATAAATCAAAAATATGCAGCAGCCAAAGATCTTGAAGCTCAGCAAAAAATTATAGCTGATGCAGTAAAACAGTTAGTTGAGAGTAAAAATATTGCAAATAGTTTCAACCAAAAACTATCTAAAAAAGACAAAAAACTTTATAAAGAATCAATTAAAGATTCTAAAGATATTATTAAGAAAATAGATACACTTTTAGCTGTTTATTTAGGAAAGGTAGATAAAAGACAAGGAATTACACGAAATCCTGAAATGAATGTTATGCAACGTTTAGGAACTGCTAGTAGATATGTTAATAGTAGATTTGGCGAACAAACTTCTACAGAAAAACAGTTAATTATTCAATTTAAAGAAGCTTTAAAACCTGCTTTAGAAAAAACCAATGCTTTCTTTAATAAAGATTGGAAAGAGTATAAGGCAGAAGTTGAGAAAATAGATTTATCTCCTTTTAAAGAAACCAAGCAGTTTAGCTTAGAATAACAAACCCTATCAAAAAAACGAAATTAATAACCCAAACACACACTTATGAAAAAACATTTCTTATTACTTGCCATTGCCGTTTCGGTAATTGCTTGTAAAACGGATAAAAAAGAATCTGTTAAAACCAGTACAGCTCCCAAAAAATATTCTATTGAGCAAATGATGGATAACGAAAACGTTTTTGGTGGAAGTTTTTCTCCTGATAATTCTAAGTTACTTGTAACTAGTAATCGTTCGGGAATCTATAACATGTACACCGTTTCAACATCTGGAGGAGAATTTGAACCTATTACAAAATCAGATAGTTCTTCCGTTTTTGCAACATCTTATTTCCCAAAGGATGAAAGAATGTTATTTAGAATGGATAATAATGGAGATGAAATTTATCATATCTTTTTAAGAGAACTTAACGGTGATATTAAAGATTTAACACCTACTAAAGGTGCCAGAGCAGGCTTTTTTGGTTGGGCTAAAGACGAAAAGAGTTTCTTTTTCACTTCAAACGAAAGAGACAATCGTTTTATGGATCTCTATGAAATGGATTTGGAAACGTTTACTCCTAAAATGATTTATGAAAATAAAGAAGGTTATAACGTAGCAGCAATATCAAACAATAAAAACATACTAGCCCTAAGCAAAACGGTTAACACTAACGATAGTGATTTATTTTTGTTTGATAGAACCACCAAAGTAATCACCAAAATTAACCTAACATTGAGTGGTAATTCTGCTGCTGATTTTTCTATTGATGATACAGAGTTCTACTATACAACAGATGCTGAAGGTGAATTCGCTACCTTAATGAAATATACAATTAGTACTAACGAAACAGAAAAAGTATTAGCCAAAGATTGGGATATTTCCGGAAGCTACTTTACCAATAATGGTACCTATAGAGTAACATATATTAATGAAGATGCTAAAAACGTCATTGAAGTTTATGATGTCAAAGCTGGTAAAAATATTGAGCTTCCTAATGTTGATGGAAAAAGCATTACTAGCGTTGGTTTTTCTAGAGACGAAAGTATGATGCGTTTTTATGCTGGTGGTTCTAACACTCCTTCAAACTTATATGTGTATGACTTAAAAACAAAAAAACAAACGCAGCTAACCGATGTGTTAAATAAAGAAATTAATCCTGCTGATTTAGTAAAAGCGAAAGTAATTCGTTACCCTTCTTTTGATGGAGTAACTATTCCTGCAATTTACTATATACCTCATCAAGCTTCAGAAGATACTAAAGTTCCTGCTTTAGTTTGGGTTCATGGAGGTCCTGGAGGACAATCACGTCAAAATTTCAGTTCTAGAATTCAATATTTAGTAAACCATGGCTATGCTGTTTTAGCGGTTAACAATCGAGGTAGTAGCGGATACGGTAAAACCTTTTTTACTATGGATGATTTAAACCATGGAGAAAAAGATTTGCAAGATTGTGTAGAAGGGAAAAATTGGTTAGCAAAACAACCAGAAATTGATGCTGAAAAAATAGGTATTATTGGAGGATCTTACGGTGGTTATATGACCATGGCTGCTTTAACATACACTCCAGAAGAATTTGCTGTTGGTGTAAACATTTACGGAGTTACAAACTGGATGCGCACCTTAAAAAGTATTCCATCTTGGTGGGAATCTTTTAGAGAGGCTTTATATAAAGAACTAGGAGATCCACACTCTGCAGACTCAGTAAGGTTGAAAAGAATTTCTCCTTTATTCCATACAGACAAAGTAACCAAACCATTAATGGTATTACAAGGAGCTAAAGACCCAAGAGTTTTACAGGTAGAATCTGATGAAATTGTAGCTGGTGTTAAGAAAAATGGAGTTCCTGTAGAATATGTGCTGTTTGATGATGAAGGGCATGGTTTTGTTAAAAAGGAAAATCAAATAGAAGCTAATAGTAAAATCTTAAAATTTTTAGACACCTACTTAAAGAAAGAAGAACCTATAAAAAACGACCAATTATAAATAAACTCGAAGAACTTTAACAATATAACTTTTCATAAAAATTATTGAGTTTATATTTTTGTCAATACAACATAAAATCTCCCGTATATTTATTTATGTGGGAGATTTTTAATATGACAAAGAACTACAACACTATTATTATGCGAAAATTATTCTTATTAATTGTCTCTTTACTTTCATTAAACAGTTTTTCACAAAATCAACCTGATCCAACCAAAGAATTAGGGGTTTGGTACATGTATAACGGATCACACCAAATTTCAGATAAATTTGGTTTAAAATCTATGGCACATTTTCGCTTTTTTGAAGTTGGAGATGACATGCAGCAGTTTATCGGGCGTTTGGGAGCTAATTATAAGTTCAATAAAAATATCAACGCTACTATAGGGTATGCCTTCTTAAACACTGATGAAACTTTTAATGTTAATGCAGGCGACTTTAACGAACATCGTATTTATGAAGACCTAAATGTAAATCATAAAATAGCTAGTTTAAACCTGGCACATCGTTTTAGAGGTGAACAACGTTTTTTTAAATCAACTACCAGTAATTTCTTTCGATATCAACTTGCATTGGGACATCCTATCAATGAAAAATGGTCTACATACCTATACAATGAAACCTTTTTAGATTTTGAGGGAGAAGCTTATAATCAAAACTGGTTTGGAGCTGGTTTTAAATATAAAGTATCTGACGTAGTTAAGCTTCAAGCAGGATATCAACTAATACATGTAAACGAGGTTGGTAACTTTAATAGAATTCAATTAGGAGTTGCAATAAGTACAGATCATAGAAAATAGAACTAACTAATATTTCATACTTTAGCGACAAATTATTTTTAAATGGAAGCACCTCTTTTTACAAACGATGCAATCGTATTTGGTATTTTAATGATTTCGTTAGGTTTTGTATTTTATACAGAATCAAAAACCTCAGGATTTTGGCCTAAGTTTTATAAAATAGTCCCAGGTTTATTCATAGCGTATTTTATCCCTGCAATATTTACTACTTTGGGAGTTATTTCTCCAGAGTGGGAAACTACCAGTGCTGCTGGCGAAGTCGTAAAAAACAAATCACAACTATACTATGTTTCTAGTAGGTTTTTATTACCTGCTGCCTTAGTTTTAATGACATTAAGTATTGACTTAAAAGCTATTTTCAACTTGGGCTCAAAAGCATTAATCATGTTTTTTACAGGAACTGTTGGTATTGTTATTGGAGGACCAATTGCCATTTTATTAATTTCTACTGTTTCACCAGAAACAGTAGGAGGAGCTGGATTTGATGCTGTTTGGAGAGGACTTTCTACCTTAGCTGGTAGTTGGATTGGTGGTGGAGCTAACCAAACTGCTATGCTAGAAATTTATCAATACAATCCAGCTAAATATGGAGGAATGGTGTTTGTTGATATCGTAGTAGCTAATATTTGGATGGCTATCATTTTAATTGGAATTGGTAAAAAAGACAAAATAGATAAATGGTTAAAAGCTGATACTTCAGCTATTGAAGATTTAAAACAAAGAGTTTCTAACTTTACACAAAGTGTAAAAAGAACTCCTACTTTAACCGACTTTATAATTATGCTTGCCATTGCTTTTGGTACTGTTGGTTTTGGTCATTTTGCAGGAGCGTATTTAAGTGACGTTTTTGCTTCGTTAACAGCAACTATGGAATCTCAAACTACAAAAAACATTTTCTCTTTCTTAGGATCAAGCTTTTTCTGGTTAATTAGTATATCAACAATTGTTGCTGTTGTTTTATCTTTTACGAAAGCTAAAAATTATGAAGGCGCTGGAGCTAGTAAATTAGGAAGTATTTTTATTTACGTACTAGTAGCAACTATTGGTATGAAAATGGACTTAACGCTAATTTTTGATAATTTCAATTTAATTTTTATTGGTTTGGTATGGATGGCAATTCATGCTGGATTATTAATCTTAGTAGCTAAATTAATTCGCGCTCCATATTTCTTCTTAGCAGTAGGAAGTCAGGCAAATGTTGGTGGAGCTGCTTCTGCTCCAATTGTAGCACAAGCTTTTCACCCTTCTTTAGCAACTGTAGGTGTTTTATTAGCTGTTTTCGGGTACGCTATCGGTACCGTAGGCGCAATCCTATGTACAATTTTAATGGAAATAGCCTCAAAAGTTTAGGAGAAATCTGCATATTTGCAACAGACAAATTTTGAATTCAATGAAGAAAATTATTGCTCTTTTCGCAATTGCACTTGTTGCTTTTGCTTGTTCCTCTAAAAAAGAAGGAAACATGGTTGTTAAAGGTCAGATTAAAGGATTAAAAAAAGGTACTTTATATCTTCAAAAGATGAAGGACACATTATTGATATCTGTTGATTCTATGGCGTTGTTAGGTGATGATAAATTTATATTAACAGATAATGTTGAGTCTCCTGTAATGTATTACTTAACTTTTGATGGTAATACAACAGATAAACACATTATGTTTTTTGGGGAAGAAGGTGAAATTACCATCAACGATAAAATTGAAGAGTTTGGTTTTAAACCTGAAATTAAAGGTTCTAAAAATCAAGAAGTAATGAATGAGTATCGTAAAATAAACCAACGTTTTATGGAGCAACGTCTAGATTTTGTAAAAAAAGAAGTAGAAGCTCGTCAAGCTCAAGATGAGGTACAATTAGAACAAGTAGAAGCAGATTATAAGAAAATGGTACGTCGTCGTTTCTTATTCTCTACAAACTTTGCTATTGCAAACGCTGATAGTGAAGCTGCACCATATATTGCTTTATCTGAACTGTATGATGCTAATATTCAACTTTTAGATACAATTAATAATAGCTTAACTGATAAAGTTAAAAATTCTGAATACGGTAAACGTTTACAAAAGTTTGTAGATGATATAAAAACTAAAGAAGGAAAGTAAATATTCTTTTCTTTAAAAGAAGTAAAAAAGCTCATTCAGTTTGAATGAGCTTTTTTACTTTTATATTCTAAATTTTAAAAGACAATACTGGTAACTTACTGTGATTGGCAATATCTTCTGAAATACTACCTTCAAAAAAGTGTGCTATTCCCTTTCTACCATGCGTAGCTACTACTAAAACATCTGAGTTTATTTTGTCTGCGTAATAGAACACTCCCTTTTCTACAGAATAATCAGAAATTATTTTTACTTTATGAATGTTTTCATCATAGCTTTCATTTGTTTGATTAAAAAAATGCTTCATTCTTTCTTCTAACTCTTCGGTACTTTTAAACTTAGACGTTGGTGTACTTACATATACCAGCTCCATATCTGCATTAAACTTCTTAAGAAACTCTTTCGCTTCCATATATGGTTTTACATCGTCATCAGAAAAATCACAAGCAAACAGTATCTTTTCTATCTGTTTTACTATCGGTTCTTCTTTTATTACTAATACAGGTACATGCGCATAACGGATTACCTTTTCTGTATTAGAACCAATAAACATTTCTTTTAAACCACTAGCTCCTTTAGATCCCATAACAATCAAATCTGCTCCTTCATTTCTTGCCAACTGGTCTATTTCGCTAAAGATTTTAAAATGCTTTATAATTGGAGTTACTTTTATACCCGATAAATACTCTTTCTCTAAAAATTCTGCTAACTTTTTCTCAGACATTTGTAAATAAAACAACATTTCTTGTTGTAAATAACTTTCTGATCTACTTAAAACAGCATTAGATAACTCAAGCATATGTACTACCAACACCTCAGCGTCTGACTTTTTTGCTAAAAAAGCTGCTGTTTGTAAAGCATTTTCAGAATATTCAGAAAAATCAACTGGGACTATAATTTTTTTCATGATTAATTACTTTTAGGTTCTACATCTTCTATAAAGTTACCTAAATTTTGTCAGTAAAGCTATGATTTTTGTCACTTTATAAACCACTATATATTCTATACATTTGCTTTCTTAAATTTTACATTTGTTATGGATAAAAACTCTTCTAAATTTGTAGGCGTTGTTGTACGTGCCTTTATTTCTTTAATGGTCGTTTCTATTTTAGGTATTTTATTAAAGTTTTTTATTACCATACCCAATCGTATTTTTTTTAATAGATCTATAGCATATACTAGTACACATTATTCATATAAACCAGGACAAAATGGATGGACTTTTGATTTTTTTGTATTAAACAATGATGGTTTATATGTAGCCTTACCCTTACTTCTAGTGATTTTTATTGCTTTAGTTTTTTACTTTGGAGTATTTTCTGCTATTGCAACATTTTTAAATTTTAAAGCACAAAACACGCAATTAGCCAAAAGAGATTTTATTTTAACACTACTTGTTGTTAGCTTCTACTTTATGCCCAAATACATAAATATTGATTCTTTTTTAAACATCAATGAAAGAGGTGATTATGTACTTAAAGAGCGCATATATAATCCTAATAATGAAATTTGGGAAATAGGTGTTCAAAAAATAAGAGGTAACTATATTAAAGAACATAAAACCGTAAGCAATGACTCTTCATTTTTAGTTGTAAGAAAATTTAACACTAAAAAAATAGATACAGTTTTATTTGAAAAATTAGTTATTCCAGGCAATAATGTTTACGTTTTTAGTGCAAAAGATACCTTATGGTTATTTGAAACTTCTAATAATTATATAAAAGCTTTTAACATGGTTAACAGCAACATGGTTATAAAAAACAAAGAAGACTTAAACCGTATGATGCCCAAAAAACATCAAAAAAGTGGTATTGCCGAATTAAGTTATTCTCCTGCTCAAAAAAATAGTGTCTATGTAAAAACTAATTACGGTGAGGTGTTATACTTGCATACAGATGATAATTTAATTACTGATAGATACAAATACACTAACAGCACATACTATCTAAGACGCATAAACGAACATAGATATAAATTATATGCAAAAAAGAAACAGCTAGCTACTACCTTACAAGAAACTATCTTTTTAAATGCTGAAATTATTTCTTATAGAAATAATGTTGTTGTTATTAGACACAAAGTCAACATAAAAAAAGAAACTCCTTATATCATTTCAGCATATGATACTATAACAGGAAATAAACTATGGGATTTTAATGAAGAAAACAATCCTTTTTTAAATAATGCTTATGGTAAAGTTACTGTGAATGCAACTTTTTTACCAAACAAAACAATTCTTAGTTTTTATGATGTTTTTACATTAAAAGGAAATGTAATAATAGACAATCAAGGAAACTATATAAAACAGGAAATTAACATAACCAACTATTAAACAAGTTTTTTACACTTTTCAAAATTATGATTAATGGCAACCTTCAACTGAATTATGAAGATCAGATACAGGAAGTGGAGAAACATAAGGTATTCCTAACCCTAGTCCTCTAAGAATAAACAATACTCCAATAATAATTACAACATAAGGTATTGCTTGTTGAATTCTTTTTCGCACCAAACCATTTGCAAAATTCCCTACATAAACCACTGCCGTCATTAATGGTATTGTTCCTAATCCGAAGAGAAACATATATAGGCTTCCTGATAACATATTAGTTGTACTCAACGCTCCAAAAACTGCCATATAAACTAATCCACAAGGCAAAAATCCATTTAGAAAACCGATGGTAAAAAAAGTATCGTTTCCTTTTTTCTTCAACTCTTTTCCTAAAGAAGATTTTACTTTCATTACCAACCTATTTATTGGATTTGAAAAGTTATACCTTTGAAAGGTTTTTGGTACAAGGATTGCCAAAATCATTAACACTCCTACAATAATAGAAAGTTGTTGCTGAAACCCGAAGAAATAAAACCCTTTACCTAGTAAACCAAATAAAAAGCCTATTAAACTATAAGTAAATAAGCGTCCTAAATGATAACTAGTTATTTGAAAAAACTGTTTTACTTTATTCGTTCTGTCTACAGGTAACATAAAGGCTATAGGACCACACATGCCTATACAGTGAAAACTACCTAATAAACCAAATATGATTGCTGAAAGAAACATTAAAACACTAACTCTTTCTGAAATAAATAATCTTTATTTTTGTAGTTCCAGGAAACTGTTATGTTCCAACGACCACCCAACAAACGTTTCTCAGGCACGAGCAAATATGTTTCGGAAATCGAAATAGGTATTTCGAAATCCAATTGTTTATCAGATGGTCTGTATAGGAACACTTTTCCTTTTATATCTTTAGGGTTAAAGTCCGTTGGAAAATGGACTTTAATTCCTTCAGTTACTTTTTCTATTTTAATATTCTTTTTTAATGCTTTCGCATTTTTAGTAGCATCTAATTTGTTCTGAAATTCTAATTCTTGTTGGTAGTATTTTTCAGTTACTAAATCGTGATTAAAGTTTTTACCTGTACTCATCGTAATTACGAAATACATAATAAAGCCTATAAATCCTATTATTGCTATTACTATACCCGTGCCCCAGTTTAGTTTCATTTTAATTTGTTTTTAGTCTTTGGTTCTTAATCTTTATTCATACTTACTCCTAAAAGCTAATGAACTTTAGACTGATTTATCTATAACTTCTTGGTCCTAAAAAGTTGGTTGTAGTAGTTTCAATAAGTTTATCACCACTATACACTCCTATTTTTAGTTTTTCTTTTTCATTTTTCATTTCAGACTGATGTAACTCTATAAATAAGGTTCCTTCTGCTAATCCTTGTTTAGGTACTTCAAAATCTTGATGTGTTACTGTTTCTATTTTTCCTTTATGAGATAACAATTTATAACTCACATTATCTATTTGTTTTGTTGTTTTATTTACTACTTTAAAAGTGTAAATATTACTAATAACTCCGTTTTCTTTGTGTTGATACAACTGCCCTGGCAATCGTAAAATTGTTGCTTCTACATCGTTCCTCAAAAACAGCATCCCTATTAAAATTCCTATTAAAATAAACAAAACTGCTGAGTACCCTTTCATTCTTGCAGTGAATTTAAAAGGTGCTTTCTTTACAATATTTTCTTCACTTGCATAACGAATAAGTCCTTTTGGCAATCCTACCTTTTCCATTATATGGTCACATTCATCAATACAAGCTGTACAGTTTACACATTCTAATTGCGTACCGTTTCGAATATCTATTCCTGTAGGACATACATGCACACATTGAAAACAATCTATACAATCTCCTTTTCCAGACGCTGCTCTATCTTCTTTTTTATTAAACTTTCCTCTCCCTGCTTTTCCTTCTCCTCTTACATGATCGTAAGCCACATTAATAGTTTTATTATCTAACAGCACTCCTTGCAGTCTACCATAAGGGCAAGCTATAATGCAAACTTGCTCTCTAAACCATGCAAAAATAAAATAGAAAACTCCTGTAAAAATTAGCAATGATATTAAAGTACTAATATGGTCTAATGGGTTACCTGTTATGTAACTTATTAATTTATCACTTCCTATTAAATATGCTAAGAAAACGTTTGCTATAATAAAAGAGATGATAAAAAAGACTATCCATTTTAAGACTCTTTTTCTTATTTTTTCTGCATTCCAAGCTTGTTTTGCTAAACGAATTTGTTTTCCTCTATCTCCCTCTATTAAATATTCAATTTTCCTAAAAACCATTTCTAAGAAAATAGTTTGCGGACAAATCCAACCGCAAAAAATTCGACCAAAAACAACAGTAAATAGAATGATAAACACCACTCCTATTATCATTGAAATTACCATTAAATGAAAGTCTTGTGGCCAAAAAGGAAATCCGAAAATGTTAAATTTACGTTCTAAAACATTAAATAGTAAAAACTGATTTCCGTTAATTTTAATAAACGGTGCTAGTAATAAAAACGCTAATAAAAAATAGCTTATATAACTTCGATACTTATAAAACTTTCCGCTTGGTTTTTTTGGAAACACCCAAGCCCTTTTTCCTTCATCATTTATAGTACCAATACTATCTCTGAATTGTTCGTTTTTGGGTGTTTCCATAATCAACTATTAAAAACTAATTTGTAACTTCTATTTTTTTATTGAATACTATCTTTTACTTGCTCTTCTACTGGTTCTGCAACAGTTGATGCTTGACCTTCTTCTTTATATAACTCTCCTTGAGGTTCTTTTGGTTTTGCTGGAGTAGTTCCTTGTAAAGAAATTATATAACTCGCAACCTTTTGAATGTCTTTAGGTTTTAATGTTTTGTTCCAAGCAACCATACCTTTACCGTCTCTACCTCCATTAGCAACTGTATTAAAAATATTCTTCATTCCTCCTCCTAAAATCCAATACTCATCTGTCAGATTAGGTCCTATACCTCCTCCTCCATCAGCCATATGACATGCTGCACAGTTTAAATTAAATACAGCTTTACCTCTACTTAAATCGGCATCAGAAGTTAATACTGTAGCAGTTTCAGCATCAATAATAGCTTCCTTTGAGTTTGATTTAAATGCTGCTAATTCTCTTTTAGCTTCTGCTACTGCTTGAGCATACTCCATTTCTTGGTTATCTGCTCCTAATACATGATATCTTACTAAATATACTGCTGCAAAAATGATTGTTGCATAGAACATATATAGCCACCATGGTGGTAAGTTATTGTCTAACTCTTTAATTCCATCATAATTATGATCAAGAATAATTTCATCTTCTTGCTCAATTGCTTTAGCCTCTGTCCATTTACTAATAAGTTTTTTAGCCCAAGCCCATTTATCAACTTCTTCTGGTTTAATTCCATCTTTTTCCATTTGAAGTTGCTCTGCTCTTTGCTGAGCCACAATATTTAAAACTTCTTTTAAAACGACAACAGTTATAAGCCCTACAATCGCTATCCAAACTAATGGGTGTTCATATAGACTAAATGGATTTTGATATGATTTAATTGCAGTAGCAATAGCAAAAAAGGTTACTGCAACAAAAATGATATATACTATAGACTGAAAATATTTTTTCATCTTTTTAAATTTTACTAATTATCTAAAGGCAATTCACTTACCCTACTTATATATTCTTTCTTGGCTGTAAATACCCACCAAAACAACACTACAAAAAATGTAAAGAATATGGTTAGTGAAATAATTGGGTATATTTCAATACCTGCAATAGTTTCCATATGATTTTTTACAAACTTTAACATAATTTCTAGTTTTTAGCGCTTAATTGGTCTTGAACATCTTTAATCTTAATATCGGTACCTAATCGTTGTAAATAAGCGATTAAGGCTACGATTTCCCTATCTTTCATTTCTATGAAAGTTTGTCCATTTTCTTGAGCATACTTTTTATCTGCTTCATAGTTTGTTGCAAAGTCTGGATCAGCATACAAGTTCTCTTGAATTTTAGCTCCTTGCTCTTCCATGCTTGTTTGTGCATTTGCAATATCTTCTTCCGTATAAGGAACTCCTAAGCTAACCATTGCTTTCATTTTGCTTTCGGTATCACTCTTATCTAACTTATTTCTTACTAACCATTGGTATGCTGGCATAATAGATCCTGGAGATGTACTTTGTGGATCATACATATGATTTAAATGCCAACTATCGTTATACTTTCCTCCAACTCTTAATAAATCTGGACCTGTACGTTTAGAACCCCATAAAAACGGATGGTCGTATACAAACTCTCCTGCTTTTGCAAATTCTCCATAACGTTCTACTTCCGATCTAAATGGACGTACCATTTGTGAGTGACATCCCACACATCCTTCACGGATATAAATATCTCTACCTTCTAATTCTAGAGGAGTATAAGGTTGTACGCTTGTTATTGTTGGAATATTAGATTTTACTAATAATGTTGGAATAATTTGAACAACTCCTCCTATTAAAATCGCCACTGTAGCATATATAGTTAATTTTACAGGCCTTCTTTCTAACCAAGTATGCCAACCTTCTTTAGAAGTTCTGTATTTAGATACTTTTGTTAATGCCGCTGCTTCTGCTAGTTCATCTGTTACTCCACTTCCTGATCTTACCGTTTTAACAATGTTATATAACATTACAAATGCTCCAAGGATAAATAAGCTTCCTCCAATAGCACGCATCCAATACATTGGAATAATTTCGTTTACTGTTTCTAAGAAGTTACCATAAGTTAACGTTCCATCTGGATTAAACTGTTTCCACATTGAAGCTTGTACAAATCCTGCAACATACATTGGTAGCGCATACATAATAATACCTAAAGTTCCAATCCAGAAATGGAAGTTAGCCAATGCTGTAGAATATAATTTTGTTTTGAACATTCTTGGTACTAACCAGTATAACATACCGAAAGTTAAGAATCCGTTCCAAGCTAAGGCTCCTACGTGTACGTGAGCGATAATCCAATCACTAAAGTGCGCAATTGCATTTACATTCTTTAATGATAACATTGGTCCCTCAAAAGTTGCCATACCATAACCTGTAATTGCAACTACCATGAATTTTAATACTGGATCTACTCTTACTTTATCCCAAGCTCCACGAAGAGTTAACAATCCGTTAATCATACCTCCCCAAGATGGTGCAATTAACATTACTGAGAACGCAACTCCTAAATTTTGAGCCCAATCTGGTAATGATGTATATAATAAGTGGTGAGGCCCTGCCCAGATGTAGATAAAAATTAATGACCAAAAGTGCACAATAGATAACCTATATGAATATACTGGACGATTAGCCGCTTTAGGAACAAAGTAATACATTAATCCTAAGAACGGAGTCGTTAAGAAGAATGCCACAGCGTTGTGTCCGTACCACCATTGTACCAGTGCATCTTGAACCCCTGCATACACAGAATAACTTTTCATGAAACTTACTGGCAACTCTAAACTATTAAAAATATGTAATACTGCTACGGTTACAAAAGTTCCTAGGTAAAACCAAATTGCTACATATAAATGACGTTGTCTTCTTTGTAAGATTGTCCAAATCATGTTAGCACCAAAAGCCACCCAAACTAGGGCTATGGCAATATCGATTGGCCATTCTAATTCAGCGTATTCTTTTGAAGTGGTATACCCTAGCGGAAGTGTTATGGCTGCTGCAACAATTATTAACTGCCATCCCCAAAAGTTAAAGTTACTTAAAAAATCACTCGCCATACGGGCTTTCAGTAATCGCTGTAGTGAGTAGTAAACTCCTGCAAAAATGGCATTTCCAACGAATGCAAAAATTACTGCGTTCGTATGTAATGGTCTTAAACGTCCAAAACTTAACCACGAAATACCGTCAGTTAAATTTGGGAATAAAAACATAAAAGCCAATAACAATCCCACTGAAAAACCTACTATTCCCCATAGTAAGGTTGCGTAGATGAATTTTTTTACGATCTTATTATCGTAATAAAATTGTTGCATTTCCATAATCTATTTGAATTTAATATCTATTGTTAATTGTTAGTTCTTTGTTTCCTCTTTTACCAATTCATCATCAAACAACATGCGAACCGACGGCGTGTACGAATCATCGTACTGCCCTTTTTTTACTGAAACAATAAATGCTATAAAGAAAATAATAGCCACTAAAATACTTAGTGATAATAGTAAGTAAATAACGCTCATATCTTGCCTGATAATTATAGTTCAAAGATACTTGTGAAGATTCTCTTAAAATATGACTTTTGTCATGTTTCAAGTTTTTTACACAAAAAAACTCGAAGAAAAAATCTTCGAGTTATTTGTTGTTTAAATTGTCATTGAAAACAGTTGGGTTTCAGGTTGTTTTTTGTGTAACTTTTTATCAAATGCCATACAAATATTACGCACATAGGGTCTTGCCTTTTCTGGAACGGTTAACTTACTCCCTTTTATAGAAACTAAACCATCAGCCATCATTTCTTCTAATTTTTCTATATGCGTTTCTATATTGTCAATCTGTAACTGCTCTTCTTCCCACGAAGTGGAAAAGTGGCACATGATATTTAAAATATGTTTTCTAATTTTTAAATCTTCTTCAGATAATATATGACCTCTAAACACAGGAATTTCTCCTTCGTTTACAACGCTTTCATACTCTTTTACCGTTTTTACATTTTGTGCAAACCCATACCAAGAATCAGATATTGACGACATTCCTAAACCAATCATTAATTGTGTTTTATTGGCGGTATACCCCATAAAATTACGATGCAACGTTTTCTTTTTTGTGGCTTCATACAAGCTATCAGTAGGTAATGCAAAATGATCCATTCCTATTTCTATGTAACCCATTTCTGCAAACAATTTCTTTCCTATTTCATACAACTCTCGCTTTTCTTCATTTTTTGGTAGGTCATTTTCATTAAATCCTCGCTGTCCAACTCCTTTTACCCACGGAACATGCGCATAACTATAAAACGAAATTCTATCAGGTTCTAGCTCTTTTGTTTTATTAATGGTATGAATTACATTTTCCTTGGTTTGAAACGGAAGTCCAAATACCAAATCGTGACTGATAGATGTATATCCTATTTCTTTTGCCCAATTATGTACGTTTTGAACATTTTCAAAAGGCTGAACTCGATGAATTGCTTCTTGTACTTTTGGATTGTAATCTTGCACTCCAAAACTTACTCGTGTAAATCCTAAGTCATACAAAGTTTGTAGGTGTTCTTTTGTGGTGTTGTTTGGATGCCCTTCAAAACTAAATTCATGATTGGGATGTTTTTCTGCGTTCATAAAAATCCCATCAATTAATCTTTTTAATTGTTTTTCTGAAAAGAATGTTGGAGTCCCTCCTCCTAAATGGATTTCTTTTATTATAGGTGTTTCATCTACCAAATTAACATATAACTGCCATTCTTTTAAAACAGTTTCTATATACGGATCTTCCATTTCATGACGTTTTGTTATATGTTTATGGCATGCACAAAACGTACATAAACTCTCGCAAAATGGTAAGTGAATATATAAGCTAATTCCTTCTGATGAGTTGCTTTCGATAAACGATTGTTTAAAAGTTTTAATCCATTTTTCTTTTGAGAAGCTATCATTCTCCCAATACGGAACGGTTGGATAACTTGTATATCTTGGTCCTGGAATATTATATTTTTGAATAAGTGAATTCATATTCTATACTACTGTTTTGTTTCATTCTTCATCAAAACCTTTTAAAATGACGATTAAGCCAATTCTAAAGCGATTTCAATCATTTCTTTAAAGGTTTGTTCTCTTTCTTCAGCGGTTGTTCTTTCTCCAGTAACTAAACTATCTGAAATGGTTAAAATTGACAGTGCATTTACTTTGTGTTTTGCTGCAACAGTATATAATCCATTTGTTTCCATCTCAACACAAAGCACCCCATAATCTGCCCACTTTTTATAGCTTTCAAATTCATCAGCATAAAACTCATCTGAACTTAAAATATTTCCTGATTTTAGCGGAATTCCTTTGTTTTTTGCTACATCAACTGCTTTTTGGAATAGTTCAAAACTTGCTGTCGGCGCATAGTCGGCTCCGTTGAAACGTATGGTATTTAATCCAGAATTTGTCGATGCTGCCATGGCTATAACAATATCTCTAATTTTTACATCTTCTTGATAAGAACCAGCTGAACCTACTCTTATTAAATTTTTAACTCCATACTCTGTAATTAATTCATGACAATAAATTAATGTGGAAGGAATTCCCATTCCAGTTCCTTGAACAGATATTCGCTTTCCTTGATACGTCCCTGTAAAACCTAGCATTCCACGAACATCATTGTAACACGTTGGATTTTCTAAAAATGTTTCTGCTATCCATTTTGCGCGCATAGGATCACCTGGTAATAAAACAGTTTCTGCTATTTCTCCTTTCTTTGCTTCTATATGTACGCTCATTCTTTGTTCTTTTAGATTTTGAGTTATTAAAAACTTATTTTAATACTGATTCTTATCTGAAATACCACTCGTTACTAATGAAACACCTGACGAGGTTCCTAAACGAGTTACTCCCATTTCTATGTACCTCTTAGCTGTTTCAATATCTCTAATACCACCAGCTGCTTTTATCTGTGCTTTTCCATCTACAACACTATCCATTATCGCTACATCTTTAAAAGTAGCCCCTCCAGTACCAAAACCTGTAGATGTTTTTACAAAATCAGCCCCGGCTTCTACCGCTAATTGACTTGCTATTTTTATTTGTTCCTTAGATAGATAACAGTTTTCAAAAATTACTTTTAATATATTTTCTCCTATTTCTTCTTTAATCAACCGAATTTCTTTTTCTACATAATTTTCTTCACCATCTAACAACTTACCTATATTGATAACCATATCTATTTCAGAAGCTCCATTTTTTATACATTCTTTGGCTTCAAAAATTTTAGTTTTGGTAGTCATTGCTCCTAAAGGAAAACCTACTACAGCTGCTATTTTTACATCCGAATCTTTTAACTCTTTAGCTGCCAATTCTACATAACATCCATTTACACAAACTGCATAAAAGTTATATTTTTTGGCCTCATTACACAGCTTTACTATATCTGCTTTAGTTCCTGTAGGTTTTAATAAAGTATGATCTATATATTTATTAATCTGCATCTTTTTATTTTATTTTTCTACCTAAAATATTGGTAGCTATTGTTGTAAATACTACTACACTAATTGAACTCAACGGCATCAAAATAGCTGCTATTACTGGCATCAACTCCCCCGTTACCGCAAAATAAAGTCCAACAACATTATACATTAAAGATAATAAAAAACAATACTTAATAATTTTTATCGCTTTTTGCGATGCTTTTATATAGTTTCCTATTTCACTAAACTTTGTGGCATCTAAAATAGCATCGCAAGCAGGTGAAAACACATTGATATTTTCCGATAAAGCTATTCCTACATTGCTTTGAGCTAACGCTCCTGCATCATTTAATCCGTCACCAATCATCAATACACTTTTGTTTTTTTCTTGTAGTTCCTCTACATAATGTAGCTTATCTTGCGGTTTTTGATTGAATAAAAATGTTGTTTCTTTAGGTAATAACTCTTCTAAAAACTTCTTTTCCCCTTCATTATCTCCAGAAACTACAGATAATTCATATTTTTTATTTAAGCTTGAAAACAGGTTTTCAACTCCTTTTCTATAAGCATTTTTAAACACAAACTTTCCTTTATACTCATCGTTAACACTAATATGAACCGAAGTATCAAAATTTAATCGTTCTTCTGCATTTTTTACAAAAGAAGACGAACCTATTTTTAATCTTGTTTGTTGATAACTTGTCTCAATTCCCTTTCCTACATATTCTTGGTAATTATCAACTGGTAACATTTCTTCTTCTAAAGAAGCATATAACATTCTACTTAGTGGATGATTTGAGGCTCTTAATGAGCTTTTTAATATCGCTTTTTGGAGTTTATTTAGATCTTCACCTTTATATGTTATCGTATTTTCTTTATTGGTGGTAAGCGTACCTGTTTTATCAAAAATAACTGAGTTTATAGCTGCTAATTGTTCTACTACTGTAGCATTCTTTAAATAAAATTTCTTTCTCCCAAAGATTCGTAGGATATTCCCTAAAGTAAACGGTGCTGCTAAGGCTATGGCACACGGACATGCAATAATTAGTACTGACGTAAATACGTTTAATGCTACACTTGAATCATAGTATAACCAAAACGCTGTAGACAAAAACGCTATTGACAATACGATGATGGTAAAATTCTTACTGATTTTATCAGTTAACGTTTTAAACGATGAATTTTTATCTTTTTGAAATACATCATTACTCCACAACTGTGTTAAATAGCTTTGTGAAACCGAAGCTAGTACCTCCATCTCTATACTTCCTGACAGTTGCTTTCCTCCTGCAAATAATTTATCTCCTGACTTTTTATTTACAGGAACAGCCTCACCTGTAACAAAGCTGTAATCTATTTTCGCTTCTCCATTAATTAAAATTCCATCAACAGGAATTAATTCTTGGTTTCTAATTAATAATCTGTCTCCTTTATTGACATCATAGATTTGCGTGTTTTCTTCTTTTTTATCCGTAGTTATTCTTGTTACTGCAATTGGGAAGTACGATTTGTAATCGCGTTCGAATGACAAGAAATTATAAGTTTTTTGTTGAAAAAACTTCCCTAGTAATAAGAAGAACACTAGCCCTGTTAAACTATCAAAAAAGCCTGTCCCTAAATCCAACATAATCTCTGCTGTACTACGTACAAATAGCACTAAAATTCCAAGAGCAATAGGAACATCAATGTTTAAAATTTTAGAGCGAATTCCTTTGTATGCTGAAATAAAATAATCAACTCCAGCATAAAACACTACAGGTAACGAAAATATAAACATTAACCAACGGAAGATTCCTTTGTATTGCTCTAACCAATATTCTGATACTTCAAAATACTCCGGGAATGATAAAAACATAACATTTCCAAAAGCAAAACCTGCTATTCCTAGTTTATAAATTAAACTACGGTCTACCTTCTTTTTCCCTACCTCATAATCTTCAAGACTTATGTAAGGTTCATAACCAATAGAACTTAATAGTAATACTATTTCTTTAAGTGATGTTTTTTCGGAATTGTAAGTAATTCGTACTGTTTTCTTTGGGAAATTAACTTGAGATGAAGATACAAACTCTTGTAGTTTGTGTAAGTTTTCTAATACCCAAATACATGAACTACAATGTATATGTGGAATGTATAAATTTACCACTTGTACATTACCATCGTTAAACTCTAATAGTTTATCTACAATGGATTCATTATCCAAGAAATCATATTTTCCTTGTATCTCTTCAGGTATTGCTCCTGGGTTGTTTTGAAAATCGTAATAACAAGTTAAATCGTTCTCTGAAAAAATTTCATAAACCGTTTTGCATCCATTACAACAGAAAAATTTATCTTCTTTTGTAATTGTTTTTGTGTCGCACTCGTTACCACAATGAAAACATGTTGTGCTTTCCATATTTACTCTTTTGCCTAGTACAAATGTCGGATAACATCTCAAATTAAAACATGATAATTATCAGGTTTTCCGTATATTTGAGTAGCAAAAAAAAGGGCATATCTATGAGCAAGTGTGAGCAATGTATCATCAGAGAATTTAATTCTTTAAAGGCTTTAACAAAAGATGAATTGATAAGAATAACAGGATGTAAAACGTCTAAAAAAATAAAAAAAGGAGAAGTTCTCTTTGATGAAGGCGAATACATAAATGGTGTTTTTTGTGTTAAAGACGGTGTTTGTAAAGTGTCTAAAATGAGTGATAATGGTAGAGACCAAATTATTCATTTAATAAAAAAAGGAGATATTTTAGGAGAGCGAAGTTTGATTAACAATGAAGCTTCCAATTTAAAAGCTATTGCTGTGAATGACATGGAGGTTTGCTTTATTCCTAAAGAAGAAATTATTAGAGATTTAGAAAACAACTCTAACTTTTCTATGGACATTTTGAAAAAAATGGCCAATTCTTTAAAGAAAGCAGATGATATTATAGTAGATATGGCTCAAAAAACCGTAAAACAACGTTTAGCTGCTACTCTTTTACTTTTAGACTCTAAGTTTGACAAGAACGAAAATGGCTCTATAAATATTAATTTATCTCGAGAAGATATGGCTAATATTATTGGAACAGCAACGGAAAGTGCTATTCGTTTACTTTCAGAGTTTAAAAAGAAAAAACTAATTGATTTAAAAGGTAAAGAAATCTATATAACTGATATAAAAGCTTTAAAAGAGCTTTCGGAAGGTTTTTAAAACAAAAAAATCGTCTATATAGACGATTTTTTTTAAGCTTCCCCTGTGGTTCCACCAAAGTTCATTGGAATTGGTGGTTGCTCATAATCTTTTATTTCTCCATGTGCTTGTTCAAACTTACGAATATTGTCTGCTAACGCTTTTGACAAACGTTTAGCGTGTTGTGGAGTTAAAATAATTCTTGATTTTACTTTTGCCTTAGGAACTCCTGGCATAATATTAATAAAATCTACTATAAACTCAGAAACTGAATGGTTTATAATAGCTAAATTACTATACGTTCCTTCTGCTATTTCTTGGTCTAGCTCTATATTTAATTGCGGCTCTTTCTTATTATCTTCCATAATTAAGTCTCTTAATATATTTTAGTTAAAAAAATAAGGGTTTAGAGTTCTAAGAACTCTAAACCCTTGATATTATTTATAAACTTAAGTTTTTATAAACTTTGTTCAATCTCATCCTTAGGTCCAACTACGATATCTTCGTAAGCTCTCATTCCTGTACCTGCTGGTATACGTTTACCAACAATTACGTTTTCTTTTAATCCTTCTAAGGTATCAATTTTACCATTTACAGCGGCTTCATTTAATACTTTAGTTGTTTCCTGGAATGATGCAGCTGAGATAAATGACTTCGTTTGTAACGATGCTCTTGTAATACCTTGTAATACTTGCTCAGCTGTTGCTGGTTGAGCATCACGTGCTACTACTAAGTTTTTATCTTCTCTACGTAATAAAGAGTTTTCATCTCTTAATTGACGGGCTGAAACTATTTGTCCTGGTTTCAAGTTAGCAGAATCTCCTGAGTCTTCAACAACTTTCATTCCGTAAATAGCATCATTTTCTTTGATGAAATCCGTTTTATGAACTAATTGATTTTCTAAGAATAAAGTATCTCCTGAATCAATAATCCTAACTTTACGCATCATTTGACGTACTACTACTTCAAAGTGCTTGTCGTTAATTTTTACCCCTTGTAAACGGTATACTTCTTGGATCTCGTTTACTAAGTATTCTTGAACTGCTGAAGGTCCTTTGATATTTAAGATATCAATAGGAGTAATTGCTCCATCAGATAATGGCATTCCTGCTTTGATAAAGTCGTTTTCTTGAACTAAGATTTGATTAGATAACTTAATTAAGTATTTCTTAATCTCTCCTGTTTTAGATTCGATAATAATTTCACGGTTACCACGCTTAATCTTACCAAATGACACAACTCCATCAATTTGTGCTACTACAGCTGGGTTAGAAGGGTTACGCGCTTCGAATAACTCAGTTACACGTGGTAAACCTCCTGTAATATCTCCTGCTTTACCAGACTTACGAGGAATCTTAACTAATGTTTTACCAGTTTCTACTTTATCTCCATCATTTACCATTAAATGAGCTCCTACAGGTAAACTATACGAACGTAAAGCATTACCATCAGCATCTTCAATAATTAATGAAGGAATGATTTTTTTATTCTTAGAATCTGTTATTACTTTTTCTTGGAATCCTGTTTGTTCATCGACTTCTACAGAATAGTTAATTCCTTGTTCTAAATTGTCGAACTTAACTTTACCTCCAAATTCAGAAACAATAACTCCGTTAAATGGATCCCATTGACATACTGCATCTCCTTTCTTGATCGTCTTTCTTTCTTTATCAAAGATAATAGAACCGTAAGGAATTATGTTAGTACTTAATACGATGCCTGTTTTCTTATCAGTAATTTTAATTTCTGCAGTACGAGAAATTACGATATCTACTTCTTCGCCTGCTGAATCTTTACCTTTTACAGTACGTAAGTCATCAATAGTTACAGAACCGTCGAATTTTGCGATTAACTTATTGTCTTCAGAAATGTTTCCTGCTACCCCTCCAACGTGGAATGTACGTAATGTTAACTGTGTACCTGGTTCTCCAATAGACTGTGCAGCAATTACACCAACTGCTTCACCTCTTTGAACTTTTTGACCTGTTGATAAACTTTGTCCGTAACATTTCTCACAAATTCCTCTTTCAGATTCACATGTTAATGCTGAACGAACTTCAACTTTATCTACGCCTGATGCTTCAATTTTGTCAGCTAAAATTGGAGTAATCAACTCTCCTGCTTCAACTAATAATTCATCTGTAGTTGGAGCATAAACATCATATAATGCTGTACGTCCTGAAATTCTTTCACTTAAAGGTTCAACGATTTCATCGTTTTTCTTTAAGGCAGAAACTTCTAATCCTCTTAATGTACCACAATCTTCTTCGTTTACGATAACATCTTGAGATACGTCTACTAAACGACGTGTTAAATATCCTGCATCGGCTGTTTTTAATGCGGTATCGGCAAGTCCTTTACGTGCACCGTGCGTGGAGATAAAGTATTCTAAAATTGATAACCCTTCTTTAAAGTTCGATAAAATTGGGTTTTCAATAATTTCTCCACCTCCTGCGGTCGATTTTTTAGGTTTTGCCATTAATCCACGCATACCAGTTAACTGACGAATCTGCTCTTTCGATCCACGTGCTCCAGAATCTAACATCATAAACACTGAGTTAAATCCTTGCTGGTCTTCACGTAAACGCTTCATAGATAATTCAGTTAATCGGTTGTTGGTAGATCCCCAAACATCAATTACCTGATTATAACGTTCTTTTTGCGTTAACATACCCATGTTATAATTCATAACAATTCCATCCACTTCTTCGTTCGCTTCAGCAATCATGGTATGTTTTTCTTCCGGAATAATGATATCTCCTAATGAGAAAGATAAACCACCTTGGAAGGCAAATTTATACCCCATTCCTTTGATATCATCTAAGAACTTACCTATTGATGGAATATCTGTTACTTTTAGGATATTACCAATAATTCCACGTAATGATTTCTTTGTTAATACCTCATTAATATACCCTGCTTGTTCAGGTACCACTTCGTTAAATAATACTCTACCAACAGTAGTTTCTATTAATTGAGTTACTAACTCACCATTCTCGTTAAAGTCTTTAGTTCTTACTTTTATTCCAGCATTTAAGTCTACTTGCTCTTCATTATAAGCAATAGTTACTTCTTCTGGAGAATAGAAAGTTAACCCTTCACCTTTAATAGGTACTTCTGGAGTTGACTTTCTTTCTTTTGTCATATAATATAACCCTAAAACCATATCCTGAGATGGTACCGTAATTGGTGCTCCATTTGCAGGGTTTAAAACATTATGAGAAGCTAACATTAATAACTGTGCTTCTAAAATTGCTTCTGGTCCTAATGGTAAGTGAACCGCCATTTGATCCCCATCAAAATCGGCATTAAATGCCGTACATACTAATGGGTGTAAACGAATTGCCTTTCCTTCAATTAATTTTGGTTGGAAAGCTTGAATACCTAAACGGTGTAAGGTAGGGGCACGGTTTAATAAAACAGGGTGTCCTTTAATTACATTTTCTAAGATATCCCAAACAACTGGTTCTTTTCTATCAATTATTTTCTTTGCAGATTTAACTGTTTTTACAATTCCTCTTTCGATTAACTTACGAATAACGAAAGGTTTGTACAATTCAGCTGCCATATCTTTTGGCAATCCACATTCATATAATTTTAATTCTGGTCCAACAACAATTACCGAACGTGCAGAGTAATCAACACGCTTACCTAATAAGTTTTGACGGAAACGTCCTTGCTTACCTTTTAAACTATCAGATAATGATTTTAATGGTCTGTTAGACTCTGTTTTTACAGCTGATGATTTACGTGTGTTATCAAATAATGAATCTACTGATTCTTGTAACATACGTTTTTCATTACGTAAAATTACTTCTGGTGCTTTAATTTCCATTAATCGTTTTAAACGATTGTTACGGATAATTACACGACGGTATAAATCATTTAAGTCTGAAGTAGCAAAACGACCTCCATCTAATGGTACTAATGGACGTAATTCTGGTGGAATAACCGGAATTACCTTCATAATCATCCATTCTGGATTGTTTTCTCTATTTTTTTGAGAATCTCTGAATGCTTCTACAACATTTAGACGCTTTAATGCTTCATTTTTACGTTGCTTAGAAGTTTCAGTGTTTGCTTTATGACGCAATTGGTATGATAACTCGTCTAAATCGATTCTTTCTAATAAATCAATTAAACACTCTGCACCCATTTTAGCGATAAACTTATTAGGGTCAGAATCTTCTAAATACATATTTTCTTGTGGAAGCTCATCTACGATATCTAAGTATTCTTCCTCAGTTAAGAAGTCCATTTTTTGTAATGGTTCTCCTTCGGCATTCTTAGCAATACCTGGTTGAATTACTACGTAACGTTCGTAGTAAATAATCATATCTAACTTCTTAGATGGTAACCCTAAAAGGTATCCCATTTTGTTAGGTAATGATCTAAAGTACCAAATATGTGCAACTGGTACTACTAAGTTAATATGACCTACTCTATCTCTACGTACTTTTTTCTCAGTAACTTCAACACCACAACGGTCACAAACGATACCTTTATATCGAATTCTTTTATATTTACCACACGCACACTCATAGTCTTTTACAGGACCAAAGATACGCTCACAAAACAATCCATCTCTTTCTGGTTTGTGTGTACGGTAGTTTATAGTTTCTGGTTTTAACACCTCTCCTTTAGAAGCCTCTAAAATAGACTCAGGTGATGCTAAACCTATTGAAATTTTGTTAAACTTCTTAACAGTGTATTTTTCGTTTTTTCTTGCCATGATAATGGATTCGAATTAAAAATAAATGTCTTATAATAAGACTGATATTGAAAAAATGATTTGCCTCAGAGCTTACACTCTGAGACATTTCACTGTGATTATTCTTCTAATTTAACGTCTAATCCTAAACCTTTAAGTTCGTGCATTAATACGTTAAATGATTCTGGTAAACCTGGTTCTGGCATTGCTTCTCCTTTAACGATAGACTCGTAAGTTTTTGCTCTACCTAATACATCATCAGACTTAACAGTTAAGATTTCTCGTAAGATACTTGATGCACCATATGCTTCAAGTGCCCATACCTCCATCTCACCAAAACGCTGACCTCCAAACTGTGCTTTACCTCCTAATGGTTGCTGAGTAATTAATGAGTAAGGTCCAATAGAACGCGCGTGCATCTTATCTTCAATCATGTGACCTAACTTAATCATATAAATTACTCCTACCGTTGCAGGCTGATCGAAACGTTTACCTGTACCTCCATCATATAAATATGTGTGTCCGTAACGTGGTATTCCTGCTTCATCAGTTAAAGCATTGATTTGATCAATTTTTGCACCATCAAAAATTGGTGTTGCATACTTTTGACCTAATTTTTGACCTGCCCATCCAAGAACAGTTTCATAAATCTGACCAATGTTCATACGAGATGGTACCCCTAATGGGTTTAATACGATATCTACTGGTGTTCCGTCTTCTAAGAAAGGCATATCTTCCTGACGTACAATACGTGCAACAATACCTTTGTTTCCGTGACGTCCTGCCATCTTATCCCCTACTTTTAACTTACGCTTCTTAGCTACGTAAATTTTAGCAAGTTTTAAGATACCAGCTGGTAATTCGTCTCCTACAGAGATTGTAAATTTCTCACGACGTAAAACTCCTTGTAGGTCGTTTACTTTAATCTTGTAATTGTGAACTAATTCTACAACTAATTGATTTAAGTCTTTATCAGTAGTCCAAGTTCCACTTAAATGTGTAAAGTCTTCTACAGAGTTTAACATTTTTTGTGTAAACTTTTTACCTTTTGGCAATACTTCTTCTCCTAAGTCGTTATACACTCCTTGAGAAGTTTTTCCTGATACTAAGTTGAATAACTTTTCAACTAAAACATCTTTTAATTCTTCAAACTTAGACACATAAGATGCTTCTAAAGCTGCTATTGCTTCTTTATCACGAGCACGCTTATTCTTATCTTTTACTGCGCGTTTGAATAATTTTTTGTTAATTACAACTCCTCTTAATGATGGAGACGCTTTTAATGATGCATCTTTTACATCTCCTGCTTTATCACCAAAGATAGCACGTAATAACTTTTCTTCTGGAGTAGGGTCAGATTCTCCTTTTGGTGTAATTTTACCAATTAAAATATCACCAGGATTTACTTCTGCTCCAATACGAATCATTCCATTTTCATCTAAGTCTTTTGTAGCCTCTTCAGAAACATTAGGAATATCGTTTGTTAATTCTTCAGCTCCTAATTTAGTATCACGAACATCTAATGAATATTCATCAATATGAATAGAAGTAAAGATATCTTCACGAACTACTTTTTCAGAAATCACAATCGCATCCTCAAAGTTATACCCTTTCCAAGGCATAAAGGCTACTTTCATGTTTCTACCTAAAGCTAATTCTCCTTTTTGTGTTGCATATCCTTCACAAAGTACTTGACCTTCTTCTACTCTATCACCTACTTTTACAATCGGTTTTAAGTTGATATTAGTACCTTGGTTTGTTTTTCTAAACTTAATTAAGTCGTACGACACTTCATCAGAATCAAAGCTAACCATGCGCTCTTCTTCTGTCCTATCGTACTTAATTGTTATTTTATTGGCGTCTACATATTCTACAACTCCTGCTCCTTCAGCATTGATTAAGATACGAGAATCTTTTGCTACTCTACGTTCTAAACCAGTACCAACAATTGGAGACTCTGGACGTAATAATGGAACTGCTTGACGCATCATGTTCGATCCCATCAATGCACGGTTCGCATCATCATGCTCTAAGAAAGGAATTAATGATGCCGAAATCGAAGCAATTTGATTAGGAGCAACGTCCATATAATTAATTGCTTCAGGGTTTTCCACTGGAAAATCTCCTTCTTCACGTGCAATAACTCTTTCGCTCTCTATTTTACCATCATTTGCTACTGGTAAATTAGATTGAGCAATTTTCATTCCTTCTTCTTCTTCTGCTGATAAATAAATTGGTTCTTCAGAAGAGACTGAACCATTATCTACCTTTTTGTATGGGGTTTCAATGAATCCCATATTATTTACTTTAGCATAAACCGCTAAAGAAGAAATAAGTCCAATGTTTGGTCCTTCAGGTGTTTCAATCGGACATAAACGACCATAGTGCGTATAGTGAACGTCACGAACCTCGAAACCTGCTCTTTCACGTGATAAACCTCCAGGTCCTAAAGCTGATAAACGACGCTTATGAGTAATCTCTGCTAATGGATTTGTTTGATCCATAAATTGAGATAACTGGTTGGTACCAAAGAAAGAGTTAATTACTGAAGATAACGTCTTAGCGTTAATTAAGTCGATTGGAGTAAACACCTCATTATCACGAACATTCATTCTCTCACGAATAGTACGTGCCATACGAGCTAAACCTACACCAAATTGACCTGCTAATTGCTCACCAACAGTTCTAACACGACGATTAGATAAGTGATCGATATCATCTACTTCAGCCTTTGAATTGATTAATTCAATTAAGTACTTAATGATTGTAATGATATCATTCTTAGTTAATACTTTTTGATCTAAATCTTCATTTAACTGAAGTTTAGTATTCATTCTAAAACGTCCTACTTCACCTAAACTATAACGTTGCTCTGAGAAGAATAATTTTTCAATAATACCTCTTGCAGTTTCCTCATCTGGCGGTTCAGCATTACGTAATTGTCTATATACATGCTCTACAGCTTCCTTTTCAGAGTTTGTAGGGTCTTTTTGTAATGTATTGTGAATGATGGCATAATCTGCTTGCTGATTGTCTTCTTTATGTAACAAGACTGTTTTTGCACCTGCTTCAATTATTTCATCAATATGTTCTTTTTCTATGATAGTATCACGGTCGAAAATGATTTCGTTACGCTCAATAGAAACAACTTCTCCTGTATCTTCATCTACGAAATCTTCATGCCAAGTTTTTAATACTCTTGCTGCTAATTTACGCCCTAATACTTTCTTTAATCCAGCTTTAGAAACTTTTACTTCTTCAGCTAAATCAAAAATCTCTAAAATATCTTTATCTCTTTCAAAACCTATGGCTCTGAATAACGTTGTTACTGGTAATTTTTTCTTTCTATCAATATAAGCATACATTACTTGATTGATATCGGTAGCAAATTCAATCCAAGAACCTTTGAATGGAATTACTCTTGCAGAGTATAACTTGGTTCCATTAGCGTGGAAAGATTGCCCAAAGAATACACCTGGTGAACGGTGTAATTGTGACACTACAACTCTTTCTGCACCATTAATAATAAAGGTACCAGAGTTTGTCATATAAGGAATTGTACCTAAATACACATCTTGAACGATTGTTTCGAAATCTTCGTGTTCTGGGTCAGTACAATATAATTTTAAACGTGCTTTTAGAGGTACACTGTGAGTTAATCCACGCTCGATACATTCTTGAATGCTATACCTTGGAGGATCTACAAAGTAGTCTAAAAATTCTAATACAAATTGATTACGTGTATCTGTAATCGGGAAGTTATCCATGAAAGTTTTATACAAACCTTCTTCTCCTCGCTCTTCAGCTTTAGTTTGCAATTGGAAGAAATCTTGAAAAGACTTCACCTGAATATCTAAAAAGTCTGGATAATCAGCTCCTAACTGCGATGACGCGAAGTTAATTCTTTCAGTAGTATTTATCGTTGCCAAAAGAGATGCTATTTTTAATTAAAAATATTATTTTTGAAACTTAATTGTTTCAATACTGCAATTTTAATTGCTCTTACTGATTAAAAATCAGCACTTTATAATCGTAAATTCACAAATACAAAAAATGTGAAAAATAAAGAACGAATATATACACAAAATGGTTTAGGCCTAAAAACATGAGTCTTTAGTACCTAAACCTTTATTGTTTTTTCCCGTTTTCTATAATTCGGGAGTATAGCTTACTTAAGCTCTACCTCAGCTCCTGCTTCTTCTAAAGACTTTTTAAGACCTTCAGCCTCATCTTTAGATACACCTTCTTTGATTGGTGCTGGTGCGCTATCTACAATACCTTTAGCTTCTTTTAATCCTAATCCAGTTAATTCTTTAACTAATTTTACAACTGCTAATTTAGATCCTCCAGCTGCTTTTAAGATTACATCAAACTCAGTTTTCTCTTCTGCTGCATCTCCACCACCTGCTGCTGGTCCTGCTACTGCTACTGCTGCTGCTGCTGGCTCAATACCATACTCTTCTTTTAAAATATCAGCTAATTCATTAACTTCTTTTACTGTTAAGTTAACTAATTGTTCTGCGAAATCTTTTAAATCTGCCATTTTAATTGTTTTTTAAAAATTTTATTTATTTAGTTTATTAGTGCGCGAAATTATTTTTCTGATAATGTCTTTAAGATACCTGATAATTTACCTCCACCTGACTGTAATGCTGAAACAACATTCTTAGCAGGAGATTGTAATAAGGTAATAATATCTCCAATAAGTTCTTCTCTAGATTTGATGTTTACAAGAGCATCTAATTGGTCATCTCCAATATAAACTGCCTCTTCTACATACGCTCCTTTTAATAAAGGACGATCTTTTGATTTTTTCCTGAACTCTTTGATAACTTTTGCTGGTGCATTTGCTGCTTCAGCAATTAACATTGAAGTGTTACCTTTTAATACCTCTGGTAATTCTCCGAAATCTTTATCAGAAGCTTCCATTGCTTTTGAAAGCAATGTGTTTTTAACAACAGCCAATTGTACGTTCGCTTTAAAACATGCTCTACGTAAGTTAGATGTAGTAGCTGCATCTAAACCAGAAATATCTGCTAAATAGATCGTGCTAGTATCTGCTAATTGTGCTGTTAAATCTTGTATTACTTGTGATTTTTCCTCTCTAGTCATAATTAAAAAGTTTTAACTGCCTTACGATACTGTTTTAACATCTACAGCTACACTAGGACTCATAGTAGAAGACATAAAAATACTTTTAATATAAGTTCCTTTAGCCGCTGTTGGCTTTAATTTAATTAATGTTTGAATTAACTCGTTTGCATTTTCTTCAATCTTTGCAGCATCGAAAGATGCTTTTCCGATTGCAGCATGTACAATACCAGTTTTATCTACTTTAAAGTCGATTTTACCTGCTTTTACTTCTTGTACTGCTTTTGCAACATCCATAGTTACTGTACCAGTTTTAGGGTTAGGCATTAATCCACGAGGACCTAATACACGTCCTAAAGGACCTAACTTACCCATAACGCTTGGCATAGTAATAATAACGTCAACATCAGTCCAACCACCTTTAATTTTTTGAAGGTATTCATCTAATCCAACGTAATCAGCACCAGCTTCTTTAGCTTCCGCTTCTTTATCTGGAGTAACTAATGCTAAAACTTTTACATCTTTACCAGTTCCGTGAGGTAATGTTACAACACCACGAACCATTTGATTAGCTTTACGAGGATCTACTCCTAAACGTACTGCTAAGTCTACAGATGCGTCAAACTTTACATTTGTAATCTCTTTAACTAATGCTGATGCATCTTGTAAGCTATAAACTTTAGAGCTATCTACTTTAGCACGAGCTTCTTTTTGCTTTCTAGTAATTGCCATTTCTAAATATCTTTTAAAGTTTAAGCAGGTGCATCACCTGTTACTGTTAATCCCATAGAACGAGCTGTTCCAGCAATCATTCTCATTGCAGACTCTACTTCAAAGGCATTCATATCTACCATTTTGTCTTCTGCAATTCCACGAATTTGATCCCAAGAAACGCTTGCTACTTTTTTCCTATTAGGTTCTCCTGAACCTTTCTTAATTTTGGCCGCTTCTAATAATTGTACTGCAGCTGGTGGAGTTTTTACAACAAACTCAAATGATTTGTCTGTATAAACTGTAATAACAACAGGTAATACTTTACCTTGCTTGTCCTGTGTACGAGCATTAAACTGCTTACAGAACTCCATGATGTTAACACCGGCAGCACCTAAAGCGGGTCCAACTGGTGGCGACGGATTCGCTGCACCTCCCCTAACTTGTAGTTTAACTAATTTACTTACTTCTTTTGCCATTGTTTAAGATTTAACGATGTGTTTAAATTGGAAGCTTAAACCCATCAAAATATAGGTGTAACAATTATATTTTCTCTACTTGCATATAGTTTAACTCTAATGGAGTTTTTCTTCCGAAAATCTTTACCATTACTTCTAACTTACGCTTTTCTTCATTTACCTTTTCAACAGTTCCATCAAACCCATTGAAAGGGCCATCAATTACTTTTACAGTTTCTCCAACTGAATAAGGAATTGCAATATTTTCGTCTTTAACAGAAAGTTCATCAACTTTCCCTAACATTCTGTTTACTTCTGATTTACGCATTGGTACGGGATCTCCTCCTTTTGTTTCACCTAAAAAACCAATAACTCCTGTTACTGATTTAATTACGTGAGGAACTTCTCCTGCTAAATTAGCCTCAACCATTACATAACCAGGAAAGTAAACTCTTTCTCTGTTAATTTTCTTTCCGTTTCTTACTTGAATAACTTTTTCTGTAGGAACAATTACTTGGTTCACAAAATCAGACAACCCATGACGAGCAATCTCAGTCTCGATATAAGTTTTCACCTTATTTTCTTGACCTCCAATAGCTCTAACCACATACCACTTCATCACCGAATCAGCCATCATTAAAACATTTTAAAGAAGTTATCTAATCCTGTTTGAAAAACCTTATCTATCCCCGCTACAGCTAAAGCAAATACAATTGTAAATGCTGCAACTACTACAGTAGACTTTTGAGCTTCTTCACGAGAAATCCAAGTCATATTGGTATTTAATTCTTCAAAAGAATCCTTAATATATTGTACAAAGTTACTCATATTTTATCCTTTTAACGAGTTGCAGTTTTCACCACAACTCGTTTTAGTTTTTTGCACGGGTTGAGAGGCTCGAACTCCCGACACCTGGTTTTGGAGACCAGTGCTCTACCAACTGAGCTAAACCCGTATTTTAAAGGAGTCCCTCTCTTATAAAAGAGACTCCTTATACTTTATTATTAAACTATAATTAGTCTAAGATTTCAGTTACCTGACCAGCTCCTACTGTTCTACCTCCTTCACGGATTGCGAACTGTAAACCTGTGTTTAATGCGATAGGTTGGATTAAGTCAACAGTAATAGTTAAGTTATCACCTGGCATTACCATTTCAACTCCTTCTGGTAAGTTAATGTTACCTGTTACATCAGTTGTACGTACGTAGAACTGTGGACGGTAGTTGTTGTGGAATGGAGTGTGACGTCCACCTTCTTCTTTCTTTAAGATATACACCTCAGCTTTAAACTTAGCGTGTGGAGTAATAGAACCTGGCTTACAGATTACCATTCCTCTCTTAATTTGAGTCTTTTCAATACCTCTTAATAAGATACCTGCGTTATCTCCTGCCTCACCTCTATCTAAGATTTGACGGAACATCTCGATACCAGTTACAGTAGATGTTAATTTTTCATCTCCCATACCGATAATCTCAACAGGATCTCCTGTATTAATGATACCAGTTTCGATACGTCCAGTTGCTACTGTACCACGACCAGTAATAGAGAATACATCCTCGATTGGCATTAAGAAATCTTTTTCAGTATCTCTTGGTGGCTCTTCGATCCAAGTATCAACAGCTTCCATTAATTCTAAAACTGTATCAACCCACTTTTGCTCTCCGTTTAATGCACCTAAAGCAGAACCAGAAACTACAGGACCATTATCTCCATCATACTCATAGAAAGATAATAAATCTCTCACTTCCATTTCTACTAACTCTAATAACTCTTCGTCATCAACCATATCAACTTTGTTTAAGAAAACAACGATACGTGGAATACCTACCTGACGACCTAATAAGATGTGCTCACGAGTTTGTGGCATTGGACCATCAGTAGCAGCTACTACTAAGATAGCTCCATCCATTTGTGCAGCACCAGTTACCATGTTCTTTACGTAATCGGCGTGACCTGGACAGTCAACGTGCGCGTAGTGACGGTTAGCTGTTGCATACTCTACGTGAGAAGAGTTAATTGTGATACCTCTTTCTTTTTCTTCTGGAGCGTTATCGATTTGATCAAAAGCTCTCTGCTCAGAAAATCCAGCATCTGCTAATACTTTAGTAATTGCAGCAGTTAAAGTAGTTTTACCGTGATCTACGTGACCAATAGTACCTACGTTTAAGTGCGGTTTCGAACGATCATAAGTTCCTTTTGCCATGATTATTAATTTTAATTCTTAGTTAAATATATTTAGTGTTATTTTTAAACTCTTGTCAAATAAACTCTAAAATAGAGCCAACAACGGGATTTGAACCCGTGACCTCATCCCTACCAAGGATGCGCTCTACCAACTGAGCTATGTCGGCAACGAATTTAGAGCGGGAGACCAGGTTCGAACTGGCGACATTCAGCTTGGAAGGCTGACGCTCTACCAACTGAGCTACTCCCGCAATAAAATTTCATTAAGATAGTGGGGAGAGCAGGATTCGAACCTGCGAAGTCGTAAGACAACGGAGTTACAGTCCGTCCCATTTGGCCGCTCTGGAATCTCCCCTAAACCTTAAATAATATTTTAATGAACTTTTATTTTTTAGAGCCGATGGAGGGACTCGAACCCACGACCTGCTGATTACAAATCAGCTGCTCTAGCCAGCTGAGCTACATCGGCTTTTGTTATAAAAAAACAATCCGCTATTTCTAACGGACTGCAAATGTAAAAAGTAATTTTTAATTTTTAAAACTTTTTTAATTATTTTTTATCGTTTTTATGAGACTAAGGCATCCTTTGATTTTTCTTTTGATTTTTGCAACTGTCTTTTTAAAGATTCTACAGACACACTAATACCTTCCTCAAAGGTCTTAGTTTGCTTTTTCACCATTAATTCGCTTCCTGGTATATTAATTTTTACTTCAGTTATTTTATTCTCCTTTTCACTCGTTTTTTGCACTTTTAAAAACACTTCTGCATCAACGATCTTATCATGAAACTTCTCTAATCCTCCTATTTTTTTCTCAATGAAGTCTATTAATTTTTGGTCTGCTGAGAAATTTACTGATTGTGTGAATACCTTCATAATTCTTCGATCTTTTAATTTGACCCTCTAGGATGAGTCTTATTATACACTTTTTTTATTTGCTCCAAGCTATTGTGCGTATACACTTGGGTAGAGGCTAAACTTGAATGCCCTAGTAATTCTTTAACCGAATTTAACGACGCACCGTTATTAAGTAAATGTGTCGCAAAAGCATGCCTTAATATATGGGGGCTTTTTTTTGCTTTCGTTGACACCCTACTAAAGTACAAATTTATTATTCGGTAAACAAGGGTTTCATAAATTTTAACGCCTTTTTTAGTCACTAAAAGCACCTCTAAATCTACATCTTCAATCTCTCTTTTTTGTCTTAAATATTCTTGTAAAGTTTTATATACTGATGGTAAGATTGTTACATACCTTTCTTTATTTCTTTTTCCTAATACTTTTATTGTTCTACTAGTATGATCTATATCTTTTTCTTTAACATTTATTAACTCAATCCTTCTCATCCCTGTTGAATACAATATTTCCACAATCAACCTATCTCTTACTGACTCAAAATCTGACCTCTCTTTTATTAGTTTTAAAACTTCTTCTACTTCATTTTGATCAAAGGGAGTTTGTATTTTTTTTTGAACTTTTAGCGCCTTATGATTTGAAAGTGGATTCACTGTCACCTCTCCTATTTTTTGCAGAAACTTATAAAAAGTTTTTAAAGAACTTACTTTTCTATTCACACTTCTATTTGACACATTAGCATTCACCAAGCTAACAATCCATGTTCTAATCTGGTTATAATGAATACTCTCTAAATCCTCTTGATCAAACTCAACCTCACAAAAATCTTTAAACGCTATTAAATCCGTTTTATATGCTTGAATTGTATTTTTTGAATACTTTTTCTCAAACTCTAAATACTCTAAAAAAGCTTCTATTAGCATTATCTATCTTATTTATTAATTGAAGATACAAAAAAAACCTGTATTGATATCAATACAGGTTTTTACACTTTTTAGGATGATTACTATCCTACTTCTTCTTGAGTTCTTAATCTCTGAACGTAAGATGCTTTAATCATTTGAGCTCGTTTTGCCACAGATGGCTTAGTAAACTGCTTTCTGTTACGTAACTGCTTCATCGTTTTTGTACGATCAAATTTACGCTTATAACGTTTTAACGCTCTATCGATATTCTCTCCTTCTTTAACTGGAATGATTAACATATTTTTGCACCTCCTTTCATCGTAGTTTCTATATCTTTAAAATCGACAACAATCAGTATATCAATTAATTATATTATTTTATTTCATTTTTGGACGGCAAAGATACAAAGTATTCTTTAAAAACACACTATTTTATTTCTTTTTAGTTTAAAAATGAGGCAAATAAAAATCCTGCTTTCACAGGGTTTTTACTTAAATATTTATCAAGAACCTATAAATAAATTATAGGTATTTCTTATCAAGAATCATTTTTACAAAATAGGAGGCATTAGGTAGCTGGCCTATATTCCTTCTTATCTATTACCATTTTTGCAATAATTTCTTTCAATATTTCTGAAGTACCTCCCCCTATCGGTCCTAATCGACTGTCACGTAATAAACGTGCCATTGGATACTCTTCCATATAACCATAACCTCCTAGTAACTGTAAAGCATCGTATATAACCTCATCTGCCATTTTAGTAGACAATAGCTTACTCATACTTGCTTCTTTTACCACATAAATACCATCATTTAATCGTTTTGCTATGGAATAGTTATATTCTCTACACATATCTACTCTACTAGCCATTTCCGCTACTTTATGACGTAAGGCTTGAAATTTATCTAGTGTTTTTCCAAAAGCTTCGCGTTCACTCATATATTGCACTACATAATCAACAGCATATTCCGCACGCGCATGAGCATTGATTCCCATTACTAATCTTTCTAAAGCAAAGTGTTGCATTATATATGGAAATCCTTTTCCTTCTTCTCCCATTAAGTTTTCAGCAGGTATTACCACATTATCAAAAGCTATTTCAGCAGTATCTGAAGCTCTCCAACCTAATTTATCTAACTTAGTTGACGATATTCCTGGAGTATCTCTATCAACTATAAAAATACTCATTCCTTTATGTTTATCCTCAGGATTAGTTTTAGCTGCTACTACTAAGTAATCAGAATATACTCCATTTGTGATAAACGTTTTAGACCCATTAATCACATATGAATCTCCTTTTTTTATTGCTGTAGTACGCATTCCTGCTACATCACTTCCTCCAAAAGGTTCTGTAATACATAAACACCCTATTTTATCTCCTTCTATGCTTGGTGTTAAATATTCATTCTTAATTCGATCATCTCCTTCTTTATTTACATGTGTCATTGCTAAATAAGCATGTGCCCACATATTAGCTGCAAAACCTCCTGAGTTTATTTTTTGTAGTTCTTCTAAAAAAATAACTGTATAAAAAAGATCTAAACCTAATCCTCCATATTCTTCAGGTTGATTTAAACCAAAGTATCCCATTTCACCGAACTTCTTCCAGATAAAACGCTCTACCGTACCTTCTTTCTCCCATTTATCTATGTGAGGAACTACCTCTTTTTGTAAAAAATCTCTAAAACTCTGACGAAAGGCTTCATGCTCTTCGGTAAAGTACATACTATTCATAGTGGTTTGTTTATTAAATTTTGTTGCTTGTTTATTATGCTTTCAAATATAAGATTATTCTATCGTATTTATTTAGTGGAAAATCTTTAATATTTCTTAATTCTGATATATCTTGTAGCTCAGCTACTTCATCTCGATATTCAAATATCTTTTTACATAACTCATAATCAATATATGGATTTTTTAACACTTCTTTGAATTTGGCTGTATTTACATTTACTTTTTTAATAGTTGGTTTTTTAATTACAGTAAAAGTTTGCATGACTTTGTTTGCTACAGCTTTATTTATTCCCCAAACTTCATATAATTGTTTTGAGAATGAATACCCTTGTAACTTCTTTCTATACTTTATAATTCGAGAAGATAATACTTCTCCAACACCACTAATAGTTTCAAAATCTTGTTGAGTGGCTTTATTAATATCATTAGTAGAAATTTTATATTCCTTATTATATGTATGCCTTTCACTTAAACCTAACTCTATTTTACTTTTCTTCTTTTGGTTTTCTTTTTTCACAACCCAATCTGGAAATTTAAAATAAGGAGCTATGCTATTCAATAGACTATCAGATATTTTTGTTACTTGTTTAAAATCTTTAGCTGAGTTAATCCATTTATTTTGTTTTCTGTAATTGTGTAATCTATCTATTTCCTCTACAGACATTCCTAGTTGATAACCTTTAAAGTCTGTTATATAATTTGGATTGAATGGATATCGTTTAGGTTTTCTTTTAATCAATTCAATTCTTTTCAAACTATCAATAGTATTTTGAAGAGCTACTAGCTCTTTCTTATTTATACCCTCTATTTTTTCTGATGAAAAGTCTATGTACACATATATAAATTGTAAAACAACTATTAAAAATAATAAAAAGAAAACCCCATTTCTTTGGCGTTTATTATACCAGAAATGGGGTTTAAATATTTTCATTCGTTTTGTTTTTTATTCTTCTACTGCCTCTTTTTTAAGGTTAATAGCATCTAAATATCTTTTTAGTTGCTTTTTAACCACTGGCATCAATAAGTATAAACCTACCATGTTAGGGAACACCATTGCAAAAATCATTGCATCTGAAAAATCCCAAATAGACTTCATACTCGCTGCTGCTCCAATTACTACGAAAGTTAAGAACAAAATTTTATATGTTAAATCCGCTTTTTTTCCTCTACCAAATAAAAATTTCCAAGACTGCAATCCGTAATACGACCAAGAAATCATTGTAGAAACTGCAAATAAAACAACTGCTACAGTTAAAAATACATTTGAGTATGGAATGTAAGCTGCAAATGCTCTTGAAGTAATTCCTGCTCCCTCATAAGCCACACCGTCAATAAATACAGATCCTGTACCATCTCCTCCATATTCAAAAGCTCCTCCAAAATTAAAGATAATAATTACTAAAGCTGTCATTGTACAAATTAATACAGTATCAATAAACGGCTCTAATAATGCTACTAAACCTTCTGATGCAGAATATTTTGTTTTCACTGCAGAGTGTGCAATTGAAGCCGAACCTGCTCCAGCTTCATTAGAAAAAGCTGCTCTTTTAAACCCTACTAATAAAACACCTATAACACCACCAACACCTATCGCTGTAGGATTGAAAGCTTCTGTTATAATTAAAGAAATAGCATCATCTATTAAAGAGAAATTAACCCCTAAAATATACAAACAAGCCAATAGGTATAGCAATGCCATAAAAGGAACTACTTTTTCTGTTACAGAAGCGATTCTTTTGATACCTCCAATAATTATAATACCTACTAAAATGGCTAGTACAATACCTATGATAGCTCCAGCTGCTGTACTCTCTAAACCTAACAACTCTTTAATAACTATTGTTGCTTGGTTAGATTGAGCTGCATTACCACCTCCAAAAGAACCTCCAATACAGAAAACTGCAAATGCTCCTGCTGCTATTTTTCCTAGTGTTGCAAAACCTTTTTCTTTTAATCCTTTAGATAAATAATACATAGGACCTCCATACACTGTTCCGTCTTCTCCTACATCACGATAATGTACTCCTAATGTACATTCTACAAATTTTGTTGACATCCCTAACAAACCGCAAATAATCATCCAGAAAGTTGCTCCCGGACCTCCTAAAGCAATTGCTAATGCAACTCCTGCAATATTACCATTTCCAACTGTACCAGAAACCGCTGTTGCTAATGCCTGAAAGTGAGAAACTTCACCTTCATGACTTTCATCGCGAATAGTATCTTTAATATCTCCATCAATTTCTAAGTCACTATGTAAGCTCTCTATATTTTCAATATGCTCCTCAATATCGTCAACTTCATTCATATCTACTCCCTGAGCTATACCATCTTCACCATACAATAATTGCGCACCATGTTTTTCAATATCTTCATATTTCCCTCTTACAACATTTATTGCAGTAAAGAAGTGACGGATATTTGGAAATCCAAAATAGAGCGTAAAAAAAGCGGCACTAGCCACTAACAAAATCAATACAAAAGGGGTACCAAATACTGGAAAAAAAATCACACTACTAAAAAAATCAGAAAAAGGTTTAAACGCTTCATCAATCATTTGATCAATTCCTTTTTCCTGTGCAAATGTTAACATTGGTGTTATTGAAAACAGCAATGCAAGTAGTTTTTTATTCATAATATGTATTAGATTTTTGAATTAGTAGCCCGCAATATCATAAAAAAATGCACTTACAACAAGTTTTCGTTGTTAAATATGGTTTTTACATTAGATTTTCTTTAAATTTATGTAAATCTTCTTTAAAAGATTTTGGTCGCAATCCTAATTCTGTTTGGGCTTTTGTTAAATCAAAACCCGTAATAGCAGGCCGTAAGGCTGTTTGATTTAAAACATCTGTAGAAATTGGTTTTATTAAGCTTTTATCTAACCTAAAAGCTTCTGCTATTTGTTGTGCAATTTCATAAATACTCATCATTCTTTTTGAGGAAATATTGAAAATTCCTAGTGCTTTTTTATCTATTGATAATTTACACGCTAATGCCAAATCTTCTACATAAGTTGGCATACGAAATTGGTCATCTACTATAGTTATTTCTTTCCTGTCTTCCAACATTTTCTTCACCCACAATACTATATTAGTGCGCGACATATCATATACTTTTCCATATACTAATATGGTACGTAAAATAGCATAATTTACCTTAGACTTTATTAATAATTCTTCTGATTTTAATTTGGAGAGCCCATAATAATTCAATGGGTTTGGCTTATCACTCTCTTTGTATGGTCCATTTTTCCCATCAAAAATAAAATCAGTTGAAATATGTATTAAATGAGTTTTATTTTCTTCTGAATAGTTTTTAAGATATTGAACTACATCTATATTTAGATTATCACAAGCTTGTTTATTTGTTTCACAAGCATCAACATTTGTCATTGCTGCTGTATTCACAATAACATCTGGCTTATATTCAGACAGTTTTTTGTAAAGCAAATCTTCATCTGTAATATCAATTGAAACATAATTAAAGTCACCTCTACCACTTCTATTTTCTCCTCTTGAAAAACCTATTACCTGATATCTTTCTTTTTCTTCTAATAAAAGGCTTACTAAAGTTTGCCCAAGTAAACCATTACTTCCAGTTATTACAACTTTCTTCATTAAAAAACTTTTCTAAGTGTTTCTATCTGTTCAGGACGTCCTAAAACAATCAAATTTCCTCCTATTTCTAATTTCACCGAAGCTTCTGGGTTGATAATGTAATCTTTATTTGGAGTACGATATCCTATAATTGTACAACCTGTTTTTTTTCGTAAATCTAAATCTAATATTGTTTTATCAATGTATTTTTCTGGCAAGTCATTAATTGCTACTTCTTCTAAGTTAGCAGTTGTTTCTCCTTCAATAGTTAGCCTATCTACAAACTCAATAACATCAGGAGTTACCACTAAAGATGCCATGTGAGAACCTCCTAATTTATCTGGCATAATTACATTATCTGCTCCTGCTATTTTTAACTTACTATATGATGTTTCTTTAGATGCTCTACTAATTACTTTACAATTTTTATTTAATTGTTTTGCTGTTAGAACTACAAATAAATTATCGGCATCAGAAGGCAACGCTGTTATTAGATTTTCTGCATTCATGATACCTGCTCTTAATAGAGTCTCATCAAGCGTTGCATCACCTTGAATAGTTAACACTCCTTTTTCATCTAACTGCCTCACTACATCATTAAATTTTTCAACCACTACAACTTGTTTCTTGTAGTTTTTCAATTTCGAAATAGCTTGTTTACCATTTCTACCATAACCACAAACTATGGTATGACCTTGTAACTGCTCTATTTGTTTTTGCACTTTTTTTATTTTTAACTGATGAAAAAATTGCCCACTAATTAAATACTCTGAGAATGAAGAAACTGCATAACCAAAAACAAACAAACTAGATATTATCAATCCGATAGTAAATAGTTTTTCCCCCGTACCAAAAGGATGTACTTCTCCAAAACCAATGGTACTAATGGTTATAATCGTCATGTACAAAGCGTTAATAAAGGAATAATCAAAAAGTAACATATAACCTGTTACTCCTAGCATGACTATTAAGACAGAATAAATTATAGCTCTATATAACCTTGATTGAAACACTGTGTTTATCATAAATCAAAAACAGATGTTCTTTTAGTATAAATCATATCTTTTAATCTTAGTAAAAAAGCCATTGTTAAATATAATCCAAAAGACAAACCTACTGTTACAAATGATATATAAATAAAAAACAAACGTACATTAGTGGCTCGCATACCCAATCTATCAGCAAACCTGGAAGACACGTTAAAACCATGGCGCTCAAAAAAAAGCCTTACAAAATCTATAAATTTCATTTATTAATTAAGTTTTATTCGCAATATACTATTTTCAGTTTATTTGTTGATAATCGCTGCTTCAAAATAAATTTGGTTTTGGTAACTTTGCTGTTTTTGGTAAAATCCTCACTTTGAAAGAACAAGAATACATAGAAGTTTACGGAGCTCGAGCTCATAATTTAAAGAATATTGATGTTAAAATTCCTCGTGAAAAGCTAGTTGTAATTACTGGCTTAAGTGGTAGCGGGAAATCTTCTTTAGCTTTCGACACCATTTACGCTGAAGGACAACGTCGTTATATTGAAACTTTCTCTGCATATGCACGTCAATTTTTGGGCGGATTAGAAAGACCTGATGTTGATAAAATTGACGGACTTTCTCCTGTAATTTCTATTGAACAAAAAACAACAAACAAAAGCCCTCGTTCTACTGTAGGAACCATTACTGAAATTTACGATTTTCTTCGTTTACTATTTTCTCGTGCAGCAGATGCTTATTCATACAATACAGGTGAAAAAATGGTAAGTTATTCTGACGAACAAATTAGAAAATTAATTTTAAAAGATTTTGACGGCAAACGTATTGCCATTCTTGCACCATTAATTAAATCGAGAAAAGGGCATTATCGTGAACTATTCGAACAAATTTCTAAACAAGGTTTTGTTCGTGTTCGTGTGGATGGAGAAATTAGAGAAATTAAAAAGGGCATGAAACTCGATCGTTATAAAACGCACGATATAGAAGTCGTTATCGATCGATTAGCCGTGAATGATGCTGCTGAAAAACGTCTAGAAGAGACTATTAAAACTGCCTTGTACACGGGTGATAATATTTTAATGGTAATTGATGTTGATGATGAAAAACCTCGTTATTTTAGTCGTGAACTCATGTGTCCTACTACGGGAATCGCTTACCCTAATCCTGAACCTAACACTTTTTCGTTCAACTCACCAAAAGGAGCTTGTTCTCACTGTAACGGACTAGGGATTACCAACGAGATAAATCATCAAAAAGTAATTCCAGACGATAGCATTTCTATCAAAAATGGAGGAATTGCACCTTTGGGTGAACAAAAAAACAGTTGGATTTTTAAACAACTTCAAACTATTGCTGAGCGTTATAACTTTAAACTAACCGACCCTATAAAAAGTATTTCTAAAGAAGCTATGGAGATTATTCTTCATGGAGGAAAAGAAAAATTTGAAATTCAATCAAAAACTGCGGGAGTTACCAGAAATTATGAGATTGATTTCGAAGGTATCATTGCCTTTATTGAGAATCAATATAAAAACTCAGAAAGCACATCAATCAAACGTTGGGCAAAAGGTTTTATGGATGAAGTTACTTGTTCGGTTTGTGATGGAAAGCGTTTAAAAAAAGAAGCGCTTCATTTTAGAATCACTGATAAAAATATTAGTGATTTAGCCCAAATGGATGTGCTAGAGTTGGCTAATTGGTTTCAGGAAGTTGGCACAAAATTATCAGAAAAACAATTAACTATTGCTTCTGAAATTTTAAAAGAAATTCGCACACGCATTCAATTTTTATTGGATGTTGGGTTAGATTATTTAACATTAGACAGAACTTCAAAATCTCTTTCTGGTGGAGAAGCCCAACGTATTCGACTTGCAACACAAATAGGTTCACAACTTGTAGGTGTTTTATATATTTTAGATGAGCCTAGTATTGGTTTACATCAACGTGATAATCAAAAATTAATTGACTCTTTAATTAAACTTCGTGATGTTGGAAACTCTGTTTTAGTGGTTGAACATGATGAAGATATGATTAAGAATGCTGATTTTGTTTTAGACATTGGTCCAGGTGCAGGTAGACATGGAGGAGAAATTGTTAGCGAAGGCAACTTTGACGATTTAAAAAGTCACGATACCCTTACTGCTGACTATTTATCGAGAAGAAAAGAAATTGAGGTTCCTAAAAAGCGTCGTGAAGGAAACGGAAAAACAATCTCATTAAAAGGCGCTTCTGGAAACAACTTAAAAAATGTTTCCGTTGAATTTCCTTTAGGAAAAATGATTTGTGTCACAGGTGTTTCTGGTAGTGGGAAATCTACCTTAATTAATGAGACCTTATACCCTATTTTAAACGCGCACATTTACCGAGCAGTAAAAAAACCAATGCCTTACAAAAAAATTGAAGGCTTAGAACATATTGATAAAGTCATTGATATTGATCAATCTCCAATCGGTAGAACTCCACGTTCAAACCCTGCTACGTATACTGGAGTGTTTAGTGAAATACGTAGTTTATTTGCAAAAACTCCAGAAGCCTCTATCAGAGGATATAAACCAGGTCGTTTTAGTTTTAATGTAAAAGGCGGACGTTGTGAAACCTGTCAAGGTGGCGGTGTTCGTGTAATAGAAATGAATTTCTTACCAGATGTTCACGTAGAGTGTGAAACTTGCCAAGGAAAACGTTTTAACCGAGAAACTTTAGAAATTCGTTATAAAGGAAAGTCAATTTCTGATATTTTAGAAATGACAATTAACGAAGCTACAGCATTTTTTGAACATATCCCTAAAATCTATAGAAAGTTAAAAACAATTAAAGATGTTGGTTTAGGATACATTACACTCGGACAGCAATCCACTACTCTTTCCGGAGGAGAAGCCCAACGCATTAAATTAGCTTCTGAATTATCAAAAAGAGATACTGGAAATACCTTTTATATATTAGACGAACCAACAACTGGGCTTCATTTTGAAGATATCCGTGTATTAATGGAAGTATTAAACAAGTTAGCAGATAAAGGAAATACCGTTTTAATTATTGAGCACAACTTAGATGTTATCAAACTCGCCGATTACATTATTGACATTGGCATGGAAGGTGGTAAAAAAGGCGGTAAAGTTTTAACATTTGGAACTCCTGAAGAAGTTTCCATCCACAAAAAAAGCTATACAGCAAAATTCTTAAAAAAAGAGTTAAAAAAGTAATACAATTACATTTTTTACAAGTAGATAATTTGTTTTTTATATATTTTTTTTTGATTTCAAATTAATTTATATAAATTTATGAACTGATTTGAAAAAAAGAAATCAGTTAAATAGTATTTCCCCCCGAAATTATTTAAACATGAGAAAAGAAAAACAATCTGCTTTGTTAGCAGATAATTGCCCGCTTATTTGTGAAACGTACAAGAACATAATATCTAAAATAGCTAGGTTAAACCCAAGTTTTAATTTTAACACAGACATTACCTATAATTGTAATGGAGCTTACGACATTATAAAAAAAACAATTGAAAAAGAAACTTCACTCAGCTTTGTTGTTTTAGACTTAAAACTTTCTCCTGCTAAGAATAGAAAAATCTTATCTGGTGAAGATTTAGGGCTTTTAATAAGAAAATTACTTCCAAACACAAGACTGATTGTTTCTACTGATTGTAATGATAATTACAGAATTTATAACATTTTTAAAAGCTTAAATCCTGAAGGTTTTCTTATTAAGAACGATTTAACTTCAAAAGAGTTAAAAAATGCAATAAAAAATGTAACAAACAATATACCTTATTATAGTAAAACTGTCTTAAGCCTCTTAAGAAAAGAAGTTTCTAATAATTTTTCCATTGACGCAATAGACAGACAAATACTATACGAACTTTCATTAGGCTCTAAAATGAAAGATATGCCGAATTACATACCTCTTTCCGCAGCTAGTATTGAAAAAAGAAAACGACATCTAAAAAAAATATTCAATGTTAAAGCTAAAGGAGACCGAGAGTTAATATTAACAGCCAAAGAAAAGGGCTTTATTTAAAAAAAAACGATTACGGTTTTCCCTTACTTTTTTTATGGCTTTTTCTATAAAAAAACAACTATCAAAATATAGCTTTGGGGAAACAGAAAATAACTATCCTTAAAACCTTTTTACTTTTGAAAGACACATTAATCAATTTAGTACAAAATTTACTTAAGAAAAATAGTATTTCTTTTGATAAGGAAGAATTGGCTTTTCAAATTCAAAGTCACCCTTCTTACCCTAGTTTACACGCAATTACTGGAGTATTAGACCATTTTAACATTGAAAATGTGGCAGCTGACGTTCCTGTTAATTCAGAAACACTTTTGCAACTCCCCGACTGTTTTATTGCTCAAATAAACAGTGAACATGGTCAAGACTTAATTGTAGTAGAAAGAAAAAAATCAGATTATATAATTTATGATTCTGAAAACAAAAAAACGAAGTTATCTGAAAATGAGTTTCTAAGTAAATTTACAGGAATTATTGTTGCTGTTGAAGAAACTGAAGGTTATCAAACAACTAAAAATAACTCCAAATTAGTTAAAACTATCGGTTTTTCTCTTCTTAGTATTTTTACGTTATTTTTTGTTTTTTTTAGTTCAACTTCATGGTACAATACTTTTTATTTCTTACTATCAGTAACAGGATTAATTATCAGTATCGCAATTGTAAAACAAGAACTTGGATTGAAAACCGCTATTGGTGATGCTTTTTGTTCAGGAGCTGATGATAAAAAAGATTGTGACGCTGTATTAACCTCAAAAGGAGCGGAAATTTTAAAAGGATATAAATTAAGTGACTTTAGCATGCTTTATTTTATTGGGTTATCTCTTTTAACTTTTACTCAAATTTCTAATCCTGTAATTTCATATACTATTAGTTTACTTGCTATACCTATTACTCTATACTCGCTATATTATCAATATGCAGTAGTAAAAAAGTGGTGTCTTTTATGCTTAAGTATAGTTGGAGTTCTTTGGCTACAAGCACTGGCTCCAGTATTGACAAATAATTACATTAACACCTTCATAATTAAAGATTTTGTCACCTTGGGTATCGTTGCTTCTTTTACGTGGTTAGCTTGGAATTATATTAAACCTTTATTTACTGAAGTTCAAGAACTCAAAAAAGAAAAGATAGCAAGTGTTAAATTTAAGAGAAACTATGCATTGTTTGATAGTTTATTACAAAAATCACCTCAACTTGACACTCAATTAACTGATAGTAAAGAAATTGTTTTTGGAAACCCTAACTCCAGCCTTGAAATTACAATAATCACCAATCCTTTCTGTGGACACTGTAAACCTGTTCACGCTCATGTTGATGAAATTATTAAAAGATACCATAACAATGCAAAAATTAAAGTACGCTTTAATGTAAGTGTAGAAAAAAAAGATAGTGATGTCGTTAAAATTACCAGTAGACTCATAGAAATATATAATACACAAGGAGAAAAAGAATGTCTTCAAGCCATGGATGCTATTTATGAAGGGCAAAAACCAGCTGCTTGGTTAAAAAAATGGGGTGAGTGTTCTAATAAAGAAACTTATACATTGGAGCTAGAAAAAGAAAAGAATTGGTGTAATCAAAATGGCATCAACTTTACTCCTGAAATTTTAGTAAACGGTAAATCATTTCCTAAGGAATATAACAGAACTGATTTAATTTTATTTATTGAAGATTTAGAAGAAAATATAGAAGCTTCTGATGTTTCATTAAAAACAGTATAAAAAGACAAAGCCCAAAAAGGGCTTTGCATTTTGAACAAAATTCTCTCGCGAAGAATAGACACATTGGTGAGTGTCTTTAAATGTTCGCCGCAAAAGTAACCTTAATATTTTAATTATGAAAAAACAAATTCTAAATTTAGGTAAAGCTTTAAAAAAAGCGGAACAATCTCAAATTAACGGAGGCAGAAAACAATGTGATAAAAACAGGGATGGTATCTGTGAAGACCATGGAAGACACTGTGCAGAGTTTTATTGTAGCTTTATTTTATAATAAAAAAGTTTAATCATGAAAAAATCAATTTTAAACTTAGGTAAGTCATTAAATAAAACAACACAAAAACTTATTACAGGTGGTGGTGCTGTTGGATTTTGTGACATAAATGGTAACTGCCCTTCTGGTCAGTATTGTGAAGAAATATATTGCTATACTAATGATACTGGTGGAGGCGGAGGCGGAAATAAAAACAACTGTACTCAACCTTGGGAATTTTGTCCTGATGGAAGTATAAGTTGTACAGGATGTTAAACTAAAAACATGAAAAAACAAATTTTGTTCCTTAGAAAAACTTTAAGTAAAGCAGAACTAGCTCTGGTTAGCGGAGGCAGAAAACAATGTGATAAAATAATGATGGTGTTTACTAAAACCATGTTACCAACTATGTATAAACATACTGCAGCTTTATTCCATAGCAAAAAGTTTAATTATAGAAAAGTTAGTTTTGAACGTAAATGAACTAGATTCCATTAGCGGTTCTACTATAATTGTACCGAATTCTATAGTAACGTAGAATATCTTGAAATCCAAAGTATATTGTACTTCGTGTAGAAAAACTATAAAAGAGCTGTAATAATTAATAAACAGAACAGGTAGGAGATACTCTATTATCCTATCTGTTTCATATCTAAACTGAACTTGAAAAAATTCCCAAACTATAAACAGACAGAAGCAAAAGATTGCGGACCTACTTGTATTAAAATCATAGCCAAACACTATGGCAAGACTATCAATACTCAACAATTAAGAAACCTAAGCGAAACAACACGTGAAGGCAGTAGCTTATTAGGTCTTAGTGAAGCTGTCGAGTCTATAGGCTTTAAGTCTTTAGGTATAAAATTAGCCTTTAACAAACTTAAAGAAGCCCCATTTCCTTGTATTATTCATTGGAATAAAAATCATTATGTGGTTCTTTACAAAATAAAAAAAGATGTTGTTTATATTTCTGACCCAGCTCATGGGCTCATCTCTTTTACTAAAGAGGAGTTTATCCAACATTGGATTGGTAATAATGCCGATGAAAATACAGAAGAAGGTATTGCCTTATTAATAGAACCAACTCCCAAATTCTATCAAGAAGAGTTTGAAGAAGATGAAAAATTTGGTTTTTCATTTATTTTCAAATACTTATATAAATACAAAAAGTTTATAGTTCAATTAATAATTGGGCTCCTAGCTGGTAGTTTATTACAATTAATCTTACCTTTTTTAACTCAAAGTGTTGTTGATGTTGGTATTAAAAACCAAGATTTAAACTTTGTATACTTAATCTTATTTGCTCAATTATTTTTATTCATAGGAAAAGCTTCTTTAGAAATTATTAGAAGTTGGATTTTACTTCATCTTAGTACTCGAATCAACATATCTTTAATTTCAGATTTTTTTATCAAATTAATGAAATTACCTATCTCTTACTTCGATGTAAGAATGACAGGAGATTTATTACAAAGAATCAACGATCATAAGCGTATTGAACGAATTTTAACCACTTCTTCTTTAACTGTTTTATTCTCTTTTTTCAATCTCATAATTTTTAGTTTAGTTTTAGGGTATTATAGCATGCAAATTTTTGGTGTTTTTGTGTTAGGAAGTGTTTTATATTTTGGTTGGGTATTATTCTTCTTCAAAAAGAGAAAAGAGCTTGATTATAAACGTTTTTCTCAAGTAAGTCAAGAACAAAGTAAAGTAATTGAACTTATTAATGGAATGCAAGAGATAAAGCTTCACAATGCTGAAAGACGCATGCGATGGAATTGGGAATATGTACAAGCTCGTTTATTTAAAGTAGCTACTAAAAGCCTTGCTCTTGAACAAACACAAAGTGTAGGTTCTAACTTTATCAATGAACTTAAAAATATGTTCATTACTATACTTTCTGCTAAACTAGTAATAGATGGACAAATTACCTTAGGTATGATGATGGCTATTAGCTACATCGTCGGACAACTAAACGGACCAATTACACAACTAATAAACTTTATGAGAGATATACAAGATGCACAAATCTCCTTAGATAGATTAGGTGAAATACACAACATGGAAGATGAAGAAAAACCTAGTGATGAAAAAGTAACCATCATTCCAGATAACGCATCTATAAGACTAAATAATATTTCATTCAGGTACACTGGTGGTTTAGAGCCTGTTTTGAAAGATTTATCTCTTGAAATCCCTGCAAACAAAACAACCGCAATTGTAGGGGTTAGTGGAAGTGGAAAAACCACATTAATGAAATTACTTCTTGGTTTTTATCAAGTTGATCAAGGAGATATTATGATAAACAACTTTAACTTAAAAAACATTTCTCAAAAAGAATGGAGAAGAAACTGCGGTGTTGTTATGCAAGAAGGATATATCTTTAATGATTCTATAGCTAAAAACATTGCTGTGGGCGAAGATTATGTTGACAAAGAAAAGCTAGCTCACGCAATAGACGTAGCAAATATCAACGATTATATTGAGGGATTACCGCTAGGATATAATACCAAAATTGGTAGTGAAGGTAGTGGCTTAAGTACTGGTCAAAAACAACGATTACTTATTGCTAGGTCGGTATATAAAAATCCAAAATTCTTGTTCTTTGATGAAGCTACTAGTGCACTTGATGCAAATAATGAAAAAATTATTATGGGTAAGCTTAATGAATTCTTTGCTGACAAAACAGCTGTTGTAATAGCACACCGACTAAGTACTGTAAAAAACGCGCATCAAATAGTTGTCCTTGAAAAAGGAAAAATTATTGAAAAAGGAAATCATGAAGAATTAATCAAATTAAAAGGAAGTTATTACCATTTAGTCAAAAACCAACTAGATTTAGGTAAATAAAATATTCACTCGCGAAGAATAGACATAAACCTTGAGTGTCTTTAAACTGTTCAAGGATTTCATCAAACTTAAATTATTTTAAAATGAAAAAATCAATTTTAAACCTAGGAAAAGCTTTAAACAAAGTTGATCAAAAATTAATTAAAGGAGGTCGAATCTCAGCACATGGAGGTTACCAGTGTTGTAATGCATGGGGCTGTGGTGCTTGTGTAACTGGTTCTAGTGAAGACTGTAGTGGTTATGGTGAAGATGTTTATGGAAGACATTGTACAGTTAATGAAGAAATAAAAATAGCCTAATCATGAAAAAATCAATCTTAAACTTAGGTAAAACTTTAAACAGAGTTGAACAAAAACAAATTAGTGGTGGATACATGCAAGCCACATGTGAAGATTTAGGTTGGACTAGTAGTAGGTGTAACCAATGTCTATGGGATTTTGAATCTTGCTGGTTACAAAGTGGATATAGAAAATGTTGCCCTTTATAAAAGAGAATTATGAAAAAGCTAGCATTAAACTTAGGAAAAAAACTAAAAAAAACAGAACAAAAACTAATTAACGGAGGCAAACCTATTATTTTTCAATGCTCTAACTACTTTTTTTGCGCTTTAGATTGTAACGAAGGTGATACTTGTAATGTACCAAATGGAATGGGAGGTGCTAATAGAGGTGTTATAAAAAACGGACAATGTTGCCCTGCTTAACCCTGTAAATAATTATGAAAAAATCAGTCTTAAACTTAGGTAAATCTTTAAATAAAACCGAACTAAAAAAAATTAATGGAAAATTAGTCAAACTTGTGGTTTTTATGGAATGTATAATGTAAACGACTGTAATGAATGTATTAATACTATATTACCTGGAACCCCAACTTTTTGTTACAATAATTGTTGTGAAATGACTTACTAAATATAGTATATAAATACTCTCTCGCGAAGAATAGACACAAGCCTTGAGTGTCTTTAAACTGTTCAAGGGTTAATTGAATACTTAAAATTTTTAATCATGAAAAAATCAATTTTAACCTTGGGAAAAACCCTAAACAAAATAGAACAACAACAAATCAATGGCGGGTACATATATACTTGTAAAAAGTTTTGTAGTGTATCTCGTGAAGAACAACAAGACCAAATTGATAGATATGGCTGTTCTGCTTTTAGTTCTTGCCCTTGTTATGTTCCTTGCTAATATTTAATAACCTTAATTATGAAAAAATCAATTTTAAACTTAGGTAAAATTTTAAATAAAGTTAAACAGCAACAAATCAATGGAGGAAAGGTAATTGATTTTCCTTGCTCAAGCTACTTTTTTTGTGCTTTAGATTGTGAAGAAGGAGATGCTTGTGCTGTACCAAATGGAATGGGAGGTGCTAATAGAGGTATTATAAAAAACGGACAATGTTGCCCTGCTTAACCTTATAAATAAATAATTATGAAAAAAACAATCTTAAACTTAGGAAAAGCTTTAAATAAAGCTAAACAAAAAAATATTAATGGTGGTTTTGGTGGTACAGCAATGGGAGACTGTTTAGTTCCAGACCCTAACAATAATAACGAACCTTTACTTGTCGGTCACGCCCCTTGCGACGGGGTAAGTATGTGCCCTGCTCAACCTGACTATGGGTTTAATTCCCCTTACCCTCCTATGTGCTTCGCTTTTTAAAACCATAATTATCCACAAAACATAAAGGGAGGGACTAACTCTCCCTTTATTACAAACTAAAAGATGCCAAACAATACTCAAGATATAGAAATTAGAAGTGAAGAAGTTCAAGAAATTTTAACTCACGTACCTAACTGGATGATTCGTTGGGGTAACACCTTGCTTCTTGGACTCATAATAATGTTATTATTCATTTCATGGTTTGTAAAATACCCTGACGTTATTTCCACCGAAGTAATGGTTACTACCTCTACTCCTCCTGAAAAAATTTATGCAAAGTCTACCGGTCAATTCGAAACCTTTTTAACAAGCGAAGGGAAAAGCGTGTCTGAAGGTGATGTTTTAGCTGTAATTGAAAACAGTGCTTTGTACAAAGATGTTTTACTACTGAAGAGTATTGTCGATACTATCGAAGTAAATCAACAAAAGTTCTTTTTCCCTATTGATAAAGTTCCTCCACTAATTTTAGGAGATATAACCTCTAGCTACTCTCAATTTGAAAATGACTATTCTGAATATACCTTAAACGAAAAACTAACTCCGTTTAAATCGGAAAATTTCGCTAACCAAATGTCTGTTATAGAAGCTAGAGGCAGACTACAAATTTTACTTTCTCAAAAAGATTTAAATCTTAAAGAACTAGAATTTAAAGAGAAAGATCTTGATCGTAGTAGAAAAATGTTTAACCAAGGGGTTATATCTGCTAAAGAAAAAGATCAAAAAGAAATTGAATACTTACAAGCAAAACGCTCATATAAAACCCTTGAATCATCAATTTCTCAAATAAGAGAATTAATCAATAACTCTGCTAAAAACCTAGAAGGCACTTCTATAAAAAAAACACAACAAGATACTCGTTTAAAAAAGAAAGCTGTTCAATCTTTTTTATATTTAAAAAAAGCTATTAAAGACTGGGAAAAACAATATGCTCTAACTTCTTCAATAAATGGAAAAGTATCCTTTTTATCTTTTTGGAATAGAAACCAAACAGTTAATTCAGGAGATTTAATATTTACTATTATTCCTAATAAAGGGAACTCATTTATCGGTAAAATTGAAGCACCTGCTGCTAATTCTGGTAAAATAAAGAAAGGTCAAAAAGTTCAGATTAAACTTTTGAATTATCCATCTGATGAATTTGGTGAATTAAACGGAAGAGTTAAATCAATTTCTTTAACTCCTGATGAGGAAGGTAATTATTTAATTAATGTAGAGTTACCACAAGAATTAATAACGACATACAATAAAACTATTCCTTTTAGACAAGAAATGAAAGGTGCTGCGGATATAGTAACTGAAGATTTACGTTTAATAGAACGTTTCTTTTATCAATTAAAAAATATTATCAAATAATAAAAACAGACATAAACCTTGAGTGTCTATAAATGTTCAAGGAATTTATTAACCCTCGAAATTTTTCTATTATGAAAAAATCAATTTTAAGTCTAGGAAAAGCTTTAACTAAAGCTGATCAAAAACAAGTTAACGGAGGTACTGGTTGTGTAATTTATACACCAGCAGAGTGCTTTGCTTGTGGTGGTTTCTCTTTACCTAACGGATGTTGCTTAGGATCGTATGAAACACATGCTTGTTTAGGAGAAGATGTTCCTCAATAAGAGAGTTCATTTACTATTATTTTAATTGAATCATTCCTAGGTTTAAACCAATTAAGAATAAAGTAGGTTTAAACCTAGGATAAATTTAGATTATACACAAGTAGACTATCAAGCCAATATAGATTATAAATTTACCCTAATAGAACAACTCATTGTTAATAATATTTACTCGCGAAGAATAGACACAAAACCTTGAGTGTCTTTAAATAATTCAAGGATTATTAAATATTTAAACTTTTTAATCATGAAAAAATCAATCTTAAACTTGGGTAAACCTTTAAATAAAGCCAATCAAAAACAAATTAATGGAGGAGGTCTTTCTGATTGTAGTACTTACTCTGGTCCTTATTGCTATAGCGATGTTCAAAGCAACTGTGGTAGTTGTCTTGAATACAAGGCTCTTCCTGAAGAACATAAGCCTTGCGTACTTGTTGACTATTATTGTGAAGTGTAATAATAATCAATGGGTAATTTTAAATAAAGTTTCAAACTAAAAAACCTAGCTATAATAGGCGTCCTGTAAAAAAACTCAGCAATTTCTTTTCACTAAATTATAGCTGGTTAAATATAATTCTCTCGCGAGGAATAGACACAAAACCTTGAGTGTCTTTAAATAATTCAAGGATTATTAAATACTTAATTTTTTTTAATCATGAAAAAATCAATCTTAAACTTAGGTAAAGCTTTAAACAAAGCCGATCAAAAACAAATTAATGGAGGTGCAGCCAATGGTTGCTATCAAGACGGTAGAAAATGTTGTCAAACTGGCCCAGGAGGACATACTTTCTGCGATGCTGGTATATGTGATAGATTCGGGTGTGTATGGTTTTAAGTACAAAACAATAATCTTATACTTACTAAAACATGAAAAATCAATCTTAAATATAGGAATAGCTATAAGCAAGACTAATCAAAAACAAATTAACGGGGGAGGTTCTAGTTGCAATACCTACTCTGGACCTCCTTGTTACGGTATACGTAACGGAGTTTGTGGTACTTGCTCTCAGTATCAAGCACTTCCTCAGGAACATAAAGGTTGTGCTTTTGTCCATATTGATTGTGAGGAAAAATAATCCTTCTTAACTATATATAATATAGTTTTAAATAAGGTTGTACAGAAGCAAACCAACGGAAAAAATTTTTAAGCGTTTTATAAACTTTAAATCAATTGAGCGCTTCTGCTACAAATGTCAACCTAACTATTTATAAGCTTTTTAATTAAAGCTATATTAATTACAAACAGTTAGACCAATAAAACTTACTTTTTAAAAAGTAAGTTTTATCGAAAATGTGACTTTATTCAAATTTCTCTCACGTAGAATAGACACAAACCTTGAGTGTCTATAAACAGTTCAAGGATTTTATCAAATTTTTAATTATTTTAAAATGAAAAAATCAATCTTAAACTTAGGAAAAGTTTTAAATAGAAATGAACAACAATTTATTAATGGAAGAAAAATGCAACCTAGCCCTTGTGATAATGGATGTATAATTAATGGAATTTGCGTTTCAAAAGGTTTTTTTGGATGTAGATAGATTATTAAATAGCAAAAAAAGACATATACCTTGAAGTATTTAAAATTTTTCAAGGTATATTAAATATTTAAATTTTTTAATTATGAAAAAATCAATCTTAAATTTAGGAGAAAAACTAGATAAAACTCTTCAAAAACAAATTAATGGAGGGACATACAGAACCAAAGAGGAATGCGATTCTGCAGGTTGCTTTTGGGGCTTAGACGCTTTCACTAATAAATGGAGATGCGTCTGCCCTTAGTCTAAATAATGGATAAACTCTCTCACGTAAAATAAATTTATACAAATGTTAGAGTCCTTTTTAAAAATTCGAATATTAACCAATTTTATTTTATAAATATGAAAAAATCAATCTTAAATATAGGAACAGCTATAAGCAAGACTAATCAAAAACAAATTAACGGGGGAGGCTCTAGCTGCAATACCTACTCTGGACCTCCTTGTTATGGTGTAAGTAATGGGTTTTGTGGTACTTGCTCTCAGTATCAAGCTCTTCCTCAAGAACACAAAAGCTGTGTTCTTGTTCACATTGACTGTGAAGAAAGTAACCCTTTTTAATTAGAAAATACTTTGTTTAAAAGTCTATTTTAAACTTAAGAAAAGCTTTAACCAAAACTGATCAAAAATAAATTAAAGATTGAGAAAGCGAAAAAGTCGAGGTAAATAAAACAGTAATTTTCTTGGTTCAGTTGTATAACTAACTGTTTTTATGTGAGAAATTTTCTTTTTATTACTTCTAAAACCTCGTGTTTATGCTAATGAATCTTATAAAGCTCAAACTTGATTAAAGTTTTACATATAAAAAGCTACCTTGATTTCAAGGTAGTTTTTTATTTTTATCTTGTATCTATCCATAAAAAACCACTAAATTAGCAAGCTTGCTAAAAATTAAATTTTAGCTATTTAATTTGTTATTTAATATAAAAGTAGAAGAATTATGAGTCCGAATGATGACAGAAAAATTAGAGAAAAACTACAACAAAAAACTTGGAATGAAATAAAAACCAACGATTCTTGGGCTATATTTAAAATTATGTCTGAGTTTGTTGATGGATATGAAAAACTAAGTAAAATTGGTCCTTGTGTATCTATTTTTGGTTCTGCCCGTACAAAAACAGACGATCCTTATTATAAATTAGCTGAAGAAGTTGCTTTTAAACTAACTCAAAGCGGATTTGGTGTTATTACAGGAGGAGGTCCTGGTATTATGGAAGCTGGTAATAAAGGAGCGCACCGAGGAAAAGGAACCTCTGTTGGTTTAAATATTGAACTTCCTTTTGAACAACATGACAACCCATGGATTGACCATGACAAAAACTTAAACTTCGATTACTTTTTTGTTCGTAAAGTTATGTTTGTTAAATACTCACAAGGTTTTGTTGTTATGCCTGGTGGATTTGGTACTATGGATGAACTTTTTGAAGCTATAACACTAATACAAACTAACAAAATTGGACGTTTCCCTATTGTACTTATGGGTAAAAAGTTTTGGGGAGGCCTACTTGATTGGATTAAGAACACATTATTAGAGGAAGGAAATATTAGTGAAAAAGATTTGAATTTATTTAGAGTTGTTGACACTGCTGATGAAGCAGTTGAACACTTTAATAAGTTTTATGCTAAATATCAGCTAAAACCTAATTTCTAATTTTTTTTATCTTTAAAGCTCGTTATAAATACAACGAGCTTTTTTATTTTCACAAAGTTTATGAAACTTAAATGTTTTCTGTAAAACTTTTAAACTCACCTTATATAATATTGAAACAGAAAATACTCCTTTTAGTATGTACTTCCATCTTGTATTGCTTTAAAATAGTAGCACAAGAAAACTCTGTTGAAATAAAAGCTAAATTAGATATAGACAACGATGTTATTCATATTCTACAAAAAACAACTTTTTACAATCACTCTTCTTCTAATCTAGATTATATTTTTTTACATAACTGGGCAAATGGTTATAAAAACGATGATACTCCCTTAGCAAAACGGTTTATTGAAGATTACAAAAAAAACTTTTACTTTTCAAAAGAAAAAGATAGAGGCTACAGTAAAATAAAAAACTTAACTGTAAACTTTAAACAAGTTTCATTCAAAGAGAATAAAAATCAACAAGATATTATTAAAGTACTACTCAACAAACCTTTAAAACCAAAAGACAGCTTAATAATACGTACCTCATATTCTGTAAAAATTCCAAATGCAAAATATACAGGATATGGAAAAACAAAAACTGGATACCATTTACGTTTTTGGTATCTAACTCCTGCCGTATATGATAAAAAATGGCAACTGATGAGTAACTTAAATTTAGACGATCTATACGAGGAGCTCTCTAATTACTCTATTTCTATAGATATTCCTAAGAATTATCATATTGAAAGTAATTTGTATCAATATAAAACTGAACACAATAGCTATACAAACTATTATTTAGTTGGCGCCCAAAAAAAGGATATTATACTCCATATTGACACTGTTAAAACTTTTAAATCTTTTAAGCTAAAGGATAAAGAAATTAAAACTGATGCCTACCTTAAAAAAATCACGAATGAAGAGACTACCAAAATTATAAATAAACAAATACAATTTATAGAAAACTTTATAGGTAAACACCCTCACCCTGAAATTTTTGTAGATTCTCGAACTATTAATAAAAATTCATTACATGAAATTTATGGGCTTCCAAGCTGGTTGAAACCTTTCCCTAAAAACTTTAGATGGGAAACTGGGTTCTTTAAAGCTCTTACTCAGAAATATTTCGACGATATTATTATTCAAAACCCAAGAAAAGATTATTGGCTTACTGATGGCTTGCAAACTTTTTTAATGATGGAGTATGTAAAAAAATACTATCCTGAAATTACTTTTCTAGGAAAATACTCTAAGTATTGGCCAATAAAAACATATAACATTGCTCAATTAAAGCAGAATGATAAATACCCTCTAGTATATCAGTTTAGCTCTCGAAAATTTTACGATCAATCTTTAATAACCTCTAGTGATTCTCTTTCTAATTTTAACAGAAAAGTTGTTAGTAAATACAAAGCAGGTTTAGGTATTAAGTATTTACACGATTTTGTAGGCGATAGTATTTTAAAAAAATCAGTAAAAGAATTTTATATTCAAAATCAATTAAAGCCCTCAAGTAGTAAATACTTTGCTCATATACTTCAAAAAAACACTTCAAAAGATTTGCAATGGTTCTTTGGAGATTATCTTACTACCGATAAAAAAATTGATTACAAAATAAAAAAGGTAGCTTATACCAAAAATAAAGACTCTCTAATTGTTACAATTAAAAATAAAAGAACGTTTAAAGCTCCTGTTGCACTATATGGCATCCAAAATAAAGATATAAAATTTAAAACTTGGATTACTAATATAGACTCTACCAAAACAGTTAAAATTAAAAGAGGCGACTTCAATAAACTAGCTTTAAACTATGAAAACAACTATCCTGAATTTAACTCTCTTAACAATTTTAGAAATGTAAATAATAGCTTTATAAGCAAGCCTCTCCAATTTCGTTTTTTTAAAGATTTTGAAAACCCCTATTATAATCAGTTATTTTATTATCCTGATATTAAGTATAATTTGTATGATGGTTTAATACTTGGAGTAAATATAAATAATAAATCACTGGTTAATCATAATTTTCAATTTAGTTTAACCCCAAACTATAGTCTAAAAAGTAGAAACTTTACAGGATCTTTTTCTGTAGCATATAATCATTTTTTAAGAGACTCTAAGATTTATAAAATACGATATGGAATTTCAGGAAGTAACTTTCATTACGCACCTGAATTAGGGTATAATACTTTAAGTCCATTTATTAATTTTCAATTTAGAAGAAATACACTCCGCGATATAGGTTCAAAATTCTTAATAGCTCGAATGGTTAGTATTAATAAAGAAGTTGCACCTAACAATACTCAGAGTGATCAAGACAAGTATAATATTTTTAACCTTCGCTATATCAACAACAAATTTGATGCTATACGCAGAATACAGTATGCTGCTAACCTTGAAATAAACTCTAATTTCAGTAAAATTTCAACCGATTTTCGTTATAGAAAATTCTTTACTGCTAATGAAAGTTTTGAAGTTCGATTTTTTGGTGGACTCTTCTTATCAAACAAAACAGAAGGAAATTACTTTAGCTTTGGATTAAATCGCGGAAATGATTACTTGTTTGAGCAAAATTTATTTGGTCGCTCAGAAAGTGAAGGTATCTTTAGTCAGCAGTTTGTCGTTGGTCAAGGAGGTTTTAAATCTAAATTTAAAGAACCATACTTTGCTAATCAGCTTATAACATCTATTAATACCAGTGTAAGCGTATGGAAGTGGGCAGAAATTTATAATGACGTTGCCATGTTAAAAAACAAAAATACCTCTCCAAAGTTTTTTTATGAAAACGGTATTCGATTGAACTTCCTTCCTGAAATATTTGAATTTTATCTTCCTATTTACACCAATGAAGGTTTTGAAATCAATAAAAGAGCCTATCCTTCAAAAATTAGATTCATCATTACAACAGATATTGATAGAATTTATAATTTTATCAGAAGAGGTGTATTATAAATATCTCAATAATTACTTTATTTTAGTTGTTTTTTTGAAGAATATTCAACGAAAATAGAAATTTTTAAATATCAACTAAAAAACCTATCTTTGTAACCATACCTAAATTAGATGATTATGACGCAAAATACCGAAATAGCTAATACTCAACAGCTTTCTTTTCAAGATTTTAAAAATGAAGTTTTAAAGGACTATAGAATTGCTCGTATTAGTCGAGAATGTAGTTTATTAGGAAGAAGAGAAGTTTTAACAGGTAAAGCTAAATTTGGAATTTTTGGAGATGGTAAAGAAGTACCACAGTTAGCTATGGCTAAAGCTTTTCAAAATGGAGATTTCAGATCAGGTTATTATCGTGACCAAACCTTTATGATGGCTATTGGAGAATTAACTCCACAACAATTTTTTGCAGGATTATACGCACATACTGATATTGATATTGAGCCTATGTCTGCCGGTCGTCAAATGGGAGGACATTTTGCAACACATTCTTTAGATGAAAACGGTAACTGGAAAAATTTAACCGCTCAAAAAAATTCATCATCAGATATCTCTCCTACTGCAGGACAAATGCCTCGTTTATTAGGATTAGCACAAGCATCTAAAATCTATAGAAATGTTAAAGGTTTAGAAAAGCATACTAACTTTTCAATCAACGGTAACGAAGTTGCTTGGGGTACTATTGGTAATGCTAGTACAAGTGAGGGATTGTTTTTTGAAACTATCAATGCTGCTGGTGTTTTACAAGTTCCAATGATAATGAATGTTTGGGATGATGATTACGGAATTTCAGTTCATGCACGTCACCAAACTACTAAAGAAAGTATTTCAGAAATATTAAAAGGATTCCAACGTGAAAATGAAAGTAATGGGTATGAAATTTTCGTAGTGAATGGTTGGGATTATGTTCAGTTAATTGACACTTACAACAAAGCTTCTAAAATTGCTAGAGAGCAACATATACCTGTATTAATTCATGTAAAAGAATTAACACAACCTCAAGGACACTCTACTTCAGGTTCTCACGAACGTTACAAATCAAAAGAACGTTTACAATGGGAACAAGAGTTTGATTGTATTGCTCAAATGCGTAAGTGGATTTTAGAATTTGAACTAGAAAATGAAGATGGAGAGACTTTAAAATTTATTGATTCTGAAGAAGATTTAATCAATATTGAAAAAGAAGCGAAAAAAGAAGTTAGTAAAGCTAAACGTGATGCTTGGAGCGCATATACAAACGAAATAAAAGCAGAAGTAGCCGAAGCTATTGCTTTGTTAGATACCATTGCACAAAAAAGTAACAACGGTTCTTTCATTTCAAAATACAAAAACGATTTAGCGGCAATTGCTGAACCTATCAGAAAAGATATTTTAGTAGCAGCACGTAAAACGTTACGTTACTTAAGAGATGAAGGTTTCACTGAAAAAACTGCACTTCAAAACTTTATTAAAACTTCAATTGATAAAGCTGCTGTAAAATATTCAGCTCATTTATTAAGTGAAACTGAATTAGCTACTGAAAAAATTTCTGCCGAAGCTCCAACCTATGCTTCTGAAAAAAATATGGTAGATGCACGTATTATTATGCGTGATAACTTTGATGCTATTTTAGCAAAACACCCTGAAGTGTTAATTTTTGGGGAAGATGCTGGGTATATAGGTGATGTTAATCAAGGGTTAGAAGGTTTACAAGAAAAGTTTGGTGAGTTACGTGTTTCTGATACAGGTATTCGTGAAGCGACTATTTTAGGTCAAGGTATTGGTATGGCAATGCGTGGTTTGCGCCCAATTGCTGAGATTCAATATTTAGATTATTTACTGTATGCTTTACAAATTATGAGCGACGATTTAGCTACGTTGCGTTACCGTACTTTTGGAAAGCAAAAAGCTCCGTTAATTATCCGTACCCGTGGACATCGTTTAGAAGGAATTTGGCATTCAGGTTCACCAATGGGTGGAATAATAAACAATGTAAGAGGAATTCATGTATTAGTTCCTCGTAACATGACTAAAGCCGCTGGGTTCTATAACACTTTATTGGAAGGAGATGATCCTGCCTTAGTCGTAGAATGTTTAAACGGATACCGTTTAAAAGAAGAATTACCAACAAACTTAGGAGATTTTAAAACTCCAATTGGTGTTGTTGAAACTATCAAAGAAGGAAACGATATCACCATTGTTTCTTATGGTTCTACCCTACGAATTGTTGAAGAAGCTGCTAAAGATTTAGCACAAGTAGGTATAGATGTAGAAATTATAGATGCTCAAAGTTTATTACCTTTTGATATTAATCACGATACAGTTAAATCAGTGGCTAAAACAAATCGTTTATTAGTTGTTGACGAAGATGTTCCTGGAGGAGCTTCAGCTTATTTATTACAAGAAATTGTTGAAAATCAAAATGGTTATAGACATTTAGATAGTAAACCACAAACATTAACAGCAAAAGCACATAGACCTGCTTATGGTACCGACGGAGATTACTTCTCTAAACCATCTGCAGAAGATATTTTTGAGAAAGTATACGAAATTATGAACGAAGCAAACCCTTCTAAATTCAAGAGTTTGTATTAATAATTAATTTTAAAATAATTAAAATAAAAAAACGATTTTAGAATATTCTAAAATCGTTTTTTTATTCGCTTTTTTATATAATTATTCAGCTGCTTTTTCTGCTACCGCCTCAGTAGCCGCTTCTGCTTCCTGCGTATCTAAAGGCTGATTTTTTGACTCGTAATCTTCTATTTTATTCTCTATAACTGGGATAAACTTAGAAGAAGATAGATCTGAATTATTTATAACATCTTTCAATGCCTTTATTCTTTCTGTCATTGTTGGTTGAGTATTTGCTATTCCTGCAAATTTAGCTGTTGCTATATCAACTTGATCATTTGTAATATTAGAAGTTTTTACCCAACCTTCTTCTATATACTTCCCTTCAGATCTTTTTCCTTTAACTTTAATCCAATCGCCTTGAGTTTCAGTCACAGCAATAATATCCATAACGCTGTACTTTTTTTCTGTTTTAGTAAGTAAATCTGGCCTTTTGTAAACTACTGCCTCTTCTAACATAGCTCCCACTTTACCATTAACAGCTAAAAAGGTAGATCTAGTCCATCCTTCTTTTCCGTCAATCAACTTTACTTTGTAATACTCTTTCTTAGAAACAGAATCTATAGTTTCTTCTCCTGTTAAGGTTACTTTTTCTCCTAAACTAATAGAAGTTATCCATTTCCCTTTTGCAGAAGCACTTTCTCTAATAGATAATTTATCTAATAAACAAATTGCTGAAGTAGACTTTTCTTCTTTTTCACTAATAGATTTTTCAGTTGTTGAAGTATCTCCTTTGTTTTCTGAGTTTTTGTCGTCTTTACAACCTATACAAATAGTAGACACTAATGCAATAGCAATTAATATTTTTTTCATTATTATAAATTTTTTACGCAAATATATCATTTATTAATTAAATAATTTAACATGCTTTATTTACTTATTTGTTTAAAATAAAATTCCCAACATTACAGCTTAAACATTTTTTGTTTTGGCAATAATTATTTTTCAACTCTAATAAAGCCTGAGATTCAAAAGCATTTTTTGCTTTAATTTTTAACTCATCAAACTTATTTATAATTGAATTTTTTTCTGGGTGTATTTGTTGTATCAATTTTAACAAACTTTCTTCATTAACCTCTCCTCTAGCTTGTTCATAAACAAACTTTAAAGGAATAATTGTATTAATAATCAACAAGTCAATAAATGATTTTGTAAGTATTTTAACTGATTTTTTTGACTCAGAACCAAACGTATAATGAGTTTTCCAAAACTCATTTACTTCAACTGTAAATAAATTATAAAAACCCTCTATTTTATTTACATCCATTAACCTTGAAAATAAGCTTTCATATTTATTATATAAAGCCACTAATTGCGCTATTCTAATCGTAGGAAAGTTATTGGGGCGCATTCTAAAAAATTGAAAACGGTGTTTTATTAATGATTGTAGCCTGTATTTGTGCTTTATATAAACATACTCATTTTTAAGTTGCTTATAATAACTCTCTTCTATTTCATCAGCTAAAAAACCTGCCTGTCCAAACAATAAAGCAGATAGCTGCTCTTCGTTAAATCGAACTTTACGTAACACAGAAAAATCAAACGATTGTGCTAGTTCTAGGAAAGCTGTTCCATTAACTTTCAATCCGAAATTCTTAGCTAATAACTGAAACAACACCGCTTCATAATCATTATTTGATTTTTTTAGCAGCTCTTTTATTACCACCGATTTATTCTCTAATCGTTCAAAATACAAACGTTCTAACCAGTTATTTAATAAAAAAGAATTGATTTCTCCTATCTGCTTTTCACAAGGAATCCATCGTCGTTCTTTTAAAAACAATTTTCTATAATTTACCAATACATCTTCTTGAACAATTTTTTGTAATTCAACCGTTGGTAATGGATGATTATTTTTCATAAACACATCAGAATCATATTCCCACACAACATGTAAAATAACCGCATCATAATTCACATCTTTTTCATGATGATGCGCATACCAATCTGATGACTTTATATGAATTTCAACATTTCCAACCCATAGCTGCCCATCAATCTTCAATTTTGTATTCAAAAAATCAGGTCCTGAATTCGTATTATGACTCCCTGTGTTTAATACTTCAACGGTTTCTCCTTTTACTGATATTAAATTTGCTTTGCTAAATAGTTTATACTGCCAAATAAAGTGCAAGAACTCTTCTTTCATACATTTTTTTATTTTCAATGTACAAAATATTTTTATGATACTATCAATATTAATTATTCGAAGTATTTTTAGACTACTTTTTATTCTTCTATTTTTGTCAAAATAAATTACTATAGGTAAACTTACAGGATAACAATGTAAGGCACGTTTTTAATTTAGAGATAAACCTTGAAGTATTTTAACTCTCAATTATCGAGTAAAAATTAAACCACATGAATAGTATAGAAAATTTACAATGGCGTTACGCTGTTAAAAAATTTGACGAGCATAAATTTCTTTCCGAAGAACAAATTAATCTTTTAAAAGAAGCATTTAATTTAACTGCTACTTCTTATGGATTACAACCTGTAAAAATGGTTGTGGTTAAAAACAAAGATTTACAACTACAATTGGTGGCACATTCTTGGAATCAACACCAAGTTGCACAGGCTTCTCATTTATTGGTATTGTGTACCCCAAAAGAACTTACTACTAAAGATGTTGAGAGCTATTTTAAATTAGTAAAAGACATAAGAAACACACCCGATGAAATTTTAAACCCTTTCAAAGAGTTTTTAACTAACGATATAGAAAATAAATCTCCTGAAGTATTATTCCATTGGATGAAAAACCAAGCATATATTGCTTTAGGAAACTTAATGACTGTTGCTGCAAATGAAAAAATTGACAGCTGCCCTATGGAAGGTTTTGTTCCTGAAAAATATGATGAAATTTTAGAATTAGATAAATACAACTTACAATCAGTTTTAGTATTACCTGTTGGTTTTAGAGCAGAAGATGACTACATGAAAGACTTAAAAAAAGTTCGTAGAAAAACAGAAGATGTCGTTATTGAGCTTTCTTAGACAACACTAATTATGAATTACGATTGATAATTTTAGTACATTCGTAATTCATAATTTAACTATATGCAACCGTTACATATACTACTCCTTATTTTAGCCTATTTTGGTGTATTAATTCTTATCTCATACATCACAGGTAAATCGGCAAACAATCAAACATTTTTTAAAGCAAACAACTCATCTCCTTGGTATTTAGTTGCCTTTGGTATGATTGGAGCATCATTATCTGGAGTTACTTTTATTTCGGTTCCTGGTTGGGTTGAAGGTGACAAAATGAGTTATATGCAAATGGTGCTGGGGTATGTATTAGGTTATGCCGTTATTGGATTGGTACTACTTCCACTCTATTACCGATTAAATTTAACTTCAATTTACACCTATTTAGAAGGACGTTTTGGTAGATATTCGTACAAAACTGGGGCTTCTTTTTTCTTACTTTCAAGAACTATTGGTGCTGCCTTTCGCTTGTTTTTGGTGGCAAATGTATTACAGTTAATTTTGTTTGATGCTTATGGAATTCCGTTTTGGGTAACAGTAACAATTACCATTTTACTTATATGGCTATATACTTTTAAAGGAGGCATAAAAACTATTGTATGGACAGACACTTTACAAACGTTGTTTATGCTAATTGCTGTTGGAGTTTGTATTGTAATGATAAAAGATGAAATGCAAATTGATAATTTGTTTTCGTATGTAACAGACAATAGCTTATCTAAAACTTTCTTTTTTGACGATGTAAAGGCTGGTAACTATTTTTGGAAACAATTCTTTTCAGGAGCTTTTATTTCAATTGTGATGACAGGTTTAGATCAAGACATGATGCAAAAAAACTTGACTTGCCGCAATTTAAAAGATGCTCAAAAAAACATGTTTTGGTTTACTATAGTACTCGTTATTGTTAACTTCTTTTTCTTAGCTTTAGGAATCCTGTTAACTGATTACGCTACAGTAAATGAACTAAACGCTCATAAAGACAACTTATTTCCTACCATAGCTATGAGTGGTGATTTAGGTATAGCTACTTCCCTATTCTTCCTTCTCGGTTTAATAGCAGCAGCATACTCAAGTGCTGATAGTGCTTTAACTTCGTTAACTACTTCTTTTAGTATTGATATTCTTGAAATTGACAAAAAAGATAATGAGCAAGAAAGAGAAAAAACACGAAAGAAAATTCATGTGCTGTTTTCATTTATTTTAGTGGCTACTATCTTAATTTTTAAATATTTTATTGCTGATGAGAGTGTAATTGCTAAAATATTCCAATTTGCTGGTTATACTTACGGGCCGTTACTAGGTTTATATGCTTTTGGGTTATTTACCAAACTAAACATAAAAGACAAGTTAGTTCCTATCGTTTGTTTAATTGCTCCGGTTTTAACCTATGTTATTAGTTTTTATAGCAAGGAAAAGTTTGGGTTTGATTTTGGATTCTTTGTATTAGTATTAAACGGATTCTTAACTTTTTTAGGATTACTTTTGATAAGTAATAATAAACAAAGTAAATCAGCAATTCTGCCTATAATTATGTCTCTTCTTGGTTTTCTAAGAGCTATATTGAATGGATTTGAAGACTGGAGAGCTATATTATTCCTAATTTTAGGTTTTACTTGGCTCAGTATTATTATCTCTAGATTAAAAAGCAAGCATAATGCCTAAAAAAGGAAAAGCTAAAAATACTGTAAACAAAGCGAAACATACACGCTTAATGAAGCAGAAAGAAAACAAACTTCGTTTGGAAAAACAACGTACCAAAGAACGTTTAAAAGCCATTATTAAAAAAGTTAACGAACAAAAAGAAAATGACAGCTCAACAAATAATTAAAAAGTTTGACTTAACGGAACATCCTGAAGGTGGTTTTTATAAAGAAACCTATAGAAGCAACGGAATTATTAAAAACAAACACTTAAATTCTAACTTTGTAGGTGATAGAAATTACAGTACTTGTATTTATTTTTTATTAACTTCTGAAAAATTTTCTGCCTTTCATAAAATCAATCAAGATGAAATTTGGCATTTTTACAAAGGAAGTACCTTAAAACTACATATGATTTCTCCCAAAGGAAACTATTCTTTTGTATTGATTGGAAATAATATAGAAAATGATGAGCAACCACAATTTGTAGTTCCTGCTGGTTACTGGTTTGCTGCTGAAGTTAGTAAAGAAAACTCATATGCTTTTACTGGTTGCACTGTTGCTCCTGGATTTGACTTCAGCGATTTTGTTTTACCTAAAAGAGAAGAGTTAATACAACTATTCCCACAACATAAAGAAATCATAACTAAACTAACACATTTTTAAATAATTCTTCCTCACTACCTATATACAAATCTACTATATAGTGTATAAGAAGTAAGATTCTTTTACATTTCCTTTTCATCTATTAATTGATTAAATTTGTTACTTAGTATTACCTATCTACAGATACTAAAAAAAACTTCAATTATAAAGTAACGAAATACTTAGCCGTTATTTTACTTAAAAAAAAATGAAAAATAACACATACAAAAAGCTATCTATTTGGTATAAAAAATTCCAAATTAGCAAAACACCTCAAATGAATTTAGTTTGGGGATTCTTCTTATATACCTTTATCGGTTTTATTTTACTATCAATTCCTCTGTTTCATAAAGCAGATGTATCTTTTTTGGACAATCTATTTATCTCAACATCAGCAATATCAACTACAGGGCTAGTTACTATCAGTATTTTTGATTCCTATAATTTCTTCGGACAGTTTATTATAATGATGCTCATACAAATTGGTGGAATTGGCTACATGACACTAACAACCTACTACTTGTTATTTATCACAAAAAAAATAACGCATTGGCATAGTAAATTATTAGGAACAGAATTTACGTTACCTAATAGTATTAAAATAAAAGATTTTATTAAAAGTGTTATTGTCTTTACTTTAATTATGGAAACTATTGGAGTTATACTGTTTTATATTGCTTTTACCAATTCTGGTATGCAAAACTTAAAAGCCATTTGGTTTGCTATTTTCCATAGCGTTTCATCTTTTTGCACTGCGGGTTTTGGTTTATTCAACAATGGCTTTGAAGAATACCACGATAACGTTTTTATAAATACAACAATCTCTATTTTAGCTATAGCAGGTTCTTTAGGTTTTATTGTTGTTACCGATTTATGGTATCGTCTTTCTGGAAAGACTAAAGAAATATCCTTCACAACAAAAATTATTGTCTACGGATTTATATTCTTATTACTTTCAGGAACATTACTTACGTACCTATCAGAACCTTCTTTAAACCTAAACTCCAACCATTCGTTAATGACTTCTTTTTTTCAAACAATGTCTGCAATGACAACAGTTGGTTTTAATACTGTACCTATTGGTGGTTTTTCTTTACCAATATTATTACTACTTACTTTTTTAATGTACATAGGTGCATCACCATCTGGAACAGCTGGAGGAATGAAAATCACAACTTTAACAGCAATGATTTCTATATTAAAAAGTAGATTATTAGGACAAAAAAAGATTACGTTTTTAAACAGGATTATACCTTTTGATAGAATTTACATAGCAACCTCTACTTTTATGTTATATACCAGTTTAATTTTTTTATTCTCTTTTTTACTTTCATATAGTGAAAGCTTCTCTTTTGACAAAATATTGTTTGAAGTTGCTTCTGCTCTTGGCACCGTTGGATTAAGTACTGGAATTACTGGAGACTTATCAAACCTAGGCAAATTCCTCATAATTATTCTAATGTTCATAGGAAGAGTTGGTGTTTTAACTTTTGGTTTTGCTTTATTACAACAGAAACAAAACGAATTAGAAAAAATAAAATCTGACGATTTAGCCGTATAGTTTTTTAACCGATAGCGAAATAATAATCGCTATCGGTTTATAATTTTACATGAACGCTATCTGTAAGCCCATCAATACAAATATTACACCTGAAATTTTATTTAACCTTACCCCTATTCTTTCATTCTCTTTAATCTTAGTTGAAAATATCCCAGCAAACGATGTTAAAACCAAGTACCAAATGGTAGTCATTACCGCATAAATTACTCCCATTATTATAAAAGGAACTGGATTTTCTATCTCTTTTGGGCTTATAAACTGCGGAAAGAACGCTATAAAGAATAATGCAACTTTCGGGTTTAATATATTTGTTACAAACCCTGATGTAAAACTGCTTTTTGCTGAATTTTTCTTTTGTTCTTCGTTTGTATTAGCAATCAGCCCTTTTTTTGACATCACTTTTGTTACACCTAAATAAATTAAATAAGCTGCTCCTAAATATTTAATCAATGCAAAGAATATTGCTGATTTAGCTACCATAATCGATAAACCTAATGCTCCAAACAAAGTATGTACTAGAGCTCCAGTGTTTAAGCCAAAACTAGTATATATACCAGATCTTCTTCCTTGGCTAATTGACTTGTTAATTAAAAAGACGGTTTCTATTCCTGGTGTCAAAACAAAAAGAATAGTTGCTACTAAAAATGCGATAAAATTCTCAATTCCCATTTCGTTACTTCTTTAAAAATGATTACAAAGTTTTTTATGCAAAGCAACAGCAGTTCTCTTTATTAAAAAATACTTATTTTTGACTAATTAATGCAAAAAACGCATTAAAATGACTATTCAACAGATTCGATATTTTTTAATTCTAGCAGAAGAATTACATTTTTGGAAAACAGCAGAAAAAGTTTACACCTCTCAATCGTCATTAAGTAGGCAAATTCAATCTTTAGAAGAAGAATTAGGCATTACTTTATTTGAGCGAGATAAAAGAAATGTAAAACTTACTGAAGCTGGTGTATTCCTTAAAAAAAAATGGGATGTTCTATTAGACGAGTTCGATCGTACACATCAACATGCTAAAAAAATTGATGAAGGTTCTTCTGGACTTGTTAGTATTGCCTACCCTGGCTCTATCTCTTACAACTATTTACCTGAATTACTTAAAATATTTTCAGAAAAGAAACCAGATTTAAAAGTAGAACTTATGGAGCCTACTGATATTACACTTGAAAAATTACTTTCTAGTTATCAAATAGATTTTGCTTTTAGCAGAAATGAAGTTCTAAATGCTTCTATTTTATCTGAAAGATTGTATGCTGAACCCGTTTGCCTTGTGGTTCCAAAAGATCATTGGATAACAGAAGATTCTTTTGTTGATTTAAGAGACGTAAAAGACGAAAAATTTATCCTTTCTGGTTTACATCATACTACTTATTTTTCCTCATTACTACGCAATATTTTTAACACTTATGGTTTTGAACCTCAAACTCATATTGAATCTGATTTTGGGAGTATGATATTAAACTTAATTGGTAGAGGTTTAGGAATATCTATTTTACCTTACTCATATCAGTTTTCTTTAAATACGAACATACGGTTTATTACACTACCCGAAAGCACAGAATTATATATCAATTGGCGCAAGAACGACCATAGAAAAGTAATTAAAAGTGTTATTGAATATTCTGTAAAATTAGGCAAAAACTACAACCGAAAGTTTGTATAAAACAAAAACCTGAACATTTTCTAATGTTCAGGTTTTTGTTTATTTGTATACGTACAAGTAACTATTTATCAATCGAACCTAAAACACGTTTCATAAAATTATTTAACGCTTCTTTTTTAGGTGTTCCATCTTTAATCATTTTATTAACTTCAATTGCTCCGTACATATTAGAGATTAACTCTCCTATAACGTCTAGCTCTTCATCTTTTAACGATGGAACCTCTGTTAAAGCTTCAAGCGTCTCAATAGTTTCTAGTACATAATCTTGGTCATTTTCTTCAATAAATGAAGTTAAATGTTTAATTACTGGTAATTTCATAACTAAGCTACTTCATTTACTAAATCCTTCAATACATCAAACTTATTGGTTTGAGTTTGATTTACTAATTTTCCATCAATATAAGTAGCAAAAGTAGGCAAGTTACTCACATCAGCAAGTTTTCTACTCTCTGGAAATTTTTCGGCATCAGCTATTACAAAAACCATATCTTCATTCTCAGAAGACAACTTTTTAAATTTAGGTTTCATAATACGGCAGTTACCACACCATGAAGCTGAAAACTGAACTACAACTTTTTTATTACCTGCAACAACTTCAGATAAATTGTCTTGACTTAATTCTTGTACCATTTCTTTAATTATTATCCATTTCGAAAGGAGCTCGTGCTCGACCCCTTCACTTATCTCACACGAACTTGTTTCCTTTCTTTAATTATGTCTAATTAGTTTGCTGCTAAATATTCTGCTGTTGCTTTTGCATTAGCTTGCATTGCTGCTTTACCTTCTTCCCAGTTTGCAGGACATACCTCACCTTTTTCTTGTACGTGAGTATAAGCATCTACTAAACGTAAATATTCATTTACATTACGACCAACTGGCATATGGTTTATTCCTTCATGAAAAACAGTTCCTTCTTCATCTATTAAATATGTAGCTCTATAAGTTACATTATCTCCTTCAACCTGTACAGTTCCTGTAGCTTCATCATAAACCTCGTTAGAGATGTCTAAGATACCTAAAATAGATGATAAATTACGATTACTATCAGCTAATAATGGGTAAGTAACACCTTCAATACCTCCATTATCCTTAGATTGGTTTAACCAAGCAAAGTGTACTTCAGGAGTATCGCAAGAAGCTCCAATTACAATGGTATTTCTTTTTTCAAATTCTGGTAATGCAGCTTGAAAAGCATGTAACTCAGTTGGACAAACGAAAGTAAAGTCTTTCGGATACCAAAACAACAACACTTTTTTCTTGTTTTTAACTGCTTCTTCTAATACATTTAACTTAAACGTGTCACCCATTTCGTTCATTGCATCTACGTTTAAACTTGGAAATTTTTTTCCTACTGCTGTAGCCATTTTATAGTTTTTTATTGATTAATATTTTTTTACAGGCACAAATGTATTTTGTTTCTTCTCATTTAAAGTGTGAATCTAAAAATATTTTTTTATTTCACTATAACTATAACCAATAGTTAACATATTTTTAAATCACTAAAAAAAATATACCTTTATATTCCAACACATTATAAAACACAAAAACAAAAACTATAGTTATTTATTATTTTAAAATAAAAAATATAGATAAAAATTATTCATTGTTTTATAGTAGCTTTGCCCTATTCTAACCTATTAAATTATAATAAAAATGAAAAACACAAACTCACATTCTTCGAAAGGTAAATGCCCTTTTTCTCAAGGCGCAAACACAGAAATACATGATAACATCATGGAGTGGTGGCCAAAATCATTAAACTTAGATATACTACATCAACACGATACCAAAACCAATCCTTTAGACAGTAATTTTAATTATGCTGAAGAATTTAAAAAATTAGATTTAGAAGCAGTTAAAAATGACCTTAAAGACTTAATGACCGATAGTCAAGATTGGTGGCCTGCCGACTGGGGACATTATGGTGGTTTAATGATTCGTATGGCGTGGCATGCTGCTGGTACCTATAGAGTTGCTGATGGTAGAGGTGGTAGTAATACAGGCAATCAACGCTTCGCTCCTTTAAATAGTTGGCCTGATAATGGTAATTTAGATAAAGCAAGACGATTGTTATGGCCTATCAAGAAAAAATACGGAAACAAACTATCTTGGGCAGATCTTATTATTTTAGCTGGTAATATGGCTTATGAATCAATGGGCTTCAAAACTTTTGGTTTTGCCGGCGGACGTGAAGATATTTGGCATCCTGAAAAAGATATTTATTGGGGATCTGAAAAAGAATGGTTAGCGCCAACAGGGAGTAAAGGTTCTCGATATTCTGGAGACAGAGACTTAGAAAACCCATTAGCTGCTGTAATGATGGGATTAATTTATGTAAACCCTGAAGGGGTTGACGGAAAACCCGATCCTTTAAAAACCGCAAAAGACGTAAGAGAAACCTTTAAGCGCATGGCAATGAATGATGAAGAAACCGTTGCTTTAACTGCTGGTGGACACACTGTAGGAAAAGCACACGGTAATGGTGACGCAGGAGCCTTAGGTGAAAGCCCTGAAGGTGCAGAAGTTCAAGATCAAGGCTTTGGCTGGATGAACCCTAAAGGGAATGGAAATGCTGCAGATACTGTTACTAGTGGTTTGGAAGGAGCTTGGACAACTACCCCCGATAGATGGAACCATACATACTTTCATTTGTTGTTAAATCATGATTGGGAATTAACAAAGAGTCCTGCTGGTGCTTGGCAATGGGAACCTGTTAATATTGATGAGGCAGATAAACCTGTAGATGCTCACAATCCGAACATCAAAAGAAACCCAATAATGACTGATGCGGATATGGCAATGAAAATGGACCCTGAATACAGAAAAATATCTGAAAAGTTCTATAAAGATCCAGCCTATTTTTCTGACACCTTTGCACGTGCTTGGTTTAAACTAACACATCGTGATTTGGGTCCTAATACACGTTATTTAGGGGTTGATGCTCCAACAGAAACACTTATATGGCAAGATCCTGTTCCTACTGTAGACTATACTTTAAACGATACTGAAGTTGAAGAATTAAAAGAAAAACTGTTAAACAGTGGACTTACTCGTACTGAACTTATCAATACTGCTTGGGATAGTGCTAGAACTTATAGAGGATCAGACTTTAGAGGTGGTGCTAATGGAGCACGCATTCGTTTAGCTCCTCAGAAAGACTGGGAAGGAAATGAACCTACAAGACTAAAAAGAGTATTAGATAAGCTTGCTGAAATTCAAGCTAGTTTAAGTAAAAAAGTTAGTATTGCTGATTTGATTGTTTTAGGAGGTAGTGCTGCTGTTGAAAAAGCTGCTAAAGATGGTGGTGTTGACATTAAAGTTCCTTTTACCTCTGGAAGAGGTGATGCAACCGCTGAAATGACAGATACTGAATCTTTTGATGTTTTAGAGCCTCTACATGACGGATACAGAAATTGGCAAAAGAAAGATTATGTAGTAAAACCTGAAGAATTATTATTAGACAGAACACAACTTATGGGGTTAACCGCTCCTGAAATGACTGTTCTAGTTGGGGGAATGCGTGTGCTAGGAACTAACTACGGAGGAACTAAACATGGTGTATTTACAGAAAATGAAGGTGTGTTAAGTAACGACTTCTTTGTTAATCTTACCGATATGAAATACTCATGGAGGCCTTCAGGGGAAAGCTTATACAATATTGTTGATCGTAAGACAGGAAACACTAAGTGGACAGCTACACGAGTGGATTTGATATTTGGTTCTAACTCTATTCTTCGTTCGTATGCAGAAGTATACGCACAAGACGACAACAAGAAAAAGTTTGTGAAAGATTTTGTAACTGCCTGGACTAAAGTAATGAATGCAGACAGGTTTGATGTAGTATAAATCACAACTAAATGATAATATTTTAAGCTAGATTTTTTTAATTAAAGAATCTAGCTTATTTTTTTACACTCTAATCACCACTCCCTCTTTCTTCCTCATAAGTCATTAATAGCAATTGAGTTAACATTTAAATTTATTGAGCTAAAGAAACATCAGCTATCAAAGTATTTTTGTTACAGAAATCATTTAATAATTAAAAAACAAATATATTATGAGTAACGATAAAAGTATTTTAGGCTTATTAGCAGGAGTAGCTGTAGGAGCAGGATTAGGCATATTATTCGCCCCTGACAAAGGGAGTAATACACGAAAAAAAATAGCAGACGGAGCAGCCTCTGCAAGAGACACTATTACTTCAGAAGCAACACACCTTAAAGAAGAAGTTAAGCATAAAGCTGAAAGCTTAAAAAATAATGTGGCTGAATCTCTTAGCAGCAAAACAAACTCATTAGAAGAAAAATTAGAAACTATTGTAACTGATGCTAGCTATAAAGCCGAAGATGTTATAACCCAATTAGAACAAAAACTAAAAGTATTAAAGGCTAAAAACAAAAAATTACAAACTAAATAATGTCGATATTCAAATCAATACATACCAACTCTGAAAAAGTAATTGAAAAAGGCGAAAGCTTTATAAAGAATTCTGAAGAATACTTTAAATTAAAAGTATTTTATATACTAACCTCTTCTTTAAGCATGATTTTCAATTTTGCTATTATAGGTATATTCCTACTTATTGCTTTTGTTTTTTTGGCTGTAACAATATCGGCAACCATAGGTAATTATTTAAACAATGTTGTTTTAGGATACTTGTTAGTAGCTTTACTTTTTATAATTTTCGCTTTAATAGCATATAGTATGAGAACAAATGTAGAGAATTTTGTAATTAAAAATTTATCTAAAAAGTATTTTGACGATGAAGAAAACCTATAATAATAGTAAAGAAATAACTAAAGAACTAAAATTACTGAAGCTTAAAAGAGATATTTCTTTAGAAGAAATTAAACTTGTAAAAGAACAATTTAAAGAAGATTTATCTGTAGGGAATTGGTTTCAAACTATATTTGAAACAGTTGGTAAGTTTGGAATATATACTTTAGCTAGGAAATTTTTAAAATAATCTTTTTTCAACTCAATCTTGAATAGCTACAAAGCTTTAATTTAGGTGTAAGACATATAACTTCTTTCCTCTTATAATTAAAAAACTATCTTCTTCAGATGGTTTTTTAATTATAAGCTTTACTCATTACGTACTCAATATTGTTTCATATTTATTTTCTTTTTTTGTGTGTTTTTTTTTTAAAAGCTTCATCCCCCCTTAATTCTGTTAGCTTTTATAAACTTTTACAAAACAACAAAGATGAAATTGTATTAGCTTCTTTCTAATACAACCTCACCTTTATTTATATAACAATTATTGTAAACTACTTACTATAACTTACAGTTTACCATCCAACGTATATTAAATTTATCGGTACAAGCCCCATACAGTGCGTTCCATTCCGTTTCCAATAGTTCAGTATGAACTATACCTCCATTAGACAACTCATTAAAAACAACAGTAGCTTTCTCCTCATCATCTAAATCAACACTCATTTGAATATTATTACCACTATTTAGCGGAGTATCTGGAGAAACATCATACGCCATAATGTGAATCCCCTTCCCTTTCAATTCTGCATGTTGTATTTTATGCCTGTAATCCTCTGGAATATCTCTCTTTGAGTCTTTGTACGTTTGTTTGTTTACTATTTTTGCATTAAATAAGTCTGCATAAAAATTTAATGCGTTTTGACATTCTCCTCTGAATGCTAAGTATGCTTGTATGTTCATAATTTTTATTGTTTTGTATAAAAATAAAAACAAGCATCTATATAAATTAACTCTATTGCTGTGATTATTAACTCAAAAATTTAAAACGTTATTAATTATTTACTAGCAAATAGTTTTACATCATTTTTAGAAACTTCTTTTTCTCCTAAAATAAGTAAACGTTCAACTACATTTCGTAATTCTCTAATATTTCCTGTCCAATCATACTCTTGTAACAATTTAATAGCATCTTCCGAGAAACCTTTCTTAGGCATCCCTTGTTCTTCAGAAATTTTCTTGGCAAAGAAATCTACTAATAACGGTATATCTTCTCTTCTATCGTTTAATGCAGGAACTTTAATTAAAATCACTGCTAAACGATGATATAAATCTTCGCGGAAACGTCCTTCTTCTATTTCCTTCTTTAAATCTTTATTTGTTGCAGCAACTACACGCACATTTACTTTTATATCTTTATCCGAACCTACTCGTTGAATACGATTTTCTTGTAATGCTCGTAATACTTTCGCTTGTGCCGACAAACTCATATCTCCAATTTCATCTAAGAAAATGGTTCCTCCATTAGCTGCTTCAAACTTTCCTGCTCTATCTTTGTTAGCTCCTGTAAAACTCCCTTTTACATGCCCAAACAATTCACTTTCTATTAACTCAGAAGGTATAGCTGCACAGTTTACTTCAATCATAGAACCTTTAGAACGGTCAGATTTTTCGTGTAACCAATGCGCTACTAACTCTTTTCCTGTTCCATTAGGTCCGGTAATTAAAACTCTTGCCTCTGTTGCAGACACTTTTTCAATAATATCTTTAATATGAGTAATAGCATCGCTCTCTCCAATCATTTCATAATTCTTACTCACCTTCTTCTTTAAACGCTTATTTTCTACTACCAACTCCTTTTTATCTAGAGCATTTCTTACAGTATTCAATAATCGATTTAAATCTGGCGGTTTAGAAATATAATCAAAGGCTCCTAAGCGCATGGTGTTTACTGCAGTATCTAAATCACCATGACCAGAAATCATTACCATTGGTATTTCAGGTTTTAACTTTCTAGCTTTTTCCAACACCTCAACACCATCCATTTTTGGCATTTTAATATCACACAAAACCAAATCGTAATCTGTTTTCTTTATCATTTCAATTCCTTGCAAACCGTCTTCAGCTTCTTCTACTTCATAGGAATCGTTTTCTTCAGAAATAATTTTTTTTAATACTCTGCGAATTGCAGCTTCATCTTCTATTATTAATATTTTACTCATATTTTTTTTTAGTCTTTTAGATATTAAAAAGGCTAGTTTAATAAATTCTTTAAATCAGAAATCATTTTTTGGAGCTCACCTACTTCGTTTTCTGAACCTATTAACGTTACTTTATTAACACATTCTTTACAACAAGTAAGAACCATTGGTGGTTACAACTCAAAAAGCAAGCCAAACATTTTTCAGCTTAATTATTTAGTTCTTCTTTAGAATTTCTTTCCTCTTTACCTTCAATTTCTTTCTGATTGTTTTGAAGTACCTCTTTTTTTGGAGGTTCAAAATGCAACCCTTTGGCATCTACAATATGTATATCTCTTTGAGGGAACGGAATACTTATATTATGCTCTCTAAACAGCTCGTCTATTTTAAACCGTATATCACTTTTTGGTATCGCTGCCTGAAAACTATCATTTAACGTAAAAATTAATTTAAAATTTAACGAACTATCTCCGAAATTTTCAAAAAGTACTAAAGGAGCTGGATGCTGGTATACTTTTGGATGTTCACTGGCCGCTTGCAACAATAATTTTTTCACTAAAGCTACATCACTACCATAGGCCACACCCACTGTTACACTTTCTCTAGTTGTAGTACCATTTTGCGTCCAGTTATATAGGCTGTTAGATAAATACTTGTGATTAGGAATAACCAATACTTTATTATCGATTGTTACGGCTCTAGTGGTTCTCAGTTTTATCTCTTCCACCCTACCAACTTTTCCATCTAGTTCAATAATATCCCCCACATGAACACTTTTATCAAGAATAATAAAAACTCCAGAGATTATATCTTGAAAAAAGGTTTGTAACGCCAAACCAATACCTATTAACAAAGCAGAAGACGCTACTAAAATCGCACTTAAATCGACTCCTGCTGAACTTAAACCTATTGAAAAAACAATTACATATACTAACCAACTAGTAAATGAGAAAATAGTATCAAATTTATTTTTGTCTTCCTGTTCTAGTTTACTTTTTGCTAGTACTTTTAAATATTTCAACAAAAGCTTCACTAAAAGTAAACCTACTATTAAAAACAAAATTGTTTTTACTGTAAACTCGATATCTTTTCCTCCTATTGGTATTCTATAGTTTAGAAAATCCGTTATTTCTTTTATTATTTCTTTCATCCTAGTTTATGTTATAATCGTTACACACAATTTATAATCAACACTTTTAAACAATATTAAGTAATTTCATAAAAGTGTTAATTACCCATTATAACGAATCCATTTCCATAAATCTTTGTAGGTTGGTTTTTTACCGTACATTAAAATACCTACACGATAAATTTTAGCGGCAATCCATACAATTACCATAAAAGTAAGAATTAATAGCAACATAGAAATGGCTATTTCCCACCAAGCAACTCCAAACGGGATTCTCATTAACATCACTATTGGAGATGTAAAAGGTATATAAGAAAATATTACTGAAACCGGACCATGAGGATCGTTAATAACCGTTGCAAAACCTACATAAACTGCCAAAATTAACGGTAGCATAATAGGCATCATAAATTGTTGTGTATCCGTTTCATTATCTACCGCTGCACCTACTGCTGCAAACAACGAGCTATATAACATATACCCTCCTAAGAAGTAGAAAATGAATAAGAAGAACATTTTTACTAAAGGCAATCTGAAAATTTCTTGCACAATCATTTCACCTTTATTGGCTGCTGTTTGTTGAATAGCTTCCATTTGTTCTGGTGATACTTTTGCCGACTGCATTTCCATCATATGAACTCCAAAGAAAGAAGATGCTACTAGGCTAAACACTAAAAACAAAATCCCCCAAATAAAGAATTGTAACAATCCAGCTGATGCATTTCCAATAATCTTTCCTAACATTAATTGAAAAGGTTTTACAGAAGAAACGATCACCTCAATAATTCTACTTGTTTTTTCTTCAATAACACTACGCATTACCGATGTTCCATAAATCATTACAAACATCATCAATAAATATCCTGCGATAGCTCCTACACCAATCTTTAATCCGTTGATTAATTTTGATGATTTTTCCCCAGAGAAATTCAACATTTTAATTTCTGATGAAATTTTAGACTCTTCTATATGCGCAATATCAATTCCGAAGCTTGTTAGTTTTTTATGACGTAACTCCTTATCAATTTTATCTTCTAAACGTTCCATGATAGACATACTTGGCGAATCTTTAGAGAAAAACTCAATCGATTTTGCCAACATTTCTAAACTATCTTGTTTCGGAATGTATAAAGCTCCGTAGTAATCTCCTTCTTCGACCTTTTTTTTAGAGTTTTCAATTCCTAAGGCTGTAAAATCTTCATACTTTACTGTTTTTGAATCTTTAAAAATATCTTTAGAGAACATTCCAGACTCATCAACATATACTATCTTCTTAACCTTTTCATCGTTCTTCTTCATTAAGAAAAATACTAAAGCCCCCATACCAATCATTAACAATGGACTTAAGAAAGTCATAACGATAAACGACTTATTTCTAACCTTAGCAATAAACTCGCGTTCTATAATTAATCGTAATCTTTTCATTGCTTAACTGTTTTTATGGATTGCTTGAATAAAAATATCATTAGCACTTGGTACTAACTCTACAAAATGCTGTACTTGACCTTGGTTGGTTAAATAGGATAGTAAATCGTTTGGAGAACTTCCGTTAGTAAGTTTTACATTTAACTTTAACCCTTCGTTTAACAATTTGAAGTCTGCCGGTAAGACCTCGAAGTTTTCTTTAAGCTTTTGCTCCACTTCTTTTGAATTAGAAGTAGCTAATCCAACCTGAAAAGTATTTGTTCTAAACTCCTTTTTAATATCTTCTAGCTTACCATCTAAAATTTTATTCGACTTGTTAATCAACGCTATATAATCACACATTTCCTCTACAGACTCCATTCTATGAGTAGAAAAAATAATGGTAGCTCCTTCATCACGCAACTGTAAAATTTCTTTAGCTATTAGTTGAGCATTAATAGGATCGAAACCAGAAAAAGGCTCATCAAAAATTAATAATTTGGGCTGATGTAATACCGTTACTATAAACTGTACCTTTTGAGCCATCCCTTTAGACAACTCTTCAATCTTTTTATTCCACCAAGCTCCAATATCAAATTTATCAAACCAATATTTCAATCGTTTTTTAGCTTCCGATTTACTCAACCCTTTTAATTGAGCAAGGTACAATGCCTGCTCTCCTACCTTCATACTTTTATACAACCCTCTTTCTTCAGGTAAATATCCTATATGTTCTATATGATTTGGAGCTAACTTCTCTCCATCTAAAATAATTTCACCAGCATCAGGCATTGTTATTTGGTTGATAATTCTAATAAGCGAGGTCTTTCCTGCACCGTTAGGCCCTAACAAACCAAAAACACTACCTTTAGGAATGTGCATTGAAACATTATTTAATGCAGTATAATCGCCATAACGCTTTGCTACATTATTAATTTCTAATAAATTGTTCATAGATTTATAGTTGATTAATTACCGTTTATTTAAAAACAGTAGTGACAAACTTACATATTTTTATACTCAATTAGTATACGCTTCTCTCTAAACGTTACAAGATTAATTTTTTGTTAATTTTATTATGCATGCATAACTTTTTTACAAAATACTATGCATGCATAATAAAATTTTATATATTTGGCATTCATGGATAAGGATAAATCAATAGATCACCAATTAAGAGCCACGTGGCAAGCCGTTGCTAAAATGTATAACGAGCAAGCTGCAAAGCATGATAGCACAATGGCTACGGCTTTTGCTTTATTGAATATAGATTTTGAAAACGGTACTCCTTCAACTGCTCTGGGACCGTTAATGGGAATGGAACCTACAAGTCTTTCTCGTTTGTTAAAGACAATGGAAGACAAAGGAGTTATATGTCGCGAGAAAAATCCTAATGATGGTAGAAGCGTTATTTTAAAGCTTACTAAATATGGTAAAGAAATGCGTGAAGTTTCAAAAGGGCATGTATACCAATTCAATAATAAAGTAAGAGAACATATTACTGAAGAAGAATTAGAAACCTTCTTCAAAGTAACAACAACAATAAACAAACTAATTACAGATAAGTTAATATACGAAGAAGAAAATATTGACAATAAAGCTGTATAAAACAAACCAACAAACAAATGGCAAGAAGAATTAAAAAAGTAGCAATTATCGGTTCTGGTATCATGGGATCAGGTATTGCATGTCATTTTGCTAACATTGGCGTTGAAGTATTGCTTTTGGATATCGTTCCAAGAGAGCTTAACGACAAAGAAAAAGCAAAAGGATTAACCTTAGAAGACAAAGTAGTTCGTAACCGTTTGGTAAATGATGCTTTGACTGCTTCATTAAAGTCGAAACCATCACCTATCTACAATAAAAAATTTGCAGATAGAATTACTACTGGGAACCTTGAGGACGATTTACACAAAGTAAAAGATGTAGATTGGATTATGGAAGTAGTTGTTGAACGCTTAGACATTAAACAAAGTGTTTTTGAGCAAGTTGAGAAATACCGTACACCTGGTACTATTATTTCTACCAACACTTCAGGTATTCCTATTAAGTTTATGAACGAAGGACGTAGTGAAGATTTCCGTAAACACTTTGCGGTTACACACTTTTTTAACCCTCCTCGTTATTTAAAATTATTTGAAGTTGTTCCAGGACCTGACTGTAAACAAGAAGTAACTGACTTCTTAATGGATTATGGTTCTAAATTCTTAGGAAAAACTTCAGTATTAGCAAAAGATACCCCAGCATTTATTGGTAACCGTATTGGTATTTTCGGAATCCAATCGTTATTCCACCAAGTAAAAGAATTAGGTTTAACTATTGAAGAGGTTGATAAATTAACAGGACCAGTTATTGGACGTCCTAAATCAGCTACTTTCCGTACTGTTGATGTTGTTGGATTAGATACTTTAGTACACGTTGCTAACGGAATCTATGAAAACTGTCCTAACGACGAAGCTCACGACTTATTTAAGTTGCCAGATTTCATCAACACGATGATGGAAAATAAGTGGTTAGGTAACAAAACCAAGCAAGGTTTCTATAAAAAAACAACCAATGCTGAAGGAAAACGTGAAATTTTAGCTTTAGACTTAGATACGATGGAATACCGTCCGTCTAAAAAAGCAAAATTTGCTACCTTAGAATTAACAAAAACAATCGATAAGCCAATTGACCGATTTAAAGTATTAGTTGGCGGAAAAGATAAAGCAGGAGAATTCTACCGTAAGAACTTCGCAGCAATGTTTGCGTATGTTCAAAATAGAATTCCAGAAATTTCTGATGAATTATACAGAATTGACGATGCCATGAAAGCTGGTTTCGGATGGGAAAATGGTCCTTTCGAAATTTGGGATGCTGTAGGAGTTGAAAAAGGTATCGAATTAATGAAAGCTGAAGGAAAAGAGCCTGCTGCTTGGGTTACTGAAATGGTAGCTAAAGGAGAAAAATCTTTCTATACAGTTAAAGACGGTGCAACATATTACTACGATGTACCTGCAAAAGCACAAGTTAAAAAACCAGGACAAGATTCATTTATCATCTTAGATAACATTCGTAAAACTACTGAGGTATTCAAAAACTCTGGAGTTGTGATTGAAGATTTAGGAGACGGAATTTTAAACTGTGAATTCCAATCTAAAATGAATACCATTGGTGGTGATGTTTTAGCAGGATTAAACAAAGCAGTTGATTTAGCTGAAAAAGACTTCCAAGGATTAGTAATTGGTAACCAAGCTGCAAACTTCTCTGTAGGTGCCAACATCGGAATGATTTTTATGATGGCTGTTGAGCAAGAGTACGATGAGTTAAACATGGCGATCAAATATTTCCAAGATACCATGATGCGTATGCGTTACTCTGCAATTCCTACCATTGCTGCTCCTCACGGAATGGCATTAGGTGGTGGATGTGAATTATCATTACACGCTGATAAAGTAGTTGCTGCTGCTGAAACCTACATCGGATTAGTAGAGTTTGGAGTTGGAGTAATTCCTGGTGGTGGTGGATCTAAAGAAATGGCGTTAAGAGCTCAGGACTTATTCCACACTGGTGATGTTCAATTAAACGTATTACAAGAGCACTTCTTAACTATTGGTATGGCTAAAGTTGCAACTTCAGCTTATGAAGCATACGACTTAAACCTACTACAAAAAGGAAAAGATGTTGTGGTTGTAAACAAAGACCGTCAAATTGCAGAAGCTAAAAAGCACGCTGTGTTATTAGCTGAAGCAGGTTATACACAACCAGTAAAACGTAAAGATGTTTTAGTATTAGGTAAGCAAGCCTTAGGAATGTTCTTAGTAGGAACAGACTCTATGGAAGCTTCTAAATATATTTCTGAACACGATCAGAAAATTGCAAACAAACTAGCCTATGTAATGGCTGGAGGAGATTTATCAGAACCAACAAAAGTTACTGAGCAGTATTTATTAGACCTTGAACGTGAAGCTTTCTTAAGTTTAACTACTGAAAGAAAAACGTTAGAGCGTATTCAGCATATGTTAAAAACTGGTAAACCTTTACGCAACTAAAAGTTGCGAGTTATTAGTTTTCAGTTATAAGTGATCAATTAATAATCACTAAAAACTTAAAACTAAACACTAAAAACTTGAAAATATGAAAACAGCATATATAGTAAAAGGATATAGAACCGCCGTAGGGAAATCTAAAAAAGGTGTGTTCAGATTTAAAAGAGCTGACGAATTAGCTGCTGAAACCATCAAGTATATGATGACAAAGTTGCCAGAATTCGACGTAAAGCGTATCGATGATGTTATTGTTGGTAACGCAATGCCAGAAGGTTCTCAAGGATTAAACATGGCAAGAATTATTTCGTTAATCGGATTAGATTCTGTGGATGTTCCTGGAGTTACCGTAAACCGTTTCTGTTCATCAGGATTAGAAACTATTGGTATGGCAGTAGCAAAAATTCAATCTGGAATGGCAGAATGTATTATTGCTGGTGGAGCAGAAAGCATGAGTTCTGTACCAATGACAGGTTTTAAACCAGAATTAAACTACGATATCGTAAATGCAGGTCACGAAGATTACTATTGGGGAATGGGTAATACTGCAGAAGCAGTAGCGCAACAATACAATGTATCTCGTGCAGATCAAGATCAATTTGCATACGAATCGCACATGAAAGCTTTAAAAGCATTAGATAGCGATCGTTTCCAAGATCAAATAGCACCAATTGATGTAGAAGAAACTTACATTGATGGAAACGGAAAACGCGCTACAAGAAATTACACCGTTACTAAAGACGAAGGTCCACGTCGTGGAACCAGCGTAGAAGCCTTAGCAAAATTACGTCCAGTATTTGCTGCTAACGGTTCTGTTACCGCTGGTAACTCATCACAAACAAGTGATGGAGCTGCCTTTGTAATGGTAATGAGTGAAGATATGGTAAAAGAGTTAGGTATTCAACCAGAAGCTCGTTTAGTAAGTTATGCAGCAGCAGGAGTACCACCTCGTATTATGGGAATTGGTCCTGTAGCAGCAATTCCAAAAGCATTAAAACAAGCAGGTTTACAACAAAGTGATATTGAATTAATTGAGCTAAACGAAGCGTTTGCTTCACAATCGTTAGCAGTTATTCGCGAATTAGGATTAAATCCGGATATCGTTAACGTAAATGGTGGGGCAATTGCTTTAGGTCATCCATTAGGATGTACTGGTGGTAAACTATCTGTTCAGTTATTCGATGAAATGCGTAAGCGTAACATGAATAACAAATACGGAATGGTAACCATGTGTGTAGGTACTGGTCAAGGTGCTGCTGGTATTTTTGAATTCCTAAATTAAGAAACAAGACTATTAGAATCAAGAAACAAGACGATGCACAATTTCAAAAAATTAAAAATTTGGACTGAAAGCATGAATTTAGTTTCTGATTCTTATAAATTAACTAGAACCTTTCCAGACTTTGAAAAGTTTGGCTTGGTTTCTCAGATGAATAGATGTGCTGTTTCTATTCCTTCTAACATAGCTGAGGGTTCAAGTAAAAGCACTAACAAACATTTTAATAAATATTTAGAAGATAGCTTAGGTTCTTCATTTGAATGGGAAACACAATTAATTATTGCTTTTAATGAAAGCTACCTATCTGAAGAAAAGTTTAAAGAATTAGAACAAAAAATTAAGTCAATACAAAAAATGATTTCAAGTTTCCAATCTGGTCTGAATAAGTCTTGACTCTTGGCTCTTGAATCTTAAAATCTAATATACTATGTCAGAATTAACAAAAGATCTTTTACGCGGAGGGCAGTTCCTAGTAAAAGAAACAAAATGTGAAGATATATTTACTCCTGAAGATTTTTCAGAAGAGCAAACAATGATGCGTGATGCGGTTAAAGAATTTAACGACCGTGAAATCATTCCTCATAAAGAACGTTTCGAAAAGAAAGATTATGCACTTACCGAAGAAACTATGCGTAAAGCTGGTGAATTAGGATTTTTAGGTGTGGCTGTTCCTGAAGCTTATGGCGGATTAGGAATGGGATTCGTTTCTACCATGTTAACATGTGATTACATTTCAAGTGGAACAGGATCTTTTAGTACAGCTTTTGGTGCGCACACAGGTATTGGTACCATGCCAATTACTTTATACGGTACTGAAGAGCAAAAGCAAAAATACGTTCCTGCTTTAGCAATGGGAGAGCGTTTTGGAGCTTACTGTTTAACAGAACCAGAAGCAGGATCGGATGCTAACTCAGGAAAAACTACTGCTGAGTTAACCGAAGACGGAAAACACTACAAAATTAACGGACAAAAAATGTGGATTTCGAATGCAGGTTTTGCTGAAATCTTCATCGTTTTTGCTCGTATCGAAGACGATAAAAACATTACTGGTTTTATCTTAGAATATGATAAAAACAATCCTAACGGAGTAACTTTAGGAGAAGAAGAACACAAATTAGGTATTCGTGCATCATCTACTCGTCAGGTATTTTTCAACGATACCTTAGTTCCTGTTGAAAACATGTTATCTGTTCGTGGTGGTGGATTCAAAATTGCCATGAATGCTTTAAACGTTGGTCGTATTAAGTTAGCTGCTGCTTGTTTAGATTCTCAAAGAAGAATTGTAACTCATGCTGTAAACTATGCAAACGAGCGTAAGCAATTTAAAACTCCTATTGCTGAGTTTGGAGCTATTAAAATGAAATTAGCTGAAATGGCTACTAACGCTTATGTTGGTGAGTCTGCATCATATAGAGCAGCTAAAAATATTGAAGACAGAATCGCTATTCGTGAATCTGAAGGAAACTCTCATCAAGAAGCAGAATTAAAAGGTGTTGAAGAATACGCTATTGAATGTTCTATCTTAAAAGTAGCAGTTTCAGAAGACGTACAAAATTGTGCTGATGAAGGAATCCAAATTTTTGGAGGTATGGGATTCTCTGAAGAAACTCCAATGGAGTCTGCTTGGAGAGATGCTCGTATTGCACGTATCTACGAAGGAACTAACGAAATTAACCGTTTATTATCGGTAGGAATGTTAGTTAAAAAAGCAATGAAAGGTCATGTAGATTTATTAAATCCTGCAATGGCAGTTCAAAACGAATTAATGGGAATTCCTTCTTTCGATACTCCAGATTATTCTGAATTATTCTCAGAAGAAAAAGAAATTCTTGCTAAACTTAAGAAAGTATTCTTAATGGTTGCAGGAGCTGCGTTACAAAAATTTGGACCTGAGTTAGAGCAACACCAACAGTTATTAACTGCTGCTTCAAATATTTTAATTGAAATATATATGGCAGAATCTGGAATTTTAAGAACTGAAAAGAACGCGAAGCGTTTTGGTGAAGATGCTCAAAAAGAACAGATTGCAATGGCTAAGTTATACTTATACAATGCTGTTGAAATTATTACCAAAAGTGCAAGAGAAGGAATTATTTCTTTCGCTGAAGGTGATGAGCAACGCATGATGTTAATGGGACTTAAGCGTTTTACAAAGTATGCAAACTACCCTAACGTAGTTGAATTACGTAATACAATCGCAGAAAAATTAAAAGCAGAAAATAAATACTGCTTCTAAACATATTAAAACTACCTAATGTTGCTAACAAGCATAGGTAGTTTTTTAAAACTTTCTTCAACTTTTATAGGTTTTAGAATTTAGTTGTTTGTTTAAAAGATCGTCAAATTAGGTTTTGGCGGTCTTTTTTTATACCCTCAAAAAACGTTATTAAACCTATACGCTACAATATCAACCTACTAAAAAATCAAGAATCTTAAGGTTTTCTTAAAACGTTTTTTCATATCTTTAATGGTATATTTATTGTTATTTAGAAGCAAAAAACATAAAATAGCATGATAAAACTTACCAATTCAGCACTACTAGTAATAGCATTTTTAGCCATCGTTAGCTGTAAAAACGAAGCAAAAAAAACAGACACACAAGAAACCAAAAAACAAGAAACTGTAGCTACAATTACTGATGTTACAGGAAACTACGTTTCTTCAGAATATGAAAAAAGAAACGAAGGGTACGATTGGGTTTCAGTTGCTGTAAGACCTGCCGCAAATAACAATATAAAAATTGCTGTTCGCTCACGAGCTGACAAGAAAAAACCTACTTGTACTTTTGACGCTCTTGCTGAAAAAACAAATGACAGCACATATACAACTGACATAAATGGTAAAACTGTAGTTTTTTCTTTTAAAAACAAACAAATTTCTATTGCAACGGCAAACAAAGAAGATAACGGTTTATTAAACTTTTACTGTTCAGGTGGAGGAAGTCTTGCAGGTTCTTATCATAAAATTGAAGGAAACCTTGACCAAACACAGATAGACAAAACCATTTTTAGAAAAAATGTAACCTTACAAGGAATTAGTTTTAGCATTGCTACTAAAAAAAATGGAATGGAAACTGAATTAACAGTTACTCCTTACGGATTAGAAATTGACAATTCAGCTGTTACTCAAACAATTGATGGTAACGTCGTAGATGCTGAAATTGAAGATTTAAACTCTGATGGTTCTCCAGAAATATTAATCTATACAAAATCTGACGGAAGTGGAAGCTACGGAAATGTAATAGGATTTTCAGTAAACAATAAAAAATCGATGAGTCAAATATACTTCCCTCCTATTACCGATAATAAAGAATTAAGTAAGGGATATATGGGGCACGATGAATTTACCATTATTGAAACAACCTTAGCGCAACGTTTTCCTATTTATAAAGAAGAAGATTCTAATGCTAACCCAACAGGAGGTACCAGACAAATTACATACAAATTGGTAGATGGTGAAGCATCAAGAAAATTTGTAGTAAAAAACTCAACTGAATTTAATACTAATAACTAAACTTACATAGTATGAAAAAACTATCATTTGTATTCGCAGTAATTCTATTAATTACAGTGTCTTGTGCTAAAAAAGATACTGCTGAACAATTATACGGAACCGCTTGGGAACTAGAATACATCTCTGGACCTAGAATTGCTTTTGAAGGATTGTTTCCTGATAAAAAGCCACAACTTACGTTTGATAAAGAAACAAAGAAAGCTACAGGAAATAATGGTTGTAACGGTTATGCTGCTGAATTTACGTTAGGAGAAGAAAATGCGATTTCTTTTGGAGAACCAGGACCAACAACTATGATGTACTGCGGACAAGGAGAACAAGAGTTTTTAAAAACCATTAAAAAAGTAAACAAGTATAGTTTTGACTTAGAAGGAAAACTAAACTTATTAATGGACGATGTAACCATGATGCGTTTTAAAAAAGTAACTACTGAAGAATAATTCACGATAGTTGTTACTTTAAACGAATTAATAACTTAGGGGAAACCTCATACTATACAGCCTTTTTTTTGGCTTGTTAGTATGAGGTTTATTTTTTACTACCAAAGGCAACGTCCGCTAATAAGTATACAGAGAATGTTGGGCTGAATCTATACAGATGTAAAAGTAGAGAGCATGCCGTGATATCAGCGACCCATGCCGTGGTGTCTTCGGAGCATGCCGTGATATTAGCGACCCATGCCGTGGTGTCTGCGGAGCATGCCGTGATATTAGCGACCCATGCCGCGGTGTCTGCGGAGCACGCCGTGATATCAGCGACCCATGCCGCGGTGTCTTCGGAGCACGCCGTGATATCAGCGACCCGTGCCGTGGTGTCTGCGGAGCATGCCGTGATATTAGCGACCCGTGCCGTGGTGTCTGCGGAGCATGCCGTAATATCAGCGACCCGTGCCGTGGTATCTTCGGAGCTTGCCGTGATATTAGCGACCCGTGCCGTGGTGTCTGCGGAGCATGCCGTAGTATCAGCGACCCATGCCGCGGTGTCTTCGGAGCACACCGTGATATTAACGACCCGTTTTATGGGAGTATTCAATAAAGTGTGTCAACTTGTTTAAAATTGCTTCTATTAATAAGAAAGAAAAGACAATCCGATTAGGCTTGGGGTGTCGTCTCGATAAAAAAGTTGCACTTTTTTATCTTATTTCTTTATATTTGAAAGTGTTAATAAAATTGCTAAAAGTTCCGCATATCTTACCGTAAAAGGAATATATAAGTAATTTTATTACGTATATAAACTAGTTGTGCATAATGCAAAAAACCGTGCTAAAATTGAACATTTGAACTAAAAAAGCCAACCGCACAAACAGCACATTTATTTTTTTCCAACCGCAAAAAGCCACCGCTGAAAAAAATAAAAGAGCTGTTTTTCGCCAACGCTCGAAAAAAATGATACATTAGGAAAATGCAAACCGAAGAAGAAATCCTAAAAATAAAAAAAGTGAAAAACACCGCAGTCAGAACTGTGGTTTTACGTCATCTTTTGAGCCAAGAAAAAGCCCAATCTTTAAAAGATATTGAAAACGCATTGGCATACATGGACAGAAGTTCGATTTTCAGAACACTCAAAACATTTGAGGAAAACAAAGTCATCCACAGCATTGAAGATGGTTCTGGAATGACCAAATATGCGGTTTGTGCCAAAGGCTGTAACTGCGACCCAAAGGATTTGCACTATCATTTTTATTGCACAAACTGCGATAAAACATTCTGCCTTTTTGATGTTCCTATTCCAAAAATTCAACTTCCCGAAAACTTTAAGTTACAACAAGCAAATATGGTCGTAAAAGGCTTGTGCGACAACTGCAACAAGTAATCTTTGCAATCGAGTTGCAGTAAATCCTAAATACATTTGCATTATTCTTTTAAACCAGAATAAGCAGATGAAAAACATATTTTTAAACACATTATTTCTATTCGTATCAATTATATCTTTCGCACAGACGAGCGATATTTCCATTTCTGTTAGCGATGCAGAAACCAACGAACCATTATTGGGTGCTACGGTCTATTTTGAAGAATTAGAAAAAGGAGCAGTAACAGATTTTGACGGAATTGCCACATTTACAGAAATCCCAAATGGAAACCATATTATAAAAATTTCATACATAGGCTTCAAAACCATAGAAACTACTATTGATGTTGGAACAAAAAAGGAGTTCGCTTTCAAGCTCGAATCTGGAGGTAATGAACTTGACGAAGTTGTCATACAATCTTCAAGAAGTACACGAACTGTTAGAAAAATTCCAACTCGAATTGAATTTATTGGAGCGGAAGAATTAGGCGAAAAAGCGGTAATGAACCCAACCAATATTTCAATGGTACTTCGGGAAAGTACAGGAATACAGATGCAACAAACTTCTTTAAGTAGTGCGAATACCAACATTAGAATTCAAGGTCTTGATGGACGTTACACACAACTTTTACGAGATGGATTTCCACTTTATGGCGGATTTTCAAGCGGTTTGAGTATTCTGCAAATTCCGCCATTGGACTTAAAACAATTTGAAATCATTAAAGGAAGTTCATCAACACTTTATGGTGGTGGAGCAATTGGAGGTTTGATAAATATGGTATCAAAAACACCTGACGAAGAGCCAACTTTGGATATTATGTTGACACAAACACAAGCATTAGGAAGTACAGCTAATGTATTTTATAGCAAACGAAATGAAAAATTTGGAGTTTCATTATACGGTTCAGGTCATTATCAAAAGGCTTACGACCCAGAAGATGATGGCTTTAGTAATTTACCACAAACAACATCTATTTCTTTCAACCCAAAATTCTTTTATTATCCATCAGAAAAAACAACATTTTGGTTTAGCTTAAACGGAACGTATGACGACAGAATTGGTGGCGACATCACAAAAATTGAAAGTGGCGCAAATGGCATCCATCAATATACCGAAGAAAATCTATCAAAAAGGTTGAGCAGTCAAGCGGTTTACGAAACTCAATTAGATTCGGTTAGTTCATTAAATATTAAAAACAGCATCTCATTCTTTGATAGAAAACTAACCATTCCCGATTTTGTTTTTGATGGTAAACAAACCAATACATTCACGGAAATAAACTATCAAAAGTCCGCCAATAAAACAGATTGGATTTTTGGTGCAAATCTCTATACTTCTGCTTTTGATGAAAATAATAATGTGACTTTGCAACGTGACCAAACAGACATAACATTCGGAGCATTTGTAAATAATATTTATGACATTTCGGATAATTGGATTTTGGAAACAGGATTACGAGCAGATTACAATACTGATTTTGGATTCTTTCCGCTTCCAAGAGTTTCATTGCTATACAAAAACGATAGTGGATTTTCGAGCAGAATTGGTGGTGGATTAGGTTACAAAATTCCAGATATTTTTACAGAAGAGGCGGAATTTATCAATTTTAGAAATGTACTTGGTATTGATAAATCTTCACTAAATGCGGAATGTTCTTATGGTGTAAATCTTGATTTCAACTATCAAACACGTTTATTTGAAACCGTTGGTTTTTCTATTAATCAACTGTTTTATGTAACTGCGATTAATGATGCATTACTGTTAAATTCAACTGATAATGGATTTTTCCAATTTGAGAATGCAACAGATGAAATTTTGAGCAAAGGTGCTGAAACAAACATCAAGTTTACCTATAAAGATTTTAGGTGGTTCCTAAATTATGCACTCATTGACACAAGGTTGAACTATTTAGCTGGCAATCCTCAAAAACCTTTGACAGCAAAACATAACGCAGGAAGTGTTTTGATGTACGAATCTGAAAAATGGCGAATCGGTTATGAAACGTTTTACACAGGAAAGCAATTTTTGTCTAATGGAACAGAAACAACCGACTTCATAACAATGGGTTTTGTGGCAATGCGAAATTTTAAATGGGGAACAACTTTTGTGAATTTTGAAAACTTTACCGATAGAAGACAAAGCAGGTTCTCGCCTTTGGTTTTGCCACCACACGACAATCCAGAATTTCCCGAAATATATGCACCAACAGACGGTTTTATATTTAGCGTTGGAGTAATTATCAAACCTTTTGGAAACGAAGATGACGACTAAAATGAACAAAACGATATTTGAAATCAGTAAGATGGATTGTCCTTCAGAGGAAAATCTAATCCGAATGAAACTGGACGGAATTCAAGAAATCAAAAATCTTGATTTTGACATTCCAAACCGAAAATTGACCGTTTTTCACGATGGTCATAACGACCAAATTGAAAAGTCAATTATCGAATTAAAATTAGGCGGAAAGAAAATCTCGACCGAAGAAACCAACGAAAAAGATTTTGTAGAAAACACCAACCAAAAAAAGCTACTTTGGATTGTACTGGCGATAAATTTTGTCTTTTTTATTATCGAAATGACAACAGGAATAATCTCAAAATCAATGGGACTTGTTGCCGACAGCCTGGATATGCTTGCCGACAGTTTCGTTTACGGAATTAGCTTGTTTGCAGTTGGCGGAACGTTGATTAAGAAAAAGCGGATTGCAAAACTTGCTGGATATTTTCAAATCACACTTGCGATTATTGGATTTGTGGAAGTTTTAAGAAGATTCTTTGGTGCTAAAAAACTTCCAAACTTTTCAACAATGATAATCGTTTCAGTTTTAGCACTTATCGCAAATGGCATTTGTCTTTATATTTTACAAAAGTCAAAGAGCAAAGAAGAAGCACATATGAAAGCAAGTATGATTTTTACTTCTAATGACATTATTATTAATTTAGGAGTAATAACAGCAGGAGTTTTAGTGCATTGGTTAAATTCTAACAAACCTGATTTGATTATCGGAACCATTGTTTTTGTTTTAGTAATTCAAGGAGCTTTTCGAATTTTAAAACTAAGTAAGTAAAGACAAGGCTACATTTATAGAGTTTAGTAGCTCTTTTTTTATCTCCAAAAATATCATATAAACTAGCCCTATTAATTCCTAAATGGCAAACCAAATCTTAAACAAAAGTTGCTGAATAGCCTTCGTTTCCAAAACAAATTCATTGCTTTGGTTAATACTTCTTCTTCATTAAATGATTTAACTCTTGGCATATAAAAAATGTGGAAGTGTAAATAACTTCCACAGAATTAGTTTATTTATTAAATTAAAAATGTTAAAACTCCGAACAGACTTGTCTGTTCTTTAAAATTCATATAACTTTGACAAAAATTAAGAGTATGAGTAGCCCTAGAGAACGTATATTAGAAACTGTAGCCCATTTATTTCATCAACAAGGTTATAACAGCACGGGTATTAACCAAGTTATTAAAGAAGCTAAAGTAGCCAAAGCAAGTTTTTATCAGCACTTTAAATCAAAAGATGCTTTGTGTGTCGACTTCTTAAACAATAGACACGAATTTTGGTTTAAAGAACTATTTAAGTTTACTTCAAAAAGTAAAAATTCAAAAGACACAATACTCCTTTCTTTTGATTTTGTAGCTCATATGAATACAAAAGAGGATTTCAGGGGGTGTAGTTTTTTGAATATTCTATCAGAAATATCAAAAGAGCAAGAAACTATACTCATAGTGATTCAATCTCATAAAAAAGAATTGAATAATTTTTTTCAGGAGTTAACAGATAACGAATTACTAGCTACCCATATTTACCTACTTTTTGAAAGTGCTATCATAGAAAGTCAACTCTTCAAATCAAATGAAATAGTATATAAATCAAAAAAAATAATACAAAACTTACTATAATTATTATGGAACAGAAACATCCACTCCCTCCTTTTACTCTTGAAACAGCTAAACAAAAAATTCAACTAGCAGAAGATGCTTGGAACTCTCAAAATCCTGAAAAAATTGCATTAGCTTACACTATTGATAGTGAATGGAGAAATAGAGACACCTTTGTTAACGGTAGAGAAGAAATTATTAACTTCTTGAGTAAAAAGTGGCAAAATGAGCTTAATTATAAACTAAAAAAAGAGTATTGGGCTCACAGTGAAAATAGAATTGCTGTACGCTTTGAATATGAATATCAGAACAAAGAAGGCAGATGGTTTAGAGCTTATGGTAATGAAAACTGGGAGTTTGACAATAACGGACAAATGAAAAAAAGATATGCCAGTATTAATGATCTTGAAATAGAGGAAACTGATAGGTATCTTTAATATCCTTAATTTTTTTAGCATAAAAATAACAGTGGCTCTGATAAATCATCAGAGTCACTTTTTGTATTTTTATAACTTGAATAAAAATTGGAAAAGTTAATTTAAAAAACTCCTATTCCTAAATCTTACTCGCTGTATTTTGCTCCTAAAAATTAAAATAATAACAATATCTCATAAATTAAAACTACGCTTAAAAAATTAAACAGCTTATGAAATCTTTATTTTTAAAATATAAAATTGCTTACACTACACTTGTCTTAGCTCTATTCCTTTTTTCCTCTTGTTCTAGTGACGATGAGACTCCTGATACTGGAAACGAGGTTTATATTAGCATACCTGATAAACATTTTGAGGCAATATTAGTAGAACAAAAGTTAGATAGTGATGGTAGTATTAATCAAAAAATATCAATAGAAGATGCAAAAAAAATTACTCGTTTAAACTTAAACTTAGATCGTAGTTTTGGTGAAACGAGTGACTTAACTGGTATTGAAGCTTTTTCAAACTTAACGTATTTATCTGCTGCTGGACAGAAGATTAAAGCTATTAACCTAATCTCTAACACAAAGTTAGATACCTTATATTTAAACGCAAACTACTTAACTACTATTGATCTTAGTAATAATCCTAATCTTCTTTTAGCAGATATTCATTCTAACGACCTTACCACTATTACAGGCATGGAAAAATCTGGTAAGCTTAAAATATTAAATTTATCTTTTAATAAATTAACTCATTTAAATATATCTAATAATTCTTTAGAAGAATTAACGGTAACTAACAATTTACTAACTTCATTTAAAACAGAAGACACCTCAAAATTAAAAAGTGTTGTATTAACAAGTAATAAAATTACTTCTATTAGTATTGATGACATTAGCCCTTTAGAAACATTTTTAGCTTCAGACAATCAAATAAATACTATTAATATTCATTCATTTATAAATTTAAAACATCTGTACATCACTAGTAATTTACTTACTAATTTAGATGTTAGTTCTAATTTGAAACTTGAAGATTTAAGAGTAGACAGAAATCCTGATTTAACTTGTATTAAAATTAATGCAGACCAAGCAATACCAACTGTTTATAAATCTGATAGTCAAAAATTAAGTGACACTTGCTTATAAATTACAAATGGTTAGAATAAAAGAGGTAACTTTATAAAAATGTAACACTTAGGAAAAAAATTCTACTTTTTTGTAGTTTTACAATATACTAACTCAAACTTTTATAAACATAGGTCTATGGAAACAGTTACTACTAGGACAAGTAATGCTTTTAGTGATCGTATTAAGCTACCTCTTAACTTTAATACCGCTAAAATGCTTGAAGAGGCTAAAGCTTTACAGCTAGATAATTTTGAATATTATGATGTAATTCCTTTACGGTCACCCGCACATTTAGTGGATACCTCATTACCTTTTCCGCCCCCTGCTGAAGATTATGCTGATGGTTCTTGGACAGATTGGCTAGATACTAATGCCTTAAAAAAGTCTCCGTATTTAACTAGTGTTATCGATTTTTTTAAAGAGAATACTACTGTTAATTTAGTTAGGTTACTTCGACTGGCTCCACACTCAACAGTTAAAGAACACACAGATCCTACCTTAGGTTTGGAGGTTGAAAAATCAGTAATACGACTTACTATTCCTATCTTAAATAATGAAAATGTAACTTTTTATTTGAATAACACTCCCGTACTCATGAAACCTGGGGAATGCTGGTATATGCGACTTACCGATCCTCATAAAGTTATTAATAATGGTGATGAGGAACGCATAAACCTTACTATTGATATGATTCCTAATGATTGGATTCGACAGCTTATTCGTGAAAGCGAAAAAAATTCTAAATAAAATAAAAAGGGTACGCTAATACGTACCCTTTTTTAATTTTATATACTTTATGTTTTATTCTAATGCTCCCAAGTAACGTTCAGCATCTAAAGCCGCCATACATCCTGTACCTGCGGCTGTTACAGCTTGACGATATTCTTTGTCTTGCACATCACCTGCAGCAAAAACTCCTGGTAAATTAGTTTTAGTAGATTTTCCTTTAGTAATTAAATAACCTGTTTCATCCATGTCTAAAACATCTTTAAACAATTCAGTATTTGGTTTGTGCCCAATTGCAATAAATACACCTGTTACTGGAATCTCCGTTTTTTCACCTGTTTCATTATTCACAGCACGAACTCCTTCAACAACATTCTCACCTAATACCTCATCAATTTCAGTGTTATACATAACAGTAATATTTTCTGTTTTGTTTACGCGGTGTTGCATTGCCTTTGAAGCACGCATATAATCTTTACGAACTAACATCGTAACTTTACTACAAATGTTAGCTAAATAGGTTGCTTCTTCTGCTGCGGTATCACCTGCTCCAACAACAACAACATCTTGTCCTTTATAAAAGAACCCATCACAAGTAGCACAAGCAGAAACTCCACCACCAATTAAACGTTGCTCACTTTCTAAACCTAAATATTTAGCAGTAGCTCCTGTAGAAATAATAACAGTTTGAGCTTCTATTTCTGTTGATTCATCGACAATTACTTTATGAATTCCTCCTTCTTCGTTAGAAAACTCTACTTTAGTTACCATTCCAAAACGTACATCTGTTCCAAAACGCTCTGCTTGACTTTTTAAATCTTCCATCATTGCTGTACCATCAGTACCTTTTGGATAACCTGGAAAATTATCAACTTCTGTAGTGGTTGTTAACTGTCCTCCCATTTGCATTCCTGTGTACATAACTGGTTTCATGTCTGCCCTTGCTGCATATATTGCTGCTGTGTAACCTGCTGGACCAGACCCAATAATCAAACATTTAATTTTTTCTGCCATTATCTTGAATTTTTTGAAGTTACAAATGTAATTTTTTTTTATTTCTAGTTATATCCTTTTAAATATATTTTAACTATTACCTTATAAGGTCAAATTATTTAATAATTGTTTCTTTTTTTTATTTGTAGTTCACTTTTTTTTTCTACATTTGCAGTCCCAATTAAAAACAGGGTGTAGTCTCTCGTTTTAATCGAGATAAACTACATTATGATTTTTACACTTTTCGGGGTGTAGCGTAGCCCGGTCATCGCGCCTGCTTTGGGAGCAGGAGGTCGCAGGTTCGAATCCTGCCACCCCGACTTAAAAGTCCTATGAATTATATAATTTATAGGACTTTTTTATTTTTTAGAATTACTTATTATTCCTTGCTCTTTTTCTACTTAAATTTGTATTACATTAGTTAGATTCTAACCTCATGAAAACCATCCCTGTAAGACATTTAAAAACTTCTCAAAAAGAACCTAACCTATCTGGTGATTTTATGATTAAAAATCTTCAGGAACTTCTTAATGGAAAAGATATGGTTCACGAGCTTCATAGACATGATTTTTTCTTCTTTTTAGTATTGAAAAAAGGCACTGGAAATCACGAAATAGATTTTGTTAATTATGATGTTACAGATCATACTATTTTTATAATCCGACCTGGTCAAGTGCACGAATTAGAACTAAGAAGTAATAGTGAGGGTTTTATGATTCAGTTTAATACTGATTTTTACTATCCTTTTAATAAAAGAATGAATTCTCTATTACAAAAAGTAAGCGCTTCAAATTATTATCAATTAGAGGAAGACCTTTTTTCAAAAATTAATTTTTTATTGACATCTATTTTTTCAGAATACAAGGATAAAACTGAAGCATATAAAGAAGTTATAAAATCTAATCTTCATATTTTTTTTATAGAATTACTGAGGCTAAGAAATACCAACAATAAAACTCCTAACACTAAAGATCTGTATATTCAAGAATCTCTTGATAAATTTTTACATTTATTAGAAACAAACATTACTAGTATAAAACAAGTTTCAAAATATGCTAGCATGTTAAATCTATCTAACTATCAATTAAACACTATAACAAAACAGACTTTAGGTAAAACAGCTTCAGAACTTATAAACGAGCAAATTATATTAGAATCCAAAAGATATCTTTTAGCATCTTCCAATCAAATAAACCAAATAGCATATCACTTAGGTTATGATGATGTTTCTTATTTTATTAGATTTTTTAAAAAACATACAGGTTATTCTCCTGATGCATATAGAAAAAAACTAAAATAAGTACAATACTACTTTACATTTATCCTATCATAAAATTTTAAACTCACTATACTTTTACATCATATAATTTAAATCAAAATATGATGAAAAAAAGCGATATAAAATATACAGCATTTTGGGATGAAAGATATCAAAACTTAGATTTTGCTTATGGTAAAGAGCCTAACTTATTTTTTAAAGAAGAACTTCAAAAATTAAAAATAGGAACTATTTTACTGCCTGCTGATGGGGAAGGTAGAAATGGTGTATATGCTTCCAAATTAGGATGGAATGTTACTGCAACCGATTTAAGTATTGAAGGAAAGAATAAGGCTCAAAAATTAGCCAACGAATCAGGTGTGCCTCTAAAATATATTGTAGGCGATATACAAGATCTTGAATTTCCAAGAGAGTCTTTTGATGTTATTGGTTTAATTTACGCACATTTTTCTGCTTGGAAAATTTCTAGTATTCATCAAAAATTGACTACACTTCTTAAACCTAATGGGCATATAATTTTTGAAGCTTTTAGTAAAAATCATCTAAATTATCAGAAAAACAATCCTAAAATAGGTGGTCCAAAAGATATAGATATGCTTTTTTCTGTAGAACAAATACAACAAGATTTTACTGGTTTTGAAATTCAATTTTTAGAAGAAAAAGAAGTCTTTTTGAATGAAGGAAATTCTCACAACGGTAAAGGAAGTGTGATTCGTTTTATAGGTAAAAAACTCTAGACAATGATGAAAAAATTACTAGCTACAGTATTTTTATTTGTAATTTTTAAGAGTTATGCCCAAAAAGTCGACCAGTTTAATTCATGGTGGTATTATTCTGGTAAGTACCAATTAACTAAAAAGTTTAATATTGAAACGTTATACTCTTGGAGTAGACATAATTTTGTTAAGGATTGGCAGCAATCAAAGTTAAGGATTGGCACAAGTTATGACTACTTAAAAAATCTAAGTTTTGGTGCTGGATATGAATGGGTAGTGCTCTTTCCTTATGGAGCACATCCCGTTCCTACAAAAAGAACTGAACATCGTATTTATGAGTACTTCACCATAAAAAATAAAATTAAAAAAGTTTCTGTCAATTATGGAATGCTACTAGAACAGCGTATTATGGAAGACAAAACAAGACATAGATTACGATTAATATTTGGTGCAAAAACACCAATCATACGATCTAAAGAGGGTAAAACAATAATAGGCTTGTCATTCTCTAATCAAGTATTTCTAGATGTTGATAGATACGCAAATAATAAAAATTTTAGTCAAAATAGAATTTATGGAGCTTTCGATATTCCCCTAGATGCTTCTTTTACATTAAGTTTAGGATACATGAATCAATACATAATTATAAAAGAAAACCGTATTGAAAACGACCATACTCTAATGATTAAACTTTCTCACAAAATTGATTTTAGAAAAAAACTCTAACATATTCTCTTATAATATAAATTATTATCTCTTAAATATCTCTTTTTAATGTTTTTTGAGATTGTTTTTTTTAACTAAGCAATACATACTTATATATAAAGATTTTATTATTTTAGTCATTAAAATAACACATAGCTTGAAACGCTTTAAAGCACATATTGCCCTTATTTTCTTAACAGTCTTTATTAGTGTTAAGCTGGTTGGATTACATGCTCTTACTCATGAAGATAGTACAGTGGAGGAATGTAGCAGTTGTGAATACGTTATAGTAGGTAATAAAACTCCTATTATTTGCCTTCAAACAATCACTATAAATTTCACTGCTGTAAATAAACCTATTTTTAATAGTGTTTTTTTTAAAATTACTATATACTTCAAAGACTTTATAAACTATTCTCTTTTTTCCAGACCCCCTCCTATTTATTAGTTCTTTATTAAAATACAGAATTAAACACTGGTAGTTTATCTTAAAATAAGATACTAAAAAACAAAACATTACTACATAATTAATATTTCTATTTTTTAGAGTTTATTAATTACTGTAGTAGTACTAGATATTAATAGAATTAGTTACTTAAAACTTACATATACATGATACAAACAAACAAGCTGACAAAAAAATATGGTGATTTTATTGCTGTAAATAATTTAGACTTACAGGTTAATGAAGGTGAAATCTTATGTTTACTTGGTGCCAACGGTGCTGGTAAATCTACAACAATTAACATGTTATTAAACTTTATTAATCCTACATCTGGAATTGCAAAAATTAATGGTTTGGAGGTTACTAAACATCCAATCAAAACTAAAAATTTCATTACTTATATTCCAGAAAATCTAATGCTATATGCTTCATTATCTGCTATAGAAAATTTAGATTATTTTTTAAAACTCTCTGGAAAAAAAATTGACAAGCCTGAACTTAGTTTATTTTTAGAAGAAGCAGGTTTACAAAAAGAAGCTCATAATAAATATGTCAATACATTTTCTAAAGGAATGCGACAAAAAGTTGGAATTGCTTTAGCAATTGCTAAAGAATCTAAAGTTCTACTTTTAGATGAACCTACATCGGGTTTAGATCCTAAATCTAGTAATGAATTCTCTGATCTTTTATTAAAAATGAAATCTGAAGGAGTTGCTATTTTAATGGCTACTCATGATTTGTTTCGTGCAAAAGATATTGCTACTCACATAGGCATTATGCGTAATGGCACACTACAAAGTACTAAAGCTTCTGATGAAATAACATTATCAGAGTTAGAGAAATTGTACTTAGATATTATGAATTTTAAAAATGTAATAGCTTAATTATGAAAACTATTATTTGTAAAGAACTTACTGAACTAAGGAGAGATGGACGCTTTGGGTTTTCTATAATCATAATACTTATACTCCTTTTAATTGCTGGTATTACTAGTTATAATCAATTTAAAACTATAAATAAACAATATAGTATTTCTAAAGAAAAGGAAAGGAGTATGTGGGATACGCAAGGAGATAAAAATCCTCACTCTGCTGCTCATTACGGCACATATGCTTTTAAACCTAAGTTTGCTTTATCATTATTTGATAATGGTGTGAATAAATATACAGGAAACTCTATTTTCTTAGAAGCTCATAAAAGAAATGAAGCTGCTTATAGTGAAGCTTCGGATCAAACAGAACTAGCAAGGTTTGGTACATTATCTCTCAACTTTGTACTGTTATATTTGATTCCTCTGCTTATATTATTAATGGGCTACAATACTTTTACTAAAGAAAAAGAATTAGATACACTACGTTTGTTAAAAAGTCAAGGTGTTTCACCTGTAAGACTAGCTTTAGGTAAATGGTTTTCTATCTTTATTCCAGTTTTCATATTAAATACAATAGTTTTTCTTGTTGTTGGCATATTCCTTTCTTCCAACAGTTTTATAGGTCTTTTTAGTTGGAACAATTTAAGTCTACTTTATACCTCTTACTTAGTTTATTATATGATTATTGTTACCATAACTATACTTATATCATCAATTAGTAAATCTTCAGGAATTTCTTTAGTTGTAAATATGTCTTTATGGATCCTGTTTTGCTTCATTACACCGAAAATAGCTACCAACTTAGCAAACGACTTTCATCCTTACCCAACGAAACAACAATTTCAAGCTAGCATTAAACAAGATAAAGAAAAAGGACTAGATGGTCATAATCCATGGAGTAAAGAGGCTCAAATTTTAAAAGAAAAAACATTAAAAGAGTACGGTGTAGATAGTATTCAGCAACTGCCTTTTAATTACGATGCTTACAGAATGCAAAAAGGAGAAGAACATGAAGCTAGAGTTTACAAAAAACATTATGGTTTTTTAAAAGAGGTTTTTGAAAATCAAAACACTACTTATCAAAAACTAGCCGTAATTTCTCCTTTTATACCTATTAGAATTCTTTCTATGGATATTGCCAATACTGGTTATATAACGCATTGGAACTTTACCGATGCAGCCGAAAGTTATAGGGTTAGTACTCAGAAGTTTTTAAATGATGATTTCAAAAACAATTCAAAAACAGGAGATTGGAGCTACAAAACCGAAGCTGATAAGTTTTCAAAACTACCCGAATTTAAATATCATCCTCCAAATTTATCTACTATCATTACCTGGAACTTTAAGAACTTTTTTATTCTTTTTATTTGGTTGCTTGTACCTTTTTATTTACTAATTACTTTCTCTAAAAAATTATAATTATGTTTTTCCAAACCATAAATTACGAATTGAAAATTTTATTTAGAAATGGATGGATTACACTTTTAACTGTAATACTTCTTTCTATTATAGGTTTTGCTACATATAATGGACAAAAAAAAGTAAAACAACGTACCGACGATATTATTAAAGTAAAACAAAACTTAGTAGAGAGTGATACTAAAATGCTAAAAAACATTCTTGATATTGAAAACGGTATAGACACAGGACTCCCTTATTGGATGCTCCCTAACAATCCTTCAACTGTTGGTACAAGACACCCTAGGGTTGTTACTATGGATGCTCAACCTCTATCTTTTATTGCTACAGGTCAAAGTGATTTATACACTCATTTTATGAAGCCAAGCATATTTGGCAATAATTTTGCACTAGATTATACTGAAATTGCTAACCCTGTCCAATTATTGTTTGGTACGTTTGATATTTCTTTTGTATTTATTTTCATACTACCATTATTAATCATTGCATTTACCTATAATATTTTATCCCGAGAAAAAGAACTAGGTACATTAAGGCTTATCGGATCTCAACCTTTAACAATTAGAAAGTGGTTGATTCAAAAATTAGGTTTTCGTTTTATTTTATTTGCTAGTATTTCTTTAGTTGTTTTTTTAGTTTGTATTTTAATTTTTACAAAAAATGCTCTTTTAAACTTTTCTCAATTATTTGCTACTATTATGTTATTAATTGCTTACGAAGCTTTTTGGTTTTCGCTGGCAGGTATTGTTAATTTAAAGATCAATAATTCTTCTAAAAATGCTTTATCTCTTATTGGTCTGTGGTTACTAATTGTTTTAGTTATTCCTGCAACTGCTAATCAAATTAGTACCTCTATATACCCTACACCTTCTCGCTTAAATATGATTAATGAGATTAGAGAAGCAAATAGAGAAATTGAGAAAAAACAAGATGAAATTTTAGATGGGTATTTACGAGATCATCCTGAGTTAGCTAATAAAGAAAATAAAAATTTTACTTTCTGGCATCGTTATTTTGCCTCACAAGATTTACTTGAACAACAACTTTCTCCTTTATTATTAAACTATAATAAGGCTTTAAAAAAACAACAACAGGTTGTTGATTATTTTAAATACACATCTCCAGCTATTCTCATGCAAGAAGCTTTAAATAAAATTGCTGGAACCTCAGCTAACGATTACGAAAATTATAAACAACAAGTAGTATCTTTCTCCAATAAATGGAGAGACCACATTGTTCCGCTTTTATTTAAAAACAAAAAATACACAATAGAAACCTATGAGAGTCGTCCTACTTTTATATTTAAACCTTTAGAACAGAAAACAACAAAAAACTTAATAGCTATTTTAATGTTGACTTCTGTAGTGATACTCACTGGTTTTCTTATTAAGAAAAAAACATCTTATTTTAGTTAGTCTTTTACCTTCCTAAAAAAGGGTATAGACTTCATTAGTATAAAAATTAAAAAACCTTGGAATGTTCCAAGGTTTTTTGGATAAACTAAATATTTTAATAATACTCCTATAATAAAAACAATATTAATTTGCAGGATCTAATTTATTAATTGCTGTAATCGTTCCTCCTTCTACTTCGATTCCCTGTGTAGCTTTTGCTGTTCTAGCATCTATATTGTAAACATAGCTCCCGTTTTTTGTTGTTATACCAATATAAACTATTCCTTCAGCTTTAGACACATAATGCCCTTTTGATGCAATACTTTCTATTTCTTCTTTTGTAGGAAGCCCAGTTACATCTGTTAATGTTTTAGCATATACATCTACAATAGCCAAATCTTTCCCAGAACTATATGTCCCTTTTGAAGCTGTATCGTGCAAGTTTACTAAGAATTTACCATTTCCTAAATATAAATGAGAAGTAACATATCTATTACCTGAAGCTTCTTCAATGTTATAATAAAAAGCTTGGTCAAATGCTGTTTCTCCTTTTTTTATTCTTGTTATTGCTGATGGTTTTGTAGATGTTATTTCTCCATTAGTTGTTGCTACAGAAGAAGAAAAAGCATATGTATCTCCTTTTTCATCTACAGACAAACCATTGTTAAAATAACGTCCAATATGACTAGTTCTATCGTCATGAATCGTTTTTACATACTCCATTTCTGGATAAGAATACACTGCAATATTGGCTTCGTTAGGGTAGTTCGTTCCAAATCTATCTGTAGAATTTCCTTTAATTGTAAAATAAGGCAAATACACATAATCACCTACTTGAGTTATCCAAGTAAAGAAAGCTAACTCACCATTTTCCTTATTTGCTAAGTCCTTAGTATTAATTTGTCCTTCGGCTACAAATTGTGATGTTCTGGTATCAAGACGGTACCAAGAAGCTATAGGGGAGTCAGAATTTCTTGATATTTTTATTAATAGTAAATCGTCTTTAACTGGCGCAAACGCTTGTACAGTTTCTGATTGGAAGTTAGATAACTTTTCTAATGCTCCTTTATCGTCTAACTGATAGGTTGTAACAGCTCCTGGGTTTCCTTGTCCGTATAATAAACTAAAAAACTTATTATTACTAGTTACATAATAACGATATGTTCCATCTTGCTCAATACCGTTTCCTACTGTGCTAATTTTTCCTTGGGTTAAATTATCTGTTGTAAGTATATAATCTGCAACTCCTTCTGATGCTTTTGGTGTCGCAGTTATTAAGTATTTTGCTCCTTTTTGAGGTGTTTCTCCCTGTTTTGGAGTATTATCATCACTACATGACGTAAAAATTGCCGCTGCAATAAATAAAGCTGAATAAAGGTTTTTGTACTTCATTTGTTTTAATTTATAATTGTTATTTAATTATCTTCTATATATGTGTTCTTAAAAAAAAGTGTATTTAATTTTTCCTGTAAAATTTCTACTAGGTTTTTGTAAACTAAAATTGTCATAAAGCTCAGCATTTAACAAGTTTCTACATTCTAAAGTAAATTGTAGTTTCTTGTTTAATGAGTATGTAAAACTTATATCATGTGATATTTGTTGAGGAATTTCAAGTTTATTACTCCCTAAACTTGGCCAGTACAAATAAAAATCATGAACAAATAACAAGTTATAGACTACATTTAATTTGTCTTCTTTATTCCATAGATTAGAAAAAGTGTAGCTCACATCAGCATTTCCAAATAAATAAGGCTCGTTAGGAACTCGATCTTTGTAAACAACACTAACTTCTGTTTGATTATCTTCATATTTTGTGTTATTTCTTAAGTTTTGATAAGTTATGTTTGCTCCTAGTGAGACTTGATTATTAAAGTTATATCTTGCCTCTGCTTCTACACCAAGGTTGGTTACACTCGCTAAATTATCCATAACTTGCCTACTTTGATTTTTATTAAGTGTAGGTCTAATGAAATCTTTTGCATCTCTATAAAAACCATTTGCATTAAAATTAAAAGAGTGATTACTGCTTGTATGCTTCCAAAGGCTAACTCCTAAATTATAATTATTACTACTTTCTGGTTTTAGACTTAAGTTTCCTTCTAAATTAATTACATCTCCATAAAGTTCATTTGCTTCTGGTAAACGATAACTTTTTTCATAAGAAGCTTTTAATTGTATATCATCGTTTACAAAATATGTTGCAGCAAGCCCATACCCTGTATGATTAAACTTATTAACTTGATTTCTATACGCTACATCTCCGTAGTTTCCACTAGGATTATATGCCTCTGCAAACTTATTTCGTTGATAGTATTTTTTTATAAAAGCTGAAGTATTCCAGTTTGAACTTTTAAAATCATAGCCTAAACCCATTACATTTTTCATCACTTTTTTGGGGTGTTCGTAAATTTCGTTATCTGGATTTAACTCATTATGCCCTACTCTATCAAACGTATTAAGAGTATTACTAAATGTAATTTTATGCTTATCATTCAACTTATAGTTTAAGCTTGTTGTTGTAATACCTGCGTTATTTTTGTATTTATATAAAGAATACGAACGTTCTCCTCCAGGGCCATCATATTCTTTAAAATCTCCAAACCAATTGTAACGCCTATGTAACGTATCAATATTTTTTTCTTCTCCCAAGTTGATATTAGCGGTTAACTTAAAATCTAAGTTTTTAAATATAAAGTCGTTCTTTTTATACTTTACACTAGGCATTATAATATTACCTTTTGTATGCCAAGCACCAAACACGCTTACCATTCTTGCTCCTGTTTGAATTTCTCTATAACTCTGTCCTAGGGTCATACCAAATAATAATTGATCTGCGAACTCAGTATTTACAAAACCTACATTAAAAATGGCTACTTCGTTATGGTAAGTATCATTAAAACGTTTTACTCTTTGGTTGGGAAAATATTCTCCGGTGTTTAAATCAGATACATCAACGTTTACTTTATAATTGTTATCAGAATAGTTTTGAAAAGCATTTAATTGCGCAGTAAACCCAGATTTTGCTACATAAACAGCATTTACATGTGATCTATGAGTATTAAACGAACCAAAAGAATACGAAGCTTCTAAATGACTTTTTTTATGCTGTTGTGTTATAATGTTTACAGCTCCTCCCAATGCATCTGCTCCTAAACCTATAGGTACTACTCCTTTATATATTTCTATGCGTTCTGCTAAACTTATTGGAATGTTATTAATTTGTAGAGATGAACCAAAATTATCCATGGGTAATCCATCAATAAAAAATCGAACTTGATTTCCTCTAAAACCGTTAAGTGAAAAATTCATTCGAGAACCAACTCCTCCACTTTCTCTAATGCGTACTCCTGCTACTCTATCTAACGCATGTCCTAAATCTAAAGAGGTATGATGTAACTGTTTAGCATCAACAACACCTACATTATATGCTTTTTCTTTTACTTTTTTTACGATACTTTTTCCTGTTACAAGTACCTCATCTAACTCTACTGATGATTCTTCTAATTGTATTGATAATACTAGTTCTTCTCCCTCTTCTATCTTAAAAAATAGTTCCTTAGTTTTAAAGCCTACAAAAGAAACTTTAAGTACATATTTTCCTTTAAGCTTACCTTTAAAAAGAAAATGACCATTTATATCAGTTGAAACTCCTTTATTCGTGTCTTTTATAATAACTGTTGCTCCAGGAATTGTTTTTTTCCACGCATCTACTACTGTTCCGGATAATTTAGACTGTGTATATCCTACGAATAAAAATAGAAGGTTAATCGTTATAAAACTTATTGATTTCTTAAATATATTCACTTTGTTTTTATTTAGACTTAATTGAAATTAAAACAAAATTACTCCTATAAAACTGTAAGTTTTATACGCTAAACGGATAATTAGCTACGCTAAACGGAGTAAATAATATTGATTATTAAGATGATTCTTTTAAAGCTTTTTATTTCTTTTTATTTTGAAGAAAATACTAAATGCTGTTATTGAAAGTAGCAACCAAAAAGCATCTACCACAAAAATTTGTGAATATCCTTTTTGCCAAGAAATCCATAGCCAATTGCCTGTAATAGCACCATTTGAGATAGGTACTAGAAATCCTAAAATACTTCCTAATAAAAGTGATATTTTATTGGTAAAGTAATTGTCTTTTTTTACGATAAAAAGTGAGCTTAGTATAAGCCATCCCCAGAAAAATATCTGATAAATAAATACTTTTCTATTGTCTCCATTGCTGTTTGAAAAACATTTAACGCTAATAAAAACAAGAGCAGTTATTGGATATAAGCTTAAACATATAGCCATATAAATATTTACTAGCCAACTATTGAATTTACGTTTGTAATTAGGTACGCTTTTTTTATCTCTTGCAACTAACCAAATAAGTACACCAGATATGATTACAAAACAGGTAATAAAACCCAAAACCAAGTAAATTAATTTCATTCCATAACCACCAAAATCTCCAAAGTGTAATCTTTTTAAAAGATTTGTAGCTCCTTCTATATATGATAAGCTATTTTTTGAATCTTTTGTTTGTACTATATATCCATCTGAAGCTTTGAATGTGATTGATCCTGAACTTAAAAAGTTATCCTTATACTTTGGGTATCCTCCTACTTTTACATGCATATTTGCATCTCCATAATTAAATATTTCGACACTATTTAATTGTAAGCTTGGGTATTTTTTTTTAGTTCTAACTAAAAAATCATTAATAGAAATAGTTTTTTCTAATTCTACTGCTTTGTACTCATAATTTATATCTTTTTCGTAATTCAATGCTTCTGTTAAAGCTTTAGAATTATCATTAAAAATATAGTTTTGCACAGGTGCTAGCATTACCATATAACCAATAATTAGGTATGCGCCTGTAACAGCAAATATAAACTGATATGGTAGTCCTATTACACCGAGTGCAACATGCGCATCTGTCCAAATAGTTTTCCATTTCGTTTTTGGTCGAAATTGGTAAAAATTAGGTACTATTTTTTTCCAGTGAACGATAATTCCTGTTATAATTGCAAACAAAAAGAAAAAAGCTATTAAACCAGCAAAAACATACCCAGATCGTCCATAAAAATTTAATTGTGCAAAAAAATGTAGCCTGTAAAAAAATTCTCCTAAAGAATAGTTTTGGTTATAATTTGCTTTTTTAAAGGTTTTTAAATTTGTATAAAAAAAAGCTCTTTTAGGCTCTTTTTTTGGTGCCAATGTATCTTTAAACTGCCCCATTCTGGTGATTACATTTTGTCCTTCTATATTTCTATAAAAAGAAATGTCTCTACCTTTTAGGTAATACTCTTCTCCTAAATTATTTAATAAAGCATCAAAATCTCCTTCTAAAAAAAAGTTTTTTTCAACGGGCTCATTTCTTTCCCAAGCTATTATTTCATCTCTTAAAAAAGAAATAGATCCTGTAAAAAAAATTACATATAATGCTGCACTTATAACAATACCACTAATGGTATGTGTATGAAACATTATATTATATACTCTCTTAGTCATAATGGTATTTTAATATTTTATTATAATTGATTTGGATTATTTAAGTAAATGACTATAATAAATAGAAGACTAACAAGGGTATAAAGTGCCCATATTTTCCATGCACTTTTGGCTAAAAAGGCTAAAATCATTAAAACCGCCCACATAATAAATCCAAAAAAACGTAGTGTCATTATTACATTTGGTATGTTTAAAAAAGTCATTAACATGATGTGAAAGGTTTCTGTTACAACATATCCTCCTACAAAACCAGCACTTATTTTTGCAATACGCTGGATAGGTGAACTTGTCAAATATTTTTTATTTGCTGGCATAATTATTTAAGATAAACTTCAAGTAATAGTGATAAAATCATCATAACAACTAATATTGAGAATTTTAAAAAGCGTAAAGGTTCAATTAAAACAACTAAACTTGACACTAACATTAATAGAGTTAAATATGAAAATATTCCTGCGCCAAAACCTAAATATAAAATCGCGCTAGTTAAACCAATAATTAACAAGACTACACCTATATACTTTCCTTTTATTTTATTCTCATTAATCCATTTTTGAAGAGGTAAATAAAATGTTAAATCTGCTCTATTTGAAGTACTGTATAAAAAATAAAAACCTATGAGAGCTAAACAGCCTATAATTGTTAACATGCTATTTTTTTTTATAAGTTATAACTAAAATCGATTTTGTCATTTTTTATGTTAAAACTAATTTTACTTATTAAGACTAAATAAAAATAAATTATTTTTGTCTTCTGCAAAACTAATTTTTATTCGAAAATCGGGGGATACGTTAAACGGATAAAAAACATACGTTAAACGGAATAAGAAAGTATGAAGGTTACCATATATAATAATGAAGAAGCTATTTTTGATAAGCTATCTAATATTAAAAATATAAATGATAATTTTTACAAAACCTTAGTAACTAACTTTAATGAAGATAATTTTAAAGGTTGGTATAAGGAGCATGTATTTGAAAACTTCAAAATAGGTTTTGGCTCCATAAAAACTATAAAAGGCTATAAAATATCTTTTAATATTAAAGGAGAAAGTATAGAAATGTTATTTAACTTAAAAGGGAAGTTTACTATACATATACCTGAAATAGAAAGTAAGTATTTTTTTAACTCTAACTCACATAATATTAACTTTTATAGCAATACAAAAGGCTTTTTAGAGTGTGGATCTTCAGAATCTTTTATTGTACGCCTTAACTTATCTCCTTTATTCTTCATTCAGTATTTACCCGATGATATTAGGTTTGATGATTTTAAAAAAATCATTAGTGATAAAAAATTTGGTAAACTTAATTCAGAAAACTGCTTAATAAATTCAAGAATGCATTTTTTGATAAAAGAAGTTATTGCCTCTGAATGGGATAATCATTTTCGAAAAATACATATTACCTCTAAAATATTAGATCTTCTTTTATTACAACTTTATCAGTTTACACCTAGTACTCCTAAAAAAAACACAACAAAGCTAACTACTACTGAAGCTAATAAAATTGAAAGGGTTTATGAATATATACTTAATAATTATACATCTCCGCTAACCTTATCTTTGTTATGTAAAGAAATTGGCACCAATGAATATGCCTTAAAAAAAGGATTTAAAACCACATTTGGTATTACCGTATTTAAATTTATTGCTAATTTAAGAATGAATAAGGCTAAAGAACTATTATTAAAAGGCCATACCGTAAATGAGGTTTCTGAAAAGGTAAGTTATAAAAACCCACAACACTTTTCTACTGCCTTTAAAAAGAAGTTTGGTACTTCTCCTAGTAAATTTTTAAGTGAACTAAGTTTTTATGATATAAAAAATTAATAAGTACTTCTTTTTTAAAACAAAAAAACCTTGGAACTACATGATTCCAAGGTTTTACAACTAACTCTACAAATCTAACATACTTGCTTAACAAGAATGCTATTCTTTTAATAAGACTTCATCAAAAAATTTGTCTTTAAGTTTTTGATAAGCTTCTAAATTATTTTGATAATTCTCACGTAACCTATCGTACTCTTCTAAATAAGCCATATCGCACTGTATATCGTCACATTCTGCTACATTTACATAGGTATTTGAATATGATAAAACAGTTTTATAAAGCTCATTATTTACTTTTTTTATCTTAGAAAAGAGTTCTAGTATTTCTTTAGAAATAGTTTTATTGACTAAAGAGTATTCATGCAAGCTTAAAAGGTTCTCAATCTCTTTATTAATATACTGTAACTGATCTACCCATCCTTTTAATTCTACATGGTTGTATTTATGTACTACATCTATATCGCTACCGTGATTATTAAGTGTCATTTTTTTATCTTTAAATTAAGGTACTGAAACTTTCGTTCTTTTTTTCTTGAACTACTTTTAAAATTTTAACTTCTTTCTTCCCTCCTGGTAAATCCCAATGAACTACATCATTTAGAGCATAACCAAATAAAGCTATACCTATTGGCGTTAAAATAGAAACCTTGTTGGTTTTCAAATCCTTTTCAGTTGGTCTTACAATCTGAATAGTTTTTTCCCAAACATCTCCAGAAGCTATAGTCACAACAGTATTTAAGCGTATGACATCATCAAACATTTGTTCTTCATCTAAAATTTTTGCTGTTTTTAACTCCTCAGCAAACTTGCCTAATGATGTTTGTACTTTACTTTCTTCAGTATGCGCTGAAACATTAAGTAAACTCTTAATGTATACATACTCTTTTTTCTCTAAAACTAAACTTCCGTGTTTCATTTTACTCCTTTTTATGGAAAAATACCTCGTTGAACATACGCTTTTTCAATACGTTGTATCGCTATACAGTAAGCTGCTTTTCGCATATCAACACCTTCTAACTTTGCATAATCTGAAACTCTAGTATAGGAGTCTTTTAGCTTCTTGTCTAATCGCGTAATTACTTCTTCCATATTCCACAACTCTCCGTTACGGTTTTGAAGCCACTCGAAATAACTAGTGATTACTCCTCCTGAATTACATAGTATATCAGGTATAATTGTTACTCCTTTTTCTAAAAGAATTTTTTCTCCTTCAACATTTATAGGTCCGTTTGCTCCTTCAGCTATTAAATTAGCTTTGATTAAGTGTGCATTATCTTCAGTTATCTGATTACCCAATGCTGCTGGTATACAAATATCACAGTCAGTAGCAAAAAAATCTTCCTTCTCTATTGCTATTGATTCTGGGTACTCTACCAAACTTCCATTATTAGCTTTTGTATAATTGAAAAGGTCATCTACTTTAATTCCGTTCGTATTTTGAATACTTCCGTAAGCATCTTGAACCCCTATCATTTTTGCTCCTTCTTGTTCTAAAAAGTAAGCCGCCCAATACCCAACGTTTCCAAACCCTTGAACAATAAAAGTTTTTCCTTCTAAAGTTTGGTTATTTTCTTCTACCCAAAACTTGATGGTTAAGAAAACTCCATAACCTGTAGCTCTGTCTCTTCCTTCTAGACCTCCACTACCTATTGGTTTTCCTGTAACTACATGTTGATTCATTGAACGTTCAGCTGGTGCTTTTGTGCTCATATAGGTATCAGCCATCCACGCCATTGTTTGAGCGTTTGTATTAACATCAGGAGCAGGAATATCATGCTCTGGTCCAATATTATCTCCTAATGCAAACGTAAAACGTCTGGTAATACGCTCTAATTCATCTTTTGAATATTTTGCTGGGTCTATTTGAATTCCTCCTTTACCTCCACCGTATGGTAAGCCAGCAAGAGATGTTTTCCATGTCATCCACATAGCTAATGCTCTGGCTGCATCAATATCTACCGTTGGATGGTAACGTAAACCTCCTTTATATGGTCCCAAAGCATTGTTATGCTGTACACGATATCCTTGAAAAATTTCAACGTCTCCATTATCCATCTTTACAGGAAAATTAACAATAATTTCGTTATTCGTAATGCTTAATATTTTACGAATATTAGGGTGTAAACCAATTTGATCAGACGCACTATTAAATTGCTCTAGTACATTATCAACCATCCCTCTAGCATTCTTTCGCTTCACTGGTTTTTTTAATTCCTTAGTTAAAGTCATCTCACTTATGTTTGAATTTATGTTGCTTTTAATTTTTTCTGTTTTTATACAGCTTGCATTTCTTTTTCTATAATGACTGCCTGTTTTTTTTCTTTTTTTACATCTACCTCATTATACTCACTACACGACCATACCTTTTCTTTAAATTTGGTTAACACACATATATTTATCTCTGTACATGATGGACAAATATTAAAAGGGTTAGCATTCATAAATTATATTTATTTTATTCTCTCTCTTAAAAGCAAATGATATACCGTTAATGATGCCAAAAAAAAGAAAAACTCCCAACCCCTTGCAAACAAGAGGCTCTGGAAGTTTTTATAAATTTTTACTTAAAATAAAAACGGGTAATTTCTCCTCAAGTGGAGAAAAAACACCCATAAAAAGTTTTGTTATTCTTTCAGCTTTTCTCGTAATGTCTTACGGTCTATTTGAAGAATTTTTGCTGCTTTTGTTTTATTGTTATTAGTTGCGTTTAATACATATTGTATATGACGTTTTTCCATTTCTTTTAAGGGGATTAATCTTTCCTCAGAAAAATCGACATTATACTTTAGTGAATCAGGTAAATGCTCTACTTCTACTATACGATCACACATAATTACCGCACGCTGTATTATATTTTCTAACTCTCTAATATTCCCTGGCCAATTATATCTTTGTAGTATAGCTAAGGCTTTAGGACTTATTTTTACGAACCTATCTTTATATTCCACACCGTATTTAAACAAAAACTTTTCTACTAACATAGAAATATCTTCTTTCCTTTCTCGTAAAGGTGGTACCTCTATTTCAACTACTGTCAACCTATAAAATAAATCTTCTCGAAATGTTCCTTTTTGAATCATTTCTTTTAAATTATTGTTGGTAGCAGCAATAATTCTAACATCTACTTTCTCTGTTTTTTGAGCTCCAACCTTCACCACTTCTTTTTCTTGTAAAGCTCTTAATAACTTTGATTGTACATTTAATGAAGCATTACCTATTTCATCTAAAAAAATAGTTCCTCCATTAGCCGCTTGAAAAAAACCATTCCTGTTACTATCTGCTCCTGTAAAAGCGCCTTTTATATAACCAAACAACTCAGATTCTAATAAATTCTCAGGAATTGCTCCACAGTTTACTGCTATGTATGGACCTTTAGCAAATTTCCCTTCATAATGTATTGCACGTGCTACTAGCTCTTTACCTGTTCCACTTTCTCCTTTAATAGAAACTGTTGCTTTATTATTTTTTACTCGATCTATTATTTGAAAAATTTCATTAATCTTTTCTGAAGCCCCTATCATATCTCCATAAAAATCCTTTTTCTCTTTTTCTTGAGTAGTTTTTTTATGACTTTTTTCTGCTTTTTTTAAAGCATCATCCATTGCCGTTTTCAACTCATCTTTTGTAAATGGCTTCGTTAGATATGCTACTACTCCTGACTTAATGGCTTCCAGTGAATCTTGAACAGATGGATAACCTGTTACTATAAGTTTAGGTAACTTTGGATAGTGTTCTGAAACAAATTTTACAAGCTCAAAACCATCAACTTCTGGCATTTTTAAATCGGTTATTAACAAATCAATTGGGGTGTCTCTTAAAATTGTAACTGCTTCTTTAACCGATACTGCCTTGTAGGTGTGATAATTCCAAGATTGTAAATGCCGATGTAACAATTCTAAAATATGAACATCATCATCTACTATTAATATATTTTCTTTTTTTAACGGCATTTCTTTTATTTTGGTAACCTAACCTCAAAGATAGCACCTTTTTCAATGCCATTTTTAGCAGTTATTGTTCCTTTGTGACTTGACACAATACCGTGCACAACACTTAATCCTAATCCAGTTCCTTCTCCTGTTGGCTTCGTTGTAAAGAAAGGTTGAAATACTTTTTCAAGAGCTTCATCACTTAATCCTATCCCTTCATCAGAAATTCTTAATATCACTTCTTTATCTGTTTGAAATGTTTCAATAGTAACTAGCCCTTCTTTTGGTGAAAAGTAAATAGCATTAATAATAAGATTGAAAATAATCTGAGTAAGTTGAACCGTATCTGCTCGTAACCACAATTCTGATTCTTCTACTTTGACTAAGTATTTTACAGACTGTCTTCTAAAAGTAGCATCCAGTAAATTTATTGCATCCTTTATACTCGGAATAATGTTTACTTTCTTCATTTCTTGTGGCATTTCACAAGCAAAATACATGAGTTTTTTTACCACTTCTCTTGAAAAAATAGCACTTTGAATAATTTTATCTACATCTGCCAACCCTTTTTCATTACTAGACATATCTGCTTTCAATAGTTCTGAGTAACCTAAAATATTAGCTAGCGGGGTATTTAATTCATGGGCAATACCAGCAGTTAATTCTCCTAAGATTGATAAGCGATCGGCGTGTTCCATTTTACGCCTCATCGACAACTCATTGTTCTTTATTTCAATACGCTCTAAAAGTCCCCCTATTTTTATAGCTACAGTATCAAATAATTCTTTTTCTTCCTTTAGATATAAATTTTCCTTAAGTTCTTTACCTTTTATAAATGCTGATATTTTTCCTTTAGGTATATTAAATACTGGTATAGGACTTGAGATTATACAAAGTTCTTCCTCAGTTTTACTTTCCTCTTCAGAATATTTTTCTGTATCAATAAAAACTTGAGTATTTTTTGGAAATTGTAATGCTTTTTTTAAACTTTTTGCAATTGCTTTTAAAGTTACATCAACTTGATCTAGATTTGCGTTTATTATTAGAGATGTTACTTCATATAAACAAGTTAACTCTTTTATACGTTCTTTTAATTCTTTTTCTGTTGTGCTTGCTGACCTCATTAAGTAGTTTTTAAACTCATTTACTTTCTGAGAATAAAAATACAAAATAACTCTCCTTCACTTACTTCATTTATAAAAACTACTACATTATATATTCTCTTTTATGCTTTAGCTATTTTATGTAAATTCGTAATTATGGAATTACTTTTTATAGGTTTGGCAGGAGGTGCCATTATATCCTATTACATTTTTAAAAAATTCACCTCAGTAAAAAGAAAAAATTTAACTGAAAAACAATCGGTAGTTTTATTAGATAAAATTAAAAAAGTATCTAAATTAATTACTGTTGAAGGAGAATTTGCTGAAATATATCACCATGAAAACACCAAAGAAAAATTTTTAGGACTTGTTACCAGTAAGAAAAAAGCCATTATTCTAATTAATGCTAAAGTGCATATTGGTTTTGATTTTAGGAAAATAAAAATGCATACAGATACTAAGAAAAAAGTATTAGTTCTTTCTGAATTTCCTCAACCTGAAGTATTTTCAATAGAGCCTAATTTACGTTTCTATGATATTCAAAACGGATTACTTAACAAGTTTAGTTCTGAAGATTTAACTGAAGTTAATAAAGAAGCTAAAGATCATATTCTTCAAAAAATACCTGAAAGTAATTTAATGCAAACAGCAAATAAAGAAGCCTTAGAAGCTGTTACCTTAATGCAAAATTTAGTAGAAACCATTGGATGGAAACTAGACTACACAGCTTTAAAGATTTCTGAATCAACTCGAAATTTAATTGAATAATTAGCAGTAATGAAGAAACATTGTAAAACATTTAACCTATTATTCATTTCTGCTTTTTCTTTCTTTTTATATTATTACATAGATAACCATAACGCTTTAATATCACTTCAAGAAAAAGCTGACAAATACTCCATACGTAGAGGCTTTGAGTTTTTCATTCTCATAACTATTTTTAAATACTTTTTCTTATTACTTAGTTTTATGTCTATTATTTTCCTAGTTTTTACATCTTATAAAAATAAAAAAAATGAATATTGAAGAATTTCGTAACTATTGCATTACCAAAAAAGGAGTAACTGAACATTTTCCTTTTGATGATAATGTTTTAGTATTTAAAGTAATGAATAAAATGTTTGCTTTATCGGGTTTAGATAGTTGGGAGCAACATGAACCTAAAATTAATTTAAAATGTGAGCCTGAGCGTGCTTTAGAATTACGGACCGAATACGAAAGTATTAATCCGGGATTTCACATGAGTAAAAAACATTGGAACACGGTTACTTTAAACAATGATGTTTCTGATACTTTTGCTTTTGAATTGATTGACCATTCATACGAACTTATAGTGAAAGGATTAACAAAAAAACTTAAAGAAGAATTAAAATCGTTGTAACCCAATGCTTAAATCCGACCTTAGAAAACTATACAAGCAAAAGAGAAACTCTCTTACTCAAACAGAAAAAGAAAAACTCCAAGAAAGTATATATCAACAAATATTCAAGTTACAAACTAATGATATACATACTGTACATTTGTTTTTATCCATGCGAAAGTTTAATGAAATAGACACGAAGCCCATCATTGATTTTTTTAGAGGCAAAGGAAAAAGAATTATTGTTAGTCGTTGTAATTTCGAAGATGATTCATTAACTCATTTCTATTTTGAAAAAGACACCAAACTAGAACTTAACAAATTTGGAGTTCCAGAACCTATAAATGCAGAAGAAGCAAATGTAAAAGATATCGATTTAGTTTTTGTTCCTATGTTAATTTCTGACGAACAGAACTATAGAGTTGGTTACGGAAAGGGCTTTTATGATCGATTTTTATCAGGATGTAGAGAAGATACTCAAACTATCGGACTCAACTTCTTTCCTCCTATCAAAAAGATAGAAGATACTCATAAGTTTGACGTTTCACTAGACTTTGTAATATATCCAAAATAAAAAAATCCTGCTGAGAGCAGGATTTTTTTATTTTATATAACTGACGATTATCCGTTCATTGAAATCAAGAACTCCTCGTTATTTAATGATCTTTTAATTCTATCTTGAATAAACTCCATTGCTTCTATAGGGTTCATATCAGCTAAATACTTACGTAATACCCACATACGTTGTACAGTCTTTTCATCTAATAATAAATCATCACGACGTGTACTCGACTTAATTAAGTCAATTGCAGGATAAATTCTACGATTGGCAATATTACGCTCTAATTGTAACTCCATATTACCTGTTCCTTTGAATTCTTCAAAGATAACCTCGTCCATTTTCGAACCAGTTTCAGTAAGTGCTGTAGCAATAATAGTTAAAGAACCTCCATTTTCAATGTTACGAGCTGCTCCAAAGAAACGTTTTGGTTTGTGTAATGCATTAGCATCAATACCTCCTGATAAAATCTTACCAGATGCTGGTGCTACCGTGTTATATGCTCTTGCTAAACGCGTAATAGAGTCTAATAAAATCACAACATCATGCCCACACTCTACTAAACGTTTTGCTTTTTCTAACACAATATTAGCTACACGAACATGTTTATCAGCTGGTTCATCAAAAGTAGATGCAACCACCTCACCACGTACACTACGTTGCATATCAGTAACCTCTTCTGGACGTTCATCAATTAATAAAACAATTTGATATACTTCAGGGTGATTCGCTGCAATTGCTTTTGCTACATCTTTTAATAATACTGTTTTACCCGTTTTAGGTTGTGCCACAATCATACCACGTTGTCCCTTTCCTATTGGAGAAAACAAATCGATAATTCTAGTAGATAATGAACTTCCTTTTTCTGCTAAATTGAACTTTTCATCAGCAAATAATGGAGTTAAGTGCTCAAAAGAAACACGATCACGTACAATATTTGGGTTTAATCCATTAATTTTTGAAACCCTAATTAACGGGAAGTACTTCTCCCCTTCTTTTGGAGGACGTACATTACCTCTAACTGTATCTCCTGTTTTTAATCCAAATAATTTTATTTGAGATTGTGATACATAAATATCATCAGGTGATGATAAGTAGTTATAATCAGAAGAACGTAAAAAACCATATCCATCAGGCATCATTTCTAAAACACCTTCACTTTCAATAATACCATCAAACTCAAAATCAGGGTCACGGTACTTATTACCGCTTTTGTGATGCTGCTTATTAGTATTCTGGTTTTTATTATGCTTATTACCTCTATTATTGTGGTTTTTATTATGCTGCTGCTTTTGCTGTTGAGGTTGTTGCTTTTTATCCTCTGAAGCTTGAACTTGCTTCTTCTCTTCTTGTCTTTTCTTAGGCTTATTAACAATTTCCTTTTTTTCTGGAGTTACTTTTTCTGGAGTTTTTTTCACTTCAGTTTCGTTAACAACCTTTTCTGGATTTTCTGCAGTAGTTTTAGCTTCTGTTTTAGCTATTCTTTTCCTTTTAGGCTTGTCTGCTTTAGGTGCAGCAGGTTTAGGTTTAGCCTCATTAGCACTTGCTTCTGCTTGCGCATCTAAAATTTTGTATACTAAGTCTAGTTTTTTTAGTTGACTAATCTTTGTTAATCCTATTGATTTGGCAATAACTTGTAAATCAGCTAATTTTTTAGTTTTTAATTCCGAAATATCGAACATTCGTTAAATAATTAAGTTACTAAAATTCCTTATTTGTAAAGAATTGTTTGTATTAAGTTTTGTTTTGAGTGCTAATTATATAGGGGCTATATAATAATTTTGTGCGGTTACATACAAGGCAAATATATACAAATATTTTAACTTCTAATATTTCTTTTTAAAAAAAGAAGTATTACATTTGCTACCCGATAAAAAATTATGATACAAAGAATACAATCTATATACCTATTAGTAGCAGGAATTATCTCCGGAGGATTGACTTTTATAGTTAGTCTTTGGAGTAACTCCCAAACTAATACTATTTATGTTTTAGATTTATTTTCTGGGAACTCAATCTTACAAAAAAGTATTCCTGTTTTATTTTTTATTTCGGCTTTAGTAGCTATTGTAACAATATTTCTATTTAAAAATCGTCAGTTACAATTTGTACTAAACCGGTTAAACATATTGATAAACCTTTTTTTATTAGGACTATTGATTTATTTATCACAAACATTATCTGGAGAAGCTTTGGTTTCTGAGAAAGGTATTGGGATGTTCTTTCCTATCATTGTTATTTTGCTATTAGTTTTAGCAAATAGAGCCATTAAGAAGGATGAAGATCTTGTAAAATCTGTAGATAGATTACGATAAACCTAACATCTTAGTATATTTAGTGCGAAAAAAACCGAGAATTAAATCTCGGTTTTTTATTTTTGATTCCGTAGGCTATTCAAGCCCTCTAGCTTTAAATGTTAAAGAAATGTTAAAAAAAACTCAGGGTTTTCCCTGAGTCACTAATAAAACAATTAGGGATACTGTGTATTGTACACACTCTTTTAACCTCATAAATTTGTAACTGTAATAACAATCATGAATTACAACAAGATAAAAGTTCACATAGCAGATGACCATAAGATATTAATAGACGGTGTCATTGCTTTATTAAATACTGAAGATAATATTGAAGTTGAAGGCTATTCTTTAACTGGTAAGCAAGTAGTAAATTGGTCTTCAAAAAACACAGCTGATGTATTAGTTTTAGACATAAACATGCCTGAAATGGATGGTATTGAAGTTTTAAAAACGTTTAGAAAACGTAATACAACTATTAAAACAATAATTCTTTCTGGTTTGAGTGATCCAAAACTTGTTCAAGAAATGATTGCATTAGGAGCCAATGGTTTTGTTGATAAAAGTCGAGCTAATGAGCAAATAATTGACGCTATAAAAGTCGTTCACAATGGTATACAATACATTAGCGAAGACATTAAAGTAAAGTTATTAGACTTATATGCTTCAGATGCAAAAGACGAAGATGAACCAGAGTTTTTGCATGGAGATTTAACCGAGAGGGAAATTGCTGTATTAAGATTAATAGCAAAAGAAAAAAGCTCCAGTGAAATAGCAAAAAAACTAAATGTTAGTATTAAAACAGTAGAAACATATAGAAGTAATTTATATAAAAAATTAAAAGTAAAAAATGTAGTAGGTTTAGCGATGTATGCTGTGAGAAACAAAATAGTGTAAAGACATAATCAACCCTTCAAATTTTCTTTAGTCCCCCAGATTAAGAAGAAGCCCCCCGAGTCTATACACTTCATGCATCGCTAATCAACTGCTACTAATAATAAACCCAATAGCGATGTACGCGTTATTTAACATAGTATAGAAAACCCCTTCATTTTGTTTTCTTTTATCCCCTAAGAGATATTGTCCCCCGTCTCTTAACATCTATCCTAAGTACATCGCTATTTTTAAAAAAATCTAATCTCAATAAATATACAAGTCATGAAAAACTTTACTCCTTATTTACTAGCTTTGAGTCTTAGTGTTATTTTTGCTTCTTGTTCTTCTAACGAAGCAGAAGTTATAAAGAATAATCCAGAAAATTTATTACAATCATATACACTTAAAAGAGATGCAACTGGGGCCTACTCTATTGATTTTAATACAGCTAATAATACCGATGTAACTACATTGACTAATACAGACAATTCTAAAGAGATTATTTTAGCTGAAACTGCACAAAAGACATCTACAAAACACTCTAATGATTTTTCTATTGAAAACAATCATTTAAAAATTGGTTTTTTAGAAGCTAATAGAGGGAAAAAAACTGATATATATATTGAAGATGAAAACATTACCTTTGCTAAGGGTATTACCGAATTTTTGAACTCATATAGTATTACAGCAAATGAAGATGGTACATATCAATTAAATTTTACTATTAATAATAATGTTACTACAGATTTTGTATATAATAAAGGGATTGAAACTTACGAAGTGCATTTATCAAACGGTACCTCAACTCAAAAAACATTTTCAAGAGAATTAGAAATGAATCCTGAGTCTAAAATATTAAGATTAGATTTTGTTAATCATAAATATGTTGGTAGAATGGAAGTTGAATCTGTCGACAGAAAACCAAGATCTATTATTGTGGATCACACTATAATATAATAAAAATGTACAAAAGCTCTTTGCTCTTTTTCCTAATAACTACTATAACCTTTACTTCTATTTCTTCTCATAGCCAGAAAAAAAAGCATCCTTTATTTGATGAATATAATAAAGCTGAAGAACTCTTTAATGAAGAGAAATATAGTATTTCATTAGAAAAAAGTCTAAAAATACTTTCTGAAATAGATTCATCAGGTCATTTTGAATTAAAATATAAAACTTCATTTTTAATTGGAGATATTTTCAGGCAAATAAACGACCATGAAAAAGCTATTACGTACTACAAAAAAGCATTAGCTAACTTTAAATATAACTCTTCTTTTAAAAAAGAGCACTCGAATATAGTTGAAAATAATTTCAAAATAAACAAAATATTGTTACGTATTGGAGGACAATTTCATATTTCCAAAAAGAAAGACAGTGCTATTAAGTACTACAAAAAGATACTAGCTAGTAACTCATTTAACCAGCAAGACCTCACAACCAAAGCAAGCTCATACACCAACCTTTCTAATATATACAGAGAAGACTCTATTTACGATTTAGCCAAGGAGTATTCTTTAGAAGCTATAAAAATTTATAAGAATTCAAATAAGAAAGTTTTAGAATCCGCTGCACTCGGTAATTTAGCTAGTATTTATCTTGAACAAAAGGATTATGAGAAAGCAAAAAAAATATACTTAGAAGGTTTAGATTTAATAAAACAAGACTCAAGCAATAGAGCTACAAAATATAAAGAGTTTCTATATTTCAACCTAGCATATACTTTATATCTACAAAAAGACTACAGAGCTTATGATTATCAAGAAAAATCTTATAATATCAAGGACGACTTTAGGGATATTGAAATAAGAAGAATTGTCGATGAAATTTACACAAAACACGAACTTAACTTAGAAAAAGAAAAAACAGCCTTAGTTGAAGAACAACGTAAACTAGAAGAAGCCCAAGAAGCTAAAACCTCTATGCTCTTTGGTGCTTTAAGTTTTTTGGTATTAATTGTTTCAGGAGTAATTATATACAATTATAAGCTTCGTCAAAAAAACTTACGCCTCAAGTTATCTGAAAGTAAACTTATACAACAACAAAACCTTGAGAAAGTAAGATCAGAAGCACAAGTTAAAATTCTAAACGCTACGATTGACGGAAAAGAAACTGAACGAAAACTTATCGCAGAAATATTACACGATAATGTTAGCGCACTACTTTCATCTGCAAACATGCACTTAACAGCTACAAAAAAACAATTTAACGGCAATACTCCTCAAGAAATAGAAAAAACACAAGCTATTATTTCAGAAGCATCTCAAAAAGTAAGAGATTTATCTCATAATTTGGTTTCATCTATTCTATTAAAATTTGGGTTAGAATATGCTATTAAAGATGTTGTTAAAAAATATTCTAATAGCCAATTAAAACTTGAGGTTTCAGCAAAAAACATCAACAGATACAACCAAGAGTTTGAAATAAAAATATTTAATGTGATTCAAGAATTAATCAATAATATCTTGAAACATAGTAAAGCCAAACATGCACAAATAGATTTAAAAGAAGAGAAGAATCAACTAACCGTTCTCGTTAAGGATGATGGGGTAGGATTTTCTACCTCGTCTTCTTCTTTTTCTGATGGTATTGGACTTAACCAAGTTGAAGCTAGAGTTCACATGATGGATGGTAAGCTAACTATAAAGTCTCAAATAAATGTAGGCACTACAATACAAATTATAGTTCCAATATTAAGAAAAGAAAACAACTTTAACAAGTTAACCTCTGTTAGCTAATTCAATAATTTCCATATTTTTTATATTACTATTATCTATTTCAAAACGTAGCATCGTTCTAACTTTATGAAATCCATGATTTCCTGCTGCTCCTGGATTTAAATGTAACAAATTCAGATTCTTATCATACTGAACTTTTAATATATGCGAATGTCCACAAATAAACAGTTGTGGTGTATTACTTTTTAACTCTTCTCGAACCCTTTGATTATATTTATTCGGATAGCCTCCAATATGAGTTATCCAAACCGAAACACCATCTATTATAAATTTATTATCTAACGGAAATTCTGCCCGAGCACTTTTATCATCAATATTTCCATACACTGCTCTCAATGGTTTTAGCTTTTTTATACTATCAGTAACTTGTAGGTTTCCAATGTCACCTGCATGCCAAACCTCATCAGCTTGTTTTACAAACTTTAAAATTTGTTCATCTATAAAACTATGTGTATCGGAAAGTAATAAAATTTTCTTCATTGAAACAAAACTAATAAAAATCAAACCAACACATTATTAACTTATAAGTATTTTAGCAAAACTTAAAACATTATTTTACCTCATATCTAGTACATTTCAAGTTATAATTTTATAATTTAGCTGTTTAAAATCTTTACACTTCTTGAGGTATTTCATTGAATTAGCATACAACGGAAAAAATTATCATGGATGGCAAATACAACCACACGCAATGTCCGTTCAAGAAAAAATCAATAAGGCTATTAGCACTATTTTAAGAAAAGAAATAATTATCGTAGGTGCAGGAAGAACAGATGCTGGCGTGCATGCATCTCAAATGTTTGCTCATTTTGATGTAGAAACCCCACTAAACAGTAATTTCACCTACAAGTTAAACGCTATTTTACCTAATGACATCGTTATCTTTAATACTCAACTAGTACATAACGATGCTCATGCTCGTTTTGATGCACTTAGTAGAAGCTATGAGTACAAAATTTGGCTAGGTAGAAATCCTTTTTTATTAAATACTACTTGGCAATTACACCACCAGCAATTAAATATAGAGTTAATGAATAAAGCCGCTGCAACTCTATATGATTATGAAAATTTTGAATGCTTTTCAAAAGTAAAGACAGATGTACATACATTTAACTGTACTGTAACCAATGCTAAATGGATTAAAAATGGTAATGAGTTAACGTTTCATATCAGTGCCAATCGTTTTTTAAGAAACATGGTTCGTGCTATTGTTGGAACTTTAATTGACGTTGGTTTAGAAAAAATAACTGTAAATGATTTCAAAAAAATTATAGAAAGTAAAAATCGAAGTAAAGCAGGCGTATCTGTTCCTGCAAAAGGTTTATTTTTAACAAAAGTAAAATACGAATATATATAGTGAGTAAAACAACAGGAAAAGCATTCGATATTAAAATTTTTGCACGACTAATGAGTTTTGCAAAAAAGTATCGCATACGATTTATAATTGCAGCATTATCTACTATTTTACTAGCAGGGTTTGCTGTGCTAACCCCTGTCATTTTAATGGCTGCCATAGATGACTTTATTACAAACAAAGATTTTTCTAGACTATTGTATTTCACAATAGCCATGATTGTGGTTTTATTAATTCAAGTCTTTTTCCAATTTAGTTTTATTTACTACGCTAACTGGGTTGGACAACATATTATTAGAGACATAAGAGCTATCACTTTTAGAAAAATACTCCAATTTAAAATGGGATATTTTGATAACTCTTCAGTTGGAAAATTAGTAACTCGTGTTGTTTCTGATATAGAAACTATTGCTAATTTTTTTACACAAGGTGTTTTTATGATCGTTAGCGATGTTTTGAAAATGATTGTGGTAATAGTCGTAATGCTATATACCAATTGGAAACTAGCAATAATAGCACTTGCAACCTTACCTGTTTTAATTTATGCTACTAAATTATTTCAAATAGCCATAAAATCTACTTTTCAAGATGTAAGAAACCAAGTAGCAAACCTAAACAGCTTTGTTCAGGAAAGAGTTACGGGAATGAAAATAGTTCAGCTTTTTAATAGAGAAAAGATAGAGTATAAAAACTTTATTGATATTAATAACAAACATAAAAAAGCACATGTTAAAACAGTTTGGTATTATTCTATTTTTTTCCCTATCGCAGAGATTTTATCTTCAATTGCAATAGGTTTAATTGTTTGGTATGGTGGTTTACAAGTAGTTGAAAACAAAGCTGCAAGTGTTGGTGCCATTATTGGTTTTATAAAAATGGCTCAAATGCTTTTTAGACCCTTAAGACAAATAGCTGACAAATTTAATCAGTTACAAATGGGGATTGTTGCTGGTGAACGTGTTTTTAACATAATAGACACCGAGAGCTCTATAGATAAGAATGGATCAATTATTGCTAACAACATACAAGGAGCTATTAATTTTAAAGATGTAAAATTTAGTTATATAGAAGGGGAAGAAATTTTAAAAGGTATTAATTTTAGTGTTAAAAAAGGACAAACCGTTGCCATTGTTGGGGCTACAGGAGCCGGAAAATCAACTATAATTAATCTTATAAATCGTTTTTACGAAATAGATAGTGGTGAAATATCTATTGACAATATTCCTGTTCAAGATTACAAAATAACTTCTTTACGTCAAAAAATAGCTGTGGTATTACAAGATGTTTTTTTATTTTCTGATAGTATTTTAAACAACATCACTCTTAAAAATGATAAAATTTCTCTCAAAGAAGTACAAACTGCCGCTAAACAAATAGGAATTCATGAATTTATTATGAGTCTTCCTAACAATTACTATTATAATGTAAAAGAACGTGGTGGTATGTTATCATCTGGTCAACGCCAATTAATTGCTTTCTTACGAGCATATGTTAGTAAACCTAGTATTTTAATTTTAGACGAAGCTACTTCTTCAGTTGATGCACATGCAGAACAAATGATTCAATATGCTACGGATGAAATTACAAAAAATAGAACTTCTATTGTAATTGCTCATCGTTTAGCAACTATTAAAAAGGCTGATATGATTATAGTTATGGACAAAGGATCCATAGTCGAAAAAGGAAACCACATAGAGTTATTAAAAAAACACGACGGCTATTATAAGAATTTGTACGAAAAACAGTTTAATAATGAAACGGTAGTGTAAATAAATTTGTTTACATCAATCAAAATAGTACATTTGTTATTCAATCTAAAAATTAAAAATCAAAAACGATGAAAAAAGTAATTTTATCTGCATTTGTAGTTGCTTCTTTATTAGCAACCTCTTGTAAAAACACAAAAGAAGAAGCTAAAGACGTTAAAAAAGAAGCTGTTGAAACAGTAGACAAAGCTACTGAAGAAACTAAAGAAGCTGCTAAGGAAGTTGAAGAAACTACTGAAGAAGCTGTTAAAGCTGTAGAGTCTGCAATTGAAGGTATCGAAATTCCTGAATTTGAAGATCCAAAAGTAGGTGAATACTTACAGTCTTATACTGAGTATGCTAAAACATACATAGAAGCAAAAGGAGATGTAGTAAAAAACTCTGAATTAGCTCAAAAAGGTGTTGAATTAGCTAGTAAATCACAAGAAATTCTTGGTAATTTAAGTCAAGATGATGCTGTTAAGTTTAGCCAAGTTATGACTGCTATTCAATCTAAAATGGCTCCTGCTCAATAATCTTTTTTGGACAGAACATAAAAAAAGCTCGCAAGTTGCGAGCTTTTTTTATGCCATGACATCTTTTTCTAATTTTTTACGAAGTTCTTCCAGCGACTTATACAACACAAATTCACCATCTTTTATATAAGAAAGCTCACCTGTTTCTTCTGAAACCAATAAACAAAGGGCATCTGTTTTCTCACTAACCCCAATAGCTGCTCTATGGCGTAACCCAAACCTAGAAGGTATTTTAGTACTACTAGAAATAGGTAGTATTACTCGAGTAGCTACAATATAATTATCACGAATAACTGTTGCTCCATCATGTAACGGGCTATTTTTATAAAAAATACTCTCTATAATTGCTTCATTCACCAAAGCATTCATTTTATCTCCCGTATTAATTAAAAAATCAAGGTTGTTTGTTTTTTCAATGACTAATAATGCCCCTGTTTTAGTTTTTGACAAGTTAACACAAGCTGTTAAAATAGTTTCAACATCTGTTTCGGAATGAATTTCAGTTTTTAGAAACTTCAACTGATTTAAAAACCCCTTTTTAGTAGAAAAATTAGTAGTTCCTATCATTAATAAAAACTTACGAATTTCTTGTTGAAACACAATAATCAATGCTATAACACCACCAGAAAGTAAATAACCTAAAATACCACTTAACATCTCCATGTGCAAGGCTTGAGTAACTTTCCATATTAAAAATATAAATGCAATTCCTATTACAATGTTAATCGCTACGGTTCCTTTTAACAACTTATAGATATAGAAAAGCAACACAGCTACCAAAAAAATATCTAACACATCAAGAAACGAAAAGTTGATGAAATCTAAATTCATTAATTTTTTGAAGTTTTTTAACTTTAAAACAAGCTTTTAGGCATTTTGTCTTTACCTAATAAGTAAATGTAAGGATTTTATTACAACTGTTCCACAATTTTAACCGCCTCAACTGCTTCTTTTACATCGTGCACCCTTAAAATGTGTGTTCCGTTTAGCAAAGCAATTGTATTTGCTACAGTAGTAGCATTTAGAGCTTCTTGCGATGTAATTCCTAACAATTTATATAACATAGATTTTCTAGAAACCCCAGTTAAAATAGGAACATCTAAACTTTTAAACATTGATAACCTTTTAAGCAACTCATAGTTTTGATTAAGTGTTTTACCAAAACCAAAACCAACATCTATAATTACATCATTCACCTTTAGCTGGCGCAATTTAAAAAGCTGTTCTGCAAAAAAAGAAACCACTTCTGTAACCACATTTTCATATTGAGGATTTTGTTGCATATTTTGCGGTGTTCCCTGCATATGCATCATAATATATGGAACTTGTAATTTTGCCACTGTCTCAAACATTTTCACATCCATCTTTCCACCAGAAATATCATTTATAATTCCAGCACCTGCATTTATCGACTCTTCCACTACTCTACTTCTAAATGAGTCTACCGAAATAATAATTTCAGGAAAATTTTTAACCAACGACTCCACCACAGGAAGCATTCTTTGTAGTTCCTCTTCTTCCGAAATATGCTTTGCTCCTGGTCTTGAAGAATATGCACCTACATCAATAAACGTAGCCCCTTCACTCAACATCTTTTCTGCCTGTACAAGGATATCTCGTTCATTTTTATACTTTCCTCCATCAAAAAAAGAATCAGGAGTAACATTTAAAATCCCCATAACCTTAGGCTTAGTTAAATCCACCAAGGTTCCTTTACAATTAATTGTCATCATGCTAAATTTCCAAGTAAAAATAAATGAAAAGCTTGTAATATTTACTATTTTTGGTCGAATACTTTTAAACAGGAAAGATGCAAGATACCTCAAAACAGTATGATGCTGTAGTTGAAGAATGTAAAAGTTTATTTATAAAAAAAATGAGCGATTATGGTAGTGCTTGGAGGATTTTAAGACTTCCATCACTAACCGATCAGATATTTATCAAAGCTCAACGTATACGTCAATTACAAGAAAATACTGAGCGAAAAGTTGATGAAGGAGAAAAATCAGAATTTATAGGCATTATCAATTATTCGGTAATGGCATTAATTCAAATTGAGTTAGGTATTGTTGAGCAACCTGATTTAACTACCGAAGAGGCTACTACTTTATACGATAAACACATAAAAATCACCAAAGAGTTAATGGAAAACAAAAACCATGATTATGGTGAAGCTTGGAGAGACATGAGAGTTTCTTCGTTAACCGATTTAATTCTGCAAAAACTACTTCGTGTAAAACAAATTGAAAACAATCAAGGCAAAACTTTAGTTTCTGAAGGAATTGATGCTAATTATCAAGATATGATTAATTATGCTATTTTTGCCATGATTCACCTTTCTGAATCAGATAATTAACCTAAAAAACACCCCTATGATTTTAAAAATGCTAACTCATATTTCAAGAGTACTTGTAGGACTTCTTTTTATTTACTCTGGATTTGTAAAATTGATAGATCCAATCGGATCTCAATATAAATTTGAAGAATATTTTGGCGCCGATGTATTAAATTTAGAATTCTTAATTCCTTTCGCTTTACCTTTTTCAATTCTTTTAATTGTTACCGAATTGGTTTTAGGTATTATGCTTTTAGTAGGTTACAAACCTAAACTTACTGTTTGGAGCTTATTTGGTTTAAACCTAGTTTTCTTATTTTTAACTTGGTACTCTTATACCTACAACAAAGTTACAGATTGTGGATGTTTTGGTGACGCTTTAAAACTTACACCTAAAGAAACATTTTACAAGAATGTTGTTTTTATGATTTTTATTGTGATTCTTATTATTGGAGTTAAACACATTAAACCTTTAGTTTCAAATAAATTTGCTTCTTTAACAACCTTTAGCTCTGTTTTTCTATCATTAATTATAACTTATTATGTTTTACAACATTTACCAATTATTGATTTTAGAGCTTATTCTATAGGTACAGATATTGCCAAAGGAATGGAATACCCAGAAGATAGCGACGAACTTCCTCCTATACATGATTTCATGATAGAGACAGACGAAGGAGATAAGTTAGAAGAAATGCTTGCAAAAGAAAAAGCAATGCTTGTTATTATGTCTAATTTAAAGAAAACAGAAAAAGAAGGTATCGCTGATGTTTCTAAGATTGCGAAACAAGCTAGCGAACAAGGTTATGAAATTTATGTATTAACCGCTTCTTACATTGAAGATTTAGCTGCTACCCAAAAAGAATATGGCCTTCCTTACATCTTTGGTTTTTGTGATGAAACTGCTCTAAAAACCGTAATCAGAGCTAACCCTGGTATTGTTACTGTAAAAAAGGGAATCATTTCAGGAAAATGGAATTGGACAGATGCTGACGATGTAGAACTATAAACCGCTATAACATATATATAAAGAAAACCTCACAAATTTGTGAGGTTTTCTTATTTTCGCAATGATATGAAAAGCTCCTGTAGAGATTCTTACAACATCTCATTCAATAAAAGAGCAAAATTTGGCTATTAACCCAGAAGTATTTTTTGTGAAACAGTTATTATTAGTTTTTATAGGTGGTGGAGCAGGAAGCGTTTTACGATATATTATCGGAAAAGCTCTAAACAGCTCTCAAACAGGAATTCCGTACGGAACTTTTGTTGCTAACATTCTTGGTAGTTTACTTATTGGAATTATTTTAGGACTTGCTACTAAAAACGAAACCATAACACAAAACCACACTTTATTATTAGCTACTGGTTTCTGTGGCGGATTTACAACTTTTTCAACCTTTGCCTATGAAAATCATATCTTTCTAAAATCTGGAGATTTCGCCTCTTTTGCGCTATATACTGTTACTAGCTTTATCATCGGATTTTTAGCTGTTTTCGCAGGAATTTACTTAGTAAATTATTTTTGGACGAATTCACAAACTATTTAAACTACACTTTACCCTAAAAACAAATCTCACTTTGTGAGTAAATTTATATAACAAATGAGTGAACTTATACAATACAAATCAGAAGAAAACTATGTAATCATCACTATTACTAACGGAAAAGCTAATGCTATTTCTCATGAAGTGATTGATGCTTTAAACACCTCTTTTGACAAAGCTGAAAAAGAAGAAAAACCAGTAATACTAACAGGACAACCAGGAATATTCTCTGCTGGTTACGACTTAAAAAGCATGACTCAATCTCCTGAATCAGCTTTAGAATTGGTTACCAAAGGATCTAATTTCTCACATAGAATGTTGTCTTTTCCTTACCCTATAATTGCTGCCTGTTCTGGTCATGCTGTGGCAAAAGGAGCTTTCTTACTCCTATCTGTTGACTATAGACTAGGAATTGAAGGTGATTTTAAAATTGGATTAAACGAAGTTTTAATCGGTATGACCATGCACAATGCCGGTATTGAAATAGCTAAAGCACGTTTAACCCCTGTTTATTTTGAAAGAAGTGTTAGTTGCTCTGAAATTTACAATCCACAAGATGCTATTACCGCTGGTTTTTTAGATAAAATTGTTCCTCAAGAACATCTATTACCTACTGCAATCAAAGTAGCTTCAATGTTTTCTAAACTAAACAAGAAAGCTCATAAAGAAACTAAACTCAAGGTAAGAAGACCATATTTGGATTCGTTAATAAAAGCAATTAAACAAGACAGTGAAGAAGGTTTAACACCTCCTTCAAAATAAAAGAGTCCTGCAATTGCAGGACACTTTTATTTTGGTTTTTTATATGCCATTACCCCTGCTTTAATTTCCGTATTTAGGTAATTATCACTTGGCGTAATTGGACAAGAATACCTATCACTGTAAGCGCAGTAAGGATTGTAAGCTTTATTAAAATCTACCTCTACAGTTCCATCTTCCTGTATATCGGTCGTATAAATATCTATAAAACGACCACCTTTATACGATGTTTTTCCATTTGTTTTATCTAAAAAAGGTAAAAACAAATGATTTGCATACTCAGGAGTAGGATTTACATCTTGATAAATAGTAAGCTTAAAGTCTTCTCCATCAATAGAAAAAGATAAAACTCCATATTTTCTATACATTACCACCCTGTTTGTTGTTGTAGGAAAATTAGTAATAGGAGTATTAAACGTCTTTTCTAAGTTAGCTTTTACAGTGTACTTTTTATCAATAGGGAAAAAATCTAAGCCTTTAAATTTCTTTAACCCTTTTTTTGTAAGCGGAGATCTTGAAGCATCTTTAAACTTAGCATTCATTTCCTTTTGAAAATTAGAATCTCCTAAAACACTTCTTTTTCCTTGACTGTTACAAGAAAATATTAAAACAACAAAAATTAAGAATAATAACTTTCTCATGTTCCTACTTTAACGTCTATATAAACGCAAAAGTACTGCATAATAACTAAAAACTCTCTCATTCCTTAAAAATTCACTAAATTAACCAGCTAAAACTGTTAATTTTCTATTAATAATTTGAAATAGCAAAATAAAATCGTTACTTTTATATTTATAGATAATACTTATAACTGATAATACGGTAATGCTAAAAAAATATTTTAGTCTTATAAGAAAAACTTATTAACTAATAAACCAAATTGATAAGCTTATTTGTTTAGAAACAGAAAGTTTCCCATATATTTGTCGCCCCAGTTATTTTTAGGCACATATCTTTTTTATCAGACAAAACCTAATAAAGAAATTTTAAATTAAATTGGTAAATTTTATGAATTCAGAATTAATCAATAAGGCGGAAGAATTTGAAAACAGAAAATTCAAGTTTATTACTACTAGTGATAGAATACTAGCCGCTAGAGAAGCAAAAGCTCTTATACTAGAGATTAATGAGGTATATAAACAAACAAAAGACAGCGCATTAATGGATTTAATGAAACGGTTAACAGCTGTAAAACAACGCATTGAAAAACGTTTAAAAGGAAAACCTTTAACAGCTTAAACAATAAATAATGTTTAAGCTCGTTTACAGTATACACAATAGGAATAGTAGTTTCATCAACTACCACTCTCATTATAATATTTATTCTTGATAAAGTTCTAAGTAAAATTACTTAGAACTTTTCTTTTTTAAATATATTTGTAACATCGGGATGTAGCTTAGTCCGGTTAAAGTGCTGGTCTGGGGGACCAGAGATCGGTGGTTCGAATCCACTCATCCCGACTTCTTTTATTTTTTTTCAAAAAAATTCTACCTCTCTAAATAATCAAAACAAACTAAAATTCAACAACTTAAAAAACTTCTAAAATCATTACAAAAAACACCTTTTAAAAAAAATAAAAAAAAGTTTTTTCAGTTTCAAAAAACATTATATATTTGCCACGCTTTTGAGGCAAACGCCGATGTAGCTCAGCTGGCTAGAGCAGCTGATTTGTAATCAGCAGGTCGTGGGTTCGAGTCCCTCCATCGGCTCAAAACTAAAAGCGCTAACAAAAAGTTAGCGCTTTTTTTATGCGCTTATTTTGCTAAATTTGTCATAACTCTATTTTTACAAAAACTTAATGAAGAATATATTTGTTATTGGTATTGCTGGAGGTACAGGAAGTGGAAAAACCACGGTAGTAAACCAAATTATTAACGAACTTCCTGCAGATGAAGTTTGCGTTATCTCTCAAGACTCCTACTACAAACAAACAGACAACCTAACTTACGAAGAACGTACTAAGATTAATTTTGACCATCCTAGAGCAATCGATTTTGACTTAATGGTTGAACATTTAACTGAACTAAAAAATGGATGCATTATAGAACAACCAGTATATTCATTCGTTGCTCACAACAGAACCAAAGACACCATAAAAACACACCCCAGAAAAGTTATTATAATTGAAGGTATTTTGATTTTTAATAGCAAAGAACTTCGTAACTTGTGTGACATAAAAGTTTTTGTTCATGCCGATGCTGACGAACGCTTAATTAGACGTGTAAGAAGAGACATTAAAGAACGAGGTAGAGATGTTGATGAAGTTTTAAACCGCTATCAAAGTACTTTAAAACCTATGCATCAGCAATTTATTGAACCTACAAAAAATTATGCTGATATCATTATACCTAACGATAGATATAATACCGTAGCTATAGATATTGTAAGAACTGTAATTAACGACCGTTTATAACATGAGTTTAAAATCAATTAAAAACAAACCTTCCTTTAAAATAGTCACTAATATTTACGTGATTATACTCACTGTTTTTGTGGTTTGGATGCTTTTTTTTGATGAAAATTCTTACCTTACCCATAGAGAGTTTAATAAAGAGATTAATGAACTAAAGAGCTGGATTGATTATCATGAAAAAAAAATCAAGAAAGACAAAAAAACCATTCAACAACTACAAGACTCTCTTCAACTAGAACGCTATGCTAGAGAAAAGTACTTAATGAAGAAAGAAGATGAAGATATTTATATTATTGAATTTGATACCATAAAAAAGTAATGAGTAACTATTTATTTGACGAATTTCAAGGTGTTACCCCTGCAGAATGGAAACAAAAAATACAAGTAGACCTTAAAGGTGCCGATTATAACGATACACTTTTATGGAAAACTGAAGAAGGTATTACTGTAAAACCTTTTTACACTAAAGAAGACAGAACCAATATTCAGATTAATACTCCAAATAAAGGTTTTGCTATTTGTCAATCTATTAACATTGAGAATGAAGAAGAAGCAAATACATTTGCTATCTACTCAATTAAAAGAGGAGCAAACGCCATAAAATTCAGCGCAAAAAAAGAGTTTGACTACAATACCTTATTAAAAGGAATTGACACTCAAAAAACCTTACTTTACTTTACTTTTAATTTTTTATCATCACAATTTGTAAAAAAACTAGCTGATTTCACAAACTCGGACAAGTGCTACTTCAATATAGATGTTATAGGAAACTTAGCTAGCTCAGGAAACTGGTATTCTAATCTTAAAAGCGATCATACACAATTAGAAGAAATAGCAAAAGCTACTCAAAATGCTATTTGTGTTAATGCTTCCATTTATCAAAATGCAGGAGCAACCATAGTTCAACAATTAGCATATGCACTTGCACACGCAAACGAATACTTGAATCATTTTGGAAGCTCAATTGCAAACAATATTCACTTTAATTTTTCTGTAGGAAGTAATTACTTTTTTGAAATTGCCAAACTAAGAGCTTTTAGGATTTTATGGGATTCTTTATTAAACGAATACAACACCAAAGCTACTGCCCATATTTTTACACAACCAAGTTCACGTAACAAAACTATATACGACTACAATGTAAACATGCTACGCACTACCTCTGAGTGTATGAGTGCTATTTTAGGAGGAACCAACACTGTAGCTAATAGTTCCTATGATAAAATTTTCCACCACTCAAATGAATTTGGGGAACGTATTTCTAGAAACCAGCTACTAATTTTACAGCAAGAAAGTGAGCTAGCAGAAGCTCAAAAGATTGCTGATGGTGCATACTACATTGAAACAATTACTCAACAACTTGCCCAAAAAGCACTAGAAGTTTTTAAATTAATAGAAAAAGGTGGTGGTTTCTTAAAACAATTAAAAGAAGGAGTTATCCAACGAAAAATAAAAGAGTCTGCAGATAAAGAACAACAATTATTTGACTCAGGAGAATTAGTTTTACTTGGAACAAACAAAATTCAAAACGAAAATGACAAGATGAAAAACGATTTAGAAGTTTCGCCTTTCTTGAAAATTCGTAACGAAAAAACACTAATTCAACCTATTATTCAAAAACGATTAGCTGAAAAGCTAGAACAAGAACGTTTAGAAAATGAGTAGAAAACTAGTTTACATATCCGTTTTCATTACATTACTTTCCGAAACACTAGCCTTAAATGCTCAAAACTTGAGTAACATTCCAAAAACTGAGCTTATTAAATTGATGGTTGACTCATTCGAGAATCAAATTTGCAATTACTATTCAATCAACAAAGAAAATTCTAGTGAAGCTTTTTTTAAGTATGTAAATGATTTTAATTCTAACAAAATTAACATAAACGACTTAACTTCTAAAGAAGAGCTAGAACTTTTAAAGATTTCTAATGAAACTTTAAAAAAATATATCTGGGTAACTGATACAGAAAAATTTGAACGATTTATAAAAAACACTGAAGAAAAAGAACAAATTCAGATAACCGAAATTAAAGACGAGAGAGGTAGCTCAGAACCTCTATACACTAACAAGTTAGGAGTGAATTATTTTGATGAATATTCAGGTAAACTACTTAAAGAAACAAAAGTTAACGATTTAAAGGAGGTGCTAACAACCTTAAGAGATATGCCTGACACATCTCCTCAGTCAAGTGCTTTTGCTTTTACATACATAAATAAAGAAAACTACAAAGATCCTTCTTTGAAAACCTTTATTGCATTCGAACTGTATTATACCGTTTTAAACACCTTGAACAAAAATGAGTAGAAAAGATATATCAAACATACAAATAGATAAAAACCAAGAACAGCAAAGCAAAAACTTCAAACACGAAGATTTTGTTGCTGGTATTGCACCTAACTTACGTGGACCTTACTCTACCATGTATGTTCGTAGACCTTGGACAATTCGTCAATATGCAGGTTTTTCTACAGCTGAAGAAAGCAATGCTTTTTACCGTAGAAATTTAGCTGCTGGTCAAAAAGGATTATCAGTTGCTTTCGATTTAGCTACACACCGTGGTTACGACTCAGACCACGAACGTGTACAAGGTGATGTTGGAAAAGCTGGTGTTGCTATAGATTCTGTGGAAGACATGAAAGTTTTGTTCGACCAAATACCATTAGATAAAATGTCCGTTTCCATGACTATGAATGGAGCCGTTTTACCAATTTTGGCATTTTATATTGTAGCAGCTGAAGAACAAGGTGTAGCTCCTAAACTATTATCAGGAACTATTCAAAACGATATTTTAAAAGAGTTTATGGTGCGTAATACTTACATTTACCCACCTACTCCATCAATGAAAATTATTGCTGATATTTTTAGATATACTTCTGAAAATATGCCTAGGTTTAATTCAATCTCTATTTCAGGGTACCATATGCAAGAAGCTGGTGCTACTGCAGAAATTGAATTGGCTTATACTTTAGCTGACGGATTGGAATACATTAAAAAAGGGTTAGAAGCAGGAATGGACATTGACACCTTCGCTCCTCGCTTATCTTTCTTCTGGGCTATTGGAATGAATCATTTTATGGAAATTGCTAAAATGCGCGCTGGTAGAATGCTATGGGCTAAACTAGTAAAGCAATTCAACCCAAAAAATCCAAAATCATTAGCATTAAGAACCCACTGTCAAACCAGTGGATGGAGTTTAACTGAGCAAGATCCTTTTAACAATGTAGCCCGTACTGCAATTGAAGCTATGGCTGCTGCTTTTGGAGGAACACAAAGTTTACATACCAACGCTTTAGATGAGGCAATTGCCTTACCTACCGATTTTTCAGCACGCATTGCTCGTAACACACAAATATACTTACAACAAGAAACCCATATTACAAAAACAGTTGATCCTTGGGCAGGTAGTTATCATGTAGAAAAACTTACTGAAGAAATTGCCAATAAAGCATGGGAGCTAATTCAAGAAGTTGAAGAATTAGGAGGAATGACCAAAGCTATTGAAAAGGGGATTCCTAAAATGCGTATTGAAGAAGCGGCTGCTAAAAAGCAAGCCAAAATTGATAGTGGTCAAGATGTAATTGTTGGCGTAAACAAATACCAATTAAAACAAGAAGATCCTCTACATATTTTAGAAGTTGACAACGAAGCTGTTCGTCAATCTCAAATTGACAGACTAAACGACTTAAAATCGAAAAGAAATCAAGCTGAAGTAGATAAAACTTTACGTGATTTAACTGAATCTGCTAAAACAGGTGAAGGAAATTTATTAGATTTAGCGGTAAAAGCTGCAAGAAACAGAGCTACTTTAGGTGAAATTTCAGACGCTCTTGAAACTATTTTTGGACGTCATAAAGCAGTACATAAAACCATATCTGGCGTGTATAGTAAAGAAATAAAAGACGACGAGTTATTTAAAAAAGCTACTGAGTTAGCCGACAAGTTCGCAGAATTAGAAGGACGACGTCCTCGAATTATGATTGCTAAATTAGGACAAGACGGTCACGATCGTGGTGCTAAAGTAGTTGCTACTGGTTATGCTGATTTAGGTTTTGATGTAGATATAGGTCCATTATTCCAAACACCACAAGAAGCCACCAAACAAGCTATAGAAAATGATGTACATATTTTAGGTATTTCATCATTGGCTGCAGGACATAAAACGTTAGTTCCGCAAGTTATTGCTGAACTTAAAAAATATGGCCGTGAAGATATTATGGTTATTGTTGGTGGTGTAATTCCAGCACAAGATTACCAATTCTTATTTGACGCTGGTGCTGTAGGTGTTTTTGGCCCTGGAACTAAAATTGCGCAAGCTGCCATTGATATGTTAACTATTTTAATTGATAGTGTAGAATAATAACAGTTATGAAAATAAAATTTATTGATAGAAAAACAGGTAAAATAATTACCGAAACCCCTCCTGGAGAAGGGTATTTAAAATTGCTATATAATAATCCATTTGGAAAAATGGCTTTATTACCATTAGTTAAACGTAAATTTTTGTCATCGTGGTATGGTAAACTCATGAACAAACCTAATTCTATTAACAAAATAAACAGTTTTGTTAGAGAACTTCAAATCGACATGAGTGAAGCCGAAAGACCATCTGAAGACTACATTTCTTTCAATGACTTTTTCTATCGAAAATTAAAACCTGGTGCACGCCCTATTGAGGAAGGCTTTGTTTCTCCTGGTGACGGAAAAATGTTAGCATTTAAAAGCATTTCTGATATTCATAACTTCTTTATCAAAGGAAGAAAATTTACCTTAGAGGAATTTCTAGGCAATAAAGAGCTAGCCACAAAACATAAAAACGATTCTTTAATTATTTTACGACTCGCTCCAAATGATTACCACAGGTATCATTTTCCATACAACGGAACTCCTTCCGAAGTAACAAAAATTAAAGGACGTTACTTCTCAGTTTCTCCGCACGCTTTGGCTGCTAACTTCACTAGAGTATTCTGCGAAAACAAAAGAGAGTACTGTACTTTGGCAACACAAGACAAAGGAGATATTATAATTGCTCCCGTTGGAGCGACCATGGTTGGAAGTATTATTGAAACCTACAAACCTAATTCCGAAGTAAAAAAAGGCGATGAAATGGGATATTTTGCTTTTGGCGGTTCAACTATTGTGTTATTAGTTAATAGTTCCAAAATAACTATTGATGAAGATATTTTAACCAACACCAAAAACAAGATGGAAACCTTTGTTAAAATGGGAGAAAAGATAGGTATTTAATTATGCTAATTTTAACAATTCTTTTCTCAAAATAACACTCATTCTTTCAAAAAAGCGAGCTTTAATCCGTAAATTTGCAACGTTTTATACTTAGCAGATTTACTGATGAAAAAAATCTTAGATATTCTCTACTCTACCCGTTTAATGGCTGTATTATTTTTTGTTTTTGCCATTGCCATGGGAATTGCCACTTTTATTGAAAACGATTACGGAACCCAAACCTCTAAAGCATTAGTGTACAATACTTGGTGGTTTGAGTTGATTATGGTGTTCTTTGTTATCAATTTTTTTGGAAATATTTTTAAGTACCGATTATACAAAAAAGAAAAATGGTCTGTGTTATTATTTCATATATCATTTCTATTAATCTTAATAGGCGCCGGTATTACTCGTTATATTAGTTATGAAGGTTTAATGGTTATCGATGAAGGAGAAACAACCAATCAATTTTATTCTGAGCATACCTACTTAAATGTCATTATTGACAATGGTGAATTTCAAAAAACTACTGCAAACAAATTACTTTTATCTGCTTGGGGTAAAAACTCTGCAAGTTTTGAAGAAAACTTTCAACCTAAAAAGGCAGGAAAAAATCATACGGTTTCTTTTAATTTAGTTGACTATATTCCTTGGTCTGAAACAAAAATGGTTTTAGACGAAAACGGAACAGAGCATTTATTTTTTGTAGAAAGTTCTGATGGAAGCAGACACGAGCATTACATTAAGAGAGGAACTATTGAAAATATTCATAATATTTTAGTAGGCTTTGAAGCTCCTAATAAAGAGGCTGCTTCAATTAACTTCTTTTATGAAGACGGTAGCTTAAAAATGATTTCTAAAAATAATGGAGATTGGTTTAGAATGGCTGATCAAAAGAAAGGTTTAATAGTTAAAGATAGTGCTCAACATTTTCAATTATTAACACTTCACAACGTAAATGGATTACAATTTGTAGTCCCTAAGTCTCCAGAAAAAGGAGAGATTAAAACAGTTAGGGGTAAAAAAGATGATAAAAAATATGACACCGTAATTTTTGATATAACTACAAATGGAGAAACTGAACGCGTTGAGTTTTATGGAGGCAAGTTTAATGTAGACAATCAACAACAATTTAGTATTGGAAATTTAAATTTTAGAGCTTGGTATGGATCTAAATTGTTACAAACCCCTTTTAGCGTAAAATTAAATGATTTTCAATTAGAAAAATATCCAGGATCAGAAAGTGCCGCAGCTTATGCTAGTGAAGTTACTGTAATTGCTCCTAACGAAACATTCGATTATAGAATATTTATGAATCATATTTTAGATTACGGAGGATATAAATTTTTCCAATCAAGTTATAAAATTGACGGTGAACACGAGCAAACACATTTATCTGTAAATCACGATTTTTGGGGTACTTGGGTCACGTACATTGGTTATTTCTTATTGTTCTTTGGTTTAACTGCTTCTTTATTTGTTAAAAATACTCGTTTTTACGACTTAAAACAATCATTAGTTAAAATACGAAACAAGAAAACCAAGCTATCTCTAATTGCTTTATTTATTTCTTTAGCTAGTTATACGCAACATAAACAACATGAACCAAAACAAGTTTCTGAAGCCCAAATTGATTCTATTTTAATCGCAAATAAAGTAGATAATAAACATGCTGATTTATTTAGTTCTTTAGTTATTCAAGATGCTGGTGGACGCATGAAGCCTGCCCACACCTTTGCTTCAGAATTAGTTAGAAAAGTAGCCCATGTAGATAAATTTAAAGACATGGATCCTAGCCAGATTTTACTTTCAATTACAGAAAGTCCGATGCTTTGGTTAAACGTTCCCTTTGTGTATCTGGAAAAAGGGAATACACAAATTAGAGAAATTTTAGGGCTTTCTGAAGATACTGAATATGCTCGTTTTATTGATTTTTACAACCCTGATGGCTCTTCAAAAATTAGCAAACTTGTTGTTGAAGCTGAGAAGAAAAGGATTCAAAATAAATTTGAACAAGATGCTATTAAGATTGAAAGAAGAGTTTGGTTGTTATCGCAAGCTTTAGGAGGTGGTATATTACGTATTTATCCAATTCCTAACGACGAAAATAACAAATGGGTTTCGCAGCCCGAAACACTACAGGCAAATTTTAAAGGAACAGATTCTGTTTTTGTTCGTCAGTCATTACCCGTATATTTACAGTTATTACAAGCATCAAAAAAATCGGGAGATTATACTGAAACCAATAAGGTTTTAAATGGAATTAAGAAATTCCAACAAAAATTTGGTTCAGAAGTTATTCCTTCTAAAGACAAAATCGATTTAGAAATAGCTTACAATAAGTTAAATATTTTTGTAAAACTTTCTAAATATTACGGATACGTAAGTTTACTTTTAATTGTTTTTGTTTTCTTACAAATTTTTAATAACAAACCATGGGTTAACAATATAGTTAAGATACTTATAGGAATTGTTATTTTCCTTTTCGTTTTTCATGTATTAGGATTAACAGCTAGATGGTATATTAGTGGCAATGCCCCTTGGAGTAATGCTTATGAGTCCATTATTTTTGTAGGTTTAGCAACTATGTTATTTGGGTTAATTCTAGGAAAAAAATCTTCATTAACCATAGCTGCTACAACATTTTTAGTCTCGATTATTTTAGCTTTTGCTCACCAAAATTGGTTAGACCCTGAGATTGCTAACTTACAACCAGTATTAAACTCTTGGTGGCTATATGTACACGTTTCTATAATTGTTGCTGCTTACGGACCTTTCTTCTTAGGAATGATTCTTGGTGTATTTGCTTTGTTTTTAATCGTTTTTACCAACAAGAAGAACAAAAAGAAAATGGATTTACACATTAAAGAATTAACTATTATAAACGAAATGGCATTAACTGTTGGTTTAGTAATGTTTACGATTGGTAACTTTTTAGGTGGAATGTGGGCAAATGAAAGCTGGGGACGTTATTGGGGATGGGACCCTAAAGAGACTTGGGCTTTAGTTTCTATTATGATATATTCTTTTGTATTACATATGCGTTTAATACCAGGTTTACGAGGAAGATACACTTTCAATTTAGTTTCTATTTTAGCCATCTCATCAATTATGATGACTTACATGGGGGTTAATTTTTACTTATCTGGCCTACATTCTTATGCAAGTGGTGATAAAGTAGTTACGCCAGCATCAGTTTATTATTCTTTAGCTTTTGTTGCTGTTTTAGGAACTCTTGCTTGGATAAAAAACAAAAAGTATTACAAAAAATAAGTTGATAGGTTTTCTGTTAAAAAAATGTATTTTTGCAAACCGATAAAAAGAAGAGACAATTATGTTCAATAAAAATATAAAATTAGTTTTAGCTACCTTAATTACTATATGGTCTGTATATGAGTTCATACAAGGGCACATTATGAACGGTATATCAATACTATTACTTGCTGGACTATTTATTTTATTTTATTTTAAAAACGAGTTTATTCTTTTAGCTTTCTTACAACTACGTAAACAAAATTTTGCTGGAGCTCAAAAATGGTTAGGGTATATTAAAAACCCATCTACTGCATTAACAAAAAAGCAAGAAGGGTATTATAATTACCTACATGGTATTATGCTATCTCAAACTAACATAACTCAAGCCGAAAAGTTTTTAAAGAAAGCTGTTAAGTTAGGTCTAGCTATGGATCATGACTTAGCCATGGCTAAATTACAATTGGCTGGAATAGCAATGACTAAACGTAGAAAAAGAGAGGCTACAAACTTAATGGCAGAAGCCAAAAAGCTAGATAAACATGGCATGCTTAAAGAGCAAATGCAAATGATGAAACAACAAATGAAGAAAATTTAATGCTTCATCTTATTTTTGATATTTTCCTTAACTCTTTTAGTAGTATATTTAGCTTGTAAATAAGATAAGAAATGGTTTTAATTGCCGATGGTGGTTCTACTAAAGCTGATTGGATAGCTCTCGATGATACTAAAAAGGAAGTTTTTAGAACAACTACTCTAGGTCTAAACCCGTCTGTTTTAACAAAAGATGAAATGCTTAGCACAATAAATAGTGCTAACAACTTATTAAAAATACAAAACGACACTTTACAAGTCCACTTTTATGGAGCTGGTTGTGGAAGTCCTAAAGCTGCTAAAAGTTTACAAAATGTTCTAAAATCTATCTTTAAAAAAGCAACTGTATTTGTTTCTGAAGATACCTTAGCCGCTGTTTATGCTAGTACTGGTAAAAATCCTGGTATTGTGTGTATCTTAGGAACAGGTTCTAACAGCTGTTATTATGATGGAAAAGACATGATTACTACAGCTCCATCACTTGGCTACACTATTATGGATGAAGCTAGCGGGAATTATTTTGGCAAAAAATTATTACGTGATTTTTATTATAATAAAATGCCAAAAAAAATAGCTTCAGCATTTAAAACTTCTTTTGAACTTGATACTGATACCGTAAAAATAAACCTATATAAAAAACCATATCCAAATATGTATTTAGCTTCTTTTGCTAAATTTATGCTGGAGTATAGAGATGAAAAATACGTCAGAAAAATGATAAAAAAAGGGGTTCAAGAGTTTTTCAAGTATCGTATTCTTCCTTTTGAAAAAAATAGTCAAACACCAATTTATTTTATCGGATCAATTGCTTATTACTTTCAGGATATATTAGACAATGTCGCCTCTAAAAATAATTTATCTATTACTAATGTAATTCAACGTCCTATTGATAATTTGGTTAACTTTCACCGAAATAATTCTTTTTAAAAAAGCGCTACAACTCTTTCTAAAGCCATACCTCTAGAGCCTTTTACTAAAATTGTGCTACTCTCAATTTGGTTGTTCTTTATATATTCTTCAAACTCATAAAACCCATTAAACCTTTTATATTTAGTCGTGGTTTTATAAAAATTCTCACCTATAAGGAAAGCTTCGTCTAAGTTTAATTCTTTTATAAAATTTACAATACTCTGGTGTTCGTTTGAACTATATTTTCCAAGTTCAAACATATCTCCTAAAATTATTGTTTTATTATTAGCTTGCAGCTTACTAAAACTCTCTAAGGCTGCTTTCATACTTGTAGGGTTAGCATTGTAAGCATCTAGAATTATTCTATTAGTTTTTGTATTTATTACCTGAGACCTATTGTTAGAAGGGACGTAACTTTCAATTGCCTCTTTTATTAATTCTGTTGTTACATTAAAGTAATTACCAATAGTTATCGCCGCTGATATGTTAGCAAAGTTATAGGCTCCTATTAAATTACTTAATATCTCTGTATTATTATACGACAACTTTACAAATGGATTAGCCTCTAAAAACTTTATGCTTTCATCAAAGGTAATACTCTCTATATCTTTTGTTTTAGCTATCTGCTTTTCTTCATTGGGGTTAACAAAAACTTTTTTGTTTTTGGCTCTCAAATAATCATATAATTCTGATTTAGCCTTTACCACACCTTCTAAAGAACCAAAACCTTCTAAATGTGCGCTTCCAAAATTTGTTATATACCCATAATCAGGGTTTGCTATTTCTGATAAAAACTCAATTTCTTTAGCATGATTTGCTCCCATTTCTACAATGCCAACTTCTGTATTCTTATTCATTGACAATAAAGTTAATGGTACTCCAATATGATTATTAAGGTTTCCTAAAGTTGCTGTAGTTTTATATTTTTTTGATAAAACTGAATTTATCAATTCTTTTGTTGTTGTTTTCCCATTACTTCCTGTTAATGCAATTACAGGAATTCCTAGTTGATTTCTATGATGATTTGCAAGTTTTTGTAGAGTTTCCAAAACATTATCAACCAAAATTAATTTTTCAGAAGTTTTATAATCAGCTTCATCAATTATTGCGTAACTAGCTCCATTAGTTATTGCCTCTTCGGCAAACTTATTTCCATTAAAATTCTCTCCTTTTAATGCAAAAAAAAGTGTGTTTTTTCTAATAGTTCTAGTATCTGTATCTACTAAACCATGTGTGATATATAAACTGTATAACTCTTCTATCTTCATAAAGTAAAAATAAAAAACCTCATTGAAATTCAATGAGGTTTTGTTGTATAAAATACTATTTTATTATCTAGCTCTATCTGGTGTAGCTGTTTTTCTTTTATTTAGCACCATTGGTCCCATTTTATCTGTAGCACATCTAAACCCTATGTAGTTTGTTGCCATATATTCTGGGAAATATCTTCTTTGAGCTGGATCTAACCAGTACTCTCTGTCAGCCCAAGAACCACCTTTATATACTCTAGACTTATCACTAATTAATGTAGTTCTTCTCTTATCATCATATTTATAATTATTAACCACATTACCTAATGTATCAATTTCAGCTTCTGGCTTTTGAGGAGAGTTATACATTCTTTTTGTACGATCTAATTGATCTTTATCTAATCCATAGAACTTAGAAGAAGCCTGATCTCCATCACCTAAACTAGAATTGTTAGCTAAGTTATAATTTCTTCTCATGTAAGTATCTTCTTTAGTAATAGGAATATACTTAACACTTCCCGGTAAATCTTTAGGAACAATTCTACCGTTTTCTAAAGTATCATACTCTACTTCACCATCACCCACAATAACAACTTTACCCTCTTCATTGATTAATTTTTTAGTAAAAATGTTACCTCTAAAATAATTAAAGTCATTTGCTTCAGAATCGATAATTGGCCTATACACATCTTCTACCCATTCAGAAACATTACCAGACATATCATATAGTCCAAAAGCATTAGGAGGGTAACTTCTTACTGCATTAGGAATATCTGATCCATCACTACTCCATCCAGCAATACCACTATAATCTCCTTTTCCTTGCTTAAAGTTAGCTAATTGATCTCCTCTTCTTCTCTTATCTCTGTCACGAGTATACTTTCCACTCCAAGCATATTTTTTTCTTCCTCTAATATTATTATATTCACGGTTTTCAAAAATAGCTTTTGCAGCATATTCCCATTCTACCTCAGTAGGCAGTCTGAATTTTTGAGATAAAATACCATCTGAAGATGTAACCTGTCTACCTGTAAAGGTTCCTTTTTCTGGTTTTGGTTCTCCTTTTACCTTTGGAACTGGTATACCCTTTTTATAAATTGTAGAGTCTCCGTCGAATATCGCGTAAGGATCTGTTAAATAAGTATCGGTATCAAAATTATTTTCTCCTTTAAAGCTTATAGAATCTTCTTTAAAAATGTTTTTTATAACACCTTTATCCATTAAAATTTTCAAGTTAACAGCATTGGTACGCCACTTACAATATTTATTTGCTTGAATCCAACTAACACCTACAACTGGATATTCAGCATAAGAAGGGTGTCTTAAATAACTCTCTGATAAAAGATTCGTATTGCCTAAACCTTTCCTCCATACCAAAGTATCTGGTAATACCGAAGGGTAAATGTTTTTAAACTGTGGATCTTCTGGAGGAAAAACATCTTTAGTATACTGCATAAATAACCCATATTCTGCATTCGTTACCTCTGTTTCATCCATGTAAAAAGTACGAACATGCATTTTTTGTGGAGTTGTATTCCAATCAAACATAACATCATCTTGTACTAATCCCATGGTAAAAGTACCTCCTTCTATGTGAACCATTCCTGGTGGTACATTTTTTCCTTCTTTATACTCTCCCTTTAAATATCCTCCATAGTTTGGGTCATTAAAGTTCCAACCAGTTAATGAAGATTTACTCGACCCACCTCCATTACTTTTACAAGAAGTAATTAATAAACTAGTGATCGCCAATAAACTAAATAATTTCAACGTACTTTTCATGTATTTTTAACTGTTTTTTAAGGGTGTCGCAATTTACAATATTTCTAATTTCTTACAACTAATTTATTTATAAATTCACATTTAGTAACCTTATCTAATGCTAGATTACAAACGACAGTTTTTATACTTTAGTATTACGAATCTAAGAAAAAGATTAAAAAACAGACCATTAAAGTTTATTATTTTTTAACAGCGTAAAAATATTTTTTTCATTATTACGTATACAATATATAATATTGTTTAAGCAAACTCGTTTAGTTAGTTAACTAATAAATAAACCATTAAGTTTTATTTATACGAAATCTAAAAAAAGTTACTAGTTATAAACTCCCTCAAGAAAAATTATATATTTGCTAAACAATTAATCAAATTTTACATGAAAAAATTATCTATCGTATTATTTTTTGTGTGCTTTACCCTTCAAAATAAAGCGCAAGCCCAAACATCAATAAACACAACGGCAATGCCTTTCTTATTGATTACACCTGATGCTCGTGCTGGTGGTATGGGAGATATTGGAGTAGCTACCTCTTCAGATGCTTATTCAATTTTTCATAACCCTGCAAAAACTGCATTTAATCAAAACAAAATTAGCATAGGACTCAATTACACGCCTTGGCTTAGAAACTTAACTGACGATATTTTTGTTGGTGGAGGCTCTTACGTTAATAGGTACAGTGAAAAATCTGCTTGGGGTGTTGACTTAAAATACTTTTCTCTTGGAGAAGTTAATTTAACAGATACTAATGGCGGCTCTAATGGAATTGAAAACCCAAATGAATTAGCTATTACTGGTATTTATTCATTAAAGTTGAGTGAAAATTTTTCTATGGGTATAGGTTTAAAGTATATTCATTCTAATTATAAAATCAGAAGTAATGACTCCAACTTAGATGCAGTTAATTCTTTTGCAGTTGATGTTTCTGGTTATTATCAATCTAAGGAAAAAAACTTTGGAAGCTTTAATGGTCGTTACCGATTAGGTTTTAATATCGCTAATATTGGCCCAAAAGTAGAATATAGTCCTGGTGTTCCTAACTTCATCCCAACCAATGCAAAAATTGGTGGTGGTTTTGATTTCATTTTTGATGACAAAAACATTTTGGGACTTAACTTGGAACTTACAAAATTACTTGTTCCTTCAAGTCCTAACTCAGAGAGAAGTTGGTTTGAAGGAATGTTTACATCTTTAGGAGATAGAAGTTTTAGTGAAGAATTGCAAGAAACTACATGGGCTTTAGGTGCAGAATATCTGTATAACAATGCCTTTGCTCTTAGAGCTGGTTATTTTCATGAGAGTGAAGAAAAAGGACAACGTCAATACTTTACCTTAGGTACAGGATTTACTGCTAGAGCTTTTACTTTAGATTTATCTTATTTAATAAATACTGCAACTGTTAACAACCCGTTAGAAAATACATTGCGTTTTTCTTTATCGTTTGATTTAGGAGAACTATATGAGGTATATTAAAAAGTGGTATTTTTTTTATAAATTCGTATCAGAATACAAAAGCAGTCTTACCGACTGCTTTTTTTGACTAATTTATTTACGATGAAGAAAATTGACGTAACTACTAAAGCAACTGTATTTGATAATATATCACAATTATCAACTGAAGATGCTTTTTTAATTCAAAAAGCTATTGAGGCAAGACAAAAAGCTTACGCTCCTTACTCTAAATTTAATGTTGGAGCTGCTGTATTACTAGACAATGGTCAAGTTGTTTTAGGAAACAATCAAGAAAGCGCTGCTTATCCTTCAGGTATGTGCGCAGAACGAGTAGCTATTTGGAAAGCGGGCTCTGAATACCCTAACATGAAAGTACTAAAAATAGCCATTACTGCTGCTTCTGAAAACTCTACGGTAGATAAACCTGTTGGTCCTTGTGGAGCTTGTCGTCAAACATTATCAGAATATGAAATCAACCAAAAACAACCAATTGAAATACTATTTACAGGAGAAGTTGGACAAATAGTAAAAACGGAATCGTTACTTTCATTATTACCTTTTTCATTTGATAGCTCATATTTGTAACAACCACCGAGTATCAAAATCACAAAAAAAAGCACCTCTGATTTTAAAAAAAACAATTTAACTTGTTTTTTTTAAAAACATAACAAATATTTGAAATTGAATGTAAATAAAACGGTTATCATCAATAAAAATATTTTATTTGTAATTACCAACCCTAAAAAAATCATTTATTTCAATGAAGAAATCAGTAATTACAGGAACAGGTTCATTTATCCCATCTATCAAAAAGGAAAATGCTAACTTTAATAATCATTCATTTTTAAATGCCGATGGAACATCTTTTGACAACCCTAACCCTATAATTATTGAAAAATTCAAATCCATTACTGGCATTGAAGAACGTCGTTACGCTAAAGATGAATATAAAGCTTCAGATTTAGGTTTTTTTGCTGCGCAAAAAGCTATTAAAGATGCTAAAATTAATCAAGAAGAATTAGATTATATTATTTTTGCTCATAATTTTGGTGATGTTAAAAAGAATGCCATTCAAAGTGACATTCTTCCAAGTTTAGCTACTCGTGTAAAACATTTGTTACAAATAAAAAAACCTAACTGTGTTGCCTACGATATTTTATTTGGTTGTCCTGGTTGGGTTGAAGGTGTCATTCAAGCACAAGCGTTTATAAAAGCAGGAATTGCTACAAAATGTTTAGTTATTGGTGGTGAGACTTTATCAAGGGTTGTTGACATGAATGACCGTGACTCTATGATTTATAGTGATGGTGCTGGTGCCTGTATCATAGAAGCTACTGATAAAAATGATAGTGGAATTTTAAGCCATGCTTCACAAACCTTTACTAAAGATGAAGCCTACTTTTTATTTTTTGGAAATTCAAACGATAAAAACAAAGACAAAGACGTACGCTACATTAAGATGCATGGACGAAAAATTTATGAATTTGCCTTAACCAATGTTCCAAAAGCTATGCAAACTGCTTTAGATAAAAGTGGTGTAGCTATTGATGATGTAAAAAAAATATTCATCCATCAGGCCAATGAAAAAATGGATGAAGCTATTATTAAACGTTTTTATCGTTTGTACAAAAAACCAATTCCTGAAGGTGTGATGCCAATGAGCATTCATAAATTGGGAAATAGTTCAGTAGCAACCGTACCTACCCTACTTGATTTAGTTTTAAAAGGAAATATTGAAAACCAAGAAGTAAAAAAAGGAGATGTTATTATTTTAGCATCAGTAGGTGCTGGTATGAATATTAATGCTATAGTTTACAAGATTTAATAGTTTAAAAAACTCTTTAATTTCTTACTAAATATTCTCGCAAATATAAAATGTAAGTGCTATTTTTGCGCATGCAACAACACAACGTACTTATATTAGATTTCGGATCGCAATACACACAGTTAATTGCGCGCCGTGTAAGAGAATTAAATATTTATTGTGAAATTCACCCTTACAACAAAATACCACAAAACTTAAACGATTTTAAAGCTGTAATCCTTTCAGGAAGCCCATCTTCAGTTCGTTCAGAAGAGGCTCCTCATCCAGATTTGTCTGAAATCAGAGGTAAGAAACCATTATTAGCAGTGTGCTATGGCGCACAATATTTAGCTCATTTTTCTGGTGGTTTAGTAGCTCCTTCTAATACTCGTGAGTATGGTAGAGCTAACTTATCTTTTATTAAAGAAGGAGAAGAGTTCTTTAAAGATATTTCTGAAGGAAGTCAAGTTTGGATGAGTCATTCAGACACAATTAAAGAGTTACCTACTGGAGGAACATTATTAGCAAGTACTCATGATGTACAAAATGCAGCATACAAAATTGATGGAGAGACTACTTATGCTATCCAATTTCATCCAGAAGTATATCATTCTACAGATGGTAAACAATTATTACAAAACTTTTTAGTTAATATAGCTGGGGTAGCTCAAACATGGACACCAGATTCTTTTGTTGACGAAACTGTAGCTGAATTAAAAGCTAAGATTGGTAATGACAAAGTTGTTTTAGGTTTATCTGGAGGAGTAGATTCTACCGTAGCTGCAGTTTTATTACACAAAGCAATTGGAAGTAATTTGCACTGTATTTTCGTAAACAACGGATTGTTACGTAAAAATGAGTTCACCGACGTATTAAAACAATACGAAGGTATGGGATTAAACGTTAAAGGGGTCGATGCTTCGGCACGTTTTTTGGACGAACTAGCTGGATTAAGTGACCCAGAAGCAAAACGTAAAGCTATTGGTAAGGTTTTTATTGATGTTTTTGATGATGAAGCACACCAAATAGAAGATGCCAAATGGTTAGCACAGGGAACAATTTATCCCGATGTAATTGAATCAGTTTCAGTTAATGGAGGTCCTTCAGCTACTATTAAAAGTCATCATAATGTAGGTGGTTTACCTGATTTCATGAAATTGAAAGTTGTTGAGCCTTTACGTATGATTTTTAAAGATGAAGTACGTAGGGTTGGTGCTTCTATGGGAATTGATAAAGAATTATTAGGTCGTCACCCTTTTCCTGGGCCTGGTTTAGCTATTAGAATCTTAGGAGATATTACAGCTGAAAAGGTTCGTATTTTACAAGAAGTAGATGCTGTATTCATCAACGGATTAAAAGAAAGTGGGTTGTATGATAAAGTATGGCAAGCTGGTGCTATTTTATTACCCATAAATTCTGTTGGGGTTATGGGAGATGAAAGAACCTACGAAAAAGTGGTAGCTTTACGAGCTGTAGAAAGCACTGATGGTATGACTGCTGACTGGGTAAATTTACCTTATGAGTTTTTACAAAAAACATCAAATAAAATAATTAATAATGTAAAAGGTGTAAACAGAGTTGTATATGACATTAGCTCTAAACCACCAGCAACAATTGAGTGGGAATAAAAATCCACCATTAATATAAAAAAAGAGTAGATGAAGAAATTACAGTTTTTACTATTAGTTTGTGTTTTAACTTTTGCCGTTTCTTGTGGCCAGCAAAAACGTTATGTATCCTACAAAATTCAAGAAGGTGAAACGATGCGAGACATTGCGGATCGTTTAGACATAAAAACGAAAGATTTATTACGTTTAAACCCTGATGTCGGAAGACGTCCTGAAGCTAACACAGTAATTGTAATACCAAACCCTAAAATTAAAAAGAGTACTTCTTCGTCTACTACCTCAGCTGAAGAAGAGGTAAATACTACCGATACTAATAATAACAAAGGTACGGCTATTGAAACTGAAGAAGATGATACTGTTTTTCAACAAACAGTTGTTGAGTATGAAACTCACGAAGTTCAAAAGGGAGAAACTGTGTATCGTATTACAAAACAATATGGTATAACAAAAGAGGATTTAATTAAATTTAACCCTGAGTACACCAATATTCAAAGTAATAATTTAAGTATTGGTCAGATATTAAAGGTTAAGGCTTTAGAAAAAACAGTTACTATTAATAAAAATGAAGTTTTAGAAAAATTCTTAACGCATACTGTTAAGAGTAAAGAAACTATGTATAGTTTAACTCGTTTTTACAATGTATCTAAAGAGGACTTACTACTCTTGAACCCAGAATATCCAGATTTGGCTGACAATAAATTATCAGTAGGTCAATTATTAAAAATAAAACCTATTGAAGAGGTTAGTAAAAGAGAAAACTATTCTTTTTACAAAGATTCTATTCAAGTTAACACATCTATTAATCTTGCTATTTTACTTCCTTTCAAGGCTGATGAATATAGTGAAAAATCAAATAAAGATATTTTTGATGACAACCCTTTAACTAATATGGTAACTGACTTCTATATGGGAGCAGAAATTGCTATTGATTCTATAAAAAGACAAGGAGTTAAAGTAAATGTTAACGTTTTTGATACAGGAAATAGAGGAAAGAATGTAACCACAATTCTTGAAAATAAAAAATTAGAAAATACAGATGTAATTATTGGTCCTTTTTATTCTGATAAAGCAGAAGTTATTGCTCGTAATGTAAACTCTAAAGTCGTTTTTCCACACTACTCTAATAAACAAGATAAATTTTCTTCACCTAAGTTAATTAAGACAGCTCCTGAAAAAAACAGCTATCAGATATACTTAGCATCTTATTTAAAAGATAGTTATAAAGATCAAGAAATATTTATTGTCAGTGACGAAAAGAAAGACACAAATTCAAAAGTTTCTATAATTATATCTGAACTGAAAAAACATGATAGTATTAATAATATACATATCTTAAAGCCTGAAAAAGGCTATATAAAGAGAACGCGTTTTACAAGTAAGATGTCTTCTAAAAGACATAACTGGGTTATAATTGCTTCTGACGACAATGTAGTAGTTGCTGATGCTCTAAATAGTATGATTAGCTTACCTGACGAAACTAAAGTTCAGGTATTTGCTATTAGTAAAGGCAATGCTTACGATAAGATTGATAATAATAAACTTGCTAGTATAAATTTCACTTATGTTTCTAATACTTATTCAGACGAAAATGCCATAGAAACTAAAGATTTTAACAATAAATATTTACAAAAAAACAACACTATTCCTTCAGACTATGCTATTAAAGGTTTTGATATAACATATGATGTTTTAATGCGTTTGGCTTCAGGAAATGAACTTACAGACACCTTTAAAAAAGGTGTTTCTTTACGTGTTGAAAATAAATTTGACTACCATAAAAAGATGTTTGGTAGCAGTGGAAATCAAGGTTTATTTATTGTTAAATACAATGAAGATTTAAGTTTAAGTAGACTTAGATAAAATCTAATCTAAATTTTATAATACAAAAGCCAAAACTAAAAAGTTTTGGCTTTTGTATTACCCATACATTTCTTTGTAATATTTTTGGTACTCTCCACTTGTGACATTCTTAACCCAATCTTTATTTTTCAAATACCATTTAACTGTTTTTTCTATTCCTTCTTCAAATTGTAAAGAAGGTTTCCATCCTAGCTCATTCTTAAGCTTTGATGCGTCTATTGCATAACGAAAATCATGACCTGCTCTATCTTTAACGTGAGTGATAAGTTTTTCTGACGCTCCTTCATCTCTTCCAAGAAACTTATCTACTACTTTTATTAGAACTTTAATTAAATCAATATTTTTCCATTCATTAAGCCCTCCAATATTATACGTATCTCCAATTATCCCTTTATGAAAAATAACATCTATTGCTTTCGCATGATCTTCCACATATAACCAATCTCTTACATTTTCTCCTTTACCGTACACTGGTAAAGATTTGTTATTACAAATATTATTAATGAATAACGGAATTAATTTCTCAGGAAACTGATATGATCCGTAATTATTTGAACAGTTAGAAATTACGATTGGCAAACCATAGGTATTTTTGTATGCTCTTACAAAATGATCTGATGAAGCTTTGGATGCTGAATATGGTGATTGGGGATTATACGAAGTTTTTTCAGTAAAAAAACCATCATTTCCTAAGCTTCCATAAACCTCATCCGTAGAAATATGATAAAACAATTTTCCTTTGAAATTGTCTTTCCAACTATTTTTTGCTACTTCTAATAAATTTAAGGTTCCATAAACATTTGTTTTAACAAACGACAAAGGATCTGTAATAGAGCGATCTACATGCGATTCAGCTGCTAAATGAATAATTCCATCAATTGAATAGCTAGAAAACAATTTTTTCAATAAATCTTCATCGCAAATATCTCCTTTTACAAAGGTGTAGTTCGGTTGATGCTCAATGTCTTTTAAATTTTCTAGATTTCCTGCGTATGTTAACGCATCTAAATTTACTATGTGTTTGTTTGGGTATTTATTTACAAACAATCTTACCACATGAGAGCCTATAAAGCCAGCTCCTCCTGTAATTAATATATTCCTCATGAAAGTTTAGTATATAAACTCAAAGTTACTAATAAATAAACGGAGTTTTTAACTCTGTAAAAGTAGAAAGTTGTTGGTCTTTTGAAGAAAGTATTATGTCTTCAGTATCAATTCTCCAATCAATATTCAATGTAGTATCATTCCAAATAATTCCTGAGTCATATTCAGGGGCATACCAATTATCTACTTTGTATGCAAAAACAGCTTCTTTGGATAAGGTTACAAATCCGTGTGCAAACCCTCTCGGTATAAATAGTTGTTTTTTATTTTCTTCAGATAATTCTAAGGTGATGTGCTTACTATAGGTAGGTGAATCTTTTCGAACATCCACAACTACATCTAATACTTTTCCTTGAATACATCGTACTAGCTTCGCTTGAGCAAAAGGTGGCTTTTGAAAATGTAATCCGCGTAGAACTCCATAAGTCGATTTCGACTCATTGTCTTGAACAAAATTTACATTTCCTATATTTTCTTTAAATTCTTTTTGATTGAAAGATTCAAAAAAATACCCTCTTTGATCTCCAAAAATTTTTGGTTCAATAACAACAACTTCAGGAATTTTGGTCTTCGTAAAAATCATTATTTCTCTTTTGCTAAGTTTAATAAATATTGTCCGTAGCTGTTTTTTTTCAAAGGTCCTGCTAAATTTCTGACTTGTTCCTTATTAATATACCCCATATAGAGCGCTATTTCTTCTATACATGCTACTTTTAAACCTTGACGTTTTTCAATGGTTTCAATAAATTGACTTGCTTCTAATAAAGAATCATGCGTCCCGGTATCTAACCAAGCAAAACCACGTCCCATCAATTCAACTTTTAGTTGTTCGTTTTCTAAATAATACTGGTTTACAGAAGTAATTTCCAACTCTCCTCTTTCTGATGGTTTTACATTTTTGGCTACTTGAATTACATCATTTGGATAAAAATACAAACCAACTACCGCATAATTAGATTTAGGAATCTCAGGTTTTTCAATAATAGAAACAGCATTTCCATTAACATCAAAATCTACTACTCCGTAACGTTGAGGATCTTTTACATTGTATCCAAAAACAGTGGCTTTATTTTTTTCTTTTATATTATCAATTGCAGATTGTAACATTTCAGGTAATCCATGACCATAAAAAATATTATCTCCTAAAATAAGACAAACATCATCCTTCGCTATAAATTCTTCTCCTATTATAAAAGCTTGTGCTAATCCATCTGGTGAAGGTTGTACTGCATAACTTAAGTGTATTCCTAAATCATTACCATCTCCTAATAATTTTTGAAAACTTGGAAGATCATCTGGTGTAGAGATAATTAATATTTCTCGAATACCAGCTAACATCAATACTGATAATGGATAAAAAATCATCGGTTTATCATATACCGGAAGTAACTGCTTTGATACTCCTTTAGTAATTGGATATAATCGTGTTCCCGAACCTCCTGCTAATATAATACCCTTCATTTATTAAACGTTTAAAGTACGCTAATTTATAGAAAAAATAAAGCTCAGGAAAACCTGAGCTTTGAATTCTAAATTATTACTGTTTTTGCTGCCATTTCCAGGCGGATAGTAAAGCCTCTTCTAATGTTTCTTGAGGCTTCCATCCTAAAACTTCATTCGCTTTAGTTGTATCTGCATAAGCTGCTGTGATATCTCCTTCTCTTCTTCCTACTATTTTGTAATTCAACGATTGTTGAGTAACTTTTTCAAAAGTTTTTATAATCTCCATCACAGAACTTCCTTTGCCAGTTCCCACATTAAAAAACTCAAAATTTTCTTCATTTTCTTTATTCAACAAACGCTGTAATGCTTTTACATGAGCTCTTGCTAAATCTACAACATGAATATAATCACGAATAGCAGTTCCATCTGATGTTGGGTAATCGTCTCCAAAAACAGCTAGTTCTTCTCGAATACCAGCAGCCGTTTGCGTGATAAATGGAATTAAATTTTGTGGAATACCTAATGGTAACTCTCCTATTTTTATAGATTCATGAGCTCCTATAGGATTAAAATATCGTAAAGCTATAGCGTTCATATCATAAGCCTTACAACTATCTTTAATAATTTCTTCTCCTATTTGCTTAGTATAACCATAAGGAGATTCAGCAATCTTTACTGGAGCGTCTTCTGTAATAGGTAACTCGTCTGCTTGTCCATAAACCGTACATGATGAGCTAAAAATAAAATGATCAATATTCCTATTTTTCATTTCTTGTAACAGATAAACTAAAGCGTTGATATTATTCTCGTAATAATCCAATGGCTTTTGAACACTTTCTCCTACAGCCTTAAAAGCAGCAAAATGTATTACTCCATCAATTGTACCATCATTAAAAAAGCTACGTACTGCTTTTTTATCTCGTAAGTCTATCTGATAAAAGTCTGGTTTGATATTGGATATTTTAGTAATTTGTTCTAATACATCTATTTTAGAATTAGATAAATCATCGATAATCACTACCTCAAAACCTGAGTTTTGTAACTCTACTACGACATGAGATCCTATAAAGCCTAAACCGCCTGTTACTAGTATTTTTTTCATTTCTTAATCTTGATGTTATAACTACTTTTTAGAAACTATTTAATGACTATTCATTGTGAAAACAATCTTTATAGTCTTTAATAAAATTTTAACATCTAATTTCCAAGAATACCTTTTAATATAAAACAAATCATATTCCAATTTTTTAAGACTTTCTTCAGGAGTTGCTTTAGGTAAGTGTATTTGTGCCCAACCAGAAACACCAGGTCGTATCATATGCCTTAAATTAAAAAATGGATTTTCTTGACTATACTCCTCTACATATTTTGGTTGTTCTGGTCTTGGTCCTATCAAACTCATGTCACCTTTTAAAATATTATATAACTGAGGTAACTCATCTATTTTAGAGAATCGTAAAAATTTACCCACTGGAGTAATTCTATTATCGTTAGCCACCGTATACCCTCCATTGTTTGTCTTCATGGTTCGTATTTTATAAATTTTAAAAGGCTTCCCTCCTCTACCTACTCTTATTTGAGAGTAAAACATCGTTCCTCTTGAAGTAAGCTTGGTAAAAAAACAACCAATTATTGTTAATGGTAACGCAATAGGAAAAAGAATTAGGAAAAATAAAATATCAAATCCTCTTTTAAAGAATAATAATCTACGTTTACGTCTTAAACTAAAAATCTCGTCAGAAAAATATTGATTGTCCTGTGTTTTTATAATTGGTACTCTTTTATTGATACATTCATAAAAGTCTTCAGAATCGTGAATTTCAACACCTGACAATCTTAACTTAATTAATTCATTAACTTGTTTTTTTGATAGTTCATTTAACTGAGAACTTTCGAAAACTACAACTTTTATATAGTTCTCTTTTATATAGTTTGTGAATGTTATTTTAGATGGCTCTAACTCTTTATAAAAAACAATTTCATATTTATCCGCAATTTTACTACTAGATAATAATTTATCTAGCGACTTGCTAACGTTAACAAACAGACATTTTTCCTTTTTTCTTTTTATCATTATTTCATCTTAAAAAGTGAACGCCTAAGAAGAGAAGTATTAAATCTCTAATATGTAATCACCTTTTCAGTTCACAACGCAATATTAAGAATTTTTTAAGAATTTTTAGCTTCTAAGCTATATAAAGACTCTTTTCTCGTTTTCAACTTTGAACAAAGCTAATTTATTACCATATTATTTTTTCTTAATACTACTTTTTTTTCTAAAAATAGTATTGTAAATTATAGAAACAATTACTGATGGGAGTAATCTTCCTGGTGGTTTCAGAGAAATATATTTTATAAAATCATAATTATTAAAGAACCCAATTTTTCTAGAAAATGTTGCAAACTTTACTTCATTAACGGCATACTTTATTCCTCTTCTTTTTTTTATCATTTGATTCCCTGTTTGTACTCTAAAATTAAGTAAAGCATCTTCTAAATTATGAAAAACACACCCATTCTTTAATAATTTCACCCAAAGCAAATAATCTTCCCAAAAAAGAATATCACTAGTATAAGCTCCTACTTCTAATATTCTTGTTTTTTTGTAAACCACTGTCGGATGATTAATAGGGTTTCTAAACTTTGCAAAACTTAAAATTTTATCATGTTCAAAGGGTAACATTCTAAACTGATTTAAATCTCCTGGAACCTCTTCAAACTCCTCTATCATTCCTCCTAAAACATCTACATCTGGATTACTTTTAAAAAAAGAAATCTGTTTTTCAAATCTATCTGGCGTTGCGATATCATCAGTATCCATCCTAGCAATTAATTCATAGCTACATTCTTTTATTCCTTCATTTAAAGCATAACCCAGTCCCATATTTTTTTCCAAAACAATAATTTTAAGAATACCTTTAAGACCCTGCTTAAATTTATCAATAACATCATCTAATTCTTTGGTTAATGGTCCATCTTTAACTAAAACTATTTCATTAGGCTTAAGTGTTTGTTCTAAATATATACTATTCAACGCTGCTTTTAGAAATTCAGGCTTTTCCTTTATGTATACCGATAATAGTACTGAGAATTTCATTTTATATACGTATTTTTTTGTTTTAAAGATCCTTAATTGTTTTGTTAAACAACGTAATTAACTATCGACAATAAATAATATTTTAAAGAATAAAGGTACTTTATTCTTTTTTCTAAAAACAACCAGTTACACTTAATTTTGAAAGCCAAGTTAATACTTCCTTTATATTGTTCTAATTCTTTTGATAGTTGTTTTACTTTCTCTTTATTACCTTCTATAAAATAATATAAAATCATTTCTTTGAAATGGTTTTGATATATTTTATTGAATTTATTTTTCCCTAAACTCATCATATCATTCTCAAAAGTTTTTATAAACCTTCTCTTTGTTTTTTCAAAACCCTCTGCATTAGGATAATTCCTATGACCATCAACTGTAATCTCTGTTAAATATTCTTGTAATACCCCTAATTCATATTGTCGAAAAAACCTAACCAACAACTCCCAATCTTGATGTCTTTTAAAGCTTTCGTCAAAACCGTTTAAGTTAAGTAAAACTTCTTTCTTTATTAATAAAGTAGAACCTGCCCCAAAATCAATTTCTCCAGATAAAAACCGAGATAAAAAATTAAAATCGCCAGTGATTATATTTTTCTTATAAGTACATCCTCTAAAAGATTTTTTCGCTAAACACACAACTGCATCTTTCTTAGAGTGCTTTAAAAGATAATTAACTTGTTTCTTTATTTTATCTGGTTCAAATAAATCATCATCATCTAAAAAAGCTATATATTTAGCTTTAGAGTAATTTATCCCAGTATTTCGAGCTGCAGAACCATTTTTATTTGTTTTATGTTTTAAATAAATTACTTTTTTATTATTTCTAAAGTTTTCCATCAAAACAATAGTTTCTTTTCTATATTCATCTCCTTCATTATTATCATCTACTATTATAACCTGAATATTCTTATATGTTTGGTTTAAAACACTAGTTATAGCCCTTTTTAATTTTATAGGACGTTTATAGGTCGGTATTATCACAGAAACTAACTCTTCTTTAATCATCATGTTTTTTAAAATAATTCAAAATTTAACTTGTAAGGTATTAACTTGTATTCTTCTCCCTTTATTAAAATCGTTCTAAGATAATAGCTCAATAGTACTATTGATAACAAAACTATTAAACTAACTCTAATAATTTGTTTCTTAAATTGTGATACTAAAACTGGTATTAAGAGTATATACACGAAGAAAAAATAACTATTTAACCTCATAAACATTTGAATCATTATCCCTTTGTCTTGAAGAAAAACTAAAAGCAATGTTAAAAAAGACAAAAAATTGATATTCAAGTATACTTTCTTGTATTTAAATTCGCTAATTTTTTTTTCAAAAAGAATTAATGATATTGACATTAAGAAAAAAATATAAGTTCCTACACTTATTGGGGTTGTTTTGGTAAAATTTAAGTATTGCCCATAAGGGGATAAACTAATTAAGTAATTAATAAAGAAACTTCCTACAATTACTAGTAAAGTAACTAATAATCGTTTTTTTAAAGTAAAGTTTATTTGTAGAATAAAATATACTGGAATAATAATAAATAAAGATAAATGGAAGAAAAAAACACCTAAACCTATGCATATTAAAAAAAGTAAAAGTTTTTTATTTCTTATTAGATCTATCAAATTAATGAACAGTGCTATTGCTAAAAATTGTCTAACACCATTAAAACTTGCCAAATAAAAAGGAGCTATAGTAAGGTAAATTAAAATGGACAACCAAGGATTAACACTAAATTTTAAAATTATTCTGTAAACTAGTAGTTGCATTATCAGTGCTAAAAACAAAAAAATTAGTTGAGGCTTTGCTTTAATGTAACTAAAAAAGTTCACTATTAACATAAACCCTGGCTCGTTAGTGCTTGTCCATCTATTTTTTTTAAAAATACTTACATAATTATTATAGTCAACTCCTACTTCAAACCTAAAACCAGCAAAAATTGTTAGTATTAATACTATAATAAATAATATAATTTTTGTATTATTTCTATAACATGAATCCGTTTCTGTTTCCTCATACAAAGCACCTAGAAAACATAAAAAAGTTGTTATTATTAATAAAAGTAAATATGGTAGCATCTTAAAATATTTATTTATCTAACTGTTTGCAATAAAACAAAAACAAGATTAGAGAGACTACCCCTGATACAACAAAAACAAATGCTAAGGCATATACTAAAGAGTAAACATTATAAATAGGGTATAAAACTATCGACAATAAAACATAAAGTATACAGAACACATATGTATTATATCCGTTCCATTTAGCTTTACCAATAGCTAATAATATATTTCCTGTAGGATTCCTTAACAGATAAGTAAAAAAAGTAGCTACCATGAATATTTTATACATGGGTATTGCATCTTCATATTCTTTACCAAAAAGAAAAACAATAATATCTTTAGCAAAAAAAATAGACACAGAAAAACATACTAAAGCTAGTGGTAGTATTATTTTCAAGTAATTAATATAGTAGTCTTTCAATACTTTTTTTGAGTTATAATTTCTAGCTAACATTGTAAAATCTGACTGCATTAAAATACCAGGTAGTGTCAATAAGTTAAAAGGTATTATAGTCGCTACCTTAAATGTTGCTATTTCTGTAGTATCCGAAGACAGAAAACCTATTAAAATAGGTGCTATTGAAAATATAATTTGATTAGCAAAACCACTAACACTTGTATGTAATCCATATCCCCAAAATTCTTTCTTGTTAATTTCTATTCTTTTTGAAACTGCTTTTACTTGATTATGAAATAATAAGAAAACAATCAAAGGAGCTAATGTTAATGCTAAAATATAACCATATGAATAAAAAAAGTAAACTAAGGAAACCGTTAACACAAAAGACACAATGCTAAAATAAACATTCAGTTTAGCAAACATTTTATTAATATTAATAATACGGAAGTAACTTTTCAATACATCCAACCAGTAGAAAGTCATTAGGCCAAATGACATTAATATTAAAAGTATTTTTATTTTGAAAGTGAAATAAGGCAAAATTATAACAAAAAATATTGTTACTAACACTAAACATAATGCATATTTACTTCCTTGTTTTAAAGTATAGTTATAATATTCTTTTCTTTTTGAAATTGATTTAGTTATAGCCCCAAATCTCAACAATGAGTAATTACCTCCCAAACCTGAAAATATAATTAATATGGCATAAAAAGATAACACATAAGCTATATCTGCATATTCCTCTTTTGATACAATTCTAACAACAGCAATAGATAAAAAAGCAGTCATAAACTTACCTAAAAAAGTTGAAAGAAATACTATTAGTCCTCCTCTCTTAACAAAACCATTTATAAATGTTTTAAAACCTGCCATTCTTATTTATTGATTCAGCAAATACCGTTGTTTCTAAATTGTATAAACTACTTTCCTTAATGGCCTTTAGCTGTTCTAAGTATTTATTATTATAAAAGCTAGACAAATATAAAACCTCTGCATACCATGCTTTTTGCACATCATGTTTATTGATATAGTTTTGAAAATTAGTGCTTTTGTGTATTAAATCTATGGCTTTATTTACCACTTTTAATAACTTTTCTTTGTTAAGGTCTACATTTATTTTCTCTTTCTTTTTTTCTGACAATGAATCATACACCACTAGCAATCTTAAAAAATCTGCTATATTAACCAATAAATAATCTATATGAATATCAGGTATAGCGAGGTCTCTTCCTATATATCCATTTTTAAAGAATAGTGTTGGAGAAACAACTTTGAAAAATAACGGGTGAATTATTTTTTGGTACATCAAATAAAAAATATTTTTATTCTCAACTTTTCGTAGATAATGTTCAAATAGGTAATTATCTACATTTTGTAAAAAAAGATTTACTTTACTTTTTCTATTAATTGTTTCAAATATCTTATTAATAGATATTATTGCCTTCTTTGCTTTATTTATGTATTGCACATTATCTATATAGGTGCTATCATCTCTGAGTAACAATAATAATGTTGTTAATGAGTCTATATGTGTATTTAATGTTAATGTATTTCTTTTTTCTTTTCTCCAATATTTAGTCTTTATATGACTAATTGGAGTTTTTCCTTCTTTTTCTGAAGTATCGTGACAAAACCATATTCCATTTCCCCATTTAAAAAAGTATGAGAAATGATGGTTAACAACCTCTTCTAGGTCTTTTTTAAAACAAATCCCATCTTTCTGTCCTGCTAGTAATGTTCTTATGGCAGCACTTGTTGATCTTAATTGTGTATCTTTTCCTCCTTTAAAGGAATTATGATACAAAATGCCCCCACAATATTCTTTTCTTTTTATTATGGCTTTAACTATCTTTCTTTTCTTTTCTTTCTGATTAATACCCGAATCAACCTCATACTCTTTTAACGCATAATACATGGATTCCCCTGTCATTTCAAAAAAGTATTCTTCTGATATTACATTAGTTACTAAAAACCCTTCATTTTTTGAAAAAATATTTTCAAACTCACAACAAACATCAATTTCACCTATTATATTTAATACCTTATTAAACTTCATTTTTAGCCTTTAAATTAACTAACTTCCTAAACCCCTCTAAAATTTTTTCATTAAACCTTTCTCCTTTTTCATAAGCTATTAACATATCTTCTGTTACATCATATAAAACATTCTTGTTTTCGCATTTTGTACAATAATCTTCTATAGTACACATAAACTTTGCTGGATTACCAGCTACTACAGCATTATCATTTACATCCTTTGTGACAATAGAACCTGCACCAACAATAACATTATTACCTATAGTAACACCTGGCATAACTACACTATTAGCCCCTAGAAAAACATTTTCACCTATTATCGTTTTTTCTATTCTATATTTCTTTGTGAAAAGGAAGGTACTAGAATCATGAGCTAAAATTATTGAACCAGGAGCTGAGATAAAATTATTTCCAACTTCCACGAATTCAGGAACTAATGTATCAACTAACGAATTACTATAAAACCTTTTACCTCTTTTAAATTTTGTTTTCTTCTTGTTTAAAAAAAAATTAAAAAACTTTTTAATTACCTTTTTCATTCTTTATATTATATAATTTAGTCCACTTTTTCACTAATAAATCTTTCTTAAAAAAAACATTTATTATTTCTTCATTGTTATTATTATCTAAATTGATCTTGTTTATCGCATTTAATAGTGTTAAAGGTAGGTTTTCTATACTATCTACACTGTCAAAAACTAACCCCATATCTCTCAATTCATCATAGGGTAACCAATTTCCTGTTATTACTTTATTTCCTGCATAAAGATGTTCAAGCATAGATGCAGAAAGCATGTCTGTAGTTTGTAGCTGCACCATAATATCTGTTGCATTTCTTAGATGGGCAACTTCTTCGTTTGTCATAAACCTCTCTAAAAACTCTATTTTATAACAAGACTTTTTTGCTTTTTCTTTTATTTTTTTTATGTAGGGTTCATTCTTTGGGTATGTTACAGGAAATACTATTTTAATTTTATTCCTATGATATTTCAACTTATCTTCCTGCTCTAAAACTTTTAAAATTTTTAAATGCTGTTGCATTATACTAGCATTATAGCCTATCGTTACTATAATTCTATTATTATCTAAACTTAGATGTTTACTACTCTCTTCTTTTGTGTATTTTTTTTTTATTTCATTTAAAACATATAGCGGTTCTATTATAAAATAATTTGTAGTAATATTATCATTTAATAAACTTTCTTTATAATAGTTTCTAAGACTTTTTTCTATTTTTGAGTTAGATATAGTTATAAATTTTGCTTGATTTAATAATTTTAATATCTTTTCTTTCTTTTCTTTTGTAGCTCTTAAAAAGTCACTTCCCCAAACAGAAACAACTAATTTACCTTCTATATTTTTAAGAAAACAATCTACATCCCTCAAAATTATATCCTCCATGTAATGGACATGGATTATATCATAATTACTTAGCAAACTTTTAACTCTATATCTAAATAATAACTGTTTAAAAAGCCCTCTGAGAGTTCTGAATTTTCCTAAGATTTTTGGTAGTCTCAAAGTATAAACATTATCAAATATTTCATCTGACTTTTTTACATCTTCTATTTCTTGAGACAAAACATCGATTATAATATTTTTATTATTTAATTTATAGTATTGTTTTATTTCTGAAATTAAACCTCTTATTAATTGGTGTTTTCTATTTCCTACTATTAGGAGTCTCATTTTCCTATCATTTTTAAATACTCGTCCCATTGTCCAATATCTTTCCAAGATCCTTCACTTATTGGAAAAACTCCTACATTATGACCTCTTTCATGAATATTTTCAATTAAATCTGTAATATGATAAAATGTGTTCTCTGGTATAAAATCTAAAACAAATGGTTCTAATATATATACACCAGTGTTTATTTGATAAGTTAACTCTGGCTTTTCGGTCATTTCTTTAAACATTCCCTTCTTACCTGTTTTAATAGTACCATAAGGAATTTTAAAATGTTTTAGTGCAGAAACCATCGTTATGGCATTATTATTTTTTTTATGGTAATTGTAAATATCTTCTAAATCTTGATTAATTAGAATATCGCAGTTAGACACAAAAAAAGTCTTTTTTATTTTACCTTTTAAGAGGTACATCGAGCCAGCAGTTCCAAGAGGTTTTGGTTCTTGAAAATAATTAATATTATAATTAGGGTTCTTTAATTGGTCGAAATAATGCTTAATTGTTTCTACTTTATAATTTACAGACAAATAATAATCTTGGCAACCTATGCCTACAAAACAATCCATTATTTCCTCTATTATTGTTTTGTTCCCTATTGGTATTAAAGGTTTTGGAATTATATTTGTTATAGGTTTTAATCTAGTTCCTTTTCCTCCTGCCATAATAACGACAGGGCAGTTAAGACTTTCTTTATTTCTCTTAACTTCTTTACTAAAAAAGTCTTCCCAAAAATGAACATTTACTAGTTCTCCTTTTTCATTAACAACAGGCATACATTCTATTTTCTTATCTAACATTTCTTTTTTTATATCAGATATTGTATTTGAAGTTTTTCCTAATGTTATTTTCTTTCTTAAGATATTTTCTATTCTAACACTAAATTCTTCTCCTTTTAAAATTGCTCTTTGTATATCTCCTATACTCAACACTCCAGTAAAAACATCCTGCTGAAAGACTAACAGCATTTTTTTTTCAGCTGAATCCATTAATTTCAATGCCTCTAAAATTGTAGCACTATCCTTTATTGAAATTTTTTTTATTTTAGATAAATTATCCATTTTTATTATTTACTGTGATTTTATATCTTAATAAGTTATTCGACGTTCCTATTAACTCTTCATATTTTTTTTCCCAAATTTGTATGACCTTCTTATAAATAGATTCGTTGTGTATTTTTTTTCCTATAAAAAAGTCTTTTGTCTTTTTTGAATACATTAATTTAAACTTTAGTAAACTATCATCTTCCGAAATAGTTCTCCCTCCGCCAAAATGGATTTTAGAAACTTTTCTATTTATTGCCGACTTTATAAATTCGTTATATAAGAAATTATTAGGTCTGAAATTAAGGAACTCTGTTCTTGATGCTCCTAAATGATAATGTGCATGTTCCTTATTTATAAAGCATAAAAAGGCTCCTATCACTTTCTCTTTAATAATTGCATAATAAATTACTACATCTTCTATTTTATCCATACTCAAGAAATACTGCTTATTAAACATTAAATAAGTTGAGGCATTCACCCTTTTCATGTTTTCTGTATAAATATCAAAAAAAAGTAACAAGTCTTCTTTCGTTGGCTTTTCTATTACTTTCCCAGTAACTCCCTCTTTTTTTGCTTTTTTTATTGCTCTTTTACAAGAGTTGGAAAAGTTTTGATAAAAAAAATCATAGTCATGATTCTCTACTTCAATACAAACTGTTTTACGGTCAAATAGTATATCTAAATAATTTTTGGATAATTTATGATTATTTAATAAAGGGTTAAACCTAGTAAACTCTGCTATTATATTTTCTTTTTCACAATACTTTGTGAACATATCATAGAAACTATTTATAACTTTAGTTTCATTAGTTGTAGTTAATAAACCATTATAACCATATGCACCTTCAATATCATAATAACTCCCTTCTTGTTCCAAAAGGGTAATTTTATTTTTCAAAAAAGGATATGCTATAAAATTATCTTTATTTTCATAAACGAAACAAAACATTTCACCATCTCCATAATCTTCATATAATTTATAATATTCGTATTGATAATAAGTATCATTTCCCAACCTTCTAATTACCTCTTTCCACTCCTTTTTTTCTAGACTACTCAATACTTTAAAACTTTCCATCTTAGAGATCACATTTTGTTAATTGTACTTACAGTTAATTCTGAACCTGCTTTAAATATTTTGAAATCTAAATCTTCAAAGGTATCTTTTTCTTCTATTTTTATGGCTCTTTGCTCAATTATCTCACCTTCATCAATGTTTTCATTTACAAAATGGGTAGTGACTCCTGTTACTTCCACTTTAGCTTCTAAAGCTTTAGTTATAGCTTTTGCCCCTTTAAAACTTGGCAATAATGAAGGATGTATATTTAATATTGGTTTATTATATTTTTGTAAAAAATCTTTTGTTAGAATATAATTCCATCCAGCTAGAAAAATAAAATCTATGCCAAAATAATCCAACACCGATAATATTTCATTTTCGAACTCTTGCTTATTATGATAATCTTTAAATTTAATTAATCGATGGTTAATCTTATTTTGCTCTGCGACCTCTAATGCTTTAGAACCTTCTTTAGAACTTATTATTAGCTTAAATTCATTTTTAACGAAACCTAGTTTAGAGTCCAAAATCAGCTGTATTGCTCCTCTACCAAATCCAGATATTAACACAGCAAACTTTTTTTTATCTTCTTTCATAATCTTCAGTTTTGAATGGTTTTATTTGTTCCTTGCACTGCTTGGTATGTTAACTATTCTTTCTTCTAAAAACAAAGCATTTTTTTGACTATCTTTCTGACAATTTTTATACATAGGCAACCTAAACATTAATTGCCAAATTGGTCTTGTCATAACTCCTGCTTCATTTGTGGAGTTTAAAAATAAATCCCTTTCTTGTTTATTATTTAATTCAATACTCATTAACCAATAATTAGCTCTAGTTTTAGCAGGCTCTTTTCTAAACTTAACCCCTTTCTTAGTAAAAAACATATCATAACTCTCTGCTAACTTTCTTTTTTCATCTATGAAATCATCTAGGTTCTCTAATTGTGCACATACTAAAGCTGCATTTAAATTAGGCATTCTAAAATTATACCCTAATTCGTTATGTACATACTCATACTTATGAGGTTCTTTAGCTGTAGTTGTAAGAAATTTTGCTCTTTCACCCAATAATAAATCATTTGTAATAACAGCACCCCCTCCTCCACTGGTAATTATCTTATTACCATTAAATGATATTGCTCCAACTTTGCCAAAACTCCCCGTCGGTCTCCCTTTATATTCACTTCCTAAGGACTCTGCTGCATCTTCTATAATAGGAATATTCCATTCTTTACAAACTGCTATAAGTTCATCTAAATGAACAGGAAAACCAAAGGTATGCATTGGCATGCATGCTGATATTTTTTTCCCTGTTTTTTTATTATAACAACCATCCTCTCTTAAGTCTCCATACTCCTCTAAAAAATCTCTTACAGCTTGTGGTGACAATCCCATAGTATCTTTATCTACATCTAAAAATATGGGAGTTGCATTATTATACGCAATTGCATTAGCTGTTGCTACAAATGTTAAAGCTTGAGTTATAACCTCATCTCCTTTTTTAACCCCTATTAGTCTTAACCCTATTTGTAAAGCAGCTGTTCCATTAACAACAGCTACAGTTTTTTTAGTCTTTGTAACCTTACTAAGTGTACTTTCAAAGAGATTAACATATTCTCCAACACTTGACACGTACGTAGAGTCAATACAGTCCTCTATAAATTTTTTCTCATTACCCCTAAATATTGGAACGTGCAATGGAATAAAGTCTTTACTATTAAAAGTACTTCTTATAAACTTTATTGTTTCGTTTATCATAATTACATTTTGCTATCTAAATATTTATGGGATTCAACATGACCGAAATTAGGTATCATTTCATGAAACAATGCTACTACCTCTTCTTTTGTCCAATTCCTATTTTCTCTCCATGCTTGAACAACATTTAAAAAATTTAATAACTTAGACTCATTAAAAATCGCATTGTTTTTTACAATTCCCAAATTGTAATGTTTTTCTAAATCTAATTCTTCTTTTTCTGTAAAGAACTCTTCAAAACTTTTTTCTCCTGTAGTATTACTTTTCGAAAATAAACAAGGCCATTTCCTATCCTTTATAAGCTCTTTTACCTTTTCTCTAGCTTCCTCTTCATTATCGACAAGAAAAGGTTTATATCCTTTACTTTCAAGGTATTTTATTGCTATCTCTGAAAATGTGATTAAATGAAGCCCTTGATCTAATTTAGGAAAATAAATATCTCTATTACTTCCAAAAATACAGGACATTAAACACAATTCACCTGATTCTTGGGGAGTTACAAAGTAACGTTTTACATCTGATGGTGCAGCTAACGGTTGCTCTTTTTTTAATCTTTGATCAAAACCATGCAATAAGGATCCATCTGAAAATGCAACATTAGCAAATCTTGCTGTTGAAATCTCTATCTGCTTGCTTTTTTGCATTAGAAACATTTCCATTATTCTTTTGGAACCTCCCATCATGTTTACTGGGTTAGCTGCTTTGTCTGTTGAAACACAAAAATATTTTTTAACTCCACTAATAATAGATTGATCAATTGTTTTTATAGTGTTTAATATATTTACATTAATCATTCTCATCAATGTAAACGGATCTTTTTCACTTCGAACGTGTTTTAAAGCAGATAAGTTAAGTACATAATCATACACTCCGTCACATTCTATAAAGGCATCATACTCAATAGAACCAATATCTAAAGCAAATGTTTTAAACTCTCCTGAAATGTATCCTAAAGAACTTCTTAAGTCACGTACTAATTCTACTAAATTGTTTTCACTTATATCTACTACATGTAATTTAAGTGGGTTTCTTTTAAATATTTCTTTTGCTACAGCTTGACCAATAGTTCCAGCCCCTCCTAAAACTAAAAATTTCGAGGAAGATACTATTTTCGATAACTTCTTTTCATTTTCATTTATATCTTTATCAAACAATTTTTGTGTTCTATTTATTAAGTCTAGGTGATTCATTCATTATTATTTTTAGATTATTGAACATTATAACTATTATACCCAATAATAACCCTAGCAGTAATGATATGGCTAGTACATTTCTATAAATAGGAGATGATTTTTCATTAGGTATACTTACCTCTTTGATGGTTATAAAAACAGGCATGTCCTCTTTTATCTTAAGTTCTTGTAACTGTACTTTTTTTGCTAATTCACTATACAATGTAAAAGCTAAATCATATTCTGACTTAAGCTTTGTTAATTTAGCTTGTGATGACTTTGTTATAAGACCTCTATTATTATCCTGAAAATAGGCTAAATTTCTTTGTATACTTAAAAATTCTTTTTTCTTCTCTTCAAAATTTTTCTTTATGTAAACTAGATTCTGCTTTGCTTTATCTAATTTATACTGGATTATGGTCTCTTGTAATATACTTTTACTCACTGCTAATAAATTAGCAGCGAGTATAGGGTTTTCATTTTCTACTGAAAATAGAAATTTATTTTCTTCCTCTATGTAATTAATATTTATTTGTCTCCTTAATATTTTAAATAAAGAATAGTCCGTATTTGATATTTTAAAAATCTTGATATCGTCATCAACGGTTGCCGAATCAACCGTGTCTTTAATATTTATTATATATATTTTTTTTAATTTCTTTTTCTTACCGTCAACTGGGTCTATAAATTTTATATTAATTAACTTATGAAGAAATTTATTACTATGTATTATTTCTTTATACAAATTGGGACTTATCAGTTCTGCATCTCCTGAAGTTCCTAATTGAACTCCTGCAATTGCGGCTAAATTCCCCAAACCCGAAGCACCTGTGCTCTTGGATGATTGCGTTATGAAAGTTGTTTTTGCAATATATTTATTTGGTACGAACAATAAATATCCAATACCAAAACCTAAACATAATATTAAAACAAGAAATAATATTTTCTTTTCTTTCTTTAAAAGATTTACAAAAAACAATATATCGCCCATTGATTAACTTTTTTTACTAAAAAAATTCTATTACTAAAACACTATTGATTATTCTTTTTTAAAAACACAAAATACTATTATAATCTTCTATCAACCAAACCCTTAGGCAACACTCCTTTTACATCATATACAACAGCATTAGGAGTACATAACTTATCAAGGTTAATTTCTTTAAATTCGTTATGCGAAACAGCTAAAACTACTGCATCATATTTTTGATTCTTGGGCTCTTTTTGGTAAGTCTTTAACTCATATTCTCTTTCTACTTCTATCTCATTTGCCCAAGGATCAACGATAGTAACATTAACACCAAACTCTTTTAAACTTTTAACTACATCTATAACCTTAGTATTTCGGACATCAGGACAATTTTCTTTAAAAGTAAAGCCTAAAATTAAAACATCAGAGTTTTTTATGATAATCCCATTACCTATCATCAACTTAACAACCTGGGAAGCAACATATTCCCCCATACCATCATTCATTCTTCTACCAGACAAAATGATACTTGGATGATACCCAAACTCTTCTGCTTTTTGAGCTAAATAATACGGGTCTACTCCTATACAATGTCCTCCTACGAGTCCTGGTTTGAATGGCAAAAAGTTCCATTTAGTCCCTGCAGCTTCTAAAACTTCATGTGTATCTATTTTCATCAGACTAAAAATTTTAGCTAATTCATTTACAAAAGCTATATTGATATCTCTTTGTGAGTTTTCGATAACTTTTGCTGCTTCAGCTACCTTAATTGAAGGTGCTAAGTGTGTCCCTGCTTCGATAATAGACTTATATAATTTATCAACTTTATTAGCTGTTTCTTTTGTAGATCCTGAAGTTATTTTCAAAATTTTTTCTAAAGTATGAACTTTATCTCCAGGATTAATTCTTTCAGGGGAATAACCTACATAAAATTTTTCATTGTATTTTAAACCTGAATACTTTTCCAAAACAGGTACACATTCATCTTCTGTAACCCCAGGATACACAGTGGATTCATAAATAACTACATCTCCTTCTTTTAAAACATTACCTACTAATTTACTTGCTTTTAGTAATGGTTTTAAAACAGGCCTGTTATTTTTATCAATTGGGGTTGGAACAGTTACTATATAATAATTACAATCTAAAAGATCTTTTGAATCATAACTACAAAACAATCCTTTATCTTCTGATAAGTCAGAAGTAATTACACTCTTTAATTCTTCTTCACTAACTTCAAGAGTTTTATCAATTCCTCTCTTTAATTCATCAACTCTAATCGTATTTATATCAAAACCTACTACTTTATATTTAGTAGCAAAAAGTCTGGCTAGTGGTAACCCTACATATCCTAAACCGATTATCCCTATTATTTGCTTCATATTTTTTATTTTTTATTTCTCTGTCAACGTTTTTACCAAAACTCCTAAGGTTGCCAACCCTGTAGTTATAGCTATTACTTGTTGGGTTGTAACTTTATTTGTTACCTCAGGCTTTTTAGGGACTAAAATAACTGCGCCTGGTTTTACATCTGGATATGATTTAAAGAACAAAAACTTTTTTGTTGTTCTAATATCTCCATTTGCATACACTATATATGCTCTGCTCTTTTTTGCACTTTCTGAAAAACCTCCAGAGTTTTCAATATAATGTTTAAATGATTTCCCTTTTTCATATCTTACCAATGATGGTGACAATACCTCTCCTTCAACCTTTACGGTTTGTCTTTCAGAAGGAATAAATAACTCATCTCCTTCTTCTAAAATTATATCATATTTTGACTTTTTTCCTCCTGAAGCTAATATTTTTTGTAACTCTATTCCTATTTTAAAATCTTTTTTCTTCTGTATACGTTCTTCAACATTGCTAGCTAACGAATCTCTTTGTGCAAAATCAGCTATAAAAACTGACTGTTTTTCATCTTCCTCTTCATTGTTCTTTCTAGTTAAAAAGGCTCCTTCTTCATAAGCATATTTTGTTAAACCTCCAGCTTGTTCTATTAAATCAGAAATTCTTTGATTTTTTTGGCCAATTGAGTATTCTCCTTCAAAATTAACTTCTCCAGTAATAGTTACTCTTTTTTGTTCAGTATATCCTTTTAAATATCTTACAGAAACAATATCAAACGGTTTTAGTACAAAATTATCTAAATGATCAGTACCTAGATTTTTACTTGCACTTAAATCAAAATTTTCACTAACCGTTTCAAAACTTCCATCTTTCAGTCTTCTAGATACATCAATCATGCTTGCATCCGCTCCATCTTTCAATCCTCCCGCTAATACTATTAAATCCTCAACACGCATTCCTTTCATGTAATCAAATTCCCCTTCTTTATTCACTGCTCCGTTAATTGTGATGAACTCTTTTTCTTTCAATTCTTCTTTCGTGAAAATGTAAATACTATCACTTTCTTTTAAGAGTATATGTTCTTTATTTTCCATTGCCTTTCTTGGAGAGAAAGATAGCGTTTCCTTATCACTCTTATCATGTGTTCTTACAATAATACCTCTATCTAAAAAGGCTTCTTTGGTTACCCCTTCAGCTTTTAGTAACAAGTTAGAAGCAGTCATTCCTTCTTTATATTCGTAGTTACCAGGCTGAAAAACAGCCCCACCAATACTAACTCTATTCAAAAACTCGTCTACTATTTCATTTACTTTGATATAATCTCCGTCTTTTATTTTAACTAAATCAAAATTATCTTTTGAAACCTCTACAATCTCTTTTTGAACCCCTTTAATTCTCTCTATAACAACTTTTTGTCTATATGCATTTGAGGTGAAACCACTACAATAATTTAATAAGTCTTTTACACTTTCTTCAGTTTTCATCTCAAAAACACCTGGTCTTTTAACGGCTCCTTCAATAGTAATTTTACTTTCATAAGGTTTTACTATTATAACATCCTGATCTTGAACCGTTATGTTTCCTTCTTCTGAACCATTTACTAAAAACTGATAAAAATCAAAATCAGCTTCCTTCACTCCTCTCCTAAAAAGCTGGATCCTTCTGAAAGTACCATTCTTTGTTGGCCCTCCTGCTGCATATAAAGCATTTAATACTGTGGATAAAGCACTAATTGAATATGACCCTGGGACCTTCACTTCTCCTACGATATTCACTTGAACATTTCTTACTTCTTTTATAGAAACAGCTATATTTACTTTATTATAACTACTTGAAGAAGCTCCTATTCCTGCATAGATTCTTTTTAGGTAATTTTTTATTTTAGATTTTGCAGCACTAACTGGTAATCCTATTAATTGAATATAACCAACACCTTCTACATTTATTGCTCCTTGTTTGTTTACTTTTTTCTCATAATTTACCTCTGCAGCACCCCAAAGATCAATTGAAACTACATCTCCCGCTCCTATTATATAATTCTCTGGTGTAGCTATATTTAAATTTGGTGTAAACGAAATATTTGGATTATTAAAAAAGTCATATCCGAAGAGTTCTTCTTTTTTTTCTTCCTTTTTTTCTTCTTCTCCTGTTAACCCAAAAAGAAGTTGAGTACTATCTACTTCTTCTTGTAGTTCTTCTTCATTTTCCTCTTTTTTATTTAATGGTTTACTTTTAAGCGTCTCTATTCTTGCTCTAAGCTTTTGAGCTTGTAATTCGGACATTCCTCTTGTTTTTGCTATTGCTAAAGCCTGATCTAGAGTATATCCTTCTTCTTTTATTTTTTCCCAGTACTTAGCTACTTGTTCATCAGATAAATCATCAACTTCTATTTGACTCATTTGATTCTGAATATTTTGGGCTTGTCCCTCAGCACTAGCTAACACCAAAAAAGTAGCTAGAAATATTTGTAGCAGAATTCTCTTAAATAACATTTTAACTTCCAATGTAAAAAACTTTAAACCAATTAATAAACTCTTTTATTCCTTTACTTAAACTTGTATTAGGACTGTAATTATAATCTTTAATTAATCCATCAACATTTGCCCAAGTTTTTTTCACATCCCCCATTTGCATAGGTAACATTTCTTTAACAGCTTCTTTTCCTATACTCGTTTCAATCTGAGTAATAAATTCTAACAATTTTACTGAATCATTATTTCCTATGTTATAAACTTTATACAAGTCTCTTTCTTCAACAGGCTTCTCTATTACTCTTTTCACTCCTTCTACTATATCATCTACATAGGTAAAATCACGCTCCATATCACCATTGTTGAACACTTTAATTGGTCGATCATTTGAAATGGCATCGGCAAATAGTATCGGTGCCATATCAGGTCTTCCCCAAGGCCCGTATACCGTAAAAAAACGTAATCCTGTTGTTGGTATTTTATATAAATGACTGTAGGTATGTGCCATCAATTCGTTACTCTTTTTTGTTGCAGCATACAAACTCACAGGGTTATCGACTATATCTTCTTCTGAAAAAGGTACCTTTTTATTCATTCCATAAACACTTGAACTACTTGCATACACTAAATGTTTAATCTCATGATGCCTACAAGATTCTAAAATATTTAAGAAACCAACAATGTTACTTTGAATATATGCATTAGGGTTTTCAATACTATAGCGAACACCTGCTTGTGCTGCTAAATTACATACAACATCAAAGCTTTCTGTAGTAAATAACTGAAATAATTCTTTTTTATCTTCTAAGTTTAGTCTGATAAACTTAAATTTTTCACTAGTACTACTAGTTATTTCTTTGTAGTATACCTCAGCGCTTTTTCTTTCAACTCCTAACTCTTTTAATCGAGCATACTTTAAATTGACATCATAATAATCGTTGATATTATCTATTCCTACAACTGTGTGCCCTAACTCTAATAGTTTTTGACTTAGATGAAATCCAATAAAGCCTGCTGCTCCTGTAACTAAAATTTTCATTAGTTTTTCCCTATTTGATAATATTCAAATCCTTTTTCTTCCAATCCATAGGTAGTATATTGATTTCTTCCATCAAAAATAACTGGAGCTTTCAGTTGTTTTTCAATCTCAGAGAAATCTGGTGAACGGAACTCTTTCCATTCTGTCAATAAAATCAACGCATCTGCATTATCTAGCACCTCGTACTTTGCATTTTTATAGTCAATATTCTCTACATCTTTTAAATAAAAGTGCTGTGCCTCTTCCATGGCCTTAGGATCATATGCTTGTACTTTAGCCCCTCTCTTTACTAGTTCTTTTACCACATAAATTGCTGGTGCTTCACGCATATCATCCGTTCCTGGCTTAAATGCCAACCCCCAGAGACCAAAAGTTTTTCCTGATAAATCTTCTCCAAATTTATTGATGATTTTATCAGCTATCACAAATTTCTGACGATTGTTTACTTCCTCTACTGACGTAATCAGTTTTGCTTCATATCCATTTTCTTCAGCTATTTTCTTTAAAGCCTTTACATCTTTTGGAAAGCAAGAACCTCCATATCCTGCACCAGGGTAAATAAAACTATAACCAATTCTTGAGTCTGAACCAATTCCTGCTCGAACATTATTTACGTCAGCTCCAACTCGCTCACAGATATTTGCCATTTCATTCATGAAGGATATCTTTGTTGCCAACATTGCATTTGCTGCATATTTTGTCATTTCTGCTGAGCGAACATCCATAGCAATAAAACGTTCATGCGACATAGTAAAAGGTGTATACAGTTGACGCATTTTATCAAAAGCATAATCAGATTCTGCTCCTATTACCACTCTATCAGGTTTCATAAAATCATTGATAGCATCCCCCTCTTTTAAAAACTCAGGATTAGACACTACATCGAATTCAAGCGTTGCGTTTCTTTTATCTAATTCTGCTTGAATCGTAGCTTTTACTTTATCTGCTGTTCCTACAGGTACAGTAGATTTATCCACAACAATCAATCTGTTATTCATCTTCTGACCTATCTCTTTAGCTACAGCCAATACATATTGTAAATCTGCTGATCCGTCTTCTCCCATTGGAGTTCCAACTGCTATAAAAACTATTTCAGATTCATTAATCGCTTCTTCTAATTTAGTAGTAAAGAATAAATTCTCCTTTTCTACATTTTTCAATACCATTTTTTCTAAGCCTGGTTCATAAATGGGAATAATTCCTTGATGAAGCTTATTTATTTTTTCTTGATCAATATCAACACAAATCACCTTGTTCCCCATCTCTGAGAAACATGTTCCCGATACTAATCCTACATATCCTGTTCCTATGACAGACAGCTTCATTTCTTTTTATTTTTTTGTACAAATATATATATATTACAAAAGATAATGCTTCTCTCCTGTATTTATTAATTTAGAATTACGGATATCATGGACCATCTCAATTGATTGTCTTGCTTCTTGTAACCCAAACCCATTTCCTTTTAATATCTCTTGATAGCTTATAGTATGAAGATCTGTAAAACCTGAACTAAATTCAATTCCTTCTCCGTTCACAGTTATAGATCGATATGTGCGCTGCCCCTTTTCTCGAACTTGCTTTGGCAAAGTGGTTTCATCAATTGATAAAAACCAACGCACACGTGCTTTTTCAAATTCTAAATAACCTGAAGCTTTGTGTTTTTCTCTGAGATGTACTTTATTTTCTTGTATATTTCCAAAAATCCATGAAAGCATATCAAAAAAGTGAACTCCAATGTTTGTTGCAATCCCTCCTGATTTACTTTCGTCCCCTTTCCAAGAAATATCATACCAATTTCCTCGTGAGGTTATATAAGTTAAATCTATATCATACTTTCCTTCCCTTTTCTCTATTTCAATTTTATTTTTCAGTGCTATAATACTAGGATGTAATCGTAACTGAAGTATTGTATTTATTTTATTTCCCGTTTCTTTTTCAATTGCTTCTAAAGCATCTACGTTCCATGGATTCAACACTAAGGGTTTTTCACAAATAGCATCTGCCCCTCTACGTAATGCCATACGTATATGAGAATCATGTAAATAGTTTGGGGTACATATACTCACATAATCTAACTGAATACTTTGCTGTCTTTTCAGTTTTTCTACGTGACGATCAAACCGTTCAAACTCTACAAAAAAATCTGCTTGTGGAAAATAACTATCAATAATTCCTACACTATCATTTTTATCTAATGCAGCAATCAACAGATTATTAGTATCCTTGATGGCTTTTAAATGTCGTGGAGCTATGTAACCAGCTGCTCCAATGAGTGCAAAATTCTTCACTATAAACTTTTATCTACTTTTTTTTTAGATCTCTCTTTGACATCATAAACTACTGATTTTTTTCTTCAAAACTCTTCCTACAGTTTTACTTGTATTCATCAACAGTATCAATGCTGTTCTATTCTCTTTATCTATATATGTAGAAACCATCACTATAAAAACGGTACAGTCTTTAACATCGTGTTAACTTGTGATATACAAAACAAACCTTTCTCTTCTGTTTTTTCACTTAGTATTATAGACAACAGTTCTTCTGAATCTACTTCCTTGGTAACATCAATACTTTTATTAAGTTCTTCTACTCTTGTTTTATTTATATCGAACCCAACCACAGAATACTTCATCGCAAACAACCTTGATAATGGCAATCCTACATACCCTAACCCAATTATTGCTATTTTCTTATTCACTACGTGGTCTCTTTAAAGATTGTTCAAGTTCACAAAACTACAAAAAATTGCATGAATGAGATGATTATAAAATAAAAAAGTCTCACCTAAAAAGATGAGACTTTCAGTGGGCGCGAAGGGATTCGAACCCCTGACCCCTTGGGTGTAAACCAAGTGCTCTGAACCAACTGAGCTACGCGCCCGTTTGCAATTAAACTTTTGTAAGAGTTGTGGGCGCGAAGGGATTCGAACCCCTGACCCCTTGGGTGTAAACCAAGTGCTCTGAACCAACTGAGCTACGCGCCCTTACTTGTCAATTGCGGGTGCAAATATATAACAGTTTTAGAGATTAACAATAACTTTTTTACATTTTTTTCTATAAAATTTCTGCTACCACAAATGTGCTCCCTCCCACGTAAATCATATCTTCTTTAGATGCATTTACTTTTGCTTTTTCAAGTGACTGACTTACAGAACAAAACACCTCTCCCATCAATCCAAACTCACTTGCTTGCTTTTTTAATTTATCTACTGGCAACCCGCGAGGAATATTTGGTTTACAGAAATAATATTTTGCTTTTTCAGGAAACATTGGTAAAATTTCACTCAGATTCTTATCGGAAACTACTCCCAAAACAATATGCAATTGCTTATAATTTTCTTTTTTTAATTGTTTCAATGTATAAAACAATCCTTCTTTGTTATGTGCTGTATCACAAATTACTTTTGGATATTCCTGCAACACCTGCCAGCGTCCTTTTAAATTAGTGTTTTTTACCACATTCAATAATCCTTTTTTAATATTTTCTTCTGTAATTATAAAATCTTTTAATTGCTCAATGGCAGTTACCACTGTTACTACATTGTTCTTTTGATAATCACCTAATAAATCAGTTGTATAATGTTGCTCTTCATCCGAAGCAAAAACAATTGGGGCATTACATTCTTCCGCTTTAGCAATAAAAACATTTTCTGTATCTTTTTGACGTTCACCTATGACAACTGGAACATTATTTTTAATTATCCCTGCCTTTTCAAAAGCTATTTCTGGTAAAGTTTCTCCTAAAAACTGTGTATGATCTAATCCGATATTAGTAATTACTGAAACTTCTGGTGCAATTATATTTGTTGAATCTAATCTCCCTCCCAAACCTACTTCAATAACAGCAACATCTACTTTTTGATTCGCAAATTCTTCAAATGCCATTCCTACCGTCATTTCAAAAAAAGATAACCCTTGTTTTTCTAAAAAGACCTTATTCTTTTCTATAAACTTAACCACAGAATCTCTTGAAATTTCTTTTCCATTGGTTCGGATACGCTCTGTGAAATTTTTTAAATGTGGAGAAGTATACAAGCCTACTTTATAACCTGCTTCTTGTAATATCGAAGCAATCATATGACTAGTAGATCCCTTTCCATTCGTTCCTCCTACATGAATAGCTTTAAACTCTTTATGGGGATTATCTAGTTCATCACACAATGCTATGATATTGGTTAAATCCTTCTTAAATGCTGTTTGCCCCTGACGTTGATACATTGGTAACTGGGCAAACATCCAATCTAATACTTGTTGATAAGTCATCTTTATATCTTAGTGTAAAAAATAGGTATATTTACTTTGAAAGAGAAAACTTGTAGATGATTGTTCCTCGTTGTTTTGATGGTGCATTTCCGTCTGCATTCCATTTTGTTTTTAATGCTGCTTTTTTTGCCGCATCGTATAAACATGATGCTGAATTTGTAGTCCCTCTAGCTCCTGGAGTTGCTTTAGTTACTTTTCCATTTCGATCAACCTCAATACTTACCACTACCGTACCCTCTTCTTGACAGTCTGGTTTTTGAATAGGCTTTGACAAAGCTTTTCTTCCTGCTAGGTTATAATTACCTCCTGAACCACTTCCTGAATTCCCGTAATATTTATCTGAATTTGGGTCTCCATTTTCATTTCCTTTAACTCCCGATTGTTTATCATCTCCTTCACCAGAATTTGCACCATTTTTTGAAGTTCCGTTTAATAAACTATTTAACGCATCAGTTGTTTCTTTTGATGGCTTAGGCTTCGGTTTTTCTTTAGGCTTTTCTTCTTTAGGAGTTTCTTTTACAGCTTCTTTCTTTTCAACCTTTTTTTCAACCACTGGAACTTCTTCAGCAGTATCATTTGTAATAATTTCTTCTTTTATTGTTTCCTCTGGGATTTCTTCTACTTGCTCTTCAACAACCTCTTCTAGTTGTGGTGTTACTTGTGCTTTAGTTTTTTCAACAGGCTCTCCACTTCCTACTTCAGAGGTACCAAAATTAATCGCTAGACCATATTCAATAGGTGGATCGAGATATTTCATTCCGTAATTGAATATTCCAATAACAAATAATATCAGAATAATTGCTGTAATAACAGCTGATTTACGTTTATGTTGTGTATCTAAAACTGTCATTTATTTACCTTTAACAGCTAAAATCATTTTTAACTTGTTTCTATTCGCAATATCAATCACATGCATTACATTTTTATACTGCACATTTTGATCACCACGAATAACCACTGTTTTCTTTTTATCTACACCTACCTTGGTTAACAACTCTCTTTCTAAATTTACGTTACTAACTTTTGTTTTATCTATGTAAAACAACGCATCATTAGTTATGGTTACTGCTACTGATGTATTATTTTCGGTTTTACCTCCAGCTTTAGGCAACAACACATCAATGGCACTTACTGTAACAAGTGTAGATGTTAACATAAAAAATATCAATAACAAAAAAACAATATCAGTCATTGATGACATATTGAAGTTTGGATTGACTTTATTTCTTCCTCGTAAATTCATTATACTGGCTCGTTTAATAAATCTAAAAACTCAACAGATTTTGCTTCCATTTGATAAACAACCTTATCGGTACGAACTACTAAATGGTTATAAGCTATATATGCTATAATCCCTACAATTAACCCAGCAACTGTCGTTGTCATTGCTGTATATAAGCCATCTGATAACATTTTAATATCTATTTGTCCTCCTGAATTTGCTATTTCATGAATTGCAACAATCATTCCAATTACAGTTCCTAAAAAACCTATCATTGGAGCAGCTCCTGCTATTGTTGCTAATACTGATACATTTCTTTCTAGCTTATAAACCTCTAGTTTTCCTGCATTTTCTATTGCGGTATTAATATCTTCTAAAGGTTTTCCTATTCTAGAAATCCCTTTTCCTATTAATCTGGCTGTTGGTGTTACTGTATTATCACAAAGTGATTTAGCACTATCTATTCTTCCGTTCGTTACATGATCTCTAATTTGATCCATAAAATTAACATCAACTTTTGATGCTTCTTTAATAGCAAAAAAACGTTCAAAATAAATATAAAGAGCTACGGCTAATAACACGAATAACAAAGCGATAATGATTTGACCGCCTACACCTCCATCCATAATTAAATTATAGATTGATAAGGTTTTTTCTTGAGGTACTTCTTCTACCAACTCCTGAGTTTCTTGAAATAATAGCATGAATACTAAATTAGAATTTATATTATGTTTTCGCTATTTAACTAACGATTTCTTTTATTTAAAATTGTTTGATGTAAAAAGTCTTCCCTACTTTTAACGATGAAGGAAGACTTTTACTTTTATTATGCTTAATTACTTAATAACAGCATTTCTGAAGTCATAAAAAAGAACTTTATACCAGTTCTTTTAATGCTATTTCAAAAGCTGTTTCACTTATTTGAGTTTTTGCAGCACTTTTAGCATGTGTTCTTTGTAAAGCTTTTTTAATAGTATTTGATGTATCTTCAAAAATAGCTTGATCTGTCATTTCTACTCTTCGCTCCATAAAGTATGCAAATACTCTTGCCATACCACAGTTTGAAATAAAGTCTGGAATCAAACTCACTTTTTTATCAGTATCTTCCATTATAGATCCAAAGAAAATTTCTTTATCTGCAAACGGAACATTTGCTCCACAAGAAATAACTTCTAATCCTGAATTTATCATACTATTAATTTGCTCTTGAGTAACTAATCTTGATGCTGCACATGGTGCGAAAACTTCACATGGTAAGTTCCAGATACGTTCGTTAATTTCTTCAAAAGGAATCATATTTTCTGAAACTAACGTATTCCCATCTTTATTTAAGAACATTTCTTGAATTTCTTCAAAAGAGAATCCTTCTTCATTAATAACTCCTCCAACACGATCAATAATTCCTACTACTTTAGCTCCCATTTGTGCTAAATAATAAGCTGCTGCTGAACCTACATTACCAAAACCTTGTACTACAGCACGCTTTCCTTCTACTGTTCCTCCATAAATATCGTAGTAATGACGAACTGCTTCCGCAACTCCATACCCAGTAATCATGTCGGCTACTGTATATTTTCTAGCTACACTTGGTGATAAATTTTCATCTTCTAACACTTTAATAACTCCATGACGTAACTGACCAATACGATTAATTTTATCTGCTTCGGTAGGCTTGAAATGTCCATTAAAAACCCCCTCTTGCGGATGCCAAACTCCACTATCTTCCGTAATCGGAATTACTTCATGAATTTCATCAACATTTAAGTCTCCTCCTGTTCCATAATAGTTTTTTAATAATGGAGCAACAGCTTTATACCAACGCTCTAAAACTCCTTTTTTACGAGGATCGTGCGGATCGAAATTAATCCCTGATTTTGCTCCTCCAATTGCTGGACCCGATACCGTAAATTTCACTTCCATAGTTTTAGCAAGTGACATTACTTCGTATTTATCTAATCCTTTACGCATACGTGTACCACCACCAGCAGCACCTCCTCTTAATGAATTAATAACTGTCCAACCTTCTGCTTCTGTTTCAGGGTCTTTCCAATTAAATACTATTTCTGGTTGCTTTTCTTCGTATTGCTTTAATAATTCTTTCATTGTTTAATGTTATAATAGATGATTTTCAACTTTACTTGTTTCTTTTTCATATTCAAAAAATTCGCTGTAATTATTCCCCTGTGGGGAAGCTAAAGTTGATTCATTATACTATAGGTTTTAGTGTGTAGTTGTTACCGAACAAATTTATCATAAAAAACTACATTACTCAAATACTTTAAATTATTTCTGCGGATAAAAAATATTACCTGAAGAATGATCCTTCTTTGCCCCAGTAACTGACTGTAAACAGTTTACTTTGTTTTGGGTCTTTAGCACTCCTAACAACGCAAAAATCAAAGCTTCTTTGTAATCAATGAGTTCTGTACTTACTTGTTTTATTTTTGTCTGTGCAAAAAATCCTATTCTCTTCATTAAAAACGTATTGAACGCTCCTCCTCCTGTTACTAAAATAGTAGCCTCTTTTTTAACAACATTACCTATTTGCATCGCTACATGTTCTACAAAAGTTCTTAGAATAGTCGATATATCTGCTTCCTCTTTATCTATTAAAGGAAAAATAGTTGATTGTACCCATTCTAATCCTAGAGATTTCGGAGGAAGCTCTTGATAAAAGGAAAGCTCGTTCAATCGTCTTAATAATCCCATATTAATTTTCCCTTCTGAGGCTATTTCCCCTTCATTATCATACTCTAAGTCTATTTTAAGTGTGTAATGGTTCAGTACAATATTCACAGGACAAATATCAAAAGCTATTCTTTGTTTATTTTCTTCATAAGAGATATTAGCAAAACCTCCTAAGTTTAAACAGTAATCATAATCAGTAAATAATAGTCTATCTCCAATAGGTACTAAAGGAGCTCCTTGTCCACCTAACGCTACATCTTGAGTTCTAAAATCACATACTACTTTTTGCTGAGTAACATTTGCTATGACTTGTCCATTTCCTATTTGTAAGGTAATTCCGTTTTCTGGTTGATGCAAAACTGTATGCCCGTGAGACGCTATAAAATTTAATTTAGAAATACGGTGTTCTCTTATAAAGTTATTCAATATACTCCCCAAAAATTCACCATAATCAACATCTAAAATTTGTAAATCTTTCTCATCGTAATTTATAGCTTCTTGCAGTTTTTTCTTCCATTCATTAGAATATGATACTGTCTCTGCTTGTATAATTCTAAAATCTTCGTATAAATTTTCATGCATTTTTATATATGCCAAATCTATTCCATCTAAAGAAGTTCCTGACATTAATCCAATACAATAAATATAGTTGTCTTGCATAAAGTAAAAATAACAAGTCTATTGAAAAATTGCTATTAAAAAAGTATCTTTGAACACATTTTTTACGAATTTAACAAAATATAAAATAGATAATGGATTTTAACCTTACAGAAGAGCATTTAATGATTCGTGATGCTGCACGTGATTTTGCTCAAACCGAATTATTGCCAGGAGTTATAGAAAGAGATGAAAAACAAGAGTTTCCTAATGAACTAGTTCGCAAAATGGGTGAGTTAGGATTTATGGGAGTAATGGTAGATCCTAAATATGGAGGAAGTGGAATGGATGCTGTTTCTTACGTATTAATTATGGAAGAATTATCAAAAATTGATGCTTCAGCTTCAGTAATGGTTTCTGTAAACAATTCATTAGTATGTTATGGTTTAGAAGCTTATGGTACTGAAGAACAAAAACAAAAATATTTAACAAAATTAGCTACTGGTGAGCAAATAGGTGCGTTTTGTTTAAGCGAACCAGAAGCTGGCTCTGATGCCACTTCACAAGCAACTACTGCTGAAGACAAAGGTGATTACTACCTATTAAATGGTACTAAAAACTGGATTACTAATGGTGGACGTGCTGATACTTATTTAGTAATTGCTCAAACAGATAGAGCTAAAGGTCATAGAGGAATCAATGCTTTTATTATTGAAAAAGGTATGGAAGGTTTCCACATTGGTCCTAAAGAAGATAAATTAGGTATCCGTGGTTCTGACACACACACGTTACAATTTAACGATGTAAAAGTTCCTAAAGAAAACCGTATTGGTGAAGACGGATTCGGTTTTAAATTTGCCATGAAAACTTTATCTGGTGGACGTATTGGTATTGCTGCTCAAGCATTAGGTATTGCTTCAGGAGCTTATGAATTAGCGTTAAAATACTCTAAAGATCGTAAAGCTTTTGGTACTGAAATTTGTAACCACCAAGCTATTGCATTCAAATTAGCTGACATGTATACAGAAATTGCTGCGGCTCGTCACTTAGTAATGGCTGCTGCTTGCAAAAAAGATGCTGGTGAAAACTATGATCGTGAAGGTGCTATGGCAAAATTATATGCTTCTAAAGTAGCAATGGAACAAACTGTTGAAGCTGTTCAAATTCATGGAGGTAATGGTTTCGTAAAAGAATACCATGTAGAGCGTTTAATGCGTGATGCTAAAATTACTCAAATTTATGAAGGAACTTCAGAAATTCAGAAAATTGTAATCTCAAGAAGTTTAATTAGAGATTAGTTTTTCTCTTCGATATTATATTTAAGTAAAAGCTCATTTAAAAAATGAGCTTTTACTTTTTTTAAATTCTTTGTAGTAACTTTGCCCAATAAATAACCACCTATGTCAAATAAAAAATCCTACGGATTTATATCTGTAATTGTTCCTGTTTACAATGAAGAAGACAATGTAGTTCCTTTAACTAAACAGATTGATGATAGTTTAAAAGGATTTGACTATGAAATCATTTACATTGACGATTTTTCAACCGATAACACAAAGAAAAATGTTGTTAACATGAACAACCCTCGAGTTGTTTTGGTTGAGTTACGCAAAAATTATGGACAAAGTTTAGCCTTAGCTGCTGGTTTTGACCAAGCAAAAGGTGATTACATCGTTACTCTTGATGGAGATATGCAAAACGACCCATCAGATATCCCTCATATGATTGAAAAAGCTGAATCTGAAGATTGGGATGTAGTTACAGGAATTAGAGCAAAAAGAAAAGACTCTTTTATTCGCACAATTCCTTCTAAAATTGCAAATTTTTTAATTAGAAGAGCTACTCGTTTAGATTTAAAAGATCAAGGATGTGCGATAAAAGTATTTAAAAAAGAAATAGCTAAAGATTTAAACTTGTACGGTGAAATGCACCGATTTATCAATCTTTTAGCTCACTTAAACGGAGCAAAAATTACTCAGGTTCCTGTAAAACATCATCCGAGAATCCATGGACAATCTAAATATGGATTAGGAAGAACTGTAAAAGTTATCAATGATATCATTTTAATTATTTTCCAAAGAAAATACATGCAGCGTCCTGTACATCTTTTTGGTAATTTTGGTTTGTTTTTTATGTTCTTTGGACTGGCTATTAATTTCTACTTACTAGTATTAAAATTATTGGGACAAGATATTTGGGGCAGACCTTTATTAATTGTTGGTGTTATGCTCGTTATTATTAGCTTGCAATTTTTTACTGTAGGGATTATTACTGACTTATTAATGAGAACTTATTACGAGTCGCAAAAAAAGCGCCCTTATACTATTAGAAAAATTCATGTAAGTGAATAACAAAATTGTTAAAACTCTAGCCAAAATAGGAGTAAGTATCTTACTCTTATACTTGGTATTTACAAAAATTGACTTTAATCAAGTCATCAAATTATATGAAACATCCAATCCTTTTTATTTAGCATTGGCAATTTTATTATTTATGGCTTCACAGTTTATTTCATCCTTACGGTTAAATTATATTTTTCATCAAAATCAATTTCATCTAAGTCAAGTTAGCAATTTAAAGTTGTATTTTGTTGGAATGTTTTATAACTTCTTTATACCTGGAGGTGTGGGTGGGGATGCATACAAAGTATACATATTGAGTAAGCAATTTGGTTGGAAACCAAAACAGTTAACTAAATGTGTATTTGTTGATAGACTTATTGGTTTATTAGCAATTTTTTCTCTATTAATTTTAATGGGAGGGTATTTGTTTTTTTCTAACTCATTATTATTCTTAGTAAGTATCGTTATTGCTTTAGCTTCTTTTTTTATTGCAAAGCTTATTATGATAAGAGTTTTTAAAAACAGTAATACTTATTATAACTATAGTTTTGGTTATTCATTAGTTATTCAATTATTACAAGTTGGCGTTATTGTTTGCATTATCAAAGCCTTTCAGTTAAAAGTAGTTGGAATTATTAGTTACTGCTTTGTTTTTCTAATTTCATCAGTACTTTCAGTAGTTTCTTTTGCAGGATTTGGAGCAAGAGAGTATATCTTTTTAAAAGCCTCAACTTTTTTAAATACCCAAGAAACAATAGCTACAAGTATTGGACTTTCATTTAATATTATTACGGCTTTAATTTCTTTAATAGGATTGGCTTTTATTATAAATAAGGTACGGTTAACAACTGTTTCAATAAATAAATAGTTTATGGACTTTTTTTACCAGCAAAAAAACATTAAATACCTCTATTTTTTAGTGGCAATCGTTTATGTTATAGGATTATTTATTCCTTTAATGGCTAATGATTCTGCACAACATGCCACTATGGCTATGCGCATGTATTTAAGTGACAACTTTTTTGAACTTCTAAAAGGTCCTAATCCTTATTTAGATAAACCACATATGCATTTTTGGTTATCTGCCATTTCATTTAAACTATTTGGTTTACACGAATGGGCTTATCGAATTCCAGCTTTATTATTTACTATTTTAGGAGCCTATTCTATTTATCAATTAACAGGAAAGTTATATAGTAAAAGTGTTGCTCACTTTGGTTCTCTGATCTTCTTAACTAGTCAATCTATCATTTTAGCTAACCACGATGTTCGTACTGATGCTGTCTTAACTGGAGTAACTATTTTTGCTATTTGGCAATTGTTTGAATATGTTTCAACAAGAAAACTAGTTCCTATTATTTTAGGAGCTATTGGTATGGGAATCTCCTTTTCTACTAAAGGATTTTATGGAGTTGGTATTATTTGTTTTGCCACAGTTTCACACATCCTTTATACTAGAAAATTTAATACAATATTCTCTTATAAAGTTCTTATAGGTTTGGTTTCTTTTTTCCTTTCTATTACACCTGTAGTATATGCTTACTATGTTCAGTTTGGAATGGATGGTGTGAATTTTATTCTATGGAGTCAGAATGTTGAGAGAATAACAGCTACTGGTTTCAAGCAAAACAGTCCTGATTACTTTTTCTTTTTTCATTCTCTACTTTGGACTTTTTTACCTTGGGCTTTCTTAATGTACTATGGCTTATATTATCAAATAAAAAAGTTAATTGTAAACAAATTTAAACCTGTACAAGGTATAGAATTATTAACTATAGGTGGAGTATTAATTACCTTATTTATTATTAGTTTTTCAAAATTTAAATTACCACATTATTTAAATCCATTATTAGCTTTATTAGCTGTTTTTACAGCAGGAGTTTTATACAATCTTCAAAAGGACAATCAACAAAAAACACTGAAAATATTCTTAGGTGTTATTTATTTTATGGTTTTAGTGTTAACTATTGCAGTTATTTTAATTTTATGTTGCACTTTTAACACTCCTTCTATTTTAATTATAGTGTTTAGTGCCATTCTATTATTAATAGTACTCATTAACGTAATTCAAAAAGAAGATTTTAGTAAAAAAATTGTTGTCAACTCAGTATTGCTAATGGTATTTATAAATGTAGTACTTAACTCTTACTTCTACCCTGAATTATTACAATATCAAGGTGGAATTAAACTAGCAAACATTGTTAATCAAAATAACACCATTAATGTAAAGGATATCTTTTTTTATGAGAATGATTATTCTTGGCCTTTAGATTTTTATACGCAGAGAAATACTCCTCACATTACAAAAGAAGAATTAAAAAATATAGACGATGATGTTTGGATTGTTATTAGAAATATTTCTCTTGAAAAAATAAAAAAAGAAGGGTTTATTATAAAGGAGAAACACAGAGTTGATCATTTTAGAGTAACAAGACTTAACTTAAAATTTTTGAATCCTAAAACTAGGGAATCAAAATTAGGAAGTGCGTATTTATTGAAAATAGCGTCCAAAAAAGACACCGAATAAAATTTACCGCTTACTCTTTTTTAAATTCTACTTTATGTAAATGTAGTCCAGAAGCTGGTGCGATGGTTTTCATAAAGTCTATATCACTATTTTCAGGACTCAAACTTTTTTTGATGAACTCCAAATCATAATTTCCTTTTCCTAATTCAGCTAAAGCTCCCATGATTAGACGAATTTGATTCCGTAAAAACCCACTCCCTCTAATAACCAACACAAAACTTTTCTCTGGGAAAAAAGAAGCGGATAATTCCGTATTTTCTTCTATTTTACATACATCAATACTACGCGCTACTTTGGTTTCTGCTGATGGTTTGGTACAATAATGTTTAAAATTATGAAAACCTTCAAACAATCGTGCACCTTCTTTCATTAACTCAACATCTAATTCATCTAAATACCCCGTTAAAAAAGGGGCGCAATAGGGATGATTTTTCTCTCCAAAAGAAAAGTAATAACGATACTCTTTAATTTTTGGATGTTGAATAATATTGAACTCTTCATCGTGAAGTTGCTCTATAACTAATACTCGAATATCAGAAGGTGAATTGCGATTAAAATCTTCAATAAAAAAAGATTCGTCTAATTTTTCATCAATAAACAACTGAAAACAATAGTCAGTCGATGAAACTTTTGCATCCGTTCTCCCAACCCCTACCGACTTACATCGAATTCCTTTACACACAAACTTTAATGTCTTGTCAACAAAAAAATGAACTGTTTTTAAATTAGGTTGTTTTTGCCAACCGTGTAAACGAAACCCTAAATATTGAAACCGTACTAAATAAGAGTAGTTATAATTCATATTATAATAATTCGTACGCTTGCTTTGCTATTTCTAACTCTTCATTAGTTGGAATTACTAGCACTTTTACTTTTGAAGCTTCTTTATTTATCTCTCTTATTTGTTTAGATCTAATAACATTTTTTTCATCATCTAATTCAATTCCGAAATATTCCATATTAGTACAGGCTAACTTTCTAATTACATAAGAATTTTCTCCAATACCTGCTGTGAAAACAACTGCATCTAAACCGTTCATTACCGCAACATACGAACCTATATATTTTTTAATTCTATAAGCATTAATTTCCAAGGCTAATTGACAGTTTTTATTACCCTTGGCAGCAGCAGCTTCAATATCTCGTAAATCACTAAACCCTGTTAAACCCAACATTCCACTTTCTTTTTGCAACATGTTATTAACATCATTAATATCATATCCCAGATTATTTGTTAGATAAAAAATTAAAGAATGGTCAATATCACCAGATCTTGTTCCCATAATTAAACCTGTTACAGGACTAAAACCTAAACTATGGTCAATACTTTTTCCATTTTCAACCGCAGTAATACTACATCCGTTTCCTAAATGAATCGTAATAATTTTTGAATGTTTTTTTTGAAGATACTCATTTGCTTTTTCTGACACATATTTATGACTTGTTCCATGAAAACCGTACAAACGTATTCCATACTCTTCTAATAATTTAGTAGGTATTGCGTATTTATACGCTTCAACCGGTATGGTTTGGTGAAATGCTGTATCAAAAACCGCTACTTGTTGTGCATCTTTAAAAATAGACTCAGAAACCTTAATCCCTTCCAAGTTTGCAGGATTGTGTAAAGGTGCTAATGAAAATAACGATTCTATTTTCTTTTTAACCTCTTCAGTTACTATAGCCGTTTTTGTAAAAGTACTTCCGCCATGCACTACTCTGTGCCCAACAACTTTAATTTCATCTGTAGAAGAAATTACTCCTACTTTTTTATCCAATAATAAATCAACAACCTTTTCTAAACCAGATTTATGGTTTGCGATAATTACTTCTTTTTCTACTTTTATATTGTTAGATTTATAGTGAACTTTTCCAAGTTCTAAACCAATTCTTTCTATCAACCCTGAACAAAGTACTTCTTGCTGAGGCATTTGAAATAATTGATATTTTATTGAGGAACTTCCTGAATTTATGACTAAAACTTTCATCTATTTTTTATTAATAAACAAGCTATTCTTGTGCTTGAATTGCAGTTAAAATTACGGTATTAAAAATATCATCAACGGTACAACCTCTACTTAAATCATTTACAGGCTTATTTAGCCCTTGCAACATTGGTCCAATAGCCAAAGCTCCTGTTTCTCGCTGTACTGCCTTATAAGTATTATTTCCTGTATTCAAATCAGGAAAGATTAACACATTGGCTTGCCCCGCTACTTCCGAATTTGGTAATTTCTTTTTTCCTACGGAAGGATCAACTGCTGCATCATACTGAATTGGTCCTTCTACTTTTAAGTCTGGACGTTTTTCCTTCACAATTTCAGTAGCTCTTCTTACAGTATCTACATCTTCACCTTTACCTGAAGCACCTGATGAATATGATAACATCGCTATTTTAGGGGCTATACCAAAAGCAATACTTGAATCTGCTGAAGAAATTGCTATTTCTGCTAATTCTTCTGCTGTTGGATTTGGGTTAATAGCACAATCACCAAACACTGAAACTCTATCCTCCAAACACATAAAGAAAATTGATGAAACTACTGAAAATCCTGGTTTTGTTTTTACAAACTGTAAAGCTGGTTTTATAGTATGTTGAGTAGTATGTGCTGCTCCAGAAACCATTCCGTCAGCTAACCCTTTGTATACCATCATAGTTCCGAAATAAGAAACATCAGCCATCAAATCTTCTGCCATAGCAGGACTTAATCCTTTGTGTTTCCTTAATTCATATAACGTATTGGAAAAATCTGAAAAGTATTCAGATTCTATTGGATTAATAATTACAGTTTTATCGAAATCAAAAGGAATATTTAATCGTTTAACTGAAGCTTCTATATTTACTTTTTTACCTAATATTGTTAACTTAACAACATCTGTTTTTTGTAGTTGAGAAGCGGCTATCAAAATCCTATCATCGTTTCCTTCAGGTAATACAATGTGTTTACGCACTTCTTTAGCTTTTTTTAATAAGTTATATTGAAACATTCTTGGAGTTAACACTTCTGATCCTTTATAACTAACTAACTTTTCATTCAAGCTTGCAACATCAACATATTTTTCAAACATATTGATAGACATTTTTATTTTATCAATATTCTCGGCATAAATATGAGAACGAACAGCTCCTAGTCTAGAAGCAATACTAAATGTTCCATCTTTAACCCAAAGAATAGGCACCACTTTTTCTAGACCTTCAATAAGTTTAATGATTGAAGAATTTAACTCCATTCCTCCTGTAAGAATAATCCCAGCTATAGATGGATAATTACTAGAAATATTGGCTTGTAAGGTACCTAATAATATATCAGATCTATCTGCTGGTGTTACCACAACGCTATCATCTGTCAAATGATGCAAAAAATGAGATAGTTGCATAGCTCCAACTTTAATATCACCTGTAGTATTATTTAGCAATCCTTCTCCAAATAGAACTTTTCCTTCAATTTCCATTAAGAACTCCTTAATTGTTGGGTTATTTAATTTTTGATCTATCGGAATGGCATTTATTGAAACTGACTTTGGTAAATTTACACCTACTTCTTGTACTATCGTTTGAATATTCTTTTCTTGTACTTTGTTTGCCACAACCGCAATAACCTGTACATCTTTGTTTACAAAAGAATCATAAGTTAATCGTAAGCTCTGAATAAAGTCCTCAAGTGATTTATTCACTCCTCCTGAAACTATAATTACAGGCGCTCCAATATTTTTGGCAATAAGTACATTTAAATCCATTTCTATTACAGCTCCATGATCAGAAAAATCAGTTCCTTCAATAATTACAAAATCATTTTCTTCTTCTAGTTTCTTATACTTTTCAATGATTATATTAATTATTTCATCCTCTCTGTCATCATTCAATTTTCTAATAAGCTCTGAGCGTGTAAAAGCATAACAATCTTCATACTCACTTTTTAAATTGAAATAATTAATAACTGTGTTTATGTGATTATCTCTCTTATCACCTATCGGATTATCAATTATAGGTCTAAAGTATCCTACTTTAGGTTTTTTACGAAGTAACAGCTGCATCAAACCCAAACTTAGCATAGATTTTCCAGAGTTTGCATCACTCGCTGCGATATAAATTGCTTTATTCATATTCTTGCTTTTAAAGCAAAATTACTTCTTTTATAATTATAAAAATAACGGGCAAAGGATTAAAAACTACGAGATACAGCAATCCTAAAAATAAGATCAAAAAAAAACCTCAATCTTTAAAAGATTGAGGTTTGATAAAGAAAGGCAACGACCTACTCTCCCACCTGTGGCAGTACCATCGGCGCTAATGGGCTTAACTTCTCTGTTCGGAATGGTAAGAGGTGAG